>JBLKOK010000001.1:0-206846 GCA_047602735.1 Candidatus Woesearchaeota archaeon | reverse complement strand
GCTAACCTATGAGCGCCATTTAAAATAATTCCATCTTTTCCTATTGGAATTGAATATTTTTTGTTAAAACCTTTTTTCTGAATTGAAGTTATTAATTTATTAAATTTATTTAAAAAATCATCAATTGATTTTTTATTATCTTCAAAGCCTCCATTAATTATTTTTATAGAGGTTAAGTATAATTTTTTATAATATTCATAATTATTATTTTCAACATATGACTTAACATATAAATATTTAATAATTATATCTAATCTATTTTCATTAAAATAATTAAAGTAATTCATAATATTATAGAATATTTCACAAATTTAAAAAGTTTTATAATATTTGACAATTATTTAATAATTATGAGCTATAAAGTTTTTGTTGAAGACACTTATTTTAAAAGTCCTTTGATTAATCATTATCTTCAAAATACTTGTCTAAATTTAAAGAAAAAATATATTATTTATTCTTTTAAAACAAAATATATAAATTTTTTACAGGATTATGATATTAATATCTATCTAACTGCTGAGAATTGATATAATCAAGTTAGAGTTGCTAATGTTATTACTAGGCTTAGTTTTCCTCTCTTTAATTTTTTATTCTCATATATTCCTAAGGCAATTCTTAAAATTACTCTTTGGAAACCATATAAAAAACATTTTAAAATTTTAAATAGAAAAGACTCATACTTTATTTTAACAAACTCTATTCTTAGAAAAAAATCAAATGTATTCATTTTACCTCTTTTTATGCACAGATTCAGATCTCATTACAAAACACTTTTAAAAAAACAAAAAGTTAATCATATACCTAAAAAATTTTGCGCATTTATTGTGTCAAATCCGTCAAATATTGAAAGATTACAATTTTATCAAAAACTTTCAAAATATAAAAAAGTAGATTCTTTTGGAAAAATATTCAAAAATAAAAATTTTAAAGTAATTAAAGAGATTCAATATCTATCTAATCCTAAAATTTATAAGAATTATAAATTTGTTATTTGTTTTGAAAATTCTTATGCAGACGAATATATAACTGAAAAGTTACCTAATGCTATGCTGGGTGGGGCTATACCTATTTATAAGGGTGCTAATAATGCAGATCACTATTTCAACAATAAGTCTTTTATTAATTACAATGATTATAAATCATTTGATAAGATGATTGAAAAAATAATAGAGTTAGACAAAGATGATGAGAAATATCTTGAATTTATTAACAGAGAGTGGATTACACCACAAAATAAAAAAAATATAGAGCAAAAAGAGAAAGAGTTTAAAGAGTTTTTAGATAAAGTTTTTAAAGAGTAATATTTCAAATATAAATAATGAAATACTATTCACAAGCAGGACAAGATAAATTTTTACACACTAAACTTTTTAAAAATTTCAAAAAAGGTTACTTTATAGATATTGGAGCATATGATGGAATTACATTTTCAAATACGCTCTTCTTTGAGAAAAAATTACGATGGAGAGGTATTTGTGTTGAACCCATCTCAACGTACGCGGATAACATTAAAAAAATTAGAAAGTGCGAGGTTGAGACTATAGGAATTAGCAATATAAATGGAGACCTGACATTTTTACATGTAATTAACTCTCCAATGATGAGTGGAATTGTAGAGTTTATGCCTCAAAAAGAATATCAAGAATTTAAAAAAAAGCTAAAACTGAAGAAATCTCAATTCCTATAATTACATTTGAAGAATTAAAAAACAAGCATGACTTTAAAGAAGTTCATTATTTAAATATTGATACAGAAGGAAACGAATTAAAAATTTTACAATCTATTAATTTTAAAAAAACGTTTATTCACACAATAAGTGTAGAAGATAATAAAAATGAGAAAAAAGTTGATAGACTTCTTAAAAAAAATGAGTTTATTATTATAAAACACTCGATATTTGATAAAATATTCATTAATAAGAATAGTTCTTTTTTTAAGAAAGACCTATATATAAACTATGTGATTGCAAGTATGCTCAATATCTACATTGGAAGTTCCATTGACAAATTAACAAGACCGATTACAAGAAAAATGACGTTCTTATTAAAATTATTCAAATGAATAACCAAACTCTATATTATCTGTTACTTCTTTATCTTTTAAATTTAGTTATTTTTCAATTTAATAGTCTTAAAACTTCTTTTATATTTATAAATTTTGACGCGTATATTACCAAACACAGTATAATTCCTATTATGGTTCCTATAATTGTGGTTATGTAAATATTTATGTTTGGTAGAATTAAAGGAGTTATTTTGGCAAATAAAGGTATTATAACAGATGTTATTAACACTATTAATATTTCTTTAAAAGGTATATTTATCTTAATTTTTTTATACATATATACGAAGCTTATAATTGTCATTATAAAAAAGCTAAGTGTTGTTGCTATTGCTGCTCCGTTAAGAGAATAATGAGGTATTAATATAAGGTTTAGTAAAATATTTACAATTGCGCCTATTACATAAAGATTCATTACTTTAGTGGAATCTTTAAATGCTATAAGGGTTTGGTGGTTTATAGTTACTATTATTTGAAATATTGCTGCTATTAATAATATTTTAAATGCGGTTGTTCCAAAGACGTATTCTGTTCCGAAAAATATTCTTATAAGAATCTCTGCAAACATCATAAGTACAATTATGAGCGGGATTATTATTATTGAAAGGTATTTGTACATAATTATAAAAGCGTTTTTTATATCTTCTTTTTTCTTTTTCTCCCAAAGTTCTGCAACTACGGGCATAAGTATAAGGCCTATACTTGCTCCTATCATTGATATAAGCATAGCTGTTGGATAGATTATGTTGTAAATACCGACTTCAAATACTGTGTCGAAGTATGTAAGCATAAGTGTATCAAAGTAGCTTATAACTAGTGCTCCTGATGCTGTAAGTATTAGTGGAAGTCCAAACAAAACTAGTTTTTTGTTCTCTGAAATGAAGTTCTTAGTCTTTACTTTCAAATTAATTCTTTTAATAACAGGATAACTCAAAACTAAAGCTAATCCCAAAAAACTCCCCAGGTAACCAAGTGCAGGACTATAAATACTTAAACCTATGTATAGTCCAACTACTACAAGTAAAAAAACAAATCCGTTTAAAAAAAACTGAACAGATGAAAACCATTTACTTTTTGTTCCTTGCAAAATACTATTAATATTAACATGTAAAACACTCAAAGGCAAATAAAAGCTAACTATTCTAAGCAGCCATTTAGCCTCTGAAGCTTTAAAATAATTAACTGATAACCATGAGCTAGCTAGCCACATAACTCCTACTACGACTAATGAAACAACAAGCTGTATCAAAGCCGAACCGATAATTATGCTTTTAATCTCTCCAAATTTGCCTTTTAAGTTATAGTCAGCTATAAACCGAGCTAAACCTTGCGATAACCCTAGTTCGCGAAAAACTGCGAAAAACAAAACGAATGTAAACACTGAAAAAAACAATCCGTACTCCTCGACTGTTAAGTTACGAACAAGCACTAGCTTAGTCAAATAGGCAATACCTGCGGCTAGTACTGCGCCGATAAAGTAAAAGAAACTGCCATGTACGACTTGCTTTGTATAACTCATAAACTTATAGTTAATCTTTAGGTTTTATTAATTATTCGAATTTTTCTTGTATTATTCTCTTTATTTTGTTTACAAATAAGGTAGTATTTAGTCTTATTTTAGTTATATCTTCAAATTTTGTTCTTGTTGAGTATGATGCTTGTTCTCTTTTATTTTTTGTTTCGATATAAAAAAGCAAGTCTTCGTAATCTAGAACGTTTTCTATTGTTTGTATGTCTTCATCGTTTAATTCTTTTCCATAGTATTCTTTTATTAATATTAGTAGTGTGGCTAAATGGTTTTTTGAAGTGTATCCTTTTGTTTTTATTAAAGCTAGTGCGGCGTGATAACATGAATAGTAGTAGGCTATTATTTCCCAATCTAAAAATTCTTTTTTTATAGTGTTTGAAAATCTTAGGTTGTGTTCTGATTTTATAAGATGTCCTTTTATTTCTTCTAGATCAATTTTTTGCTTTAAAAGTACTTTTTGTTTTAAATATACTTCTAATTTATTATTTAATAATTCATTGCTTTTTAGGTATTTTTGAAGGTCGTATTCTTTCATTGTATATTTCTTTGTAGTATTGGATGTGGTTTATCAGTGGATAACCTGTATTTAGTGCTGATTGTATTACTTTATCTTCTTTTAATTTCAGCTCAATTATAAACTCAGAATATGTTATTTGGAAGCTACTTATTATTTGTGTTGTCAATATATTCGTTTCTTTTTCGGCTTCTGTCGTATTTATTTTCGTGTTTGTTATTAAAAGTAGGTCTATATCTGAGTTTTTTCTATAGTTTTTTTTAGCGGTAGAGCCAAATAATAAGACGTACACAGGTTTTTCTTGAAGAACTTCTAAGTATGTTTTTATTGCTTCTTGTTTAATAAGGGGTAATTTTTCAAAGTTTTTCATATCTAAGATTTGAAATAATAAATAAGTTTTGTCTTTTTTTCTAATAAAATATTTCTTCATATTGCCGTCTTTTTCAGACTTTAATATTTGTTCTTTTTCCATTTTTTTTAAAAATCTAGATGTGCTTGGAAGTTGAAGATTTGTTTGTCTTGCTATTTCTCTTAAATGTTTCTTGCTATTTTTATCTTCATAAAATAGTTTTATTATTTTTAAGTATCCTTCATTTAATATTGTTAACATTTTTATATCGTTTGTTATAAATTTTATATCATTTATATATTTTATTAATTATTCGAAAATTAGTTTAAAATAATTTTATTTTAAATTGTTTAAAGCTTTCAAATATTTCTTTTCCTATTAAGTCTTTAAATTTCATTGTATGTAAGCTCCCAAAATTTTTTAGGATTATTAAGCAAAATATGTGTTTTGTATGCTTGTTTTCCAACGTTTTCTTCTTTGGATTTTAGCATTTCTAAGAATTCTTGTTCTGTAAAAAACAAAGGATTTATTTCTTTTTTAAGTATTGTTTGTACTTTTTTAAATGAAATATTCTTTTCTCCGGTTTTATTTAAGTTCATATAGTTCTTTAAACGCTTTTTTTTCATAAGTTCTATTTCTTCATCAGTCGTTTTTTTATTTGATTTTCCTTTTAGTTTTAAAAGTTCTAATAAGTATTCTTTTTGTTTGCTTTTTTCTAGTTTTTCTCTTAAAAGTGTTCTTATTAGTTCTGTTCTGTTTTATTAATTATTCGAAAAACTTTCAGTTTTTTGCAAGGAATTGTTATTAAGTGTATTTAAGTTAAAATATATTATGGGCAAAAATATTACTTTAGATACAATTAGAAATAAAATATATGTTCTTAGAGGATTACAAGTGATTCTTGATAGGGATTTGGCAGAATTATAGGGGGTGAGTACTAGTAGAGTTAATGAACAAGTAAAAAGAAATATTAACAGGTTTCCAAGTGATTTTATTATTAAATTAAGTGAAAATGAAGTAGATTTTATGGTGTCGCATAATGCGATACCTTCTAAGCAAGTATTAGGTGGTCATTTACCTTATGCGTTTACTGAGCAGGGGATCGCTATGCTTTCTAGTGTTTTAAGAAGCAAAAAAGCAGTTGAAGTTAACATAAATATTATGAGAGCTTTTGTTGCTATGAGAAAATTCATTATTCAAAATCAAGATTTTTTATTTAAGTTAAACATTATTGAATCAAAAGTATTGGAACACGATAATAAAATAAATAAAGTTTTTGACTTATTAAATAAGAATTCTTTACCTAAAAAAGGAATATTTTTTGAAGGTCAAATATTTGATGCGTATAAGTTTATGAATGATTTAATTCAATCAGCTAAAAAATCTATAATATTAATTGATAATTATATAGATTATTCAACTCTTAGTTTATTTATAAATTCTAAGGAAGTAATTATTTATACTTATTTAACGGATAAAGTAAATCAAGATATAGAAAAATATAAGTCTCAATACAAAAATCTCATTGTTAAAAATTTCAATAAAAGTCATGATAGATTTTTAATTATTGATAACAACGTTTTTCATATAGGGGCTAGTTTAAAAGATCTGGGTAAAAAATGGTTTGCATTTTCTAAAATGAATGATTTTAAAGACGTTATTTTGAAAAGGTTAGATGGTTAAAATAAAAAAAGTATTAATTACTCGAGATAAAGACATGATGATCGTTGCAAAAAGATTTATTGAAGTAAAAAAACCTGAGGATTTAATTTAGTTTATTTATTTGTTTTATATCTTCAAATGATTTTATGCTTTCTGAAAGATTTTTTCTAAGGGTTTTTATTTGGTTTACACTGTTTTCTAGGTTTGGTATTGTTCCTATTTGTCTCTCAAGAATCAATTTTCTAATTGCATCTCTAATAACTTCTGATTTATTAGGGTAAAGTCCTTGAGATACTAATAAGTCTACTTCTTTTAAAAGTCCTTTAGGTATTCTAAACTGGGCTACTTTCGTAGTACTATAGTAATACATCTGTCTATACATTTTTATTAATTATTCGAAAAACTTTCAGTTTTTTCTAAGGGATTCTTATTAACTCTAACAACTTAATGCGTTTTCGAAACGTTAAAAAATAACATTTATTGCGTTTTTGAAACGCAACATATATATTAGGTGTTGATAATGAAACAATAACAAGATATATATCTTATTTTAAGGATACTTATTTATTTGACATAATTGAAATGGAAGGAAAATTAAATGAGAGAATAAGAGCTAAAAAAAAGCTTTATTGTGTAGATGTTGGTTTAAAAAACATTGTGACTGAGTTTAAAGATAAAGGGGCTATATTTGAAAATTTAGTTTATAATAAAATTAAAAAACATAATCCTCGATTTTTAAACATAGATGGAATAGAATTAGACTTTGTCTATGAGGATACTTTAATCGAGGCTAAATATGGTCTTGAGCTAAATGATAAACAAAAAGAGTTATTTGAAAAGTTAAACTATAAAAATAAAATAATTGCAAAAGATTTAGAATTTTTTAATTTAGACTTATAAAAAACAAATGAGTTAATTAATTATTCGAAAAACTTTCAGTTTTTCTTTAAAAATTGTTATTAAATCAATTTATTTTTTTTGTTATATGAAACGTTTTTATGTCGATACTTGTATTTGGGTTGATTTATATGAAGATAGAAAGGGTTTTAATGGTGAAAAATTAGGAAAGTATGCTTTTGATTTATTAATAAAAATAAAATTAGATAATAGCTTAATAGTGATAAGTGAGTTGACTATTAAAGAGCTTGGAAGTATTTATTCTTTAAAGGAAGTAATTAGTTTGTTAAAACCATTTAAATCCTTTTTAAAACACATAGTTCCAACTAAACAAGAAAAAGATGAAGCTGTAAAAATAGCTAATACGAGAAATTTACCGAAAGGAGATGTTTTACATGCTATACTTGCTAGAAATCATAATTCGACGCTTGTAACTAGGGATAATTATTTTAAGGAATTAGTAGATATATCGGACTTTTTCAAACCAGAAGATTTAGTTTAGAGATCATACAATTCTTCAAATGCTTTTTTTTTCATAAGTTCTATTTCTTCATCAGTAGTTTTTTTATTTGATTTTCCTTTTAGTTTTAAAAGTTCTAATAAGTATTCTTTTTGTTTGCTTTTTTCTAGTTTTTCTCTTAAAAGTGTTCTTATTAGTTCTGTTCTGTTTTGGTATTTTTCTTTTTTCACAAGTGAATCTACATCTTTTAAGAATTCGCGTTCTAATTTCAAACTTATCATATCAACTACCATATATACAGTATATATATTTTGTATATATAAATATTTTTATTAATTATTCGAAAAAACTATTTATTCGTATAATGAGTTGATAAATTTTGTTATGCCTGTATTATTTATTTGTGGGTGTGCGTATTCCTTAACTTTTTTTTCTAGCTCTGTTGTTGGAAAAACAGATCTTAGTTCTGTAACTAGGTTGTCGAATGCTGCTTTGTTTAGTTGATATCCTGTCTCTATTTGTTTTGTATATTTATCGATTATGTTTTCGTATTCCATATTAACTTTTACTACTTATTAATTATTTATATTTTTTGTAAAAAACCTTATAAAAATAATTCAACACACTAATTCTCTATGCCTCTAACAACAACTCATTTAGCATTCAATTATTTTATTTACTTAATCGTAGTCTTCAAATCAAGTTTAGAATTCTCTTACTTAGCTCTTTTATTCATAGCTTTAGCTGAGTTAGTAGATCTTGATCATTTAAACAAAAAACCTATTTACAAAAAGAACCGGGATAGTTTCAAATCGCATTTCTTTCACAAAAATTGGAAATTAACACTTATTGTTGCAACGCCATTTGCATTTGTTTATCCTCTAACATACACGGTTTTGGCGTTGTATTCTCATTTCTTATTAGATTATCTTGAAAACAAAAATATTTAACTTCTATATTGTAAATAATTAAATTTATATATTATTTATATAATCTATGTGGAATGGTTAGCTTAGAAGATAATTTAGGAAGGGCGGTTTTAGATAATCATGATTTTAGTGATGATATAATGTTATTAAAATCAAGAAAGGATGGTAAAAATTATGTATTTGAAATAAGTAATTATTCAAAAAATGGTTTTGATATTAATGTTTCTTTAAAAAATGAAGATAAGTTAGAATACATAACTTCTATGTCTGTAAATTATAAATCTAGAGGTCCTCAAGCGTTTATGCCTGAGTTTGATTCTAATTTGCCTTCTATGGAAAAATTAAAATTAACTAATAATATATTGAGTTATGCTATTAGAACTCTTAAAAAGAATAATTTTGATTCGTTTAAATTATTATTAGAGTCTGATTACGAAAAATCTTCTGATAAGGGTAAGGAAAGATTATTATTTTTTAATCTGATTGAAAATTTAAACTCCATGAATTGGAGTGAAAATCGTCATGGTCAGGTATTAACTAAATACTTATAATACAACTCTTTACTCGGCGAAACTGTGTATTCATAAATATTTTTTTCTACTTTCTTAAAATTTTCTTTATTTTCTATAAATCCAGATATATCTCTTGCTACTAAATTAACGGGTAGACAAAGCTCTGATTTATCTTTCAAAGGATTATTAAAATCCTCGTTTACATGAACAAATCTCTCAACGCCTTCAAGTTGGCCAATTATCTTATCTGCCATCTCTGTATCTATAAATCCAAATCTTAAACTATAAACGTTATCAAAGCTACTAAAAAGTTTTTCTGCATCTCTTTTATTCTTACCGTAAACTGAATTCCCGCTATCCCAGAATTCTTTTTTTGCAGCTTGACTGCTAACATAAACAAAGTCTAGTTTATCTATCTTAGAGTTTAAAGCGCTATACAAAACCACAGGGCCTAAAACTGCTAGTTTCTCAGAGCTATCCTTGTACTCTTTAGAAAAATCACTTAGCTCACTATACCTTTTTTTTCCGTTCTCGATTATAACTGAGTCTTCGTGTCTGTCTGCTGCTGCAATAACAAGTAATTCTTCAAATTCTTCTTCTTTAAACTTATTATAAGTGTGTTCTGCTAAATCAAAAACGCTGTTTAGATCATCTCCGTAGAATTGAAAGTAGCTTCCGTTAACTTCTTGTGCTAAATTTTTTAGTTTGTCTAAGCTTCTAGCGCTTCCAATAGTGTGATATCCTTTTGTTGCGAGTTCTTTTGTTATTTCTTGTCCAAGGCCGCTGCTTGCGCCTGTTATTAATGCAAGTTTCATAAAAATAGTAATCTGGCTCTTTTTTTATTTATTTCTAATAAAAAAATTTATTTAAACTAATCCTAATAAATAAAGTATGATAAGAAAAACAAAACTTTCCGATTCGTATTTTTTAATAAAAGTTCACAGAGAAAGTGTTAGAGTTATTGCAAAAAATCATTATTCTAAAGCAGCTATACGTGGTTGGACATCAAAAAAACCTTACAATTTCAAAAAGTTTGTTAGAGCTTCTAATAGTTATGTTTATGAAAAAGATAAAAAAATTTTAGGGTTTGTTAATTTTTCTAAAAATAAAATTTGGGGTTTATATATTCATCCAAGTGTTAAAGGAAAAGGGATTGGAAAGCGTCTTTTAACTTTTGCTTTAAACAAAATTAAAGGATATAAACAAATAGAATTAGAATCTAGTCTTGTAGCAGTAGAATTTTATAAAAGTCAAGGCTTTAAAATTATTGAAACTAGAAAAATAAAGTTGGGCGGTGTAGAAACAGAAGCTTTCTTTATGAAAAAAGACTTGTTACATTAAATTCATCGAGTTTTCCTATTTTTTTTCATAAAAATATATAAATCTACAAATGAAAAATAACTATTATGGTAAAAATTATTTCAAATTATTCAAATGTCATTTCAAAAAAAAGAAGTGAAGAGTTAAAAGAAAGTATATTTGATCTAAGAAAAATGTCAAAAGAAAGGTATAATCGTTTGCAATTATTATTTTAGATTTTTTATTTTTCTTAATGTTTTTTTTCCTTTATCTGTGTCTCCTAATGTATATTCTTCTCTATAAAAAAATTTATTTACAATCTTTTTATCTATAATAATATTTGAATCACAATTTTTAGCTAAATCTAAAGAAATATTTTCTTTGAAATGATGACTTTCTACTTTTTTGCTTTTTTTCTTCACATATTTTACTAAAGGTGAAAAATCTCCATCTCCACTTATCAAAATAGCTTTATCAAATTTATTTTCCCAAGCGTCATTAAGCATATCTATAGCTAAATGTATATAATCTCCTTTTATTGAAAAATATTCTCCATCTGGTCCGTTTCTACTTTGTCGTTTACATAATATAACAGTATAGTGTTTATAATTTCTAAGTCTTTCAAAGAATTTTTGTTGATTCTTAAATAAATCAGGATTTATATTTTGTTTTAGTGATGCATTATAATATTTAACTGATACAAGTTTTTTATTTGATGTTATGTGATTAATATATTTATAAAAATCAAACTTAAAATCAGTATATTTTGAGTTTATAGTTCTTAATCCACCAAAAAAATTTGCACCATCTATATATACAGATATTCTTTCCATTGTAATAAAAAAAGGGACCTGCCTTATCTTCATAAGACAGGGAACACAGTGCGGCGTTCTGTATAACAGATTCAGTCCTAAGACTTAGCTTCGCCTGACGCATCTTGTAGTAAGTATTTAAGTTTTATAAATATTTTTATTAAAAAATCAAATATTTTACGAAGTTATTTCTTTTTAGTTAGTTCTCTAACAAGCTTAGTCATATCTTTTTCTTGTCTATCAATCTTTTTGTAAAGGCCGTATATAACGTAAAACAAGACGATTATGCTAACAATAACAATTAGGTCTATTCCTCTGCTAAGTCCTACGTATCCTGCTAAAAACGTGCTTATTTGGGGCATAGCGCTAACAATTAAAAGTCCTATCCATGCAATTAGCCATAAAAAGAATTCTCCGAACTGTATATCTTTTCTTGCGTAGTTATAACTAATCTTGATTATCATAAAAATTGCAACTAACCCTAAAATTATTTGTATCATCTAAAAATCAACCTCAACACCATTTTTATACCGTTAAAAAAACTCTGTCCTTTGCTTCTTGAGTAATCATTGTAAATAACATTTATTGGAACCTGGCTATACTTCAAGTTCTTTTTCTTAATCTCGCCTATAAGCTCTGAGCAAAATTCAAAGCGATCATACGTTAAAACTATTTTTTGTAATGCTCTTTTTCTCAAAACCTTAAATCCTGATTGTGAATCCTTAACATAAAGCCCGAAAAATATCCAAGTAATTAAGTTACCGACTATGTTAAAAAATCTTCTGCTTAAAGGAATCTTTTTGCTCTTAAAATTTCTATAACCTAGTACTACGTCTCCTTTAGCTCTAACTAGTTTATGAATATCTTTTGGTAGGTGTTGACCATCACTATCAATTAAGACGAGTTCATCAAAACCTTGTTCTTTAGCATAACTAATAGCTGTCATAGTGGCTGCTCCAGCACCTCTATTAATTAAGTGTCTTAAAACAATAGCTCCTGACTTTTTTGCTTCAGAAGAAGTATTGTCTTGGCTGCAGTCATCTACAACTAGTATGTCTTTAAATCCTTCTAATTTAATGCTTCTTATAACTCGTGCTATTACTTTTCCTTCGTTATAAGCAGGCATAGCTATTAGTCTTTTAACCATGTTACATTCCAATTCTTAATTCTGTGTCCTGTGAAGCTATTTGAATGCTCACTAAACTTTTCAAACCCTTCGGATTCTCCCCAGAAGTATAGTCTTGTAAAAATACTATCTGCTAAGTTTTCTGAAGCAATAATTGCTCTTGGAGTTCCATCAACAACTTCCACGATTACATCCAGTCCGATACTTGGATTTTCAATAGGGTACCTCTCGCCGCCATATATAATTCCTTGTGGGTTTGCTGTGGTTCTTGTTATTATTTCATTTGTTGCTTGTTCTATAACTGTCACAATGAACCTTGATTCTTCTGGATTAGTTTTATTTATCTGTATACCTGAGATAACATTAACTGCTCCTCCGCTACTTCCAACACCTATGTTGGTTTGACAAATAATTCTTGATGCTTCATCAACACAACTAATAGGGCTGTTTGTAAGGAAGCTTGGTCTTGGACTAATCCACTCACTAACTTCTCGCTCTCCTCTAAGCTGTCTTGCTTCAAAGTATAAGCTTTGAGCTCTTTCTACATCTACATCTAAGGTTTGTGCTATCTCGTTGACTGCTGTTGAAACATCTCTTGTGCTTCTAGCAACTCTAGCAACGTATGCTTTTTCAAAGTCCCATGCCCCGAAATGTCCCCAAACTGGTGCCTTGCCGACCATGTCGTTACTTGTAATAAAAATAACTGGTGGTGCGTCACAATGAGTAAGATCTGCAACGCTCAAAGCATCATCTCTGCTAAGTCCTACGCTTTCATAATAACTAATAGCTTGCGTTCTATCCATTAGTACTGCTTCGCTTATCTGATTATATGTATCTAAGAACTCACGAGCAGTAATATCATTAACACTTGATTTAGCTGTTCTTCTAACAGCAAGCTCATCAAATCCAGTTCTACTTCCACAAGCAAGCATCCTTAAAATACCAACACTTTCTTCGTAATCATTGGTTATAAGTGCTTTTCCGACCCAGTGAGCCATAGGTGTACTCTGAGTAGCTCCGTCAAAAGTTACTCTTCTATCTGCTAGTGCCTTAAACCAATGACCAAAGTCCCACCAACTAGTTAAAATTGTATCTTGAGGTGTTGTTTCTTTGATTTCTGCTAATGAATCGTACCACGCATCACTTATTCCTGGTGTTCTTTGATAACCAGTATTATGACCTGCTGTAGCTATTGGCATAAACAAAACAAGCGCTATAATAATTATTGCTACATAGCCTATGTCCATTGACCAATCTCTTTTGTCAAACATGTTTTTTATGAATTCTATTGCTCTAGCAAAGCTTATAGCAAGTGCAAGTGCTAGTGCTGGAACTATTAATAGTACGAATCTAACTCCTTGTGTTGCTGTAAATATTGTTGCTATAAATAATACTGATACAAAAACAGCAAACAGCAAATCTACGTCATATTTTCTAAACAGCAAGTTTACAAATCCTAAAAGTATAGGTAGTGTTATTAGTGCTGTAAATGTTATTGAGTAGTCTATTCCTTGGTTTATTGCAAGGTCCATAGGTAGCGTGGTTGTAGCTAGGAATGCAAAGAATAATCCTCCGTAAAAGATTAAGTATTCGTATTTTTTCCAGTTCTTTAATGGAAGTAAGGATAGTATGATTCCCATCATTGCTACTATAAATATTACTGGTCCTCCAAGGTTGTTTACTATTTGCATAGTGCTTGGTCGTGATAGTTCTGCTACCGTGGTTAAAACATTTGGCCAGAGTCCTTGACCTATAGCGTCTTGAATACCAAGGCCTACTCCTCCTCTTCCAAAAATAGTTAGTGGTGCGCTAATTACTGCTTGAAGTCCGCTAAATATAGTTGTAAATATTATTCCTGAAATAATTACCACTCCTGATAGTATTCCTGGTTTTTTGAAATCACTCCAATCTCTTGATTCGTTTCGTATAATTTTTTGAAGTATCAAGAATGCAATATAGCCTATCATTGCTGCCATCACTAAAACAAATACGAACCACCAAGCACTCCATGACCTGCTAAACAGTCCTACGAAGAATCCTGCAAGAGAGCCGTATCCTATTTTCTTGTAGATGTTATCTGATCTAAAGGCAAGTAATACTAGCCATAAAATCATTAAAGGAAAAAACACGACGTATCCGTCTGTACTAACATATCCTGCTGTGCTACGAGAGACATATGCTGGGTGCATTGCCATGATAAATCCTGCAATGCTTCCTGTGATGTTTCCTCCAAACATTCTTCCAATGAAAAATGCGGGTATAACAACAAGCATTGCGATAATTGCTGATGTTAAATTGAATGTTTTGTAAGCGCTCCAACCTGTTATTGGACTTGTTATTTTGTATATCCAACCTGAATAAACAGGGTGAAGCTCTGGTTGTGGTCTTATAGCGCCTAAAGGAGCTAATTGGTAGCTGTCCATAAAGGTTCCGTCTTCTAAGACTGTATCAAATACGTATCCTGTTTCTAAGTATTGTCTTGTTAGTTGCCAGTAATAATGAGTATCAATATCTAAGATGTAAGGCTCACCGCTTGGTCCGATAAAGTTTTGTCTGAGTTGATCGCCTAGTTGTCTTATATCAAAATCTATTTGAGCTCTATTTTGTCTATAATATTCTCGGTATTGGGCTTCGACTCTAGAATTTATTATGTTTGAGCTAAGGGCTGGGTTTTGTTGTCTTATTTGTTCTGCTAATCCTTGTTTTATTTGGTTACTAATAAAATTCTCTGCTACGTCGTCTAAGTATCCTAGTTCGTAGGTTTGTGCTCTGACGTTGTATGCGCTAATCATAAGTAAAATTAGAAGTATTGTTGTAATTAGTGCGGTGTTGTTTTTAAAAAAGTTTTTTGTGTTGTTATATGTTTTTTTAGTACTTTTTTTTATTGATTCTAGATCTATTGATATTTCGTCGTTTTTTGACAATTTTACCCCTCCGATAATATTAGTGGTGGAGTTTACTTATTTAAATATATTTACACTGAACAAAAAAGTTGTTATTCCTTAGTAGTCACGAACCAAAACATTTATATATCAATTATCATTACTTAGTGGTATAAAATTTATGGTGGGGGATTATCCAAATGAAAACTTTAAAAAATATATTATTATCAGCAGCGCTTGCAACCAGTCTATTAGGTGCAACAGTAAAAGGCAGTTATGCTCAATCTAACGAAGAAGTAAAAAGAGAATTAGTACAAGAATCTAACAATTTTTTAAACACAAACATAGGTCCGCTAGAACAAATAAGAGACTCATTAAACGCTCCTTTAGATCAATCTATTGAAAACTTAACTAATTATGCTGAATCAGTAAAGGATTTATCAAATCTTATTTCTAGTTGTGATGACGAAGAATTAAATGAAATAAGAAATGAGGTTAGAAATTATATTCAAGCAAACACTCATAACTCTAAAGAAGTGTTAGTTGATGAAAACTACTTGGTACCTATAACTTTTAACGGTGACACATTAAAAGTAGATCAAATGGTTACAAATTTTGATAGATTACAATACCAAAAAGATGGTAAGTGGCATGAAACCAGTTTAGATAAAGACGTAGATCTTGGAAATGGTGCTTATTTAAGAAATGGACAAATAATATTTGGTGAAGATGCTCCGACTAAAGGTTTTTCATATACTTTATTAAATGATTCTGAAGCAGTAAGACTTGCAGGAGTTAATGTAAACAGAGACGAATCTCTTAATTCTGAATATGTGGCTAATTTATATGGTAGAATTAATGATTTGAATGATGAAGCAAATGATTTAGCTAGTGCTTTAGCAGATAAATCAGAAGAGTATGATTCTTTAGCTCAAACAATGCAAAGAGCTGAAAAATTATTAAATGCTCAATCAGATTTATTAGAAGGTTGGTCTGTTGGACCTGTTGGGGGAGTTAACATATCACAAAGTGGTGTTTCTCCTTATTTTGGTATTGAAGCAAACACAAGGAAAAATACAGTTATAGGTTTAACTTATAGGGTTCCTAATTCAACCAATAGTTCTGATTATTTTGTTGAAAGAGAAGAAGTTCCAAGTAACAGACCAGGAAGAAAAGCAGGGGAATGGGTTAGAGAAACAACTAATAATATAGATGAAACTAATTATGGTGTGACGTTATCTGTTATGCCTCAAATTACAAAGGGTTTTAATCTAGGTCCAAGGTTGGGTTTCACAAATTCATCTGTAACAAATAGTGCTAAAGATCGTACTTATTTTTTACAAGATGGTTTAGAGCTTCAAGAAAATCAAGATGTATTTGAAGAGTCATCTAGTAATTATTCTTTAAACGCGGGACTTGAATCAAGAATCAAGTTAAATGACAAATTTAGTCTTGGTGCTGGCATTGGATATGATTTTTCAAACAGCTCTATTAGTGGAAATGCTGGTGTAAGTATAAACTTAAACAACTTACTATATGGGGAAAGAAACAAATGAATAAGATTTTATCATTCATAATAAGTTTTGTATTAATACTAACAACAATAACAGCAGCTGCGGCTTTAAACGTTGATACTTACTTTGAAAACACAGAGCAAAGTATTCAATTAAGCCCTGGCCAAAGCACAAACTATTACATTGACATAATACCAAACAGTTGGGCTACATCTGTAGACGTAGAAGCAATACTATATGATGATACGTCTGTACAAATAGTTCAAAAACAAGTATTATTCACTGACACGCATAACTCTAATAGTTTTTACTTCTCGCCTGTATTACAATTAACACAAAGCGACTATTTATACTCTGGTGATTACTTCATAGAAGTTAAAGCAACCCAAACAAATAGTGGTGGAACAAAAACAATTAGAACAGAAACATTATATTTCACTGTAACAGGAGAAAGATTATTTGAAGTAGATTTCACTTTTTCACCAAACAATCCTTTTGTAGGTGACCAAGTATCTTTTGTTAGCCAAGTAAACCTTGAAGGAAACACAGTTTCATCTTACAGATGGCTAATAAATGGTAATGAAGTAAGCACATCAAAAGACTTCAATCACGTATTTACCAGTCCTGGAACATATGACGTAACTCTAAGAGTTACGGATTCTCAGCAAAGAACAAGGCAAGTAACCAAACAAGTAGTTGTTCAACAAGTACAACTAACAGGACCTACTGCTGATTTCTCATTTAGTCCAAGCAGTCCTACTAGTGATGATACCATTAGTTTTACTGATCAAAGCACAAAAGGAGATGGTGAAATCACAAATTACAGGTGGAGAATAAATGGTCAAACTGTAAGCACATCTAAGAATTTCAATCAAAAATTAGCTGCTGGAACTTACCAAGTTGAATTAAGAGTTACTGACTCAAACAACTTACAAGACACAAAGACAAGAACAGTTACTGTGACTCAAGCAGCTCAACCAGTTGGTCCTACTGCGGCATTTAGATTCACACCTACTAATCCTAATAATTTAGATAATGTTGCTTTCATTGATGAAAGTGTTCAAGGTGACAATCCTATTGTTAGTTATCAGTGGAGAGTTGACGGAGTCGTTGTAAGTAATAATAAGGCTTACTCCAGAATGTTTACAACTCCTGGCTCTTATCAAGTTAGATTAACTGTTACAGATAGCATAGGGCTATCCAACCACATAACTAAAACAGTGGTTGTTTCTCAGTTCGTATTACCTGTTGGTCCTACTGCTGATTTTACTTTTAGTCCAACTAACCCTTCATCTGATGATATTGTTAGTTTTACGAGTACTAGTAGTGCTGGTGATAATCCTATTAGTCAGTATAGGTGGAGGGTTGATGGTCAGACTGTGAGTACTAGTAGTGGTTTTAGTCAGAAGTTTGCTGCTGGTAGTTATCAAGTTGAATTGATGGTTACTGATACTACTGGTTTAGTTAGTTTAAAAACTAAAACAGTTACTGTATCGCAAGCAGTCCAACCTGTTGGTCCTACTGCGGAATTCACATTTAGTCCCAGTAATCCTACTAGTGATGATATTGTTAGTTTTACGAGTACTAGTAGTGCTGGTGATAATCCTATTAGTCAGTATAGGTGGAGGGTTGATGGTCAGACTGTGAGTACTAGTAGTGGTTTTAGTCAGAAGTTTGCTGCTGGTAGTTATCAAGTTGAACTAAGAGTTACAGATAGTATAGGTTTACAACACATAAGAACTAGAACTATAACTGTATCACAAACTCAACTTCCGTCTCTTTTAATAGATGAACTTGGATGTAATCAAAACGTAGTACAAGGACACATTCAACACTGTTCAGTACACGTATCATCAAACGGACAAGACGTAGCAAACAGCCAAGTAACTTTCAAGTACCAAGGATCAAACCAAGTACTAGGAACATGTACAACAAACAATAAAGGATACTGTAGTATAAATCCTACAATAAACCAAGCTCCTGGAACTTACACAATATATGCTGAGGCTTCAAAGTCTGGTTATCAACCTGATAACTCAAGAGCTCTAACCTCAACATTTAAGGTTTGGGAAGAAAGATATGAAATATTAAATTTAAGATTATATGAAGATAATTACGTAACAGAACAATACACATTTTATAGGGCAAACCCTATATATGCAAGTTTTAGTGTAAGAGACTTATTTACAGGTCAAACAATCTCACCTAATCAAAACCTTGTAAGTGAAGTATTTTTACGTGTAAACAATCAAAACGAATTACAATTCCAACAAGACGCATTTACATCATCACAATACAGGTACTTCTTGCCAAGTATACCTATAACTGATGATTTCTTGGGTCAAGGAAGAGTATTTAGTTTCGTGTTTAACTTCAACGATGATACTGCTGGTCAGGGAAGCGTAGTTGTTAATATATTAAACAACCCATTAACATTTAACCCTCAGCAAAGTTACACGCTTCAAACAAATGAATACGTGGACATTGACTTTAAACAATACGTATCTGATGTTGAAACACCACTAAACGAAATAGTATTTACGTTCCAAAATCTTGGGGCTATGCAAGTAACACATCTATCAAACAACGTTTATAGATTTACAGCACCAAGCTTTGCAACAACTCAAACAGTTCAAGTAACAGCAGACGATACTGATGGAAGCACAGTAACAAGACCTATAACATTCAACGTATTTGAATTACAAGGCCCAACTGCTAACTTCCAATTTAGTCCAAGCGAGCCATTTGTAAATCAATTAGTAACATTTACAAGCACAAGTATTCAAGGAGGTGCTCAAATAACAAATTATGAGTGGCAAATTGATGGAGCACAAATAAATGCTCAAACCAGTCAGTTTACATGGACGTTTGGAGGAGCTCAAACATTTAATGTAAGATTACAAGTAACTGATGCAAATGGATTACAAGACTCAATCACAAAACAAGTAGTAGTATCAGAAGTTCCTCTACCTCAGTTATTATTAGAAGAGCTTGGTTGTAACAAAAACGTAGTTCAAGGATACAATCAATACTGTACAGCGCTTGTAACAAGTGAAGGTAGCCCGGTGCAAGATGCGCAAGTGACATTCGTATTACAAGACCAAACATTTGGAACATGTATGACAAATAATAATGGTTATTGTAAGATAGAACCACAAGTAAACCTTGCTGCAGGAACCTACACTGTACGTGCTGAGGCTTCAAAGTCTGGTTATCAACCTGACAATTCAAGAACACTACAATCAACATTCACAGTATGGGAATACAGATATGATGTAGAACAACTAAGAGTTTTCAGTGACGAATTCGTAACTGAATCAGACACGTTTTACAGATCAGATCCAATGTATGTAAGCTTTAGAATAAGAGATTCCTTTACAGGTCAACTAGTAACAGATAATGACTTAGTAAAAGAAGTATTCTTAAGAGTGCTAAATCAAAACGAATTACACTTTGAAGAACACACACATACTGCAACTGAATACAGGTACTTCTTACCAAGTATCCCTATAACTAGTGATTTCTTGGGTGAAGGAAAAGTGTTTAGTTTCGTATTTAACTTTAATGACAACACTGCAGGTCAGGGAAGCGTAGTTGTTAATATATTAAACAACCCATTAACATTTAACCCTCAGCAAAGTTACACGCTTCAAACAAATGAATACGTGGACATTGACTTTAAACAATACGTATCTGATGTTGAAACACCACTAAACGAAATAGTATTTACGTTCCAAAATCTTGGGGCTATGCAAGTAACACATCTATCAAACAACGTTTATAGATTTACAGCACCAAGCTTTGCAACAACTCAAACAGTTCAAGTAACAGCAGACGATACTGATGGAAGCACAGTAACAAGACCTATAACATTCAACGTATTTGAATTACAAGGCCCAACTGCTAACTTCCAATTTAGTCCAAGCGAGCCATTTGTAAATCAATTAGTAACATTTACAAGCACAAGTATTCAAGGAGGTGCTCAAATAACAAATTATGAGTGGCAAATTGATGGAGCACAAATAAATGCTCAAACCAGTCAGTTTACATGGACGTTTGGAGGAGCTCAAACATTTAATGTAAGATTACAAGTAACTGATGCAAATGGATTACAAGACTCAATCACAAAACAAGTAGTAGTATCAGAAGTTCCTCTACCTCAGTTATTATTAGAAGAGCTTGGTTGTAACAAAAACGTAGTTCAAGGATACAATCAATACTGTACAGCGCTTGTAACAAGTGAAGGTAGCCCGGTGCAAGATGCGCAAGTGACATTCGTATTACAAGACCAAACATTTGGAACATGTATGACAAATAATAATGGTTATTGTAAGATAGAACCACAAGTAAACCTTGCTGCAGGAACCTACACTGTACGTGCTGAGGCTTCAAAGTCTGGTTATCAACCTGACAATTCAAGAACACTACAATCAACATTCACAGTATGGGAATACAGATATGATGTAGAACAACTAAGAGTTTTCAGTGACGAATTCGTAACTGAATCAGACACGTTTTACAGATCAGATCCAATGTATGTAAGCTTTAGAATAAGAGATTCCTTTACAGGTCAACTAGTAACAGATAATGACTTAGTAAAAGAAGTATTCTTAAGAGTGCTAAATCAAAACGAATTACACTTTGAAGAACACACACATACTGCAACTGAATACAGGTACTTCTTACCAAGTATCCCTATAACTAGTGATTTCTTGGGTGAAGGAAAAGTGTTTAGTTTCGTATTTAACTTTAATGACAACACTGCAGGTCAAAATAGTGTGGTTGTTAACGTATTAAACAATCCTCTACAACTAAATTTACCTGATGAAATAGAAATAACTGCGGGTTCAACAACAGATATCGATTTCAAACCATTCGTATTCGATGTTGAAACAAGCCCTGAAGATATACTATTTAGTTTTGGTAACTTAGGAAGTATAGAAGTTGAACATATTGGAAACAACGTTTTCAGATTCACAGCACCTATAGCTGAATTCACTCAGCTAGTATCGGTAACTGCTGATGATGGAGATGGAAGTGTTGTGACAGATCAAACAACATTTGTAGTTAAAGACACATTAGGCCTTCTAGGTCCTGTGGCTATATTAAAACTACCAGGTTCAACTTATGAAGGAAACACTGTTTTACTTGATGGATCAGAGAGCTATCCTCGTTCAGGCCAAATAGTTTCATACAGATTTGAAATAACTAGGTTTGGAGAACAAGTAGGTGTTATTTCAACAACAGAGGATAAAATAAACTTTGAGTTTACTCAAAGAGGAAGACATGAAGTAACACTAATCGTCTTAGACGATCAAGGAAGAACAGGTAGTGTAACTCACTCAATAGATGTTGGAAGAAACAACCCGGACATCGTAGTGGGTGACTTTGAAGGACTTCACATCTCAAACATAGTTGTTTATGGTGTAGATGATGGCATATTAGATATATATGAACCTTATACTGTATATGCGACCATAACAAACCACAGGGATGAAAGGATAGAAAACCTAAGAGTCAAATTTGAAATTCCTGAACTAGGATTCAAAGCATACGGATCTAGTTTTAACTTAAACCCGGGTCAAAGCATGCAAAGATCTGTAGTAGGATACTTGCCGTTTGATGAAATGGACTTATTCCAAGACGATTTCATAGTAACTGTAGGTGTCTTTGGTTCAGGATTTAGCAGGAATAGATATATTCCTGTGGACATAGTAGTAAACTAATTATGAGTTCCTACTCATAAATAGTTACAAAACCAAAACATTTATAAAAACAAAAACACTCTCGTTATATAAGCGAGATACCATTAATTGGGAGGTACAACAAAATGAATTTAGTAAGCAAAATATGCGCAATACTTTTCGTATTCGTACTAGCATCAATGCCTGTAGCTTTTGCACAAACAACAGACTACTTAAGCATTGAAACAGTTAGAATCAACGGCGATAGAGCTGAAGACGGAGACGACTTGTATGTAGAAAGAGGAGATGAATTAAGAATTAGAGTAACAGTGGAAGCAGGTGCTGAAGATGTTAGAAATGCAGAAATACAAGCATTTATAGCAGGATACAGATACTCTGCTCAAGAAAGAGACCTGGTGTCAGATTTCACAAGAACATTTAACTTACCAGCAGGAAACAAAAGATCATTTGATTTAAACGTAATGATCCCTGTTGACATGGACCAAAAAGATGCAAAGCTAAGAATAGTTGTTGCAGACGAAAACAGTCCTAACTTAGTTACATACAACTATCAATTAAGTATTTATGGTTTAGCTGAACAAAACGCAGTTCAAATCAGAGATTTCTTAATTAGCCCTTCAACAACAGTTGAAGCAGGAAGAGCATTAAACTTTAGAGTTAGAGTAAAAAACATGGGTAACCATGATTTAGACGACATAACTGCTAGAGTAGCAATTCCAGCACTAGGAATTCAAACATTTGAAACAATCGACAGTTTAAGAGTAGACCAAACAATGAGCTTTGAAGCTTTATTACTAAGGTTACCTCACGGCGTTGAACCAGGAACATATGATGTTGTAACAACTGTTTCATTTGACAGATTTGAATCTGTTCAACAAACAAGAACAATAACAGTTACAGCATACGATGACAAAACTGCAAGAGAAGAAGGATCAGTAGTAACTGTACCTTCAACAGTATCATTAAATGCTGGAGCTGGAGATGTTATCTACCCTGTTTTAATTGAAAACAAAGATAACACTGCAAGAACATATGTTTTAACAGCATCAGGTGTTGCAGAATGGGGAAGAGCTAGCTTTGAACCATCAAGCATCGTTGTAATCCAAGGTCAAGGAAGCGAAACAGTATTCTTGAGATTAAGCGCAAGAGAAGCAGCTGAAGCAAAAGACCACGTTTTCCAAATCAAAGTTGAATCTGGAGACGAAGTAAAAACTGTTAACGCTGTTGCAAGAGTAGCTGGTCAAGATACAAGCTCAACAACAAATGTTAGAACAATCCTTGAATGGAGCCTAGTAGTATTAATAATACTATTAATCATCTTAGGACTAATACTTGTTTTTACAAGAATTAGAAAAAAAGATGAAGAATCCGACGAGGAAACACAAACCTATTATTAGGTTTAATTTTTTTTATTTTTTTTTTATTTAACAAAATTAGGGATATTAATTGATTAAAATGATAAAAAAAACTATTCTGATACTCATAGCATTACTTTTGGTTACTATGCCAATTAGCGCTCAAGGTTTAGAAATAGTTACTTATGGATTCTTAGATTCACAGCCTCAAGAAACAATAGAGGTTTCAGGTATAAATTACGAAGAATTAAGATTAGTTTCGTCTATTGCTTCAACTAGTCAACAAACTGGCGAAGTAGTAGTTTATCAAGGAAGTTTATTAGAAATAAGAACTTATGGTGGGTTTGATCAACAAATGTTAGATCAACAAATACAAAATCAGCAATTTGATGTAGTTTCAACTCAACAAGTTGTTTCAGCTCAAGATTATTCAAACCAGTTCTTTGTTGGGGGTTTTGAAGCTAACATAAATACTTGTAGTTGTCAAGCTCTAACAGACAGAGTATTAATAACAAACACAGCTGACTTTAGAACTGTTTTTAGTCTGTCTTCCAACTTAGACGTTGTTAGTCCTCCTACTCAAGTAGTATTAGAACCTAAAGAATCTAAAATAGTGGACATACCTATTAGTATACCTTGTAATCAAAGAAGCAGAACAAATACTTATGAACTAATTGTTGCAAGCAACTTAGGCGGAGAACAAGTATTAACAAGGTCTTTAACCACAAATAAATGTGAAAGCATACAAGTAGATCTTTATTCTCAAAACGAAGAAATACTTCCTGGTGAGTCTAATCTTTATCAAATAATGTTAACAAACCCTGCTCCTTTCACTGAGGAATACGTTATTAACATAAACTCTTTAAATAATTACTTTGAAGACCAATCATTCAGATTAGAATTAAGTCCTGGTCAAACAGGAGTTGTTAACACAACACTAAACACTCCTATTTATTTATATGGTGTTCAACAAGTAGAATTCGAAGTATTGAGTTTAAGAAATAACTTAAGAGCAGAAATAAATCATGAATTAAACATAAATTGGAATTATGATTTTGAATTATCTTCAAACAACAAATCATCTTGTATGTTCACTCAAACAACTGTTCCTATTGTAATAAAAAATAATGCTCACATATCAAATGATTATACTATAAGTGTAGTTAGAGGTCGTGGTTCTCTTTCAACAAACAATTTAAGTTTACAAAGAGATGAAGCTGCAAGCATAGATCTTTACACTTACTCACAAAGACAAAGAAAAGAAGAATTCGTTATAAGAGTTGAATCCTTATATGGTGATTTAGTAAAAGATGTAACATTCACAGTAGACTTTGATAATTGTTATGACCTTGAACTAAACTTAAACATTGATGATTTCAAAAATATTTGTTCAGGAAACCAAACATATGATTTCACAATAAAAAACATTGGTTCAAAAGAGCTAACTGCGGATTTAGACTTAGAGTTCTTAGGTCAAAAACAATACTTCCAAGTAACTCTTAATCCAAACGAAGAAACAACTGTTCCGTTTAGATTACAAATACCTGAACAAGAAAACGTTCAAACACTATCTGTATTACTAAACGCTAACTTACAAGAAGCGGACTTAGAATATACTGATAAGAAAAGATTAGTTGTATACAACAATGAAATGTGTACAAAGATAAATTTAAACAACCAAAGACCTCAAACTAGGTACTTTGAAGAAGATTTCACTTTAACATTTATTCAAAGAGGGATACAGACTGCATCTTACACCATATTTTATGATGGTTCTGACAAGTTTAGTTTAAACACAACTAATTTTAGTTTAGCTCCAAACGAGCAAAAACAAGTACTTGTAACAACAAACTTATCAGAACAAGATATAGGAAGGCATCATTTCAAGATAACATTAGTATCTGAAAATCAAAACTATGAATTTAACGTAGTTGTAAATGTTAGAGATTATCCTCTACATCAAAGATTATATTGGTTTGTAACAAATTACACTTGTTTTAGTGTTTCAATCTTATTAGTTATAATATTTATATCAATCATAATCTTATTCATAATTGGTTTATTAGCAGGTTATGTACTTGGAAGCCCAGGTATATTTAGGGTTTCATTACTTGTATTAATACCTCTAATACTATTACTAACAATAATACTATATGGAGTGCCACAATCACTATCAACACCTACGGGTGATGTTGGTGAAAGTTTACCTCACATAAGGATGTTTGAAAACTCAGTATTAGAATTAGACTTAGATAACTACTTCATAGATCCTGATGGATCAGAATTATCTTATAGGACTGGTTTTAGACCTCAAATAGAGTATACTATTACAAATAACATATTAACTCTAAGATCTCAAGAAGCTCTAAACTCATCATTTACTATAATTGCTTCAGATGGTATTGATGAAACTGAAAGTCCTACTTTTAGGTTAGAAGTAATACCTAGAGAAAGCATAACTCTTAGAACATATTATGATGTTTATTGTCAACAATTCAATGCGTTATTTTTAATATTGATATTGTTGTTAATATACTTAACTCCGTTAAAAGCTAAGAAAAAGAAAAAATAAACTTTTTTTTTATTTAATCATATTAAGACTTTTTAGAATAGATTTATATTTTTCAAAGTCTTCGCTTCTTTTAAACTTATTAAGGGTGTCTGGATCTAGCTTTTCTATCCATTTATGTAAAATCTTTATTGCTTCTCTAAGTTCTTGTTCTTGCAATGATGGTTCTTGAACTTCAACTTCGTCTTCGTCCCAGTCTTCTTCGTAAACTCTTTGTTTTCTTCTAAAAAGCCAAGATATTAAGCTTCTTTTAGGGGTTGAAACTGGTTCGTCTTCAACATATTCATCTTGTGCTTGTTCTTCTACTTCGTAGTCTTCTTCAAGAGCTACTTCGTATCTTTCTTGTTTTTTAAGTCTCATATTCTGGATTTTTTCTTTGAATGAATCAAAAAAACCTTTATCGTTACTTTGATCTTCTGACTTTCTACTACTTAAGTATTCTTCCATGTCTTTATTGAAGTCGCTTCTATTGATTTTTAACCACCTTTATTTAAGATTTGTCACTTTATTATTTAAAAGTTTCTTTTCTCTAATCAAACTTGACTTATACTTATCTGGAAAATAGCTATCACATCTAACTATGTCGCACTTAACTCCTCGTTTTAAAAGTGATTCTTCTAATCTCTTTGTAAAGATATTTTGATCATAACCTAACAAAATTATATCTGGAGCTATCTCTTCGACGATTTTGTATTTATCTCCTAGGTTGCCAAGATAACATTTTTTAACTATGGATAAACTACAAACCTTCTCAAGCCTATAATTTTCATCATTTAAAGAACTCTTACCCTTAACTTTTAAAACAGTTTCATCTCTTGCAATAACTACGTGAACTTCTCCTAGCTCACTTGCTTTTTCGATTAAATAAATATGTCCTTTATGAAGTATATCAAATGTTCCAAAAATAAGTACTTTTTTCATATACTAAATAAAAGTATAGTAATGTTTATATATTTGGCTTTTTAATAATGTTTAAGTAATGAGAATTGTTGATGAAATAAAGCTAGATTATGACGATGTTCTAATAAGACCTAAAAGAAGTACAATGGTTTCTAGAAAAGACGTAGTACTTGAAAGATCATACAAATTCTTACATTCTAATAAGACTTGGACAGGCATTCCTATAATGGCGGCTAACATGGAAAGCTCAGGAACTTTTAGCGTAGCAAAAACATTATCAAAGCACAAAATGATAACTACTCTTCACAAATTTTATCCTGTAGACGAATTAGAAAAAGAACTAAAAGCACTAAATCAGCCAGACTACGTAGCTTACACACTAGGTATACGGGATCAGGATTTTAAAAAATTAAAAGAAGTAATAAAAAAAGGTTTAGACAAATATTTTAACTTTATTTGTTTAGATGTACCGAATGCTTACTTGGAAATAGTCGTAAAAAAAGTGGTTGAGTTAAGAAAGCTTTGCAAAAATCACATAATAATTGCTGGAAACCTTGTAAGTAATGAAATGGCTGAAGAATTATTAATAAAAGGAGCTGACATAGTAAAAGTAGGAATAGGGCCTGGAAGTGCTTGTACTACTAGAAGAAAAACAGGTGTTGGTTATCCTCAGTTAAGTGCTGTTATGGAGTGTAGTGACGCTGCTCATGGTATAAGTAATGATAATGGTTGCGGACTAGTAATTGCTGATGGAGGCCTTGTTTATCCTGCTGACTTTGCTAAAGCATTCTGTGCTGGAGCTGATTTTGTTATGGCTGGAAGCTTATTTTCTGGTTATGAACAAAGTGGTGGGGAATTAATAATTAAAAACAACAAGAAATACAAAAAGTTTGTTGGGAGCAGTTCTTCTTATTTTATGAAAAAAAATTATTCTAAAGTAGAAAAACACAGAGCAAGTGAGGGAAGAGTTTTAGAAATACCTTACAAAGGCGATATGAATGAATTCATATTCGATCTTCTTGGAAGCCTTAGAAGCACAGCTACTTATATTGGTGCAAGAAAGCTAAAAGAATTCTCTAAAAGAGCCACATTCATTCGTGTAAACAATCAGCTAAATAAGAGCTTAGAAAAATACGAAGTGTGAAAAAAAGTTAATTTTATATAAGGTAATATTTCTTATATTGTTATATGTCTTCAAAATTAATTTTAACGATATTGGCAATAGTTTTGTTAGGAATTAGTGGTTGTTACTATGGGGAATTATCTCCAGTAAAATCAGATATAGATCAAAAAGGAGATATTTTACTAGATGCTCTTGATAGAGAAGAATATATGTCTATTCCTGATAGGAATAGGCCTTGGGTTTTACAAGATTCTTTTTCTTTTGATAGAGAAGAATACGTGTTACTAGTTTATAACCCTTCTTTAAGTAACTTTGGTGATTTTTCTTTAGAATGTTTTAATAATCCTTATGCTAGTGTAAGATCTTATGAGATCCAAGAAGAAAGAGAAGATTACACGGTTATAAAATTATATCTTGATTTTGAAGGGAGTCAAGGAAATGATGTTTGCACATTATCAATACTGGATGAAGATCAAAACACCTTTTTTGCAATTCAAGAAGGCGTTAATTAGTTTTTTTTATAAAAAAAGGTTAAATAAGAAGTGGGGACGGAGGGATTTGAACCCCCATCGGCCGGTATCTCACGTCGTTTTATGTTTAAGTTTTTATTTCATCACCTATTAGGCTCATTGCTCCAACTCTGGAGCCGGCTATTCTAGCCAGGTTAAACTACGTCCCCGTATATTAACTTAGGATATGTTGTTTATTTAAAAAGATTATTCATAAACTAATTCATTTTTTATGTTTAGCAGAAAACTTAAGCATTTCTTCTCCTATCACGTTTCGTATTCTTTGCTCAAACTCGTAATTATAATTAGATGTATTAATACCTATGTAAAGGTCCGCTGTGTCTTTTGTTATCTTAACTAGGTTAAAAGAATAATTTTTATCTTTCAAACCTTCTTTTTCTAACGCTTTAAAAACACTCTTTCTAAGCAAATCAAGTTTCTTAGTATCGACTATTGGTATACTGTTTTCTATTTTAAATGATTTATTTTTATTTCTAGAAAGATTAGTTATTTCTTTAGTGTAAACACTATTATTTGGTATGTGCACTACTTCTCCTTGTTCTGTATGTATTTCTACTGACGCAAAATTAATATCTTTGATGCGTCCTTTAACCTCTCCTATCTTAACGTATTCGTTAAGCTTTATGTTTTTACTAAACATAATAAGTATGCCGTTAATAAAATTGTTAATGTAATCTTTAAAGATAAGTGTTATTGCTACTGCAAAAAGACCTATGCTGGTTAAAAATTCGGTTATGCTAATACCTATAAGTCCAAAAAGTACTAATACAAATAAGAAGTTACCAAAAAATAATGTTAATCTCTTAATACCTATAGTGTAATTATCGTTATGGTCTATTTTATAGTTATGTTTTCTAATATATAATTTAATGAATACTGCTCTAAAATAGCTAAAAATTATGTTAATTATAAGATAACTGGGTATACCTATGATTATTATTCTTATCAAAGTTATATCATAAAAAGACTCTGGTATTAAACTATTAAACAAAATAAAAACTGCAAGGAGTATTAATTTAGTATAAATATGGAGGCTGTGCCTAGTTATTGGCAAAAAAACCTTAAAAAAGCTAAGTTTTGTCATATTAATAAAAGTAGAATATTTGTTTATTTATAATCTTTATGAAGAAAGGTTTAAATACTTATTTTAGCACTATTTTATTATAAAAAATTTTATGGGGGTAATAAATATGAGTAGAGTAATTGCAGGAGTAGCAACATTAGGATTTACGCTAATAAGCGCAGCTGTATTTATTTTAATGAGCATAATATTCTTTTTTTTGAATGTATGGATCATTAAAGTAGGAGCTGGATTTGCAGGATTTACAGCGCTTTCAGGTGACTGGGTAGTAATGAGTGCGGCTATACTTAGCGCAGCTACAGTTATAAGTAGTGCATTGAGAAGATAATTCTTCTCATTTTTTTCTTTATTTTATTGTGGCAAAGTTTATAAATAACTCTGTCCTCCTCAGCTATGACAGCGGAGTGGGGCAGCCAGGAGTGCCCGCAGGGCTCATAACCCTGAGGTCGGAAGTTCAAATCTTCTCTCCGCTATTGATTTTTCTTTATGATTAGAATTAGGTTTAAAAAAGAAGTTAAAGAAAAAGCAAAAATATTAGACTACCTTGTAAAAAATAATATTGATTCTGTTAATGGGGTTGGAAGAATAGTGGCAGAATATTATACTAATAAGAATAATTTAATGAAATATGTTAATTCTAATAAAGTATTAGATGAGGTAAAGGAGCACTTAGAAGATGAGTAAGTTTATGAGGTTAATGCATAAAATCGTTTATTATCTTGTCCCTGAATTATCTATAAAATTAAGACAGGCTGGAATAGCTGACGAACCTGACGATTATATTAAAAAAACAGTTGTTTCTAGTTTTTTTGCAGCAATAGGTTTATCCTTTATATTCTTTTTATTCTTTCCCTCATTTTCAACTTTTTTAACAGTTTTCTTATTATATCCTATATTATTCTTATATTTCTTAAGATATGTTGACATAAAGATACAAAAACTCAAAAGACTTATAGATCAAGAAATAATATTTGCAGGTAATTTTTTAATAATAGAATTAGAATCTGGTGTTCCTATTCATAAAGCCTTTGAAAACATAGAAAAAAATTATGAGGTTGTAGGGGTTTATTTTGGTGATATAATAAATAGGGTGTATCTTGGTACCAGCTTAGAAGATGCTATTAATGAAACAATGATTATAAGTCCTAGTCCAAATCTTAGAAGAATACTTTGGCAGGTTTTAAACAGCTTAAGAAGCGGAGCAGATATTGGGGCTAGTTTAACTTCGGTTATAAATCATGTTGTAAGAGATCAACAAATAGCTGTAAAAGAATATGGTAAAAAATTATCTCCTCTTGCTATGTTTTATATGATGGTTAGTATAATTGTTCCTAGTCTTGGTATAACTATGCTAATAGTTCTTGCTACTTTTTTAGGGCTTAACATAACTATGCCTGTTTATTTAACTATTGCTTTAATACTTGGTTTTATTCAATTCATGTTTTTGAGCATGGTTCAAAGTCAAAGACCTCCTATAAGTGGATAATAAAATGAAGAAATTAAAAGAATTTTTCAGATCTAAATCGAACATAGCTGATGATAAGCCTAAAAAAAAACGTAGGATACTAGCTATATATGCAGATGTTTTAGATAAAGCAGGTTTTGATTTACATCACCTAAAACTTAATGATTTTTTACTTTTGACAAGTTTTGGTATATCTTTTTTGTTAGGACTCATAATAAGTATATCGGGTGTTTTTCTTCAGAGTTTTTTAACTGACGTATTCATAGTTATGTTTACTTCCATGATATTAGTTTTTATTTTTTCATATTTTGTGTTAGCAGCTTTAAGTCTTGCTTTCTTGGATGTATTGATTTATAGGAGAATAAAACAAATAGAAGAACATCTTCCTGATTTTTTACAGCTTGCAAGTGCAAATATAAGTTCTGGTATGCCAATCGATAGAGCTCTTTGGTTTTCTGTAAGGTCAAAGTTTGGGGTTTTAGCAGAAGAAATAGAGCAAATTGCAAAAGCAACAATTGCTGGAGAAGATCTTCAAAAAGCACTTAAACAATTCGCAGACAAATATGATTCTAAAGTTTTAAAAGAAACAATGAGTTTGATAATAGAAAGTATAGGTTCGGGCGGAGAATTAGCGGGTTTATTAAATAAGATATCTGAAAACATATATGAAACCAGGCTTATGAAAAAAGAGATTGGTGCAAGTGTTATGACTTATGTTATTTTTATTGGCACTGCCAGCGTATTTGCTGCACCTATACTGCTAGCACTAAGCACAGAGCTATTACATGTAATAAAAGATATAACTGCCAACCTTGATTTTTCTGGAGATAGCGGATTCTTCTCATTTAGTATAGATAGCGAGATGATAAACGTATTCAATTTCCAAGTATTTAGTATTGTAATACTCTTAATAACTTCTTTTTTCTCAGCTTGCATAATAAGCAGTATAAGGCGTGGAAACATAAAAGAAGGATTAAAATTAATACCTGTATTTATGGTGTCTAGCTTAATAGTATATTTTTTAGCAATAATGCTATTTAGTTCTATGATGGGTGGTTTATTTTAAACTAAACTAATAAAAACTAAAACTTAATACTACTAATTATTATGAAGCTTCCAAGATTTGATTCAAAAGCATTTTTTGCACCAATGGCAGGTATAAGTGATCCTGCGTTTAGACTTCTTTGTAGAGAACAAGGAGCAGGTATGGTTACAACTGAGCTTATCAATGCTAATTTTATTATTCAAAAAAATAAGGAGTTAAAGCTAGAAGAAAAAGATATAACAGAAATACTTGAATTTTCTAAAAAAGAAACTCCTATAGGAATCCAGTTATTTGGTAATGACGTTGAAAAAATAGTTGAAGCGGCCAAAATAGTCGAACCTTTCTTTGACGTAATAGATTTCAATATGGGTTGTCCTGCACCTCATATAACTAATCAGATGGCTGGTGCTGCACTTTTACAAAAGCCTGAATTTAATCAACAATTATTCACAAAGTTAGTTGAATCAGTAAACAAACCTGTTACTTTAAAGATGAGGGCGGGTGTTAGTGAAAAAGATTGTTACTTATTCAAAAACATAGGCAAACTAGCTGAAGATTGCGGGGTTTCTATGCTGACTCTTCATCCAAGAACCGTAAAACAAGGATATTCTGGAAAAGCAGACTGGTCTAAAATAAAAGAATTAAAAGACTCAGTGGCCATACCTGTAGTTGGCAATGGTGATGTAACTAGTCCTGAGACTGCTAAGCAAATGTTTGAAGAAACAGGTTGTGACTTTATCATGGTTGGAAGGGCTGCAAGAGGAAATCCTACTATCTTTAAACAAATAAATAGTTACTTAAAAACAGGAGAATATGAGTTTAATCCTCTAGATCAGCTAAATTTTGGTTTAAAATACTTAGAATACACAAAAAAATACAATATTAATTTTGCAGCTATAAGAAGTCAGTCCATGCAATTTACTAAAGGAATTGAAGGTGGTGCTGATTATAGATTAAAGCTTGGTCAAACAAAGTCTTTAGAAGAAATAAAAAATGTTTTTGAGGAATTAAAAAGTAAAGTTTAAATATTATTTATTAAATAAATAGCATATGGATTGTTCATCTTCTGAGTTTTATGATTTATCTCAAAGAGTGAGTTTAGCTGAATTAAATAAATTATCTAAACAAGAATTAATAGACTTTTATAAAAATAAAGGGGATTTAAAACAATTTTTTTTTAGTGCTATCTCTACCACTCTAACTGATTCAGAGAGTCCTTTTGTTATAGGTTATTTATCTGATGTACTAGCTGATAAATTTTTAAATTATGATTTCTCTAAAACTGGTAGAAAAAGTATGTGGGAATATTTATCTGATGATCCTGATATAACTAATAATGAAGATTATAGGGGGTATGAATTTTTAAGGTCTAAATATCAAATGTATGCTGAATTAGCTTTATTTCATTCTAGTTTTTTAAGAGAGTATAATAATTCAAGTGGAAATCTAAATAACAAGTTTTTTGTTCCGATAGGAAAATCTATGTTTAAAAATAGTGGTTTGAACAGTTCTATATATGAAAAAAAAGAACTAATGAACCATATGTCTGATTTATTTGAATATTATAGCGAAGCTTTATACGAAGTTTCCACTGATTATGTTTGGAATAAAAAAAACTCTGCTTATTTTAATTATCTAACGCAAAATAATATAAAACAATAAATCTTTTCTAAAGTTACTTTATGATAATTGCAGGAGTAGAAGAAGCAGGAAGAGGACCAGTAATAGGACCTTTAGTAATGGCATTAGCTGCAGCTGACAAAAAAACAATTAACGAATTACAAATTCTTGGTGTTACTGACTCTAAGATGCTCTCTAAAAAGAAACGAGAAGAACTTTACAAAAAAATAAAAGAATTATGCGACGTAAAAGTATTAATACTCTCGCCTAGCCAAGTAGATGCTTCTTTACTTGATCCTAACATGAATCTTAACTGGCTTGAAGCAAAGACAAGTAGTGCTTTAATAAACAAAGTAAACGCAGATAAAGTAATACTTGATTGTCCAAGCAACAACTTCAAAACATACGTTGATTACGTTAAAAAAAACTTAAAATACCAACCTGAACTAGTAGCAGAACATAAAGCTGATGAAAAATACACAATAGTTGGAGCTGCAAGTATAATTGCAAAAGTAATAAGAGATAAAGAAGTTGACAAATTAAAACAAATAGCAGGTTTTGACTTTGGAAGTGGTTATCCTAGTGATCCTAAAACAATAGAATTCTTAAAAAATAATTGGAACAAATATGATTTTTTTAGAAAAACTTGGAAGACATATCAAAAATACAGCCAGAAATCTTTAAATGATTTCAACTAGTTTATCTGCTGACCCACAATAAAAATACAAGCATATACTCTCATCGTTAAATATCTTCCTTAGCTTTTTCAATTGTTTCTTTGCTTTAACGATACGATAACTACACTTAACTTCAAAGAAGTGTATGCTTTTTCCCTTCTTTGCCATAACATCTATTTCTGCTATAGTTCTTTTTTTCTTATTTAATTTTAGATGGGTAGAAATATCGTCGTAAATCGGGGTTAGTTGGTCTACGAGTTTAGTTACGTAACGGTCATGCTTATTTTCTTTTACTTGCATCCGTAGTTTATTTTAAACAAATTAATATAAAAAGTTTTTGAATTAAGAAACGGTTTCCAAACGGTTTCTAAGAATTTTTTATATATAAGCTTATCTTAATAATATCATCAAATGGAGGTTTGATAAAAATGAAAAAAGTATTAACAATATTATTTGCATTAACTTTACTAGTAACAGCAGTTAGTGCATTTGAAATAGAAAATCCTATACAAAATCAAACTTATAATTCAACTAATATAAGTTTAGACATAGTAAGTAATGAATCTTACAATAATATATCTTATGTATTAAATGATGAAGACAAAGTATTATTATGTGAAAATTGTTCTAATCATTCTTCTTTTATAGAAGCAATTCAAGGAAACAACATATTAAACATAACTGGATTTAAAGAAAATGAATCAGTTAGCAAGTTAGTAAATTTCACAGTAGAAATAGAAGAAGAAGTTAATGAAACAACTGATTTTAGTTTCCACATTTTATTGCCTGAAAACATAATTTACAACACAAGCCAAATACCAGTAACAATAGCTGCTAACAAAACACTTGATAAAATAGAAGTTATAACAAATAACTTATCATTGGAATGTGATAATTGTTCTCAGCTATCAGACACTATAAATCTGTCTAATGGTAATTATACTATAACTGCTATTGGTTATTTAGATAACATAACTAAAAACATATCTAAAACATTTGTAGTCGAAGTAGAAGAAGAAATGCCAGAGACTAACTTCACTCAAGGATTCCAGCACTTACCAAGAGAATTTGAAAGAGGAGAGTTATCTGATGAAGAGCTTGCAACCATAATAAGAAATAATGAATTAAACCCGGGTATAATTAATAGATTAATAAAAACAGGTATGTTAGAAAATGAATCTATTAATGCAATCTTAGAAACTCAGTTCAATCCACCAGGAATTTTTAGAAGGTTAGCTTCATTTTTTAGAATACAACATCAAACGTATGCTTCATTAATATATGAGAATTACGAGTTATCTGAAGAAGCTCAAAACAAATTATTAGTTAGAGAAGACTTACCAAAGACTAAACAAAATGAGCTAAGGGAAAGAGTTAGAGAGCGTCCAACCCCCTCTAACTCTCCTTTAGTTCAAAATAATGAATCAGAAGGGAAAGTAGTTCCTCCTGGTCAACAAAACAGAGCTGATCAACAACCAAGTGTTGAAAAACAAAACTCGGTTGATAAAGATAATAAAGGAAGAGGTCCTTTAAATGTTGGAAGACAAAATGGCTTTGTACCTCCAGGACAGGCTAACAGAAACTAATTTATTTTTTTTATTTTTAATTTATTTGTTTTAAAATAAGGTTCTTTTATTAAAAGATCTTTTTCTTCTAACTTTCTAACGACCTTACTCATTTTTGATTTAGAAAATTCCAGGTTTCTAGCTATATCTTTTTGTTTTTCAACTCCTTTTCTTATCTCTTCTATGATGAGTTTCTCATCTTCTGTTAAAGTATCTTTAATAGCATCCCTCATCTTTTTATTCAAAAAATAATAAGTCATAACTACAATAAAAATCAATAAAACAAAACCAATAATTAACACCGTTAAAAAATTAGTTCTAGGACTTTGATAAAACACAGCTAAAGCTTTATTATCATCTCCTTCAAATTCCCAACTTAAAGTTATTTGTCTACCATCAGTTTCTAGGCTTGTAACCTCAGGAATAACATTTGGCGTCTCTGATAAAATGCTTTGTTCAGGCAAAGTCAAATATATATTTACTTTTTCAAATTCTTCTAACACAAAATTTGTTCTAAAAACTTTGTTGTTTCTATTATCATCTATAAAATCTTCGTATATCAAACTATATTCTGCTATGTTATTACTAGAATTAATTATTTGATAAAAAACTATGGTGTATACTTCGTCATAAAATAATCTGTATTCTCCTTCATAGTCTATTACAAGTGGTCGTTTTATTGTTTGATATTGAAACGAATCATATTCTTCTGTTACGTTAAATACAAAATAATAATTTATTATTGTAAGATCATTATTTGTAAGCTCTATGTCTATTGTCGCAGTGTTTGCACTAACAACAGGAACCATTAATAGTAAAAAGAGTAATATCCACCTCATATCTTTATTAATTCTTTGATGTTTATATTATTAGTGTTATTATAAAACCAAATATATTTAGTGTATTAATGGTTTTCTGTGTAGGTATCATTATAAGAACTTTCACGTGTATCAACATAGTTTTCACATTCACCTGAACCATGTGTTTCTGAATATCTTTTAAAATCTGTATGTATTTTAGCATCTTGATGGCAATGGTAAGATCCTTTATTACCTAATTCACTGTATTCATTATGATCTTTATGTTTGGATCCTCTAAAAAACATGAATTTTTTTTCTCTTGCTGCTCTTTTGTTTAGCACATCAGCTATTTTATCGTTATCTGAACTTATGGTTTCTTGTTCTACAATATTATCTATGCTTTTGACTATTTTCATTTTTATGTCGGCTTTATTGTAGTATTTGACAACTTAGCCCAACTCAGTATATATTGGTAAATGGAATATATAATTATTTCTAAATAAAAACCAGAAGATATAGATGAACTAACTGGAGAAATAATTCATTTTGATATAACTAATCTAGATTTCTTAAAAAACTCAGTTCCTGGTGAAATAGAGAGTATCAACATAGAAATTAAGGGAAGAAAATATTAATTTATAACTCTATTTTTTTTATTAAATTTAAATTTTATTTTATAATAATATTTTCTTATTATAAAAAATGCGAATAAGATTATTAATATAATAATATATTTAGCATATCCAATTCCTAATTTTTCACTACTCGCATCTACTGCTTCTCCTACTCCTGGAAGTCCGCTATCGCATAATATACACATATTACATACTAATTTTTTTTTATTTAAAAAATTTATTATCTAAAAAAAAACGCCACGACCCGGTTTAAGAACACATAAGCGTATTGCCATACGTTTTTTACCATTCCTCCAAGCATTTTTGATATTGCTATTTATTTAGATTTTGTTGAATTTATCTATGTTTTATGTTATTCTTGAATAATACGGAATTTATTCTTCTTGTAAATATTTGATTGTCCATCTTTTAACTTAATTAACGGAAGGGTAAGTGATTTTGGTAAAGTTTGACCCTTAAAATGAGGCACTGCACATCTTTTTATAAGTCCTAATCCTTTAAATCTATTACTTGTTTTAAGACTAAATCCTTCGCTGCAAAGAGCTATTGCTCCAGCACTAAAACCGACTAAAACATGTTTTTTCTTCAATTTATCTTTAAATTTTATATCTTCTAAGAAGTTTATGAGTTTAGCTGTATCTCCACCACCCAAGTATATAATATCTGCTTTTTTAATTAGTCTATTACTTAAATGTTTATTGTCAAAACCCAGTCTACTAGTTTTATGAAACACTCTTTTAATGTTTTCATAATATTCTAATGAGTCATTTGAGGCTGCAGATACAAATAGTAAATTATTATAATTTAAGGATTTAATATACTCATTTATTTTTTTTAAATAAACTTTATTCTCAGCCTTAATTACAGAGCCTCCTCCTATTAATATTATTTCTTTCACCATATAAAAATTATAGGGTCTCACATATATTAAAATATTATTTAAAGTTCGAATCTTAAATTACATAGTGCGCTAGAAGAGTAGGACGCCACGACCCGGATTCGAACCGGGAATCCACAAGGGACCGGTTTTCAAGACCGGCGCAATACCAGATTATGCGATCGTGGCAGGTTTAAGTATAAGAAATATCTTTCTCTTTTTATAGTTATTTGAATCTTTCCATGTTCAAATAGCTTCTTATTTCTCTCATCAAATCATTTTTATCTGAGATAATTGTGTCTTCATATTTTCCTATGTATCCTCTGTATAAGAATTTTTCGATTATCGTTCTTAAAAAGAAGTATGTTGGTTTTGCTGTCCATTGTCCTTCTTGGTCTGTTATTATATATGTCGAAAAGCTTATTTCGAGTTCTCCTTTCTGGGTTTTGTGCTTTAAGTTATTTCTTGTTATTGTGACGTCTTGTAATTTTTTAAATAATATATCTATTTTTATTTCTACTTTTGCGTATTCTGATAGTTCTTTGTAAGGTCTAAGTTCTAATAGTATTTGACGTCCGTCTTCGTATACATGTTCTTCGTTCATGGTTTCTACGTGGTTATAATCATTTTCAGAAATCCATTTCTTAATAAGTTTGTAAATACCTGTCCCATTAATGAGGCCGGTATAGTTTATTTGTTCTCCGTATGATAATGTTCTTAGTTCTGTCATTTTAGCTGTGTACTAGTACTGCCTAGGTGTTTTTTTAATTTTTCGTGTAAATCATATGCTTCTCCTTCTAAGGGTCCCATAAATTTTATTTCGTAATATCTTCTAAGTATCTTTGTAACTAAGTTTTTTAACAATCCTGTTCCGTACAAATTAGATTTAAATTTGTATTTTAACTTTTCAAATTGGTCTGCGTCGTCTTCTGGTTCTCGTGGATCTTTGAATTTATTTTGCCAGTCAAATTCAATTGCTACTTCTGTAAATGTTACGCTCATTCTCCCATCAGTAACTTTTTTTACTTCTCCGTCTATTTTTGCATCAAATTCTTTCATCTCTATTTTCCATGTTTCAAGTTGTATATGGTACTTTATGAATTCGGTGATTTTTTTCTCTCCATAGAGTTTTAATTCTATTTCGTTTCCAAATGGTCCTCCTGATTTGTCTTTGTATAAAGGTTCAGAAAAATCGTAGTTTCTTTCTTTAAACCACTGTCTTATAAGCTTATATAATCCATCAAAGTCATATACTCCTTTATATTTTATAACTAAAGGTTCATCAAATAAAGGTATTTTTAACGACATAATAAACATTATAGAATAGTTTATTTAAATAAGTTATCTTATTCTTACTACATCAAGGTTTCTTGGAGCTTCAGTTTCAATTCTAAATTGTTTGTGTATTGCACTTGCAAGTTCTAAGCACCTACTACTATCTCCGTGGTTTACTAACACTCTTTTTGGTTTTGGGTTTAGTCTTTGTATGAATTGCATAAGTTCTCTTCTATCTGCGTGTCCTGAGATCTCTATTTTGTGAACGTCCATTTTAAGTAAGAATTGTTCGTCTTTTCCGTTCTCTCTAAATACGAATTCTCGCTCTCCTCTTTGTATTCTTCTTCCAAGGCTTCCTTCTCCTTGATAACAACTAAAAACTAGGCTATGCTTTTTATCTTCTCCTAGCGCTTTTAGGTATGCTAGGCTTGGTCCTCCTACAAGCATCCCGCTTGTTGCAAGTAAAACACAGCTCTCTGAGCTCTCTATTATTTGTTTTCTTTCTTTTGAGCTTCCTACTTGTTTTATATTGCTTTTTAAGAAAGGATTATTATCTTTGTGAAAGATTTGACTTCTCACAGTGTTATTTAAGTATTCGGGGTAAGCTGTATAAATAGCGGTGATGTCCCAAACCATTCCGTCAATATATACTGGTATCTCAGGTATTAGTCCGTCTGAGATCATTTTATCTATAAGCATTATAACTTCTTGTCCTCTACCAGTTCCAAGAGTTGGCATTAATATTTTTCCCCCTCTTTTTACTGTGTCAAGAACTATTTGTGTTAAGATTTGGTCTTGTGCTCTAATGGTTTCTTGTAAGTTTTCTCTTCCACCATATGTCGCTTCTATCATAACTGTTTCAAGTCTTGGGAATTTTGTACTTGCAGGTGCTAATAATCTTGTTTTTGCATATTTAATATCTGCTGTGTATAACAAGTTGTGTAATCCGTTACCTATGTGTATGTGGGTCATTGCGCTTCCAAGTGCGTGTCCTGCGTTGTAAAATGTTATTCTAACATCAGGAGTTATGTCTGTGACTTCTTCGTAGTCAAGTGTTATTGTGTGTTTTACGGTTTCTCTTACTTCGTCTGAGCTATATAGTGGTTCTTTTCCTTCTTCTCTTTGAATTTTTACTATGTCTAATTGTAGTAAGCTCATAATATCTCTTGTTGGAGGCGTGCAATAAACTGGTCCTCTATATCCAAATTTGAAAAGATAGGGTAATAATCCTGTGTGGTCTACGTGTGCGTGACTAATTATTACTGCGTCAAGCTCTTGGATGTTTAATTCGGGCGCTTCTAAGAAAGGATATGCTTCATCTGTGCTTGCAACATCTATTCCGCAATCAAGTAGTATTCTGCTCTCTGGTGTTTGTAATAACATACAGCTTCTTCCTACTTGTCTTCCTCCTCCAAGGTAGCTAACTCTTACCCATTCATGTTTTTTTTGTCTAAGCCATCCGTTATAGATTCTCTGCCCGGTTTTATGTAAGAATTTTCTTCTATAATCTGAATTTTCATATAATACTTTTCTTATATTCTCTGTTATCTGACTTCTAAGGAGTGGTGTTCTTTTAACTTGTGCTGTCCAAAAAGTTTGTTTTTTTATCTCTTGCAACACTTCTCCTTGTTTTCCTATTGCAACTCCTGGCTTTTCTGCTTCAATTATTACTATGCTTCTTTGAGGATCAAATATTATTTGATCAATTTTTGCTTCGTCATCAACTATTTCTTTTATTTTTTTACTTGCCAATTCTTGGTCTATACACAAGTCTTGGTGTGGTCTAAGTTCTATTCTTTTTTTAATTTTATAAACAATACTCTTAATCAAACCTTTATCGTCTATTACAAAATCTTTATCTTTACTGTACAAAACTATGTTTGCGCCTTCAAATACTGCGTCGTCTATTTTTCCTTGTGGTACGTGTTTTAGTACTTCTTTTATTATATCATCTGTCAACAGAATCACTCTTCCATAAATTCTTTTTTTTCTTATAAAAAATAATTATAATATTTACTTTTGTTATTAGCTCAAGTTCTCATTCATTCTCTTAGTAGGAACTTCGTTTATGCCATCTTTTGTAATGACCATAATGTCTATTCCTTGCCCACTTGCACTATCTCTTTTCATAGCAGAATGTATTGATCTTGTTGCAAGATCTATTGCTTCTTCTTTACTAATATCTTTTTTATACATATCTTCTATTAAACCATAAGCATATGTACTTCCTGATCCGCTTGCTACAAAACCTGTTTCTGAGATATCCATTATACTTCCGTCTGGAAATACATCGAATAATCTTTCTTTTTCATCATATCCGCCTACTACGAAGTGGCCGATACCGTGTGCGTACCTAAGTTGTCTGTATTGCATTCCTGCAAGTAGTGTTGCTGCTTCTTTAACAGTTGGTTTTCTTGAATTTCTAAGTTCTTTTAATTTAAGTTCTGCTCTTAAAAGTTTTACTAATAGTTGTATGTCTGCTACTGATCCTGCAATGGTAAGCGCGATGTTATCTGTTATCTTCATAACTTTTTTTACATTTTTATCTGCAATAAAATTTCCTGCTGTTGCTCTTTTATCTGCTGCTAGTATTACGCTGTCTTTACTTAGAATTCCTACTGTAGTAGTTCCTGTTTTTAACATATCTTCATTACTCATATATATCCCCTTAAAAAAAGCAAACATCTTTTTTTTCTTTTAAGAATGTTTAATCGTAGTAACTTTGTTTCATTTATATATTTTTTTATAACTTTTATTCTTACTATTATATTATATAAGGGGTGTTTCCTATGGTAATATTTATAAAAGGAAGTTGATTCTTTACAATTTACCCGTGATTACTACAAGTCGTAGGAGGGAGTAAATAATGGAAAAATTAAACGTAAAAGACGCAATAAAAAAATTAAGAGAACACAATAGAAATTTTTCTCAATCATTTGATTTAATTGTAAACTTAAGAGATTTAAATATGAAAAATCCTGAGGAACATTTAGACTTCTTCGTAATTTTAAATAAAGGTCTTGGTAAAAAGATGAAAGTCGCAGCACTAGTAGGACCTGAGTTACAAGAAAGAGCTCAAGGAGTTGTTGATTTAGTAGTTAGCCAAACTGATTTTGATAAATATAAAGATAAAAAAGAAACTAAGAAATTAGCAGACGAATACGATTATTTTATTGCTCAAGCAGATATAATGCCAAAGGTAGCTACGGTGTTTGGTAGAGTATTTGGTCCAAGAGGAAAAATGCCAAATCCAAAACTAGGAAGCGTACTTCCAGGTAAAGCACCTGTTGAGCCATTGTATGAGAGATTGCAAAAAACTGTAAGAATTCAAGCTAAAAAATCTCCTAATGTTCAAGTTAAAATAGGAAATGAAGCTATGAAAGATGAAGAGTTAGCTGAAAACGTCACACAAGTTTTCAATCAAGTACTAACTAACCTTCCAAAAGAAAGAAGTAATGTTAAAAGAGTATTATTAAAGACAACGATGGGACAACCTGTAGAGTTGGATATATAAAAGTGATTAATATGAAGCCAAAACCACATGTTTCAGATCAAAAGAAAAAAATTGTAGCTGAGTTTAAAGCTCTACTTAAAGAGTACCCTGTAGTTGGAGCAGTAGATGTTGAAAAATTACCTGCAAAACAATTAATGGTTATGAGAAAGAAGCTAAGAGGCTCAGCTCATATACAAATGACTAAGAGAAGACTATTAAACATAGCTTTAGACGAGTCAGGAATCGAAGGGTTACCTGAGTTAAAAAAACACTTAAAGGGAATGCCTGCATTATTATTTTCAAAAGATAATCCGTTCACACTATTTAAAATATTAAAGAAAAATAAATCTCCAGCGCCATTAAAGCCAGGAGAAGAAGCTCCTAAAGATGTGCTTGTACCTGCAGGTCCAACTGGATTTGCACCGGGTCCGATTATAGGGGAGCTTGGAGCTATTGGCTTAAAGGCAGGAATTGAAGGTGGAAAAGTAGCTATTAAAGAGGATAAAATAGTTTTAAAAGAAGGGGAAGTTGCTGATCAAAAAATGGCTGCTATTCTTCAAAGACTAGAAATTATGCCTGGAGAAATTGGTTTAAATCTTACAGCTGTATTTGAAAACGGCGTTGTACTTACAAAAAGCGTTTTAGATATTGATGAAGACGAGTTCTTCAAAAAATTACAATCAGCTGCAAGTGATGCATTTAGATTAACAATGGGAATTAGTTTACCTGTTAAAGAAAACATTATGCATCTAATAACAAATGCTCATATTGATGCTATTAAATTAGCGGATGGAGCAGATATATTAACAAAAGATAATGTTGATAAAGTATTGGCAAAAGCAGATGCTCAAGCTAATGCATTGAAATCAAAATTAAAGGAGAATTAGGAGGAAAATAAAATGGAATACGTATATGCTGCAATGCTCTTACACAGAGCGGGTCAAAAAGTTGATGAAGCGTCAGTGACAAAAGTTTTAACTGCTGCTAATATTACAGTAGATGATGGTAGAGTAAAATCATTAATTGCTGCTCTTGACGGAGTAGATATTGAAGAAGCAATTAAAAGCGCTGTAGTATCTAGTGCTGCTGCACCAGCTGCAGCTTCAGCAGGAAGTGATGCTCCAGCAGAAGAAAAGAAAGAAGAAAAGAAAGAAGAAGAAAAAGACGATACCGAAGCGGCTGCAGGACTTGGAGCATTGTTTGGGTAATTGAAGGATTTTTCAATAAACACTTTTTTTTATTTTTTTTATCTTTTCTAACTATATAAAAAGAATTAAGATGTCAGAAAAAACAGTTAGTAACAAGGAAAGCGTAGAAGATGTTTCTTCTTTAAAGAAGAAATTAGATGAATTAAATCAGCAAAAAGAAGAATGGTTTTCAAAAAAAGCTGAGATTGGTCTTCAAATTAAAAACAAAATTAATTTAATTAAAGATCTTAAAAAAGAAAGAAATACTTTAACTAACGAAGTTCGCGATCTTAAAAAGAAAAGAAATACTTTAAATAAGAAAATTTCTGAAAAAATTAAAGATATTGTTGGAGTAGAAAGGCCAACTCTTAAAGGAAAAAAAGTTAGTCCGGGCAGATTAAAAAAAGAAATTGATGATTTAGAATTTAAATTACAAACTGTTCCTATGAAGCTTGAGTCTGAACAAAAGCTTATGAAGCGTTTGAAAGAACTCAAAAAGCAATATTCTGAGTTTAAAAAAGTAAAAGAAACAAGTGAGTCTTTTAAAAAAGTAAGTAAAGAAACTGATGATTTAAAAGATGACGCTAACAAGTTCCACGAAGTTTTACAAGAAAAAGCTGATAAAAGTCAAGAAATTCATGAAAAATTAGTTGAAGAAAGTAAACTTGTTGATGCATTAAAAGAAGAAGAAGATGTTGCTTACAAAAAATTCTTAGAGTACAAGAAAGAATTTACTGAGTTAAACTCTCAGTTAAAAGATACTTTTAAGTCTATGAGAACCGAACATGTTAAGGCAAAGTCTGAGAAGAAAGCTCAGATTAAAAAGCAAAACGAAAAGGTTATCGAAGAAAAAGCAAAAGATGTTGAAGAAAAAATAAGTAAAAAGAAAAAGCTTACAACTGAAGATCTTTTAATAATGCAAAGAACTAAAAATTAACGATGTTATACTTAATAGGCTTAGGACTTAATTCTAAAAGCATAAGTGTTGAAGCTTTAGAAATAATCAAGAGTTCTGATAAAGTTTTTTTGGAAAATTATACTAGTATACTTGAGTGTTCTAAAGAAGAATTAGAAGAATTCTATGGAAAAAAAATAGTTTTAGCAGACAGAAACCTAGTAGAATCTAAAGCTGAAGAAATATTAGATGGTGCTAAAACAAAAAATGTTTGTTTTTTGGTTGTAGGTGATATCTTTTCTGCTACTACTCATCATGATTTATGGGTTAGAGCAAAAAAAGAAGGAATTAAAATAAAAGTTTTTCATAATGCTTCAATAATAAACGCGGTTAGTAGTACTGGTTTGGATATATACAAGTTTGGTAAAACAACAAGTATAGTTTTTCCTGATGATAATTGGTTTCCTAAAACTCCTTATGATGTAATAAAAGATAATTCTTCTCTTGGTTTACATACTCTTTGTTTGCTTGACATAAAAGTTTCAGAACCTTCAAAAACTGATTTGTTAAAAGGAATCAATAAACCTCAACCTCCAAGATTTATGACTATAAAAGAAGCAATTGATGTATTATTTATTTTAGAAGAAAATCATAAAGAAAAAGTAGTAACAAAGGAAAGTTTGGCTTTTGGTGTTGCAAGACTTGGTTTAGATGATCAAATAATAATTTGTGGTACGTTAGAAAAATTAAGAAGTCATGATTTTGGTAAACCGCTTCATTCACTTATTATAATAGGAAAGCTAAACGAAGTAGAAAAAGAAGCAATATCTTTTTTTAAATAAAAAAAATTATTTATGATAAACTTTATTAATATATCATTATTCTTTTATGATTAAGTTGGCTAAAAAATCTAAAAAACAGCAAAAAAATTCAGAGAAAAAAGAAAATTTTATTGTAAAAACTTATAGAGAAAAATATAAGGCACTTTTAATAATTCCTGCGGTTTTATTATTGCTTAGTTTAGTTATTATAGGAAATACTTATGTTCAGACAGGTGATTTTTTTAAAAAAGGTATAACTCTTAGTGGGGGTATAACTATAACTTTGATTGATTCTGATATTTCAAGTGATCAAACAAGAGAACTTCTAAGAGCAGAGTATCCTGATAATGAAATTAATGTTCGTAGCTTGCGAGATGCCGGGAGGCAAGTAGGTATAGCTGTTGAGAGTAATCTTTTACCTGAAGATGATGTCAGTCAAGATTTTATTGACAGAGTATTATCTTTGAGTCCTGATGCTGAATCTAACGTTGAAACTGTTGGAGCAAGCTTAGGGGATGCATTTTTTAGACAAACAGCTCTTGCGGTATTAGTTGCATTCTTATTTATGGGTATAGTTGTATATATGTACTTTAGAACTTTTGTTCCAAGCTTTGCAGTAATACTTGCAGCATTTAGTAATATTGTTATGACTGTTGCTTTCTTAAACTTAATAGATTTTAGTATTGGTACAGCGGGTATAGCTGCGTTATTAATGCTTATAGGGTATAGTGTAGATACAGATATACTTCTTACAACGAGGTTATTAAAAGAAGATGATGGCTCTGTTTTTGAGCGTTTAATCGGTGCATTAAAAACAGGTCTTACAATGAGTGTTTCCACTCTGTCTGCAGCAATTATAACATTTATTGTTGCTGAGAGCCAGGTTTTAATGGAAATAATTTTTATTGTAATCGTAGGATTAATTTTTGATCAGATAAATACCTGGATACAAAACGCGGGTATGTTAAGGTGGCATTTAAATGATAAATAAAAAATACAAAAAATTATTGTACAACAAAAAGATATGGATTTTATTCATTACAATAGTTCTAAGTATATTTTTTATTAATCCAACAATTTCTTCGGATGGAGTTGTTATTAGGAGCGTGACTGTTGACAGTGCTGCTTTTGAAGCATCACCTATGCCTATTCAAACACCTCAAAGTAACATAAAGCCTAGAAGTAGGGCATTAATATCTGAAGTAAATGGAGTTGAGATAAATAGCGTTCAAGAATACTTTGATATAACTGAAAGTTTATCTCCAAATCAAACTGTTACTATGACTCTAAGAACTCCTAGGTACTTATTTAATTCATTCCAAATGATTCCATTGTTTTATCAAAGTGAAACATATTTTTTAACAACAAAACCTGTTTTAGATAATGAAACAGGAGAAGTTGTTGGTGTTGAAGATCTTGGTATAAGAGTTGAACCAAGACCTACAAATAATATAAGAAAAGGACTTGATATTGAAGGGGGAACAAGAGTTTTAATTGAGCCTCAAGGAGAAGTATCAAATGATGATTTAGACATAATAACAACTAACATTGAGCAAAGACTTAACGTATTTGGTGTTAGTGATTTAACTGTTAGAACAAGTAGAGACTTATTTGGCGACCCGTTCATAATAGTTGAAATTGGTGGAGTTACAGGAGAAGAAATAACTGACCTATTAAGTCAACAAGGAGTATTTGAAGCAAAAGTAGGTAATGAAACTGTGTTTAGAGGTGGAGACCAAGACATATTATTTGTTTGTAGAACTGCTGATTGTGCGGGAATAGAGCCTGGTAGTTGTAGACAAGTTTCAGATTCTGAATATGTTTGTGGATTTAGATTTTCAATAACTCTTAGTAGTGCTGCTGCAAATAGATTTGCTGAGGCTACAAGAGATCTTGCAATTAGAAGTGATGGTGCTGGAAGGTATTTATCTGAAAACATTACTTTGTTTTTAGATGGCGAGGAATTTAGTGCTTTAAGAATCGCGGCTGATCTTAGAGGAAACGCTGTTACTGAGATAAGTATATCTGGAAGTGGTAGAGGTAATTCTCAAAGTGCTGCTAGTGAGGACGCGATAGCTGATATGAGGCAGCTTCAAACAGTTCTTGTAACTGGAAGTCTTCCGGTTGAGCTTGAAATCGTTAAGGTTGATAGTATAAGTCCTGTTGTTGGAAGTGGTTTTGTAAGTAATGCTTTACTTGCTGGTCTTTTAGCAATAATTGCGGTTGTAACTGTTGTTAGTATAAGATATAGAACTCCTAAGGTAATTATTCCTATGAGTCTTGCTATGCTCTCAGAGGTCTTAATAATCATGGGTGTTGCAGCTTTAATTAATTGGAATATTGATATGGCTGCGATTGCGGCTATAATAATTGCTATTGGTAGCGGGGTTGATGATCAAATTGTTATAGTAGAGGAGACTCTAAACCGTGCAAAAGGTAAAAATAAGCATCTTAGTTGGGCTAAGCGTTTAGCTAAAGCGTTCTTTATCATAATGGCTGCTTATTTAACTTTAGTTGTTGCTATGATTCCTTTATGGTTTGCTGGTGCTGGTCTTCTTAGAGGGTTTGCATTAACCACTATAATTGGTGCAAGTATAGGTGTATTTATTTCAAGACCTGCGTTTGCGTCTATAATGGAAGTAATACTTGAAGATTGAGCCCTTGGTCTAGCCCGGTATGACGTCCCCTTGACGTGGGGGAGATCCCCGGTTCGAATCCGGGAGGGCTCATTTCATTTTTCTTCATTTCTTTTTATAAGTTCTAATTATTTTGAAGTTATAAGAACATATAAATACAAATTTGCTTTATTCTTATTTATGTCAAAGAAAAAGTTGGTAATGGTTGATTTAAGCGAAGATAAAGCAAAAAAGGTAGCTAAAGCTATAACTAACAATTCTTGTAGGAAAATATTAGAATTCTTGGCAGATAAAGAAGCTACTGCTACTGAAATATCTAGACAATTAAAAGTGCCTTTATCCACGGTTCATTACAATTTATCTCAGCTCGTTGAAGCTGAACTGGTTATCTCTGAAGATTATCATTATTCTGAGAAGATGAAAGAAGTTCTTCATTACAAGCTTGCAAATCAATACATATTAATCGCGCCTAAAAGTTCTGAAGGGTTTAACTTAAAAGAGAAGTTAAAAAATTTATTACCTGTTATAAGCTTTACAGCTATTGGTGGGTTGTTAATTAATTTTTATGATAATCTTACTAGTGGATTAAAATCTTTGTTTATTAGACCACAAGAAACTATGATGCTCCCGGCTTCAGAAGACGTGGCTGTTAGGGCTATGGATTATGAATCAACTCAGGCAATGATTCAAACAACTGAGCCTAACTTTATTTTCTGGTTCTTTTTAGGAGCAGGGTTTGTAATAATTTTGTGGTTAGCGTTTGATTACATAAAATTTTTGAGAGGAAAAAAATGAAAAAAATAATTATTTCAATATTAATTGTATTTGCAGCTTTACTTGTTGTTTATCAATTAAACAACGTTTTTAGTGAGGACCAACCTGATTTTAGTGATGTTCAATTAAAGCAACTATCTTCTGTTGATGAGTTAAACCAAATATTTTCAGGTGCGACTTACAGGTACGGCGGGGGTAATATGAGGGCTGATGTTTTATTAGATTCAGCTGTGGCTATGCCTTCGTCTGAGTCTGCATCAAGAGATTTCTCAAAGACAAATATTCAAGTTCAAGGAATTGATGAAGCAGATTTGTTAAAAACAGATGGTCAGTACGTTTATACTATTTCTGCTAATAACTTATTCATAATTAATGCTTATCCTGCAAAAGATGCTAAAGTATTAGCTATTATATCTTTTGATAAAACTCCTAATAACTTATTCTTATACGAAGATAAACTAGTTGTTTTTGGTCACATACCTAGAAGTGATGTTTTTTTATCAAGAGGAAACTCCCAGTCTTCTTTCATTAAAGTATATGATATTTCAAACAAAGAAGAACCTGTACTAACAGACCAGTTTGAAATTGAGGGAAATTATTTTGAAGCAAGATTAAAAGATGATCACGCATACATTTTTACCAATACATTTTCTTATTTTGGTATGCCTATGCCTTTAATAGTTGAAAATGGTGTTCAAAGAGAAGTTCCTATAACCTCTATTTATCGGTATGATAGGAGATATAATAATCCAAGTATGCTTAGCGTATTTTCATTAGATCTTAACAACAATGAATTAGATTCAAATAGTTTTGTTGTAGAATTCAATGTAAACTTATATGTATCTCACAAAAACATATTTTTAACACATACACATTATGTTAACGAGCATCAAATAACTATGGATGTTGCTAAAAAAATTCTTGAGCCAAAATTATCAAGAGAGCAAAGAGATTTAATTTTAGAAATTCAAAGTGTTTCTTCAGCTATCTTATCTGATAATGAAAAAGAACAAAGAATACTTGATATATATGAACAAGTAGTAAGTAGAATGTCAAGAGAAGATCAATTAGCTTTTGAAGCTGAACTTGAAAGATTAGTTCAAGAAGAAATGGATAAAATTGAGCATTTTGAAACAACTAGAATAACTAAGATAAGCTATGATAACGGGTTTTTAAGACCAATTGCTACAGGTGAAGTTCCTGGAAGAGTATTAAATAAGTTCTCCATGGATGAAGACGCTAACAACGACGTTTTCAGAATAGCAACTACTATAAGTGCTAGATGGCATTTTGATGCTGATAAAAGAACTTTATCATCAAACAACGTTTATACTCTTAATAACAACTTAAACATAATGTCAAGACTTGAAGGTTTAGCTGAAGATGAAAGAATATACTCTGCAAGATTTATGGATGAGAGACTTTACATGGTAACTTTTAGGGAAGTAGATCCTTTCTTTGTAATTGATCTAAGTGATCCTTATAACATACAAAACTTAGGCGAATTAAAAATACCTGGTTTTTCAACGTATCTTCATCCTTATGACGAAACAACAATCATTGGTATAGGACAAGAAGCATCTGAGAGAGGAGAAATCTTAGGACTTAAAATATCGTTGTTTGATGTATCCAATCCAAGTGACCCAATAGAAATATCAAAATATGTAGGAGAAGACCGGTTTGCTAGATCAACTGCTTTATTTGAGCACAAAGCTTTCTTGTTTAACAAGCAAAGAGACTTATTAGTAATACCTGTGTTTAATTATGACTTTAGAGACACCTCAAATAACTATAACGGGGCTTTAGTTTTTAATGTAACAAAGCAAAACGTAGAACTTAGAGGTCTTATAGATCATTCATCTGCTTCAACTGATGGCTGGAGATATAGTCCGAGCGTTGAGAGAAGTTTTTACATAGAAGACGTTTTGTACACTAAGAGTTCAAATCTTTTAAGAATGAACGATGTATCTACTCTTCAAAGTATAAACAACTTATCGTTAGTAGGTCCAAGCAAGATACCTATTTACTAATTTTTTTATTTTTTTCATTATTTTTTTTCCATAGGGAAGATAAATAACAAAGTATTTAAACGATTTTTCCAACTCATCATAATATGGCAAGAGGAAGACCTATAGGAAGTAGTGTAAGACAAAACATGATCGAAATACTTTATTTCCTTCAAACTGCACACGGATATCATATATTCAAAGTATACAAAGAATTATATCCCAAGATAACTCTTAGAGCAATCTATTATCACTTAAAAAAAGGTTTAGATCTAAAAGAATTTGAAATAGCAAACATAAAAAAAGAAGATGGGGACTATAGTTGGGGTACTGAAGCTGAAAAGATATATTATAAATTAGGTCCTAATGCTAATCCTAGGATGGATGAGAGAGTAAAAATATTATTAGATGCTAAGCCTGAATTAAAAACGAGGAATTAAAATTGTCGGTTAAAGATATTTTCTTTAAATTTAAGAATGTTTTATTAAATCAAAAAAACTTTTTTAAAAGACTTAAAAGAGAAAAAACAATAAAAAAAGGTTTCATTTATTTCGTGTTTTTAACAGCTTTAATATTATTATTAGTCACAAACAAATATGTATCTGAACTTAACAACTTTCTATATTACTTACACTTAGCTTCAGGACTTGAATTATTCAACGTAGCCATAGAGATAACTCCTTTATGGTTCATAGTTTTTTATATATTATTCTTAGTAACTTTCACATTATTTGCTTTTGCAAGATATTGGCTTGTACACCTAACTGTAAAGCTCTTTAAACCAAAAGCAACTTACAAAGACACATATAATAGCTTAAGTTATAGTATAACTCCTGGTTATGTTGCTATGCCTTTTTTTGCATTCGGTATATTCTTATTATTCTTTGACGATTACAGATTATTTGCTTATCTTTTATTAGCAATATATGTTTTATTAGAAGGTTATTCGTTTTATATAAGATCTAAGGGTCTTGCAGAAATACATGAATTTTCGTTTTGGAGAGGTTTTGCTTGTCTTTATATTTATAGTAACATATTACTTGTAGCTGTTTTACTTGTATTATTACTATTCATAGGTTTTTTAATCTCTAGTTTAACTTATTTTATCTCTCTCGTTTCATAAATCCAATAAGTGCATACATCTCTCTTTTAGTAAGCATTCCTTTGCCTATAATTTTTTTCCACACCTTTCTTTGAGTATCTGCTTCGTGCTCTGCTCTAAAAGAGGTATTTGAAATAATATTTTCTATAACTTTCATTAAAACCTCTTTTTCTTCTAAACTAGCAAGTTTATGCTTATCTCTAAGATTTTCGCCAAGCTCTTTTTTTGTAAATTCATACATTAATATAGTTGCTGCATGACTTAAATTAAGAGTCGGATAATTATCATTTGTTGGAATTCTTACAGCAAAGTCAAGCTTTGATAATTCCTCGTTTCTAAGACCTGTGTCTTCTCTTCCAAATACAAGACCTATTTTTCCTTCTTCTAATTCTAATTCGTCTGGAAGCATAGGGCTTCTTATAAGATTGTAATCTTTTCCAGTAATGGCTGTTGTTCCGATCAACAAATCATATTTTAATTCATTAAAAGAGCTAAGTATTATGGAGTTATCTAATATTTCTTGTGCGTGTTTTGCTCTATTTCTTGCTTCTTGTGTTAACTTGCAAGGATTTACAAGTACAAGTTGTTCAAACCCAAAATTCTTCATACTTCTTGCTATTGCACCTATATTTCCTGGGTTTTGTGGCTCAATTAATATTATGTCCATAAAAATTTAGAAGTTAAGTTTATATATTATGTTTTTCTCTTTTATTATATGTTAGCTGGCTTAAAAACATTAAAAGACTTTGATTTCAAAAACAAAGTTGTACTGGTAAGAGCTGATTTAAACGTTCCTGTAAATGAAAAAGGGGAAATACTTAATGATTTTAGAATAAAAAGCTCTCTTCCAACAATAAGGGAGTTATTTAGAAAGGGTGCTTCTCAAGTAATACTTATGAGTCATCTTGGTCGTCCTAAAAACAAAGAAAAACATCTTAGGATGAATGAAGTTGCAAAAAAAATACTAAAACTTACAGGTAGAAAAGTAGAAAAAATTGATGATTTTGATGAAATTCCTCATCCTGCAAAGGCAAGTCTTTTAGTATTGGAAAATTTAAGGTTTTTTGAAGAAGAAACTAAAAATGATGATGAGTTTGCAAAAAAATTAGCGAGCCTTGCAGATATTTATGTTAATGATGCTTTTGGTGTTTGTCATAGAGCTCATGCTTCTGTTCATGCTATAACAAAGCATATTCCTGGCTGTGTTGGTCTTTTAGTAGAAAAAGAGTTAGAGGCATTCGATTTCTTAAACAATCCTAAAAGGCCATTTAGCGCTGTTTTAGGTGGTTCTAAACTTGAAACTAAGATTCCTATAATCCAAAATCTATTAAACAAAGTTGACAACTTATTGCTCGGAGGGGGTATGATATTTACTTTTTATGATGCTAAAAAATTAGAAGTTGGAAAAAGCATTGTTGATAAAAATCAAAGGGCTATGGCTAAGATGCTTTTAAATAACGAAAAATTAATACTTCCAACTGATGTTATAATTGCTGATGATGCAAACTTACCGACAAGTGTTTTAGCTGTTGATGTCGATAAAATTCCAAGTTATATGATTGGTTTAGATATTGGTAAGAGATCTCTTAATAATTATGCTAAGATATTATCTGAATCTAAAACAGTTGTTTGGAATGGTCCTTTAGGTTATTATGAAACAAAAGATTTTGCAAGAGCAACAGTCGAATTATTAAAGTTTTTAGCTTCTAGAACAGATATAAAAGTAATAATTGGTGGTGGTGATACAGCAAGTATTGTTGAAGATCTGGGTTTAATAAATGAGTTTTATCATGTTTCTACTGGCGGCGGGGCAAGTTTAAAGTTATTAGAAGGAAACACTCTTACAGCAATAGAAGCACTAAAAAACAATAATTAATTCATTTCTCTTCTAAGAAAATCTCCTCTATCTACTATGTTTTTTATGAGGTTTCCTTTCTTTTTTGCAAGTCCTAAGTTTTCATCTCTTGCATTTTGAACTAAAAACAATTCTGAGCTAGAATTATCTTCTATAACATTATTTAAAAAAACATCTCTTCCACACAAAAACAACCATTCTGCTTTATCATTTACAAATATCTTATTATCTGTTTCTTTTGCTATTTTTTCAAGTAAATATAGACTTGGAACAAAATTCTTTTTTTTAACACCTAGTACGAGTCCCATACTAACAATTCTTCCTTCAACGTTTTTCATCTCAGGAATTATTTCGTAGTATTCATTTCGTAGTTTCTCGTATTCTATTTCAACGTTAAAATGTTTTAGAAAATCTTTCATATTTCAAGCTCTGTATATTCGTCTACTTTTTTAATCATATCCCTAATTTTTTGTTTTGTAAGTTTAGGATTTATTCTTTCAAGTTTTAGATGAATATCTCCTATTTTTTTATTCTCTATCTTTATGCTTTGATCTAGCTGGTCTGTTCTTCCTTCTATTTCTTTTATATTTAGGTTTGCAGAATTATTTCTCTCTCTTCTTTTCAAAGTATCTCTTTTTTCTTGTAATTCTAAAAGTTCTTTTTTATTGTACTCTTTTAATTTCTTTATTGCTTTTTTTACTTTATCTTGCTTTGTTTTTTTAAGATCTAGTTCGTCTAATTTTTTCTCAATTGGTTCTAATTCTTTTTCCAAATCCACTTTTTTTAGTCCGTCCATTAAATCTTTTTGGTAAAAAGTAAGTTTCGTTTTATTTTTTCTAGAATATTTCTTAATTACAAGGTCTAGTTCGCTAATAAGATTTTTCAAAGCTTTTTCTTCTGTCAAAAAACGTTTTTCAACTTCTTCTAATTCTTTTCTAACTTCTTTTAATTCTTCGTATAAAGGACTCTTTTTTAAGTTCTTGATTTTATCTAAATAAACATCTTTTTTAGAGTATAAATCTAGTTTATAGTTCTCTATTTTTTCTATTTCTTCTCTAAGTCTTTTTATCTCTCCTAGTTCTTTTTCGTATTCTTTTTCTAGTTCTATTATTTCTTCGACTAAGTTCATATTTTCTTTTTCGTAATAATTTATGCCTTCAATTGCTTTTTTTTCTAGTTCTTGAAGTTTTTTTGCAATTTTAGTCATGTCTGTTTGTAAGAATTCTCTAACTATGAAAAAATTTCTTTTTGTATCTTCGCTTAAAATTTCTAATTCTTCAATTATTTTTTTAAGATATTTTGGCATATCTAAGACTTCTTTTGGCGGTTCTAGTTTTTCTAAGAAGATAGTTGTCTTTTGTATGTATTGTTTTTTATTATCATAAAATATTGTTTTTGCTCTGTCTGGAACAACTTCAGGAGTCACAAGTGATTTTTCTTCTAGTTCATCTAAGTATTCTTCTATTTTTGCCTTTTTGCTTCTTATCTCGTTATTTATAAGTGTTGTTTCATCTGTAAGTTTTTGTGTTTGTTCTAAAATCCAACTATTAAGATCTCTTAGTTTAATCGTTTTTTTCTCTTTTTTCTTAAAAAAATAGTCTAATATTCCCATATTAGTATTAGTGATGCATTCTGTGTATTTATATTTTATACCTTTACTGTTTATTTTCTATATAGAAGTTAATTATTAATAGTTTTTTTATATTATTGCTTCTTACTTATTATTTATGAAAAAATCATTTAAGCATAAATTTAAACAAATAGCTTCTGAGAGAATTAAAAATTTGTTTGAGCTTGCAGGCTCTGTCTTTAAAGAAAGTCCTGAGTTATCTTCGAGGTATTTACAAATTGCAAGAAATATTTCTACGAAGCACAAAGTTGGATTCACTAAAGATCAAAAATTTGTTTATTGTAAGGTGTGTGGTAGTTATCTAAAGCCAGGTATTAATGCTAAAATAAGGGTTTCTAAGTCTAAACTAGTTATAACTTGTAGCTGTGGTGCTTTGAGGAGAATCCCTCTAAAGTAATTTTGTCAATAAAATATTTAAATGAAAAAAACCATTATTATGCTTCCACAGGGGTTGAACACTTAGATATAATAACCAACCAATACCGAGTTGTTACTTACTGGTGATTAAAAATAGTAAGATTTATATACTAGGTGTCCTTTTATCAAAGGAGGTAAAACAAAAATGAATGACATAAACACTATTGAGGATGAATTCCAATTAGAGGAAATCAGAAGTAGTAAGCAGTCCAAGAAAAACATAAATTTACTTAATCAAAAAAATTTAAGTAAGTGGGAAATGGACGAACTATTTTTAGATGACTCTTATGAAGAAGAATTTTGAAAACAATTAAATATATTTCATATTTTTTTTTAATTTATGGAATTAATAGCTCAAGGAGCGGAAGCTAAAATTTATTTTAATGCTTCTTCTAGTATTATACTTAAAGTTAGGGAGTCTAAAAACTATAGGCTTAAAGAACTTGATGACGAATTAATTAGTTATAGAACTAGAAGAGAAGCTAAAATAATGAATAAACTAAAAAACATAGCTCCTAAAGTTTTCAAAACAACAAATAACACTATAGAGATGGAATTTATCAAAGGCACTCTTGTAAAAGAGATTTTAGATGAAAAACCAATCTTAGCTAAACAAATAGCCAATTCAGTTTCTATTATGCATGATAAAAACATAGTTCATGGAGATTTAACAACGGGAAATATGATGTATGTGGACTCTATAAAAATAATTGATTTTGGACTTGCAAAAGTATCAACTAAGCAAGAAGATAAAGCTGTAGATCTTCATTTATTTCATCAATCTCTTGAAAGCAAACATTTTAAAGTAAAAAACAAGGTTTGGGAAGAATTTTTAAAACATTACAGCGTAGTTGATAAAGAAGAAGTGTTAAAAAGACTTGAAAAAGTACAGCTTAGAGGGAAAAATAAAAAATGAAGAAATTATTAGTGTTGTTAGTACTATTATTTACAGTTAACATAGTTTATGCATCGACTTCGCAAATAACTCTATTGACTGTTGGCGAAATAGAAAACAGAACGTTTGGAGGGACAGCCAATCTTCAACTAGAAATAAGACCTGGAACTGGAAGAGTATTTATAGATAGTTTTCCGCTGACTCAATTAGATACTCAAATAAGTACTAGGTTTGGAAAAGAAGTTGCATGTAATTTTTTAGATGTTGATTGTTCAAATCATGATTTCTTTTATACAATAAGAGCTACATCGGCTTTAGTTGGAGGACCTAGCGCTGGAGCAGCTACAACTATTCTAACAATAAGTGTTTTAGACGGAGTTAGTTTAAACAAGAATGTTGTTATGACTGGAACAATAAACAGCGGGGGAATAATAGGTCCTGTATCTGGAATAAAAGCTAAAACTATTGCTGCTAAAAACGCGGGATTTGATATGGTTCTTTTACCTAAATGGAGTGTTTTAGATATGCAAGATGAAAATGTTACTTATGCTGATTCATTAGTGGTTGAAGGTATAGATATACAAGTTGTTTCTGATATAGAAGAGGCACTTTGGTTTTTTACAAATAAAGATTACTCAAGACTTGTGGGGGAAATAGAAGTTCCTTTCCAATACACTCAGATAATGGGTCAAATATCAGGGGATCTGTGTAATAGACACTATGAGATGTTTCCTTTAGGATTTAATGAATCTCAAGACGCTTTAAACGATGCTGAACTTGCAATGCAAAGAGGAGATTTTTATAGTGCGGCAAGTTTTTGCTTTGGAGCAAATGTTGCAGCAAGAGCATACTTATTTCAAAATTTAACTGATGAAGAAAAACAAACTATCTTCGAAGACTTAAAAGCTGAGTTCGAAGAATTTTCTAGTGAAATTTATGCAAAAGAATTAAACACATTTTCTGACCTTGAGGCTAGTGTTATAGTAAAAGAAAGATTATTTGAAACTAAGAACTTGTTAGAAAGAGATAATGCTTTAGATAATCTTGCATATATAAGTGAGAGATTTTATAGCGCGATTGCTTGGTCAAGGTTTTTTGATTATGATTCTACTTCGCTAGATCTTGATACTAACTATTTAAACAGTGCGTGTAGTACTAAAATAGCTGAAGTAGAAGAAAGGTTAAGTTATCTACAATTCATAGCGGGAACTACGGGTAGATTCTCAGAAGAGCTAACAAGTGTAAGGGGTATAGCAAATGATGGTGACTTTGCTTTTTGTTTATTTAGGGCTACAAGAATAAAAGCTGACATTAACGCTCTACTTTTAACTGCGATGGTACGTGAAGATTCTTATGTGGATTTAGCTCAAGACAAACTTGATATTGCGTATAAACAAATATATAATGCTAAAGAATTTAGTATTTTAGGCTATAGTTATTTTGATTACGCAAATTCTTTAATAAATCAAAATCCTGAACTTTCAATAATATTTTCCGAATATGCTGCTGAATTTACTAATTTAGATATGTATTTTCCGTCTGGTTCAAGTCCTTCTATGTTCTTGTTTGTAAGAAACCCTTATTTTGTATTGGGTTTATTTGTTGGAATACTAATATCTTTTTTAGCATTACTTCTAGCTTTAGTTTTTATAAATTATAAACCCAGGAAAGCCAAAAGCTCTCCCGGGAAAAAGAGGTGAGTGAAACATTTTTTTTTGTTTATACTATTTCGTAGTAATAAAAAATATATAAATGTTTCTATTTTGTAACTATTGTAAAATGAAAACATGTCAAAAATGTGGTGAAAAAGCAACAATAATCTTATCTTATAGTGCTTATTGCAAAAAACACTTCTTAGAGGTCTTAATAAAAAGAATAAGGAAAAACCTAATTGGGACATTTGATTTTAACAAAACATACTTAATACTAAAAACAAAAGAAACAGAGTTAGCTAAGGCTCTTCTAACAAAAGTTTATAGAGGAAGATTAATCTTACAAGAAACAAATAAATTCACAGAAGGAATGATAATTCCAACATCTCTTGAAGTAGAAACTAAAAGGTTTTTAGATAGTTTTTTAGAAAACAAAGAATATGAAATAAAAAAGGCTATATATCCTCTAAGAGTAATACTTAGAGAAGAACTTAGTGAAGCGGCCAAAATAATGGGTATAAGCTACGAAGTTGAACCTCATCCATTAGATGAAATAGAATCTCATCACCCGGGAACTAAGTTTGCAACACTAAAAAGCCTTGAAGAATACGAGAAAAACAACGAATTTTCCGAGTAAATCATAAAACATGTTATAATTTTGTTCTAAAATTTATTTATTAATGGAACTTTTACTTGCTTTACTATTTCAAGAAACGGGGATGATGCAAATAATTTTTTGTCCACAAACTGATTGCGAAGAATTCTTATTAGAACACCTCAAAAAAAATAATGCTACTTGTGCTTTTTACCACGTAACAATACCTGAAATATATGATCTTGCAACAGTCTATGTAGATAGCTCAAATTACTTTGGAAGAGGAAAACCTATACGCTCAGAGGGAATTATGCATCATAAGTTTTGCATTTTAAATAAGACACATGTAATATTTTCAAGTGCAAACCCTACTGCTAATCTAAATCATCACAACAACATGGTGCTTATTGAAAGCAAATTCTTTGTTTGGAACTTCAAAAACGAATTAAGACGCTTAAACAAAAGACCTTATTTTTTCATAAAACGCTTTTATCACAACAACTATTTAGTAACTCATAAATTTTGCAAAGTACATGATTGCAAAACGGCTCTTCACAAAACAGTAAATGAGTCAAATAGCTTAAGATTCTTATTTTTCACATTCACAGACAAAGAACTAGCAAAACTAATACATCTAACTCATTTAAGAACAAACAACGTCTCAGGAGTAATAGAGGGTTGGCAAAACACAAATGTTTGGGCAGTACCGCAACTAAAAGACACACCTCACAAAATAAGCACAGGGGTATTACAGCACAACAAACTAATAATTACTGATAAAAAAGTAATAACTGGAAGCTTAAACCCTACAAATCAAGGATATACAAGGAATGATGAGCAAATAGTTTTATTTGAAAACAAAGAAGTAGTACGAGTATATAACTCTTATTATGATACAAATTGGTAAAAAGATTTATATAAACAAAACACATCCTATTTTGTAGGTGATATTGTGAACGTAATAAACATCGCATTTACAGAGATAAACGCTAAAAAAGATAAAGCTCCAAAAGGAAGTGTCAACGTATCAAACAACGTTAAAGTTGTAAATTTAAAAGAATCAAAATTAAATTTAGACAAAGACAGAAAAACAATAGAAGTAGAATTCGAATACACAACTACTTATAACCCTGACATAGGTCAAATAAGTCTAAAAGGAAGACTACTTGCTTTAGACGATGAAAACGCAGTTAAAGACTTATTAGAAAAATGGGAGAAAGATAAAAAAATAGACAAAGAGTCCGCTCCTAAGTACCTAAATCCTATAATGAACAAAGCGGTTTTACAAACAATAATTCTGGCAAGAGAAATAGAACTACCAAGTCCTATCCCAATGCCAAACGTAAAATCAAACTAAAAAAACAAACGACGTAGGTGAACAAGTATGTCTGACTTAGAAATAAAACTTAAAGTAACAGAGACAATACAAGATGACGTAAACAAAGGAATAGTTCGTATTGACTCAAGATACATGAGAGAGATCGGGGTCAGAGAAGGACACTTTGTTGAAATAAAAGGTCAAAGATCAACAATAGGAATAGTTGATAGGGCGTTACCTGGAGATATTGGTTTAAACATAATAAGAATGGATGGTATCTTGAGAAGAAACTCAAGAAGTGGTATAGGTGAATTTGTAACTGTAAAAAAAGCAGATGTTCATGAAGCAAAATCTGTAACTATTGCTCCTGCAAGAGAGGGAGTGATAATAAGCACAAATAACCCAAGCCTTTTCAAATTAGGACTTCTAGGTCGTCCAATTATGAAAGGAGATTTAATAAGCCTCGGGGGAGCTCCTAGAAGAGCAACAACAATAGCTGATCCAAGACTCGCAGACATATTAGGAAAACTTGGAACAGAAGACACCTTTGGCGGAATATTTGGTTTAGCTGACATAAAGTTCGTTGTTGTCAATTGTGATCCTAAAAATCAACCATTAATCATAACAGAAAACACTAAGATAGAATATAAACAAGAAGGAGTAGAATTAGACGAAGAAGAAAACACGTTTGAAGTAAGCTATGAAGACGTTGGAGGTCTTAGTGACGAAATCAAAAAGATTCGTGAAATGGTAGAACTTCCTCTAAAACACCCTGAATTATTCCAAAGACTTGGAATTGAACCTCCAAAAGGAGTACTATTACATGGTCCTCCCGGGACTGGTAAGACTCTTTTAGCTAAGGCAGTTGCTAATGAAACAAACAGCAATTTTTATGTTATTAATGGACCTGAAATAATGTCTAAGTTCTACGGGGAAAGTGAAGCTAATCTAAGAAAAATATTTGATGAAGCAGAAAAAAACAGTCCTAGCATAATTTTCTTTGATGAAATAGATGCTATAGCTAGTAAAAGAGAAGAAAGCAAAGGAGAAGTAGAAAGAAGAGTAGTAGCGCAATTACTTTCTTTAATGGACGGACTTAAAAGTCGTGGTAAAATAGTTGTAATTGCAGCAACAAACATACCTAATGCACTAGATCCTGCTCTTAGAAGACCTGGAAGGTTTGACAGGGAGCTAATAATAGGTGTTCCTCAACTTGAAGGAAGACTTAACATATTAAAAATTCACACAAGAAACATGCCTCTTGCAAAAGATGTTGTATTAAAAAAATTAGCAGAAGTAACTCATGGATTTGTTGGAGCTGACCTATCTTCACTAACAAAAGAAGCTGCTATGAATGTTTTAAGAAGGCTTCTTCCTGACTTAAAATTAGAAGATGACGAAGCAATAGATCCAAAAATATTAGAAAAACTAAGAATAACAATGGATGACTTCAAAGATGCATTAAAAGTAGTAAGACCATCTGCTCTAAGAGAAGTATTCGTTGAAGCTCCAGATACAACTTGGAAAGACGTTGGCGGATTAGATGATGTTAAACAAGAACTAATAGAAGCTGTTGAATGGCCTCTAAAACACAAAAACGAATTCAAAAAGCTAGGAGTTAAACCTCCAAAAGGAGTATTGTTATATGGTCCTCCGGGTACGGGTAAGACTCTTTTAGCTAAGGCAGTTGCAAAAGAAGCAGAGTCTAACTTTATAAGTGTTAAAGGACCTGAACTTTTAAGTAAGTGGGTGGGTGAGAGTGAAAAAGCTGTTCGTGAAATATTTAAAAAAGCAAGACAAGCATCACCAACAATTGTGTTCTTTGACGAAATTGATAGTATTGCTCCAAAAAGAACTGCGAGTAATGATGATGGTAAAACAACTGAGCGTGTTGTTAATCAATTATTAACTGAGATGGATGGTTTGCAAGAACTTGCAGATATTGTAATTGTTGCTGCAACAAACAGGCCAGACATATTAGATACGGCGCTTCTTAGACCTGGAAGGTTTGATAGAATACTTTTAGTTGGAGCTCCTGATTCAAAAGCAAGAGAAAGTATATTTAAGGTTCACACAAAGAACATGCCTCTTTCAAAAGACGTAGACTTCCAGCACTTAGTTGATGTAACTCAAGGATTTGTAGGAGCAGATATTGAAAGTGTATGTCGTGAAGCAGCTATGCTTGCTCTAAGAAAGGACATAAAGGCAACTAAGATAACTCAAGCAGATTTTAATGATGCTTTAAAGAAAGTACGTCCTTCTGTGACAAAAGAAGTAGAACAAGCCTATAAGGATTTAGAAAAACACTTTAGAAGTGCTACTGGTCAAAGAATGAAAGACGAAAAGCCAAGTTATTATGGCTAATTTTTTTTTCTCTCAAAACTTTTTTATATAGATGAATACTTTTAGTATACATGAAATACATATCAGGTGCAACATACGAATTTGAAACAGATGAAAAATTCCAAGCTATATTCATATCTGAAAATTCTGATTTTGTATTTGTAAAACTAAGTTCTGGCTACAACGAAGGTGTTTCTAAGAAGAAGATTAAGAAGTCAAAGTTAATAAAAAAGCCGTCTGTAAAAACTATAAGTTCTAAGCCTGTAAAAAATGCGGAGATATTAATACTTCACACTGGGGGAACAATAGCAAGTAAGGTTGATTATAAAACTGGTGCTGTAAGTGATTCTTTTACTCCAAAAGAAATAATTAGTTTATTCCCTGAATTAACTGATTACAAAATTGATAGTGAGCTCATTAGGAATATGCCTAGTGATGACATGAATTTTTCTCATTACAATCTAATCGCAAAAAAAATTGTGTCTTTAAAAGATAAATATAAAGGAATAATACTAACTCATGGAACAGACACTTTGCATTATACTTCTAGTGCTCTTGGTTTTATATTAAAAGGAATACAAATACCTGTAGTTGTTGTTGGAAGTCAAAGAAGCAGTGACCGTCCGTCAAGTGATGCTGCAACTAATCTAATAAATGCTGCTTATTTCATAAAAAATTCAAAGTCTAAAGGAGTTTTTGTTTGTATGCATAAAACAATTGATGATGAAGATTGTTTAATTTTAAACGCGCATAACATAAGAAAGCTTCATACAACAAGAAGAGATGCTTTTAAACCAGTAAACAGCAAAGAAGCAGGAGTTGTTAATTACAAAACAGGTTTATTAAAATTTGAACAGCCAAAAACATATGATTTTAATCCTTCTTACTTCAAATCTTTAAAAGTTGGTATGATTACTTCAAGACCAAACATGCCTACGGCTGAAATTGAGTTATACAAGGATTATGATGGTTTAATACTACAAGGAACTGGTCTTGGTCACATGCCTATTGGTCAAAAAGATGAATACACAAAGTCTAATAAACAAATATTTGACTCTATTAAGAAATTTGCTCTAAAAAAACCAGTTGTGATGACAAGTCAATGTATTCATGGCCGTATAAACTTAAATGTTTACAGTCCTGCTCGTTTATTAAAAGAAATAGGCGTTATAGGTCACAATATTTCTATGACTCCAGAAACTGCTTACATAAAATTATCATGGCTTTTAAGCAACTACGAATACGAAGAAATAAAGAAATTATATTACGAAGATATATCAGGGGAGCTAAATGACAGAACAGAGTATTAATTACGAAGAACTTGGTTTTAAAGCAGGACTTGAAATACACCAGCAGCTTGAAGGAAAAAAGCTTTTTTGTAATTGTAAAACTGTTATAAGAAAAGACAAACCTCATTTTAGTTTTAAAAGACAGCTAAGAGCTAGTGCAGGTGAATCGGGTCAAGTAGATAAAGCTGCTTTACACGAATTAGAAAAATCAAAAGAATTTGAATACTTAGCATATCATGATACAACTTGTCTGGTTGAAACAGATGATGAACCACCTCATGAAGTTAATAAAGCTGCTATAATAGAAGCATTAAAACTTGCAAAGCTTCTTAACATGAAAGTAGTGGATTGCATACAGTTTATGAGAAAAACAGTTATAGATGGTTCTAATACTTCTGGTTTTCAAAGAACAGCTCTAATTGCAAAAAATGGTTATATAGAAGTTGAAAATAAAAAGATAAGGATTGAATCTCTTTGTTTAGAAGAAGAATCTGCTCAAGTAATAAAAAGAACAAAAACAAAAGATACGTATAATATTTCTAGGCTGGGTATTCCTTTGCTTGAAATTGCTACTGCTCCTGATATAAAAAGCCCGGAGGAATGTAAATTAGTTGCAAAAAAACTAGGAATGTTTTTGAGAAGTATAGATGTAAAAAGAGGTCTTGGTAGTATAAGACAAGATGTTAATGTTTCAATTAAAGGAGGGGCAAGAACCGAGGTTAAAGGTTTTCAAGATTACAGAAACATCCCTAAGGTAATTGATTTTGAAATAAAACGTCAATTAAGTTTAATCAAACAAAAAAAGAAAGTTGAAAGCGGAGTAAGAAAAGCAGAAGCTGATTTTTCAACTACTTATCTAAGGCCTATGCCTGGTGCAGATCGTATGTATCCAGAAACAGATGTAGAAGTAATAATACCTAATTTTAAAGTTAAAATACCTGAAACATTAGAAGAGCAAATTAAAAGATATCAAAAAGAATATTCCTTAAGTAAAGATCAAGCAACACTTGCTGTAAAAAACAATGATGACTTTGAGGAGTTATTCAAAAAATACAAAAAATTAGATGCAGGAATAATAGTTGATGTATTATTAATGAAAGCAAAAGACGTTGAAAGAAAAGAAGGACTTCTAAAACACTTAGTCGTAGACGAACTATTATCTAATTTAGAAAAACAAAAAATCTCTATATCTAGTGTGCCGGATATATTAGTTGAATCTACAAAGAAGAAAATAGATTATTCAAAATACGAGGCTTTAGATGATAATGAAGTTGAAAAAATAGTAAAAAAAGTTATTTCTGAAAACAAAGGTGCTCCTATGGGTGCTTTAATGGGTAAGGCTATGAGTGCTCTTAAAGGAAAAGCTGACGGCAAGAAGGTAGCTATGCTTGTAAATAAGTTAAAATGATAAAAAATTTTGAAGAATTAGATAAAAGCATAACTAAAATAGATATGCATTCTCATACTGAGTATAGTCATGATTGTAATACTAAGCTAAAAGAATTTGGTGAATTATTATCAAAACACAAAATAGGGGTATCAGTAACTGATCATAACGAAATTAAAGGCTCTTTGTTATTAAAAAAAATGTTTCCAAAACTATTAGTAGTGCCTGGAATAGAAGTCACTAGTATAACTTCAAAAGACGTACTGTTATATTTTGATAAGCATTCTGAACTTGAAGCATTTTATAATCGTCATATCTCTCCAAATAAAAAACTAAATAGAAGATCAAACAAAGTAACTCTATCAACAAGTTATATATTAGATATGGCTTCTGATTACAATGCTCTAAGGGCAGTACCTCATCCGTTCATGACACTAAAAGGGCTTGCTAAAACAATAAAAAAAGATGATTCTTTACTAAAAAATCTTGATGCTGTAGAAGTTTTAAATGCGACTAAAAGCAAAAGAAACAACATAAAAAGCTTAGAGTGGGCAAAAAAATTAGATATGCCTATGATTGCAGGAAGTGACAGCCACATATTATCATCTCTAGCTAATGCATTAACACTAACAAATTCAAATAATCCTTCTGATATATTAGAAGAAATTAGAAAAAAACAAAATTCCATAGTTGGTGATAACGCTAAATTTTATAGCTCTCTTAAAGGTATGGGATCTATTTTTAAAAATAAATTAAAAAAATCATAGTTTCTTAATAACTTCTTTTCTTTCTTTATCACTAACCCTAGCATTCTTTAATGCATTGAAGTTAAGTCCGTATTTAAAAAATATTAAAACACCTATTGCTGAAAGCAATGTATCTTTTAATCTAACAATTAAAGCAAGTGCAAGTCCAGCAGCTGCACTTATTTGTATAATACTAAAAAGACTTACTTGGCCTGCTTCTAAAGCACCTATACCCATAGGTATTGGCAAGATATATGCGCCTCCAACAAAGCTAAATGCAAGAAATATTTGTATTGCTTCAAGATTTTGTCCTACTATCCTTGCTAGTACGCTGTATTCGACAAACATAATAATCCAACTAAGCAAGCTAAATAACACTACGTAAACAAAATGTTTTTTGTCTTTTTTAAAAAATTTAAGTACTAACTTCTCAAAATCTAATATCTTATTCTCTATTTTCTTTATTCTTTTAACTTTTAAAAGCCCAACAAATTTTATTATTGGATGAAAAAACTTTTTACCTTGAAACATACGATAATTAAAACTAATAACAAGCAACAAGAATATCAAACTAATTATTATAAGGGCTATTTCTAGTTTTGGAGAAACTACAAAAGCTAACAAAAGTATTATGCTTCCTATAATAAAAAATACTGCGCTACTACTAAGCTCTATTGTTTTATCTATAACAACGCTACTAAGTGCTTTTTCAAATGATAAATCTGCTTCTTTTGATAAAAGTCCTGCTCTAACAGGTTCTCCTCCAAGACTAGCTGAAGGTGTTAAAAAACCAACGCTCACACCTGCCATCCTATAATTGTTAAGTTTCCAAAAGCTATGTTTTATTCCTTGGCTTTCAAGAATTATTTTCCATCTATATGTAAGAACTAATTGTATTAATATAACTGAAGCAAGATACAGGGCTATTAGTTGCCAGGTCGCATTACTTATTGTGTTTAAAACCTCTCTTAGAGGGACTTTTGTAAAAACATACCAAAACAGCAAAACTCCTAGTATTGCTGTAAATATCATTAAATGTTTTTTTTCTATATTCATCTTCTTAAACGAACCTGGAGGGATTCGAACCCTCGACCTATTGCTTAGGAGGCAATCGCGCTATCCAGACTGCGCTACAGGTTCAACATCTTTATTTGTAGGAGATTTTTTGTTTTTAAAAAGTTTGAGTATAACTAAAAATATTTTTAAAAAACATTTTATTACTTAAATTTATGGAACAAGATTTACAAACAAAATTAGAAATTTTAGAAGCTCAAAACAAACAGCTAATACAAAACCATAAAATAAATAATGTGGCGTTTAGCATAGTGTTGGGTGGCGCAATAATATTATCAGGTCTTGCAGGGTATAAATTAAAAAGCGTAGAACAAAATTATTCTTTATATAGATGTCAAGAACAAGTAAGACATCTTCAAATGAATACTCATAGAGCAACTCTTAATTATTCTTATGATGATTCAACTAGATACGAATTATTAAACCTAAAATGAATAAACAACAAATAAAACTAATCTTTAGATAAGATTTATATACAATTTAGTGTAACTACTATTTATTATGAGTCAAATTAATATAAGCGAAGACGCAAAGTTCAACATTCAAAACTTAACAAGGCACGCGGCGGTTCTTGGAACAACAGGTTCTGGTAAAACAGTTATGTGTAAAGTATTGGTTGAAGAAGCACTTTTAAAAAAAATACCTGTTATTGCAATAGATCCTAAAGGAGATATAGCAGGTCTTGGTATTCATAACGAAAAATTTGATTTCAGACCTTTTGTTACTGGAAGAAAAGCAACTAGTACAGCTCAAAAATATTATGACGAGTTACAATATGCTCCTTCACTTGATTATCAAACAAAGATTTACACTCCTAAAAGCAATAAAGGAATCCCTGTAAGCTTAATGCCTGATCTAAGCAGACCAAAGCACTTTGAAAATTTAGATATAACTGAAGTTGCTAATTTTGTCGAACCTTTAAGTGCCAGTATAACTCAGCTTGCAAGCATATCTTCTAACGTTGAAAAGGTACAATCTTTGATAAGTGAAATAATTCTTACTTTTTGGAATAATAAAGAAGATCTAACAATTCAAAAATTAATAGAGTTTCTAATAAATCCTCCTTTCCAAAAAATTGGTAGTTTAGACTTAGAAGATTTCTTAAAAGAAAAAGACAGATTAAAAGCAGCTGCAAATCTTAACTTATTACTTAGCAGTCCTTCTAAAAAAGCTTGGAAAGAAGGTGAAACTATAAATGTTAAAGATCAGTTCGTAAAAAATAATTTGTCTGTTTTTGATTTAAGATTTGTTCACAGCCAACAAGAAAAACAATTAGTAGTTGAAAAAATATTATTTGAAATATACAAATTCTTACTTGAAAAAGGAGGAAGTGAAAAGTTAAAATATATATTATACATAGATGAAATAGCAGGATTATTACCTCCAGCTCCAAGCAATCCTCCTGTAAAAAAGATATTAGAATTATTAATTAGGCAAGCAAGAGCTTTTGGACTTGGAATAATACTTGCTACTCAAAACCCAGGAGATATAGATTATAAAATACTTGGAAATATTGGTACGAGGTTTATTGGAAAGCTTAGAACAGAAAATGATATGGAAAAAGTAGCAACTGCATTAGATATGGCGCCTTCTGATTTAAAACAAGAAATTGCTTCATTAAAAACAGGTATGTTTGTATATAATAACTCTATATCTAATACAAAAAAAACTATTAAGTCTAGATGGCTATACACTTATCATTCTGGTCCATTAAAAGATAAAGAAATAGCGTGGGTAAACAATCCTTCTTCAAGACCCTTTGTAAAAGGAGAGATTGTTTTAAAGCAAATAAAACAAAAAATAACTTCTGTTAAAACAAAAAAAGCTTCAAAGCCTAAGGTGGTTGAGCGTAAAAAAGCAGAAAAAGTAGATAACAAGATTCTTCAAAACTTAATAAAACAAGTAAAAAATAATAGTGATGAAACACAAATAAAAATTGCTATGACTAAGGCTGATGTTTATATTCCTCATCTAAGAATTGTTTGTGAAGTTAAACCTTTCAAATCTCATAAATTTCCTCTAAGAGGTCCTTTTACTTTTGATCTTACAACAAAGTTAATACCTGTAGGAAATTACCTTGGTAGAGTAACTTGGTCAACTTATGTTCCTGATAACGTAGTTGTTGAAAGACATAAAAGAAACATAAAAGACACAATAAATTATGCTATAAGGGAAGTAAAAGTAGAAGTTAAAACTAAATTCTTTATTAGTACTATAACTGATGCTGTAAACACAGACCGAGATAAAGTGGTTGAGGCAAACCATGTTTATCTTAAAAAAATGATTAAGCCTAGAATACAAAAATTAGAAGATAAAAAGAATAAATTTGTCTCTATGTATGAGGATAGAAAGAAATCAAATAACAAAAAGATTAAGGAATTTAAAAAGAAATTATTTTCAACTAAAACTAAAAGATACATAAAGAAGTTTTTAACAAAAACCAATCTTGCAAAAAAAACAAGGGAAATGAAACACTGGGAAAAAAGAGTTTCTCAACTTGAATCTAAAAACAAGGAATATGATAAAAGAATTAAAACTCATAAAAATAATTTTGATAAAAGAGTTCAAAAAATAAAAGATCAGGCATTTACAAAAGCTAAGATTCATTTAAAGCAAAAAACCTTTGTTCCAAGACACAAAGACATAAAAGTTATGAGCACGATATTGCTTGTTCCAAAGAAAAGAAACAGATTATAATGATTCTAAAAAAACATCCAGAAGACTTCATAGTAAAAGAGGTTTTTAAAAGAACTTTAAATAAAACAGGTAGGTATTCTATTTATCTTTTAAAAAAAATAGATTATACAACTGAGGCAGCTATAACTGAAGTGGCAAAGCAGCTTAATGTTGATAGAAAAAAAATAAGTTATGCTGGATTAAAAGATAGAAGAGCTATAACTTATCAGTACATATCTATACTTGATTCTAAGCCTTCTGGTTTTGAAACAGAAAACATCACGCTAACTTATCAAGGTAAATCTGATGGTCCTGTAAGTCTTGGAGACTTAGAAGGTAACAATTTTGAGATAGTAGTTCGTGAATTAAAAGATCCTAAGATAGCTAAAAAACGTGTTCCTAATTACTTTGATGAACAAAGGTTTAGCTCAAACAATCATGTTATTGGCCGCTTTATTGTTAATTCAAAGTTTGAAGAAGCAGTAAACTTAATACTTGAATTCGATCAACAAAAAGCAAGACACTTAAAAAAAGTTTTGTATGATAATCCAAATGATTATGTAAATGCTCTAAGACAAATACAGCCTAAGATGCTTATGTTATACGTTCATGCTTATCAAAGCTTTTTATGGAATGAAACTGTTAAAAGATATCTACAAAAAAATCCGCGGTCTAATCAAAGACAAATACCTATAATTGGTTTTGGATCAGACATACCTGAAGATTTAGAACCTATAATAGATGAACTATTAGAAGAAGAAAATATTTCTTTAAGATCTTTTATTATAAGAGAAATTCCAAGTCTTAGCGCTGAAGGTACTAATCGTTCTTTATTTATTGATTACAAAGACTTAGAATTTGAAGTAGAATCAGATGGGGATATCTATAAAAAGGTTAGGTTTAAGTTTTATTTGCCTAAAGGGTCGTATGCTACGATGCTTGTTAAGAACTTGTTAGATGGGTCCTCTGGGATTTGAACCCAGGACCTCACCGGCTTCAGCGGTGCGCTCTCCCAGTCTGAGCTAAGAACCCAGACTTAGTAAACAAGGTTTCATTTATAAAAGTTTTCAAAGCTTTTCTATTGTTCCTCGGCTACCTGAGCTAAGTTGTATGTTTCCTCTAAATTCTTTGACTTTACCGTTTTCTATTATGACGGTGTCGCCTTCTTTGAATTCATTTGTTTCATCATCCCACAAGGTTAAGTCTATTTTTCCAGACTCATCTTGTAAGACTGCAACTGCTACTTTTCCTGGGTTTCCAAAGCGCGTAAAAGTTCTTATTTCGCTTATCTCTATTATTTTACCAGTTATGGTAATGTTTTTCTGGTTAGTGTCCAGATCACAAATGTTCATATATTAATTATGGAAAGAAACTTATTTAAAAGTATCGGACTATTATTTAGTTAAATGGATGTAATACCTGCTATTTTAACAAATAAATTAGATGAATTATCTTCTCAATTAGAAGAGTTAGGTTTTTGTGAAGTGATACAAATAGATTTTATGGATGGAATATTTGTTGATACAAAAAGTATAATTCCTGCTGATTTACCAGTGCTAAATGGTTTTTTTGAAGCTCATTTAATGGTCGAAGAGCCAGAAAAGTATTTTGAAGTATTAAAACAAAAAGGTTTCAAGAGGATAATAATTCATTTTGAATCCACAAAAGATGTTAATAAAGCGATTTTAAAAGCAAATTCTTTAGGATTTGAAGTTTGTATAGCTTTTAATCCAAGAACAAAGCCTGTTATAGTTAAAGGTGCTAATCGTTACTTGTTCTTAACGGTTAATCCTGGAAGGCAAGGGCAGGTTTTCTTAGAAGAAGTTATTGATAAAGTATTTTTATTCAAAAAACAAAATCCTTCATTAGTCATAGGTGTTGATGGAGGAGTAAATAGTGAGAACATACATTTATTAAGAGGTTTAGATTTTGTATGTGTAGGTTCTTTTATAACGAAATCAAAAAATATGAAAGAACAATACAAAAAGTTGGTGGGAAATGGATCTTGTAAAAAAAGCTAAAGAAATAAGAAGTGACATGCTTAAAATGTTAAATAAAGCAGGCAGCGGACATACTGCAGGTCCTTTAGGTATGGTTGAAATATTCACATATCTATATTTTAAGTTCTTAAAAATAAATCCAAAAAAGCCATTAGATAAAAAAAGAGATTACTTAATTTTAAGCAATGGACATATATGTCCCGTTCAATACACTGTTTTAGCTCATAAAGGTTTTTTTAACAAAGCTAAACTTAACACTTTAAGAAAACTTGGAAGTCCTCTTCAAGGACATCCTCACAGAACTGCTCTTCCAGGTATTGAAACAACTTCTGGTCCTCTAGGAAGTGGAATTAGTCAAGCAGCAGGAATAGCGCTTGGTCTTAGATTAGATAAGTTAAACAACAAAGTAGTTTGTATAACAAGTGACGGTGAACATCAAGAAGGAAATACTTGGGAAGCAGTATTATTTGCAGCCAAATACAAATTAAACAACCTTATAGTTATAATTGATAGAAACTTCATACAAATAGATGGTAATACCGAAGAAGTATTACCTCTTGGAAGCCTTGCGGACAAATACAAATCTTTCAATTGGCACGTACAAGAAATTAACGGTAATAATTTTAAAGAAATAGAGCGAGCATTAAACAATGCTTCTAAAATAAAAGATAAGCCTTGTGTAATAGTTGCAAATACAACTCCTGGAAAAGGAGTTAGTTTTATGGAAAATGATTACAAGTGGCACGGCAAAACTCCAAATGATGAAGAGTTAAAAAAAGCATTGGAGGAACTTAAATGAAACGTTCAAAAAACACCGATGAATTATTAGTAAAACAAAAAGGAGAAACAAAAAGTTTAGATAAAAAACTATTTTTAAAACAACAAAAAGCAGATGGAATAATAAGAGTAACTCCTAAAGAATTTGATTTTTTTAAAGAACAAGAAGAGCTAACTCATTTCAATTTACAGCAATCATTTCATAAAAAAAATAACACTTATTTAATAATGAAATTATTAGAACACGGATATTTTACAAAAGACGAAGAAAAATTACCGTTACTTGATGCAGACAACATCTTAAAATTTAAATGTTTAGACGTAAAAGAAAAATTGCCGTACACAAAAATATCTAAACAAGACATTAACAAAAGCTCAACTAAGTCTCTATCTTCATTAAAACAATCAATTCTTAACAGATACCAAAAATCTCTTCCTGGTATTTCAAAAAAAGAACTATTAGAACTAGGAGTTTCTATGACTAGTTTACAAAAAATAGTTGGAAAAGATTCAACTAGAGCTGGCTTTGGAAGAGGATTATTAGAGCTTGGTAGTACAAATAAAAACGTTGTAGCACTAACTGCTGATCTTGGTGGATCTACAAACGTAGCAAGTTTTGCAAAAAAATATCCTGAAAGATTTTTCCAAGTAGGTGTAGCTGAACAAAACTTAGTAACTGTTGCAAGTGGTCTTGCTCACACCAAAAAAATACCTTATGCTACAACTTTTGCTGCATTTAGTCCTGGAAGAAACTTCGAGCAAATAAGAACAACTATTTGTTATAACGATCAACCAGTAAAAATATGTAGTACTCATTCAGGTTTAGGAGTTGGAGAAGACGGTGCTACTCATCAAATGCTTGAAGATATAGCCTTGATGAGATCACTTCCTAACATGATAGTAATTCAGCCTTGTGATGATTTAGAAGCTACAAAAGCAACAATTGCCATTTCAAAAATAAATAAGCCTGTTTATCTTAGATTAAATCGTCAAAGCGTAAAAAGAATAACAACTCCAAGCTCTGAGTTTAAAGTTGGTAAAGCAAACATCTTAAGAAAAGGAGATCACATAACATTAATCGCGGTTGGTCCTTGTGTTCATGAAGCCTTAGAAGCTGCAAATTTATTAGAAGACCTAGGTATTGATGCTGAAGTAATAAATTGTCATACAATAAAGCCTTTAGATGAAAAAACTATTCTTGAAAGTGCTAAAAAAACTGACCTTGTTATAACTATTGAAGATCATCAAATCACAGGAGGCCTTGGAGGAGCAGTAGCTGAATTACTTGCTCAAAAAAGTACTGCTCACCTAAAAATTATAGGTGTCGAAGACAAATTTGGAGAATCAGGGCCTTATGAAAAGTTATACAAAAAATATGGTTTAACTGCAAAAGACATAGTAAAGAGAGCAAAGAAGCTAATTGAAGAATATTAAAATAAAATGTATGAAAGATTAGCTATAATTCTAGGAAATTGTTTGTTTGAAAATCATGATGAGTTAGATGATGGTAAGACTCTTTTTTTTATGAAAGAAGATAAGAATCTTTGCACTCATTTTAAGTATCATAAACATAAAATAATTCTTTTCTTATCTGCTATGAGGCATCATAGAGATGAGTTAAAAAAATCAAATGAAGTAGTTTATTTTGAATTAGATGAAAAAAGTTATACTCACAGATTATTAGAAACCATGACTGAGTTTAATCTAAAGAAATTAATTACTTACGAAATTGAAGATAAGTTTTTTGAGAAGATAATAGTTGATTTTTGTAAAAAAAACGATTTTGAATTAGAAATAATAAGAAGTAAAGCGTTTTTGACATCTAAACAAGAATTTAAAGACTATTTGAAAGAAAGTAATAATTCTTTTTTTATGAATTCTTTTTATATATGGCAAAGAAAAAGATTAAACATTTTAATAAACAAAACCGGTGGGCCTCTAAATGGAAAGTGGAGTTTTGATAAAGAAAACAGAAAACCATTACCAAAAGAAATAGCAATTCCAAGTATTTCTTTTCCTAAAAAAACAAATCATGTTTTAGAAGTATCAGAATTAGTTAATAATATTTTTAAAGATCACATAGGTGATTCTGAAAACTTTTTTTTACCTGTTAAAAGAAAAGATGCATTAATTTGGCTTGATGAATTCTTAGAAAAAAGATTTGATGACTTTGGTCCTTATGAAGATGCTATTTCAACAAAAGAAGCATTTTTATTTCATAGTGTTTTAAGTCCTATGTTAAATCTTGGGCTTTTAACACCTAAAGAAGTTGTTGATAAGGCATTAGCTAAAGATGTTAATTTCTCAAGTAAAGAAGGTTTCATAAGACAAATAATTGGTTGGAGAGAGTTTGTTAGAGGATGTTATAATAACATTGAATACAACAAGAATTTTTTTAATCATAAAAAGAAATTATCAAGCAAGTTTTATGACGCGTCCACAGGTATTTTGCCTGTAGATCATACTATAAAAACAGTTATTAAATATGGTTATACTCATCACATAGAAAGGTTAATGGTGTTGAGTAACTTCATGTTACTTTGTGAAATAGACCCAGACGAGGTATATAAGTGGTTCATGGAGCTCTACGTTGATAGTAGTGATTGGGTCATGGTTCCAAATGTTTATGGTATGGGTCAGTTTGCTGATGATTCTTTTGCTACAAAGCCCTATATTAGTGGAAGTGCTTATTTAATGAAAATGTCAGATTATGAAAAGGGGGATTGGCAAGATATATGGGATGGTCTTTATTGGAGGTTCATTGATAAAAAAAGAGAGTTCTTCAAAAAAAATCCTAGGATGGCCGTCATGGTTGCTATGTTTGATAAACTTAAAGAAGATAGAAAAAAACATATTTTAAATAAAGCTGAAGAATTTCTAAAAACTATATGAAAAGACCTTGGAACAGAGTAGATGAACAAGTATATAGTTTGTATACAGACAAAAATGAGCCTAATATGAATATATGTACTTATGTAACTCCTATTAGTTTAAAACCTAAAGCAATACTAATTGCAATATACAAAGGCACATATACTTATGACAACTTATCAAAAAGATGTCTTTTACAATACTTAACTAGCTCTCAAGCTAAATATGTAAGAAAACTTGGTTACAAAAAAGGTCCTGGTAAACTAAAAAATTTACCTATTAAAGAGTATAAAGGACTAAAATACATTGAGGGTTGTAACGCTATAGTTGAATTAGAATTATTATCTAAATCAAAAGGTTTAGATCATGATTTATTCTTATTCAAAGTATTATCTTATAAAAATTTAGCTGACGAAGTGGGTTTAACTACAAACATTTTAAGAAATAAAAAAATAATTAGTTAAATATTTTTTAAGATATGCATCTTTAAATCTTTTATTTTAACTCGTTCTTGATCAGTAGAATCTCTGTGCCTGATAGTTACGCTTTCATCTTCTAAGCTATCAAAGTCAAATGTTACACAAAACGGGGTTCCAATCTCATCCATCCTTGCATATCTTCTACCAATACTTGCACTATTATCATAAAAGCAAGTAAAATCTTCTCTTAAATCTTCAAACACTTTTCTTGCTTGCTCATCAAGCTTCTTTGTTAATGGAAGCACTGCTACTTGTATAGGTGCAATCTTTGGATTTAAATGTAGTACGATGTTTCCTCTTTGTTTATCATCGTTATATGCTTCATACATTAAAACAAGTATTGCTCTATCTACTCCAAGACTTGGTTCTGCTATAACGTGAGGAACAATCTTTTTCTTATCTTCCTCATCATACAAAGACAAGTCTTTTTTACTATGATCTATGTGTTTTGTTAAATCATAATCGCTTCTATCTGCAACTCCTTGAAGTTCTTTCCATCCAAAAGGATAATTATATTCTAAATCCCAACAATCACTTGAATAATGTGCAAGCTCGTTTTCTAGGTGTTGTCTAACCCTAAAGTTTTCTGGGTTACATCCAAGACTAACAAACCAATTAAGGTTCTTTGCTAAAAAATAAGCATGCCATTCTTGTATGATGTTTTTTTCAATAACTTCTTTAACAGTATAAATCTTTGATTTTTCTCCTTTTCCTTGCATAGCTGAGCTTAAAACATTAAGTTTTACGTCTTCAACTTCTTTTATGAAAGGACAGCTTCTTTTTTCTGGGTGAATAAAATATTCAATCTCCATTTGTTCAAATTCTCTACTTCTAAAAATAAAGTTTCTCGGGCTGATCTCGTTTCTAAATGCTTTTCCTACTTGAGCTATTCCAAACGGAAGTTTTAGTCTAGCATTTTCTTGTATTAATTTAAAATCTGTAAAAATTATTTGTGCTGTTTCTGGTCTAAGATAAGCAACGTTTCCTGATTTTGGTCCTATATTTGTAGTAAACATCATGTTAAAAGAAACACAACTTTTTAGCTTCTTACCATTATAAGTTAAGTTATTCTTTTTTACAAGCTCATCAACTTCTTCTGGAGTTACTCCATCAAACAATCCTCCTAGTTTATCTTCTAAGAAGTGATCTGCTCTTAGTTGTTCTTGACCATCTTCTGTTTCAAGTATTAAATCTGAAAATCCGTCTACGTGTCCTGATGCTTTCCATACTTTTGGATTAGCAATTATGCTACCATCTATTCCCACGATATCTTCTCTGTTTCTAACCCAATACTTCCACCAATTTTCAATAACATTCTTTTTTATCTCTGAGCCATATGGTCCGTAATTAAAAAATCCAGATAATCCTCCATAGATCTCTGAGCTTGGATAAATTATTCCTTTTCTTTTACAAAAAGATGCCATTTCTTCAACGTTTAAACTCATATCATTCTAGAAAACCTTTCTTTATTTAAATATTACTTGATTAACTATTAATATAAGGTAATATTAACAATTCATAATGGTTAGAAAATCTCGTAAAGGAAGAGAAGAGTGGAAAACGTATAAAAACGTATTTGATAGTTTCACTGAGAGAAATCTTTTCACATTATCAAACAAAGGATACTTTACAAGACTTATAACTCCTTTAGCTCTTGGAAAAGAAGCTAACATCTTCATTGCTGAAAAAGGAGATGATCATGTAATAGTTAAAATTTATCGTCTTGAAAATTGTAATTTTAACCAGATGTTTAATTATATAAGTAACGATCCTAGGTTTATAGGTCTTGAAAATCAAAAAAGAAAAGTAATATTTTCGTGGGTTCAAAGAGAGTACAGAAACCTTATTACTGGAAGAGAAAAAATAAAAGTTCCAACTCCTCACGCATTCAAAGACAATATCTTAATAATGGAGATGATTGGTGATCCTGCTAATCAACTAAAAAACGATGTACCTGATGACATAGAGGAATTCTTTGAAAAAACAGTTAGTTGCATAAAAAAATTATTAGATGCAGGTTTAGTGCATGGGGACTTATCAGAATTTAACATATTAAACGATGATGGTGAGCCGGTATTTATTGATATGAGTCAATCAACCACTATAAAAGCTTATAATGCTAAAGAACTGCTAGAAAGAGATGTTAAAAACATCATAAGGTTTTTTTCAAAGCACATGAAAGTCAGAGACATTCTACCTGAAATATTAGATCACTTAGCAAAAGTTAGGGTAAACGTTTAAATATAAAACACGTATTCTTTTTATTTATGGAGTTTAATTACGAATTAAAAATACCAAAAGATAGAATTGCTGTATTAATTGGTAAAGAGGGTGCTGTTAAAGAAGAGTTAGAACTCCTAACTGGAATAAACATAGATATTGACAGCAAAGAAGGTGATGTAAAGCTCAAAGGTGAAAATAGCTTAAATCTATATGCTTTAAAAGAAGTAATACTTGGAATTTCTCGTGGTTTTAATCCTGACATTGCTCAATTATTATTAAAACAAGATTATGTTTTAGATATTATTCCTTTACTTGATTACATAAAAAATAAGAATCATCTTGAAAGAATTAAAGGAAGGGTTATTGGGGCTAAAGGAAAAAGTAGACAAACAATTGAATCTTTAACTGATACTTTTATCAGTGTATATGGTAAAACTATCGCGATTATTGGTAGGTCTGAAAACGTTGTTAGTGCAAAGCAAGCAGTTGAATCATTGCTTCAAGGAAGTCCTCATAGTAATGTTTATAGGTTCTTAGAAAAAAACCGTGTGAGATTAAAACAAAGAGAATTAGAAGACTGGTAATTTCTTTACACTTGCTGTAAATAATAATTCTCTAAAGCTCTAAGACAATAAAGCCTCTCCATTTGTGAGGTTATATCTTCGCAATTATAACTTTCTCTTACTTTTTGACTATAGCAATCTATTTTTACTTCTCCGTTCGGTAGTATTTCGCAACTAGAAAGTTCAGCTACACCGTTAGTAGGAGTTCCTATATTGGTTAAGCTTGAGTAAAAAAATGCAAAAGAAGTTCCTAGTGCTATAATTAAAACTGTGACAAATAATCCTAGTACGACCTTAGAATTATTTCTTCTTGCTTTAGCAAAGCCTTTATTTATTTGATCTTGACTCCAACCTGCTGCTTCAAGATTGTACCTTAAGGTTTGTTCATTCACTCCGTTTCTTAAACTACTTTTTATATATTTTTCAAGCTCCCTACCCATATAGTAATTGTTTATTTTTTAGTTACTTAAATATTTTTGGTTATCAGAAAGATTTATTAAGGACTTTCAAACATTATTTTTTTTATGGCTAATCAAAATACTTCTAAAGCGCATGAAATGGCTAAGGGTCAAAGAGAAATTAGCATTGCTGAATTTTTTGAAAGAAACAGACATTTACTTGGTTTTGATAATAAAAGAAAAGCACTTTTAACAACAATAAAAGAAGCAGTTGATAACTCTTTAGATGCTTGTGAAGAAGCAGAAATTTTGCCTGAGATAATAGTTGAAATAATAGATATGGGCAATGACAGATACAGAGTAGCTATTGAGGATAATGGTCCGGGTATCATAAAAGAGCAAATTCCTAAAATCTTTGCAAAGCTTTTGTATGGTTCTAAGTTTCATAAGATGAAAATGCAGCGTGGACAACAAGGTATAGGTATAAGTGCTGCGGTTATGTATGGTCAACTAACAACAGGTAAGCCTGCTAGGATAATATCTAAGATTCATGAAGATGAACCTGCTAATTATTACGAACTTAAAATAAATACTCAAACAAATAATCCTGAAATAATAAATGAAGCTACTAAGAATTGGTCTAAAGAAACTGGGACGAGAATAGAGATTGACTTAGAAGCATCTTATAATAAAGGAAGACAAAGCGTTGATGAATACATAAGAGAAACTGCGATTATCAATCCTCACGTAACTTTAATTTATCAACCTCCTAAAGGAGATCAAATAATGCTAGTTCGTGCTACAGAAAAAAAGCCTGTTCAACCAGTAGAAATAAAACCTCATCCTTATGGTGTAGAAATGGGTATGTTGATCAAGATGATTCAACAAACAAAAGCTACTACTATAAAGCAATTTTTTAAAGAAGATTTTACAAGAGTAGGGGATAGGACTGCTGAAGAAATATTAGAACATGCAGGAGTTTTAAGTAAGACTAAGCCAAAACAAGTAAATCGTGATATGGCTGAGCGTCTAATTGAAGGTATTAGAAAAACAAAGATTATGATGCCTCCAACTGAGTGTATTGTCCCAATAGGTGCTGAGCTTTTAGAAAAAGGTTTGAAAAAAGAAGTTAATGCAGAATTTTATTCAAGCGTCTCAAGATCACCTAATGTTTACAGAGGAAATCCTTTCTTAATAGAAGTATCTATTGCTTATGGTGGAACTATTCCTGCTGAAGGAAGCGTTGAAGTCATGAGGTTTGCAAATCGTGTTCCTCTACTTTACCAACAAGGTTCGTGTGCAATTAATGAAGCTATTTGTCAAACAAATTGGAAGTCTTATGGTCTTCAACAATCAGGAAATAACAATCCTCAAGGAGCAGCAGTAATAGTTGTTCATATTGCGAGTGTATGGGTTCCTTTCACATCAGAAGCAAAAGAAGCAATTGCTCATTATCCTGATATCATAAAAGAGATGAAGCTTGCTATACAAGAAGCAGGAAGAGATCTTGGAAGGTACTTAAACAAAAAAAGGAAAGTAAAAGATGAGATGAAGAAAAGAAGCTACATCGAAACTTATATACCTCATATAAGTGAAGCTTTAAAAGAAATAATTGAGTTTTCTGATTTTGAGAAAAAAGATATTGAAGAAAACTTATCTTTCTTATTAGAAAAAAGAAGGGGTAAGCTAGAAAATATAGAATTTGACCCTACTAAAAATCAAGAGTACGATGAATCTCTAGCAAGTATTGGAAGAGAAAAAGATGAAGAGGAAGATAAAGATGAATGATGCTTTAAAACAAATACAAGAAACAGCTGCTAGAATTTATAAGAATGTTAAAGATAAAAAGAAAGCAGAACTCTCAACTCCTATAAGGAGTTTAAGTAATGTTATGTATAATAAGCAAGATGGTTTTTTTCAGCTTAAAGGAAGTAAAAAGAAAAGAACTCTTACTGCTAACACAGTAAAAAGTTTTGCTCAAACTCTAAGACTTATGGCTTTATCTAAAGAACTTATTAATAGCAAAGATATTGCTACAAAAAGAGAAGCTTATTATGTATCAAAGAACTGGGAAGAGGCTCGTTTTAATGAACAAAACGAATCTGATGCGGTTATGGATGACGTTGAAGCTATGTTTCAGGTAAACAGAGAACAACTAGGATTTATAGCAGATGAACACGGGGGAAGTGTTGCTGGTGAGTTAATAGTTGTTGATGTTGATAGTAACACAGGTGAAGAATTAAGAATTGATTGTACTAAGTTTGGAAGTGGATCTTATAGTATTCCAAGTGATGTTGAACACTTAAAATTCGAGACTAAGGCAAAAGCAATAATTGCTATAGAAACAAATGGTATGTTTGAAAGATTAAATAAGCACAGTTTTTGGAAAAAAGAGCATTGTATACTAATAAGTATGGGTGGTGTTCCAACAAGGGCGTGTAGAAGATTTATTAGAAGACTCAGTGATCATGCAAACATTCCTGTATATGTATTTACAGATGGAGATTTTTATGGTTATTTTAATATTTACAGAACCTTAAAAGTTGGAAGTGGTAACGCTGCTCACATAAATGAGTTCTTTTGTGTTCCAAAAGCAAGGTTTATTGGAATTACGCCTCAAGATATAATAGATTATAAACTTCCAACTCATCCTATGAAGGAAATAGATATGAAAAGAGGAAAAGATGCTCTAAAAAACGATCCTTTCGTAAAAACTCATAAAGAGTGGCAAGATGCTATAAAAGAACAATCAAAATTAGGTAAAAGAGCAGAGCAGCAAGCACTTGCAAAGCACGGATTAAATTTTGTTGTAAGTGATTATTTGCCTGATAAACTTAAAAATCCTGATGGTTGGCTGCCATAGTAATCTTTATATATACTTTCGTCAATTAAATATGTTATGAAATTCAAAAAAGCTCAATCTAGTGCAAATAGTGCGGCTATAACTCTTATTGTTATAACTGTTGTTATAGTCTTATATATATTGTTTTTACCTCCAGCAGACAGAGAAGCATTATTAAATAATGGTGATTCTTCTACTGAGCCTTCTGCGTCAAGACCTCTAGTTCTTGTTGATGAATTTATTGGTAGGTTAAATTTTGTTCCAGATTCAGAATTAGGTTTAGATCTTCAAAGTTTTAATTTGAGAACTCTTACTTCTGCGGAGGTTGTTGCTAGTAAATCTAATTTATATGTAAAAAACAGTTTATTTGATAATATAGATGATACTTTGACTTTTAATATAAATCCTGAGTTAGCTGAAGACTTAATAGTCACGTTCAACGCAGTTGGTAAGGGAAGATTAGAAGTATTGCTAAATGATAAAAGAATTTTCTTTGGAGAAATAGATGGGAATAGTCCTCCTATATACATTGATAATTCAGATCTTAGAAATTCAAACACATTAAAATTTTTAGTTTCTAGTCCTGGTTTAGTATTTTGGTCATACAATTATTACGACATCTCAAATCTAAGAGTGGTTGGTGACGTAACTGATATAACTAGATCTTTTAACACTCAAACTATGAGTTTATCTGAAAGAGACGCAGTTTTGTTAAGTACTGCAAGATTAAGATACTTAGCAACTTGTAATCCTGGGCAAGTAAGCAACTTTGAGATAAAAGTAAATCATAACACGGTATTTAGAGGAATTCCTGATTGTAATATTTTTAATCATATAAGTTTATCTAGAGAAGACTTATATCCAGGGGTAAATTATTTAGAGTTTAGTATTGATGATGGAACTATAACAATAGATCAACTTAGATTACTTAAAAGATTAGAAATACCGGATAACCCTCTTTTTATTTTTGATGTTGATGAAAAGTATTTTTATGAAAATGAAACCTTAAGACAAAATAGAGAGGCTGAGCTAAATTTAAGGTTTACAAATCCAGACAGGAAAAGATTGGAAATATTCCTTAATGGCAGATTTATATCTGTAAACGTTGCAGATTCTGTGTTTACAAGAGATGTTTCGTCTTATTTAGTTCCAGGTTCTAATTCATTAGAAGTTAGAGCTCTTCAAACTGTGGATATAACTGAGCTCAAAGTTGAGTTAAAATAAAATGGTCTGGCAATTACTTGCTAGAGCGGGTGCTGATATGAGAACAAGATCTGCTGCAATAGGTAGCGAAGAAAAAATTATGAGTATGCTTCAGTCTGCTAAAATAGCTCATAGTATTGCAAGTAAGCGTCATGAGTCATTAGAGGGTGATGCTAAAAAAGCATCTGAAGATCATTTAAAAGAATTAGAACAAAGAGTTAGTAGGTTGCAAAGTCAGTTAAGTCAGTCTCAGCAAAACAATCAAGCTAATAATCAAAATAGTCCTCAAGCTCCTAATAATCAATCTGCTTTAAGATCTAAAAAATTAGCTGTAGGTGCTGGAGCGGCTATAGGTGCTGGACTTAGTTGGTTACTTAAAAAATCAGATTATAATCCTGAAGAAAATAATCAGGGAGGAGGTCAAATACTTTTAGCATTAGCTATACTTGTTCACATTATAGATTTTTTATATTTTGGTTTTAGAATTGATACCATTACGATTATGCAAAGAATATTTCTTTACATGTTATTATCTTTAGCGGGTTTAGCATTAATTAAAATGGATAAAGGTGTCGCATTAAAAGAATTCTTTTTTGTTAGTTTATTTCCGTTATTTATTATTCCGCAGATAGGCAGGTTGTTTAGTATGCTTCCTATTGATCAAGTAATAATAAGTCAGTTAAATGTTGCATTTATGTTTATACCTGTTTGGGTTTTATACTTAGTATTTGCAAAACAAATAAATCAAGGCTTCTTAGGGAGGGCTAGTTTATTTTATTTGGCGGCGATGATAACTATTGCTTTGTTTTTAATGTTAAATTCATTTTCAGGAACTATTGGAGAAGTTGGTTCTGCACAAGGATTAGATACAGATGAAGTTATTGGGGATGGAAGAGAATATTTATCTAGTGCTTTGTCTGCTATAACTGATAATATAAAAAATACTTATGGGGCTATAACTGGTGCTGTAGATGCAAGACTTAATGAAACTCTTGGTAGAGGATATGCTGCTCAAGTAGAGAATACTAGGGAGCGTTCAGGGGTGTTTTTAGATAACTTAAGACCTGCTAGTACTTTTTATGAAAATCAACCTATACGAGTATTTGCTGATTTCCAAGTAAGATCTTATATTGATAACGTAGAAGTTGAATTTTTCTGTTCGTTGACGGATAGGAATGGAAGAGAAGTTATGGGGACTACAACTCCTCCGAGTATAAATGTTTCTGACTTTGAGGATAGAAGAATATTTTGTGATTTTGAGGATATGAATATAAGTGCGGGAAGATTTAGCGCTAGGTTAGATGCTAGGTTTAACTTTAAAACAAGTGCTTATAGTACTTATTATTTTGTTCCAAGATCTACTTTAGAAGAAGCTTCAAGGCAAACTTGGAATCAAAGACATAGAATTCCTTTAAGGCCAACAAATATTTATACTAATGGGCCTGTATTTTTAGGTATGAATGAATCTGTAACTATGCCAATACCTACATTTGATGATAGAGATACTTTCTTTGCTCTAGATTTTGGTATTAGAAATAATCAATTAAGGGGAGAAATAACAAGGATAAACAACTTTGAAACAAGAGTTCCTGAAGCTATAAGTTTTGAAGGTAACCAATGTACTATTCCTCTCACTAGACAAGGTACTGATCCAGATCAAAACTATGTTATTTACAGTTATGATTTTGATTCTGATATTAATTTCTTAGCTGTAAGTTGTAATGCAAAAATTAACGATAGAAGTGTTGATCAAATTTCAAGTTCTGGTGTAAGACCGGTAACTATTTTTGCTGAAGTTAGTTATGATTATCAATTAACTTCTAGAACTGATATTAATGTTTTAAGACTTCCAGGTGGTAGCTCATGATGAGGTATTTATTATTAGTTTTGCTAATACTTGCGGCTTGTTCTCAACCTTCATTTAGTGAGGTTAATTATTTTCAGGGAAGAGAGGGGGTTGTTGCAAGTTTTGCTCAAAACACTCCTCCTGTTACAATTTATGAAGACACTCCTTTTATGCTTGGTGCAAACGTATATAACAGAGGTGCTTTTGATACAAACGGCAAAGTAATTTTTGAGTATGATACTTTTTATTTTACTGGTTCTGGGAAGATAATAGAAGAGTTTGAATTATTGGGTAAGCAGCCTGATTATCCTTTTGGAGAAATGGGTTTTATTAGTGATTTGGAAAATCTTCAAGTAAGATCAATTACTGGTTCAAGAGAGACAGTCAGAACTTCTATTTCTGTATCTACTTGTTATCCTTACACTACGATACTCACAGATTTCTTTTGTATAGATAGTGATTTATTTGGAACTCAAAGAAATAGTGTTTGTAGATCAAGAACTATGCATTCTTATTCAGGTCAAGGAGCTCCTGTGGGTATAACAAGTATTGAACCTACTGTTATTCCAAGAGGTTTTATTTCTTCAAGTCAAGATACTGCTAGGTCTTATTTAGATGAAGATGGTAATTTAAGGCGAATTGGCTCTGAAGTTGTTGAAGCAAGACTTATGCTTTTACAACCTAGTTTTGAGATAACTATAAGAAACTTAGGCCAAGGCTTAGTTTTTGGAACTGATAAAGGGTTAGGTGCTTGTACTGCTAGCTCAGACAGGATTCTTGGTGAAATAAAAGTAGAGGCTGAATTACTAGGGATAAAGCTTGATTGCACTCCAAACCCTGTTATTCTTAGAAATAATCAGGCGAGAGTTAGGTGTGTTGTTCAAGAAGATGATTTATTCGGGGCTTCAAGCAGTTATCAAGATGTTTTAACTGTTTGGCTTGATTATTATTATTTAGACCAAACTTCAAAACAAGTAGAAATAAGAAGAAATTAGCTTCTAAAAATGGTAACTTTTAAATACTATGTTTATGAGTATACTTACTATGAAAAATAAATTTTTATTACCTGTATTATTAGTTTCGTTACTTTTTATAGCTGGTTGTGGTGGTTTTGGTGCTGATAGAGCTGTTGCTTGTGCTGAGGGTCAAAATTGTAGATATTATACGGGCACCCAGGGAGTTGACATAATTTTGGATAGGCCTCCAAACATGCTTTATTACAGATCTATAGATGCTACTAACACAAGAGATGGTAATGCAATTCAATTAAATGTTAGGGTTCATAATAGGGGTGCGAGTGATGCTTATGGAGCTGTGTTTTTATCTGGTTTTGGTCCTACTTTTGAAGTCACAAGGATATACGGGGATGGAACTGAGTTACCTATTAATATAAGAGGTTTTGGTGATAGTTGTGGTTTTAGTTTTGGTTCTTTTGGTCCTTTACCTAATTTTAATTTAAATTGTGGTGGTATAGGTGTTAGGGGAGCGGGTGATAGAAGAACAATTAATTTTGATTTTAGTCAAATGAATAGAGCATTTGGATGGGATCTTCCTGAAGGAGTTAGGGTTGGAATTCAACAAACAGGCAATCATTGGGGTTTTAATCTTGCTTTGGATGGTTTTCAATTAAATACTTTATATCATGGTAAGCTTTTAATGTCTTTAATATATGGCAATTTTAATTTTGAAAATTTAAATGGTATGACTTATACTTTAAGAGGGGATAATCCTGAGTTTCCAGGTGGTGGAGATGATTATAAACAATTTTTAGTTCAAATGAAGGGTAGTTGGCCTAGTGGGACTGATGAAATAAATATTCCTTATCAGGTAAGAAGCTGTTATGCATATACTACTTTTGTTAGTCCTATGATTTGTGTAGATCCTGATCCTTGGAGTGGTGATAGGGGTGTTTGTAGGGCTAATCAAGATATAGCTATGAGTAATCAAGGTGCTCCTGTTGCAGTTACAAGAGTTAGTCAAAGAAACACTGGGAGAAGTGTAGTGATGGATTTTGAAGTAAGAAATGTTGGTAACGGACGTGTTTGGGAGGTTGGAAGCCTTGAGCGTTGCAGTCCTTATTATCCAGAAACTGGAACTGGTAGAAATCATCATGATGTAGTTTATGTTGGGTTTGTAATGATAGATGATACATTCATAGATTGTACTCAAAGAACCATAAGATTAAATAATGGGGTTGGTAGATTTACTTGTACTTATAATTTTGCAGATGAATTTATAAGTGGAAGTGCTTATGTTACTCCTCTTAGAATGGAGCTTTGGTATGGTTATGAGCAAAATATTAATAATAATCTGCGCGTAAGGAGATTAAGTTAACAATTACTTTAGGAGGTAAAAAATGAAAAAAATGTTTATTATATTGACGGCGATGCTGCTTTTACTTGCAGCTTGTGAGTCAAACACGGGATTTGATAGTACGACTCCGTTTATTGGAGGAACGCAAGGTTTGAAAATTTCTTTTGTAGATAGTTTTCCGCCTGCAACAGTTAGTGACGGTGGAGAGGACCCTTTTGACATAATTGTAAAAGTTACAAATAGGGGTGAAGCTGATGTTGAACCAAAAGATGTTCTTGTAACAATCAGTGGATTTCCTGCTTCTCAGTTTGGAAGAAATGTTGCTGATTTAACTTCTAACAGTCCAGAATTAATAGAAAGAAATCTTAAAAACCCTGATGGGAGCATAGTTAGTAGTGTACCTGTAGAAGTAGAGTTTAATGATTTTGCTTATCAAAATATTGTTCAAGGAAATCAGGCTTTTCCTGTAAGAGCAGATATTTGTTATAAATATTCAACTCAGGTATCTACGAGTGTTTGTGTAAAGGAAGATTTTAGAAGAGATAGAACAGGTGATATTTGTACTGTTTCAGCAAGCAGACAAGTCTTTAATAGTGCTGCACCTATACAAATAACTAGGATGACTCAATCTGCTGCGGGTAGTGATAGAACAAGAGTTAGTTTCACAATTGAAAACAGAGACCAGGGAAGAGTATTTGAAACTGGTTACAGTTGTGCAAGTGATGCTAGAAGAAATGACAGAATTTTCTTAAGAGTATCTGGCTTTAGTTCAGCTCAAGGAGAAGAAGTTAGTTGTAGAGGATTAAGAGAGGGTGCTAATCCGAGTGAAGGATACATAGTTTTAAGTGATCAAGGGGTTGTTGATATAACTTGTGATATTTCGTTTAGTGAAAGAAGTCCAAGGATACAACCTTTTAACATAGAACTTGTTTATGACTACAACGAAAACATTCAAAAGAATGTGATAGTTGAAAGAAACTAATTTTTTTCTTTTCTTTTTATTTTTTATTTATCAAAACAAATTTTGCAAGTAAGCTTTCTAATTGTATGAATTCGTCACTGCCTTCTATTAATCTAAATTCTACTTCTCCACACATCTTTACCATTTCAAGCTTTATTTGATCGTCTGCTTCACTATTCCATGCTTCTTTTTGAAGTTGTTTTATAACATCTATACCTGATAATCCTTGGTTTAGCATAGTGTCTAGTAACTTCTTTTTTGCTCCTTGAAAATCTTGATTTATACATCTTTTAAGAACTTCTCTAATCTCTACTGGTTCTGCAAAGCTGCTAATTCCATAAATAGTATTTTTGTTGATATCTTTTGTTATTGCTGCACAGCTTTGAAGTACGTTTTCAAGCTTTCTAACATCTCCTCCTGACACATAGTACAATGCTTCTTTTGCTTCTTCATCTATTGTTAAGTTTTCGTTTTTAACAATTGAATCTATTATTTCATATATTGATTCTTTGCTAAGTGGTTTAAATCTAAAAATAGTACATCTACTTTGTATTGGTTCTAATATCTTACTTGAGTAATTACAGCTAAGAATAAATCTACAAGTAGTTGTGTAGTTCTCCATTGTTCTTCTAAGTGCTTGTTGCGCTTCTTTTGTTAAAGCATCACTTTCGTCTAAGTATATTATTTTAAAAGGAACATCGCCTATGCTTTTTGTTCTTGCAAAGTCTTTAACTTTTTGTCTTACTATATCTATTCCTCTCTCATCTGATGCGTTAAGTTCTAAGAAGTTTTCTCTCCATGAATCTCCATACATCTCTTTTACTATTACAAGTGAAAGAGTAGTTTTTCCAACGCCTGGCGGACCTGCAAGTAATAAGTGTGGTAAGTTTTTTTGTTTAACAAATGCTTCTACTCTTTTTACTATTTCTTGTTGTCCTTTTACTTCTGAGAATTTTTGTGGTCTGTATTTTTCAGTCCATATAGCGTTCGAATCCATACCGATTAGAAATATTTACTAATTTATATTAGTTTAGGATTTTATCAATTATTTTTCCTTCTAAGAAATATTCTTTTGTTTTTTGATCATAAGAAACTATTACTCTTCCTAGTTCTAACTCATTTATTAAAACCTCGCTTAATTTTATGTTTTTAGCATATTCTTCATTAAATATATCTGGGTATTCTATTACGTCTCCGCGTTCATAGTTTTTTTGTCCTATTTCATATTCGCTTATATTATATCTTAGACTAGGTGTATATATAAGTCCTAGAAGCTTTCTATTTGTATTAATTGTTTCTCCTTCAAATGAAGTATATGTTATATTTAATTCTGAGTCTATTTCTATTAAGCCTCTGGTTTGTTTTTCATCTAACTTTTCATTACCTATATATCTTTTTTCTTCCCCATTAACATTTTCTTTATACAAGGTTAAAAGTTGTATGTATCCTAAGTTGTTAAGTTCTTTTTTTATGTTTATATCAAAAAAATCTTGCTTTTCCTTTTCATATTCTTTTTTTTCTTTTTTTGTTTCTTCTACTATTTTTGATAGTTCTTTTTTTTCTTTCTCTATTATTCTTAATTCTTCTTTAATTTGTTTTTTTGTTTTAGAAAATATTTTTGTTGGTTTTTCAAAGTTTATTTTATTATCTTCGTAGTCCATTAGAAGCTCGAAGTCGTTTTTGTAAGTATATACTTCTTTTGTTATTTTTTTCATATATTGGTGGGTTTTAAATTTATTTTGTTTTTTCAAAAAGCCATATAATTTTCTTTTTATTCCTTCTGTTTTTGCTCTGTTAATGTTTTTCTCTTTTCTAGGTGAATTTATCATTCCAATAAATTTTTTTTCTAAAACGTTTATTTCTTCATAATAATTATTAACTGTCTCGTTTTCTCTTAGTTCGGTTATAAATTCTTTATATTGATCTAACATAAAAGTCGCATTTTTTGGTTCTTGTTGATATGTTTCATTTATTTTTTTTAATTTTATTTCTGTTTCTATTAATTCATTTATAGTATTCTTTGCTTCTTCTAGTTTAGTTTTTGTTCTTTCTAGTTTAGTTTCTAATCCTTTGTTTTCTTTTTTTCCTATAAGCTTAAGTATTGCTCTATGTACGTGCTCATTATTTTCTAGGCTTTCTCTATCATAAATTTTTTTAGGGCTATAACTAGTATTTATATCTGAACAAACCAGTTTTTTATTAGAAAAATTCTTTTTTAGTATATTGTTTTCTAAGTTAACAATCATATTATCACTATTAAGTAAATATGTTTTTTATTTATAATTTTACTTTTTTATTTAAGTATTGTAAGTACTCTTTTAAGTTCTTTTAAGAATGTTTCAGCGTCTTCTCTTGTATTGTATATATAAAAGCTAGCTCTTATACTACCTTCTATATTTTTTGAGTTAAACCAGCTATGACAACAATGATATCCTGATCTAACCATTATATTGCTTGAACTTAGTTGGAGTGCTACTTCGTGATTATCTATATTTTTAACATAAAAACTAACTATGTTTCCTGGTTCAGTAGAAAGTAATACTAATTCATCTATTTCATTAAGTCCTTTTGCTAATATTTCGTATATGGTTTCGTCATTATTTTTTATTGTTTTAAAGCCTATTTTATTGATATAATTAATTGTTCCTCCAAATGCATATATTGCTGAATAGTCTTGAAGTCCTGCTTCAAATTTATTAGGTAAGGGTGCAAGCTCGTATTTTTCATAAGTTGTATCTATAACTGTTTCTCCACCCAGATTGTAAGGTTTCATTTCTTCTAACAATTCTTTTTTTCCATAAAGAACTCCAAGTCCTGTTGGTCCCATCATTTTATGAGCACTAAAAACCAAAAAATCAACTCCGAGTTTTCTAACATCTGTGGTTTGATGAGCAACTGATTGGGCTGCATCTAATAACACTACTACGTTATTTTTTTTAGCTTCTTTTAACATCTTATCCACGTCTTGTGTTTTTCCATCTAAGTTAGAAGTTATGTTTGTTGCTAAAAAATTAGTTCTAACAATTTTTTTACTAAAATCAACAAGATTTCCATGTTCAAAAAATTCTAATTTAAGCTTTTTTTCTTTTGCTACGTTTTGCCATGGAACTAAGTTACTATTGTGTTCTTTATCACTAAGTAATATTACGTCTCCTCTCTTAAAAGGATAACAATTTGCAACTATATTTATTCCTTCAGTAGTATTTCTTGTAAATATTATTTGACTTTCAGATTTTGCATTCAAAAACTTTTTTACTTGCAATCTTACTCGTCTTATCTCATTATCTAGATTAATTGAAAGACTATGATTACTTCTTCCTGCACAAGAACTATATTTTTCGTAGTACTCTTTTTGTTTTTCAATAACTATATATGGTCTCAAAGACATACAAGCTGAATCAAAATAAATATGTTTATCAACTATCGGAAAATCTTTTTTATAATCTCTTTTTTTAAATATCATCTTAGTTCTTCTTCAATAACTCTTCTTATTCTATCTATATCCGAATCTCTTGATCCTGTTATTATTTCTTCATTAATAAAAAATGTAGGGGTTGCTCTAATATGTGCGTTAATTCCTTCTTCAAACACATCAAACACATAATTTTCAGTTTCTTCACTATTTATACACTCATTAAACAAATCTAAGTCTAAGTTTAATTCTATTGCAAGTTCACCAGGTCTGCTATGATAATAGGGATTTGTGTAAATTAGAGTTCTTGCTTCAAAATATTTATTTTGTTCTAAAGCACACTTTGCATATGTTGCTGTTTCAAATGCGTATCTATGATTGAGTATAGGGAAATCTTTAAACACAAATAAAACTTCGTCTTTGTATTCTTCAATTAATTCATCTATCTTCGGAATTGCGAGTGTTGTATAAGGGCAAGTAAAACATCCAAACATTATTACTATGATATCTGATTCACTATTACCTATGCTTGGACCTTTAGGGCTTGGATAAATCATCTCATCTGGATAATCTGCTCTAATAGTGGAGTATTGGTTTAATGACTCTTGTATGTTTAAAATACAAACTCCGCTATCTCCTGGCTTTATACAACTTCCGTAAACAGCATAGTTATACGTTCCTACTCCTATCTCATACATAGACCAAGCAGTTAATAGTATTAGTATCCATGTAAAAACTTCAAAGTACTTATATAAAAAACGTCCAAGTCGTGGATGTTTTCGTCCAAGCTTGGCAACAAACATATTTTTAACTTTTTTATCAAGACCAGTATCGCATTTTCTTAAAGTAACTCTTCGAAAAGTACAATTTAGCGCTTCTTTTGCTAGTGTTCTATACTTTAAAGAAAAAATACCCATAATTCCAAACACGATAAACGCTACTACGCATAACATATTTATTAACAAATCTTACTCAATATAAAAATATATCTTTAACTATTTTAACTCATATTTATTTTCTATATAGAAAATAATTATTTTAGAATGATTTATAAGTATATCTTATTATTTTATTTAATATGAAGTTTAAAGGATTTAAATTAGACAGATTTCAAGAAGAATCTATAATCAATCCAGTAAGCCTAAGTGTTTAGATAAAAAATAATACTTAGTTTGAATAATAGTATTAACAACTAGAATCAATATATGAATAAACTAAATAATTTGCTATTTGAGAAGAAACAAGATCTTCATAAAGCTCGGATTCGGCAAACAAATTAGCATAGAGGTCTTTGTAATAATTAGTACTTAAGAGATCGGTGAAGATTTCAATCATAGAAGAAAGCGAACTGGCCAAAATAATTCTTCGCATAACATATGGAATATGAGTATCAGAAATAATACCTCCTATACCAGAAAGATCGTTTCTTTGCTGATGTAATTGATAATAACACTCATGAGATAAGATGTCCTCTCGAGAATACACCTCAAAGTCCTGTGTGTATAACAGGTGTTGAGCATACATATAGCTAATAATAATGTCTTCTTTTATAGAACCAGAAATACTGTTTATTAAATCATCTACTTGTTTACGAGTAAACGTATCAAAGTTCCTATTAGAACTATATACCTCAATAAATAAGTCTACTCTTCTTTGATCTTGAGAAGCAATCGTGTTAAGAACCTCAACATCTGTTTCGGGGAAGTTAACAAGAGAAGTATACAAACCACTAGAACTGCTAGAAGGATTAACTAACACGCTAATACTTATAACAATAACAAGTAACGCAAAAAGAACACTGGCAGTAATTCCTCCGGAAGTAGGGGTTTTATTTGCGATACGCTTAGCAGTAAGGTACGTAGTAAGGCTCATAACAAGACACGAAGGAACAAGAAGAATGTATAGAGTAGTAACTACAAAGAGCTGTCCTTGAAGAGGAAGTAAGAGACTAATAACAAACAAAGTAATCGCAAACCCTAACGCACCAGCACTAATTGACAAACTCATCTCTAAAATGTCATACTCTATTTGTTCGTTTAAATTATGGTGCTTCATGCGAGCAAGAACAAATCCAGAAATAAGAAAGATAAGAGGGGGAAACAACAAGAAAAAAAATGCTGTACTAAAATCAGTAATCACGATTCCGACAATATACCAAGCGAACAGAAGACCAAACCATATGAGTATATTGCGTTTCATAAACTTATTATTTCTGAGTATATTTAAAAAATTTTTGGAAACGAATTACTATCTTGAAGACATATTTATATTGCTAGTGAAAAATATATTTCTAAAGCTTGGCTATCTACGGATAGGGAAAATGCGGGGAATTATTTAAAAAATAAGGGATAGTTCTATTTCTTTTTGAAAGGTTTTATAAGTATATCTTATTATTTTATTTAATATGAAGTTTAAAGGATTTAAATTAGACAGATTTCAAGAAGAATCAATAAACTCTATAGAGAACAATCACAGCGTAGTTGTGAGTGCTGCAACAGGAACTGGAAAAACACTAATTGCAGATTTTGTTATTGACAAATACCTAAATCAAGGAAAAAGAATAATCTACACAGCGCCAATAAAAGCTTTATCTAATCAAAAATATGCTGACTTCAAAAGACAATACGGCGAAGACAAAGTAGGTATAATGACGGGAGACGTAACAATTAATCACGAAGCTCCTCTAAGAATTATGACTACGGAAATATACAGAAATATGCTCTTAGCTAACGATCCAGACTTAGATGATGTTGCATACATAGTTTTTGACGAAATACATTATTTGGGAGACTTTGAAAGAGGAACAGTATGGGAGGAAAGTATAATATTTAGCAAAGAACACACAAGATTTCTATGCTTATCGGCTACTATTCCAAACGCCAAACAATTTGCAAACTGGATATCTTTTATAAAAAAACATAATGTGGATGTTGTTACAGAAAAAAAACGTGCAGTACCTCTTCATCAAACATTCTATGATTCAGAAAAAGGATTTACTAAATTATCAGAACTCAAAGAACTAAAAAAATTAGAAAAAATACCTAAATACAAGTATAAAAGAAGAAGATTCTTTGAAGAACTCAAAAGAAAAAGAAAGCTAGGCCACTTAGATCTTATGCAAGAGATAAAAGATAAGTTACCTGCAATATATTTTTGCTTTAGCAGGATGGAAACACAAAAAAAAGCAATATTATTATCTAAAAAAAATAATTACTTAAACAACGATGAAGCTCTTCAAGTATCTAAAATAGTTCGTGAAAGACTAAAAGAAACGGATGAATCTGTATTAAACCTTGACACTACAAGAACTCTAAGGGAAATACTAAGTAAAGGAATAGGGTTTCATCACGCAGGAATACTTCCTGTACTAAAAGAAATAGTAGAAACATTGTTCTCTAAAGGACTAATAAAAGTATTGTTTGCAACAGAAACATTTTCTGTAGGAATAAATATGCCTGCAAAAACAGTAGTATTTGATAGTATGGAAAAATTTGACGGCATAAACTTTAGGTACATAAACAGCAAAGAATTCTTTCAACTAGCAGGAAGAGCAGGTAGACGTGGAATTGACAAACAAGGATTTGTCATTGTAAACATTGAAAGAACAATGATGGACTTAAACACTGTTGAAAGAATAGTAAAAGACGATAAAGAACCTCTAAAAAGCCAGTTTAAATTATCATTTAACACAATACTAAACCTTGTCCATAGTCACACTGAACAAGAACAAGAAGTAATACTTGAAAGTAATTTTTATGCTTATCAACAAGCAGGAAGAAAAGGAAGCAACAGGATAAAAGCTAGTTTTCAAAAAAAGAAAAAAAAGCTGTTTAAAGAAGGCTACATAGTACAAGGATTAAACGGCCCTGAATTGACAGAAAAAGGACTTTTCTCTATGAGAATATACAATCAAGAACTCTTAGTAGGAGAACTATTTACTCATAAAAACAAGAACTTATTCACAAACAAAGAAATACTTCTATTTGTTGGAAGAATATGCTATGAAGAAAGAAAAAACCATAAATTCAACACTAAATCTAAAGAAATATCTACTTCCGCTTTCAAAAAAGTAAAAGATAACACTATACTCTACAATTACTTCAGGAAAAACCAGTTATTCTTACTTGAAAACTTTTTAATGAACTGGTATGATGGTTGTGATTTTGGCGAATTATTAGAATATTCTAACTTGCCCGAGGGAGACGTTGTTAGGTATGTACGTCAAGTTCTAGATTTATTACAACAAATACAACACGCAACCCTAGATGACGATCTAAAAGCTAAAGTTAGACAAATATCAGACAAAATAGATAGAGATGTTATAAGTGTAAGATTTTAAAGAAAAAAAAGTTTTAATAAAAAAAATTTATATGATGTCTTCTTCAGCAACTACTAAGAAATCTCCCATAGCAATAACTGCTGAAAATGGTATTAGTGAGTCTCCTGTCTTGGATTTTTCAAGTTCTAATTTCTTGCTGTATGGTGTTGGATTTCCAAGTATGATATGAATTAATTCTCCTGAATTAGTTTCAAATACTAAGTCTCCTACTGTTCCAAATGTTTTTCCTGTTTTAGAAACTACTGTTTTACCAATAAGTTGTTTTGAATATTTTTTTTCATCTTCAGCCATAATATTTCCACCCTTAAAATTATATATTTACTATTACTATTGTTTAGTTTATAAAGATTTCTATGTGAGCTGGTTTAATTTAACTTTTCCAGGTAATAATTCTAATAAAATAGTTATATATTCTTCGTGTTTTATAAACGTCGGATTTTTTTTCTTATCTAAAAATCTTTTAGTAATAATCCTTATATATTCTAGATCTTTTTTAATATCTAAATTATAGTAGCCTACTTCATTTTCTAAAAAAATAATACATGAATCTTCTTTTAATGCTATTATTATGTCTTGATGAGATGCATTTAACTCTTGTATATTGTTCTTAGTAATCCATTCTACTTGATCTAAATAAGGATTTTTGGTTGTATTTACTACTTCAAATCCAAGATCGTCTAATACTTTATCAAATATTTCTTCTTGTTCAAATTCACGTATTATTATTCCTGGCCCTATTTCTTCTTCTATGTATTCCTCTTCTGCAGTTTCATGTTTTAACTTAATATTTTTATTTGCTAGATAAAACTTATAATTATCTAATTTATCTATTATTTTTAACATAAAAAACTTAGAAAATCTACTATTAGAAACAAAATTTAAAAAAGGATTTTCTTGTGAGGAATTTATTTTTTTGAATTTTAATTTTTTTAAGTCTATTTTTTTATCAAAATGTTTATTAAATAAATCTATTAATTCACTTAATTCTTTATCTTTTTCCATCCCATTCCCTAAAAAACTGATCTAAATATAACTCTATGAATTCTTTTCTTTTTTTTGCTAATTCTTTTCCTTTTTTTGTATTCATCTGGTCTGCTACAATTAAAAGTTTTTCATAAAAGTGATTTATTGTGGTGTTTTTTCTCTTGCCAGTATATTGTTTTTTATATTCTTCTTCATTCATATTTATTAGTGGCTTTATATTAGGGTTGTATATCTCTTGACCTAGTCTTTGACCTGTAGCAAAGCTTCTAGCTATACCTATAGCTCCAAGAGCTTCTAATCTATCTGCATCTTGTACTATTTTTCCCTCCTTAGAAAGAGGTTTTTTCTTTGCTTTTGAACCTCTATAGGCTAGATTGTCTATTATTTCTAATATAGCATTTATTTTTTCAGCCGGAAGATTTTGTTTTTTTAAAAATAACTTTGTTTTTTGTTTATTAGTTTTTCATTTATTTAGCTTCCAGTCTCCAATATCATGGAGTAAAGATGATAATTCCACGATTTCCATATCTATATTCTTATTATCTTTTGCTATGTTTTTAGCATTTTTCCATACTTGTAATGAATGCCAGTAGTCATGTCCTGTTGTTTCTCCTAATAATTCTTTTTTTACAAATAGTTTTGTTTTTTCTATCAATTCATTCATTTTCAGTTAGGATATGCTTCTTTAATCAAATCTTGATGTTTTAACAATAATTCTCTCATAGGATCAGCATATTTCTTCAAATATTTTACTACTCCTTGCTTTAAATCTATTGAACTAAGCTCTTTTTTCTCAAAAGCTTTCTCCAAATCCTTATATGTTTTAAACTTAATCTCTCCTCCGTATTCTTCTGGTCTGTCAATTACGAATTCGTCTAAGTCTCTAAACAACAAATACTTACACAATGGTAATAATCCATTCTCCAAGTTACCATCTTCACAATATGCTTTATTGATTTTTTTTCTAAGCTGTTTCTCTGTATCGTCAAAATCAATCTTACTTGAAGGCTCACTACTACTCATCTTACCACTCTTTCCAAGACCTGGAATTAAAGGACTCATAAGATGTATTCTTTTCTTATATCCTATTCTTGGAAGATTCTCTCTAGCAAACATAAATATTTTCCTTTGATCTACTCCTCCAAACTGCGCATCAACGCCTAGGTGTTCTTCATCAAGTGCTTGTAATATTGGATATAATAATCCTGACATCTTAGGGCTTTCAATTTGTTTTACAACTTCTGCTCCTGCTTTTTGAGTATCTTTTGTTGTAACCATAGCTGAAAGCTTATACATATCAAGAGTATATTTTTCTGATAACTGAAAGTCTGTTCCTTTAACAAATTCTAATTTATCTAAAGGAGCTCCTACAACGCTAAGCATTCCTTTAATAACTAATTCATAAAACCTTGTTCTTTTCTCTAAAAGATCCCAATCACTCTTCATATTATCTAAATAGCCATGAAGATCTGCAAATAACAACTTCACTTCTGCTCCTGCTTTCAAAAAGTCTGCTATCTTCATCATAGGAACAAAATATCCAAAGTGAGGTTTACCTGTAGTTGCTGTTCCAAGATAAACTCTAAGATTTCTCTTCTTCAAAATCTCTTTAAGTTCTTCTTCTCCAACTACTTCTTGTAAATCTTTTGTTATAAGCTCGTATTTTTCTTCTGGTTTCATAAATAACCAAAAAGAAAAAGAAGTATATAAAACTTATTCATAGATACACAAATACTGCTCTAAGTCATAGTTAATATTATAAACTAGTACTACTTAATACATATATGAGGGAGAAACTTACTAAATTAAAAAAATTATTCAAAAACCAAACTGAAAACTTCTTATTTTTAGATTATGAAGACCCACATCACTTTTGGCTTTTAGGAAAAGAGCTAAAAAACTCGTATATGCTTATTAGAAGAACAGGAAAACCAATACTTTTGATAAGCCCATTAGAAAACTACAAAAATCCTGATTTCATAATAAAACCTTTTGAAAAAGAAAACTTGCCGAGCAAAGTACTTGTAAACAAATCCTCTTTTAAAATAAAACATAAATCATTATTTAGAATAAAAGAAATAGAAATAAACATAAGAGATGTAAAATCTAAAAAAGAAATATTATTTATAAAAAAAGCATGTTCTTTAGCAGATGAATGCTTTAATTTAATATGGTTAAATATTAAAAAAAAGAAATACAAAAAAGAAAAAGACATAGAACAAGAAATAAACTTGTTTGCAGCAAAAAACAACTTAGAACTCGCATTTAAACCAATCGTTGCTTCTGGAAAAAACTCAAGTATTCCTCATCATGATAATTCATCAAAGCTAACTAATGGTTTCTTAGTAATAGATTTAGGTTTTAAATACAAAGGATATTGTAGTGACGCGACAAGAACTTTTTACTTAGGAAAACCTTCTAAAAAAGAAAAAGAACTTTATGAATTAGTCTTGCAAGCTCAACAAAAAATAATCTTAGATATTTATCCAGGTGTACAAGAAAAAACACTAAAAAATAACATAGAAGAATACCTAAAAGATGAACACAAATACTTCATTCATAGCTTAGGTCATGGTATAGGTGTTGAAGTACATGAGTTTCCACTAATTGGAAAAACCAATACCAAGCTAAAGGAAAATCAGGTAATCACAATTGAGCCAGGTGTTTACAAAAAACAAGGAATTAGGATAGAAGACGTTGTTGTAGTAGCTAATAAACCTGAAATTTTAACAAGTTTTACAAAAGATTTACTCATAGCAAACCTTTAAAAAGTTCTAATTATTACTTACTTTTATGAAATCTAAAGCTGCTAAAAGAGAAGATGACAAAGATTTTGATGATCAACTATATAGTTTAGATCAAGAAAATAAGATTTTAAGAGAAACAATCTTTCAGTTAAAAATGGAGCTTGATAGATATAGAAGTCCTGCTTTAATGCTTGCTGAAGTTGTCGAAGTCATGGAAAGTACAGCTATAATCAAAGTTCCTAATGGGAATAAATTCTTAGTAAATAAATCAAATAACGTAAAAGATTTATCCTTAGGTGATACTGTAACAGTTGAACAAAAAAATCTAACTATAATAGATAGATTAGATAAAGAAAGAAACTTAGAAGTAGATCAATTTGTAATAATAGAAAAACCAACTGTTTCATGGAGTGATATAGGCGGACTAAAAGATCAAGAATTAGAACTTCAAGAAGTAGTAGAACTTCCTCTATTAAAGCCTGAACTTTTCAAAAAAGTAGGTATAACTCCTCCAAAAGGAGTATTATTGTACGGACCTCCAGGGACTGGTAAAACGCTTTTAGCTAAAGCAGTAGCATCAAGCACTAAAAGCACGTTTATTGAAATAGTTGGCTCTGAGCTCGTTCAAAAATTCATTGGTGAAGGAGCAAAACTTGTAAAAGAAGTATTTAGACTTGCTAGAGAAAAAGCGCCTAGCGTAATTTTTATTGACGAAATAGACGCAATTGCAGCTAAAAGAATAGAAGTTGGAACTAGTGGTGAGAGAGAAGTTCAAAGAACATTTATGCAATTCTTAGCAGAGCTAGACGGATTTGAACCATTAGATAATGTTAAAATAATTGGTTGTACTAATAGAAAAGATATTTTAGATCCTGCAATTGTTAGACCTGGAAGACTAGATAGATTAATAGAAGTTCCAAACCCTACAAAAGAAGGTCTTAAAGAAATATTTAAGATTCACACTAGGAAAATGAGTTTGGACAAAGTAACTTTTGATGATATAGAAACTAAAATGGAAGGTTTGAGTGGAGCAGAAGTAAAGTCTGTATGTACAGAAGCTGGATATTTTGCTATTAGACAAAAAAAGACTAAAGTAAACAAAAAAGACTTCTTAGATGCTATAATAAAAGTTAAGAAAAAAGAAGAAGACACGTCTTATAAGGCAATGTTTGGATAATTATTGGTTGCTCAGTAGTTACTCGTTTTCATCATTTATTCAGCGGGTGTTCACTTCATCATCGCAAAATAAGAAAATACGTTGTTATTTATAAAACTTTTATATCTGCACTGATTCTAAAAACGTATGGTGCGTGTTGACCATTTTTAACAATACTTATTCTTATTTTTTTATTGTGTATCTTTGCTTTTTTTTCAAGTTCTTGTTTAAGAAGTTTAAACTCTTCTTTTTTACAAAACGCATTATAATGAATAGTACCTCCCTTTTTAACCACCTTTAAAGATTCTTCATAAAAATCAGCTGAATTATCTGGTGTTGCAAGCACAATCCTATCGATTTCTTTAATTTCTTTAAGTTTATCTTTAGCATCTCCTAATAAAAAATCAACGTTATGTATCTTATTTAATTCTTTATTTTTAAATGCATATTCATGTCCTTTTTTATTAAATTCTATACCTATTATTTTTTTAGCCTTACTCAATTTAGAAAAAACAATTGGGTATGGCCCGCATCCACTTCCAACCACAACTACTTCCTCGTTTTTTTCAATAAGTTCTGATATTCTTTTTCTATCATTACCAAGTCTTGGAGAAAAATAAACATTTTCAACATCTAATTTAATCAACACACCATTTTCTTTATGAATTGTTTCTTTTGTCTTTTCACCTGAAAGCCACTTAAATTTTTGAGTTCTATACTTTCCTTCGTGTTTACTATCTTTTCTCAAAACTGTTTTAATTGTTTTATTAACTTCTAATAATTTATTTGCAATAAGTTTTTCTTTACTTCTTATTTCATCATCAATTTCTAATATCGCTATACTTCCTATAACATCATAACTGGTTTTAACTAGTTCTAATTCTTTTTTATCTAACTCTTTTTTCAGAGCATCTCTTAAACTTTTTATTTTAGCTTTTGTTTTATCAAGTTCTACTTCAACTAAATCATATCCTTTGATACTTTTTTTAACACCAAAATATATGTGTTCAGAATCTTTTTTAGCTTTATAATCTAAATCTAATACTTTTTTAGAAATTAATTCTTTTTTAACTTTCTCAGCGTCTTTTAACAACACCTTTATTGCTTTCATAAAAAAATAATATTTTTTACATATTTATATGTAGTCTTTTTTTTAGTAAGATTTATTAACAAAACCAAATTCAAAAAAAGATATGAGAAAAACAAAAATAGTAGCAACAGTAGGACCAAGTTCATTTGATTTAGACGTATTAAAAAAACTTTCAGACTTAGATGTTAATTGTTTTAGAATAAACACTGCACATGGAGATTTTGACCAATACGAATCCATAATTAATAAAATAAGAGATGTGAGTGATGCTCCAATAATGATAGATATAAAAGGTCCTGAAATAAGAATAAGATTATCACAAGATCTAAATATATTAAAAAATACCACTCACACGTTTGATTTCAAAAAAGGAGACCTCCCGTATTTTAGTTACAATTTCTATAAAGAGATAAGTATAGGGGATAGAGTATTTTTTGATAACGGAAACTTATATGGTAAAATCACAAAAAAAGAAGAAGGGAAAATAAAAATAAAATTCTTTGACGATTATATCCTAAAACAAAACAAAGGTGTAAACATACCTAATGCAAGTCTTAAGATTCCTAGTCTGTCTAAAAAAGATGTTGAGGCAGTAGAATTTGCATTAAATCACAATATTGAATACATTGCTCTTAGTTTTGTCAGGTCAAAACAAGACATTTTAGATCTAAAAGAGTTAATAGGGGAGCTAGATGTAGGTATAATAAGTAAAATAGAAAATTGGGAAGGAGTAAAAAACATCGATGAAATAATAGATAACAGCGATGGTATAATGGTTGCTAGAGGAGATCTTGGAATAGAGCTTGAAGAAGAAAAAATACCTCTAATACAAAAAGAAATAATAACAAAAACTAATCAAAAAGCAAAAATAAGTATTGTGGCGACTCAGATGCTTGAATCTATGGTTGAAAATAAAACGCCTACAAGAGCAGAAATAAGTGACGTTGCAAACGCTATACTTGACGGTGCAGATGCTATAATGTTATCTGGAGAAACCGCTGCGGGTAAATATCCTGTTCATTCAGTTAAAGTAATGGATAAAGTAGCTGTTGAAGTTGAAAATAAAGTAAAACCTACAATAGATTTTAACATACCTGGAGATTTATCTGAAGAATTATCAAAATCAGCGTATGATTTAATGTTTAGGATTAAAGCAGATAAATTAGTTACTATTACAAGAAGTGGATACAGTGCAAGGCTAATAAGTAGATTTAGATTTAGAAATCCTGTAATATCTGTTACTGATGATTCTTTAACTCATAGAAAATCAAAACTTGTTTGGGGAGTAAAATCGGTTCTTGTTGATACGGTTCCTGTATCTGCTATGATAACAATGGTATCTTTAGATCTTTTAGAAAAGAAAGAAATAAAGGAATCAGATAACATAGTTTTCTTTGCAGGTGTAAAAACTAATCAAGAGCAAGTATCTAACTTAGTAGAGGTTCATGGTATAAAAGATTTAATGGATTATCATAAAAAAGTTTCTAAAAAATAAGCTTTTTCGATAGTTTTATTAATTCTTATTCTATTTTTTATATTTATGACAAATCATTCAAAAGTTGATCCTTATGATGTAAAAGGTGAGGTAAATTATGATAAATTAGTAAAAGAATTTGGTTTATCTAAAATAGATGATGATTTACTTCTTAGAATAAAAAAGCATACAAAAGAATTACATCCAATGCTTAAAAGACAAATATTTTTTGCTCACAGAGACTTAAAATGGTTATTTGACGAATATGAAAAAGGGAACAAATTCTTTTTATACACTGGATGTGGACCATCAGGACCTATACATATTGGTCACATGATGGTTTGGTATTTCACTAAGTGGCTTCAAGACGTATTTGACGTCGAATTATATTTTCAGTTTACAGATGACGAAAAATTTTTGTATAAAGACAAGTCGTATGAAGAAATACAAGATTGGACTAATCAAAACATGTTAGATGTAATAGCTGTAGGGTTCAATCCTAAAAAAACACATTTCATAGTAAACACAAAACATGCAGGAATACTATATCCTGAAGCAATCAAGGTAGCAAAAAAAATAACTTTTTCAACAATAAAATCAAGCTTTGGATTTAATGATAGCTCAAATATTGGTTCTATTTTTTATACTTCTATGCAAACAGTTCCTTCGTTTCTTCCAAGCATATTACAAAATAAAAAAATACCGTGTCTCATACCTCACGCAGTAGATCAAGATCCTCATTTTAGAATAACAAGAGACATACTACCAAAGCTAGGTCATTACAAGCCTGCAAGTATACAATGTTCCTTTTTACCTCCTCTTACAGGAAACCAAGGTAAGATGAGCAGCACTGAATCGCTAAAAAGTATTCTAACAACTGACACTCCAAATCAAATAAAGAAAAAAATAAACAAATACGCTTTATCTGGAGGACAAGACACTTTAGAAGAACACAGAAAAAAAGGTGGAAACCCAGACATTGATGTATCGTTTCAATACTTAAGATATATGTTTGAAGAATCTGATGAAAAACTAGCTGAGCTAGAAAAAGATTACAAGTCAGGAAAACTTTTATCTGGTGAACTTAAAGGTTATGCCATAGAAAAAATATCTGAGTTTATATTAGCTCATCAAAAAAGAAGAGAGTCTGCTCCAAAAAAATTAGCTGATTTTTTATTAAAAGTTTAAAAGAATTCACTTAAACCTTTTTGTTTATTTTTATCTTCTGCATACTTAATCTTTCTAAGAGTACTATCTATTCTGTTCTCACTAAAATCTCTTTTTTCTAAAAACTCTCTTAGCTTATCATAATCCGGGTTTTGCCATCTAAGCTCGTAATCATCTGTTATTGGCATATCTTTAATTGTATCAAAGATATCTTTCCACTCTATATCAAAGTGTTCTTCCCAATTTATTGTTTCAAAGCTTTTTTCTTTTTCTTTTTTTACAAGCTTTATACCTTTTTTAGGACCAATACCTTTAACTCCTCCATAATTATAATCTGTTCCAATAAGTATGGCGAGCATTATAAGCTCGTCTTGTGTTAAAGCTAGTTTTTCTAAGTTTGGTTTTAATTCAATCAGTTCTGGTTCTAATGTTTTATAACCTAAGTTTCCTGGAAGTTTTCTTCTACCAGTAATAGACATATTTTTTATAACTCTTAAAGCTCCGTTAAGCAATGAATCTGCGTCTTGACTAACTACTGCGTATGCATCTCCTTTTTTTACAAGATGTGCTGCTTGTGCTTCTCCTTCGCTTGGTGCTTGAACAACAGGAATTCCCATTATTTTTAGAAGCTCTTTTGTTTCTTCAATCATTTCATCTGTTAAAAAAACGCTTCTTGCAGCATATTTTTTCATGTTTTCTACATCGTCTTTGTCTTTTGCTTCTTTGTAGAGTTTTTTTGCTTCTTCTTTTAAGCTCTTTCGTCTTTTAGATTCTTCTGATTTTAATTTTGGTGGTGTTCCATCAAAGACAAACACGAATTTAAGTCCTTTTTCGCTATAATTTGTAAATCTGCTTATAAGTCCTTGTATGTGGCTTGTTATTTTTCCTTCTCTTGTCATAAGAGGACTTCCGTCTGGTCCTCTAATAGTTGTTAAAAACATGTAGAGTGTGTTAAAAGCATCCACTGCAAGTACTTTTCCTGCAAGACTTTCAACTTTGATTTCTTTTCCTTCTAACAAGTCAGTTATTTTAGAACCCATACATTAGTTAAAATAATTCTTCATATAAAAAATTAATCCGAATAATTATTATTCACTATTAAGTAATAAATATTTAGAAATATTTATAAATAAAAAAATAATACTAATAAAAATGAAAGAATTAACAGATTATGTGAAGGAAGCTGCAAGTAAATACGAATCAAAGTCTCAAATTATTGGAGGATATGACTCTCCTTTATTTATTTCAACAGATCAGCCAAGTTCTAATGATCAAGCAATAGATGCTGCTGCTTTTTGGAGTGAGGTATTAACTAAATCTGTTGATTTAGGTTTTGATAAAAATATTGAAAGTCTAAGTTTTGTTTATCAAGAACATGATTTTGAGCGTCCTTTACCTATGTATAAAAAAGCTGCTAATAGCTTAGGATTTAATTTTGAACCAATAGTTGAAGAGGGAAAAATAAAAAATGGTTCTTTTAAACCATCCCTTCTAAGAGGAGTGGTATATAATAAAGCAATGTTTTTAGCTAAAGAACCTGAATGGAAAAAAATGAATAAACTATCTAAAACAACTAATGATATAATTGCGCCTAATGCTTTAAACATTTCACCGTTTAATTATCAAGTACATATACCTCTTGAATTAATATTAAATGTTAACTTTAAGCAAGAAAGTAATTATTCTACTATAAGTAAATAATTTAAACTTAAACAATTCTAATTATATTATGTGGATTTATTTATTACTAACATTCTTAATCTTAATAGCCTTTTTTATTGGCAGACTTATCGGAAAGTTAAGTTCTGAAAAAAGTTTTAAACAAAGATTATTAGATGCTAGAAAAGATGCAGCAAACAGAAGTAGGGCGGTAATGCAAGGTCAAATATCTGAACAATTAGCTCCTTTTCTTCCAGGTTTTGAATATGATGCTGCTGATGCAAGATTTATTGGAAAACCAGTGGATTTCTTAGTGTTTAAGGGTTTATCTAACAAAAAAATTGAAGAAGTAATATTTGTTGAAGTAAAAACATCTAACAGTAATCTTTCAAAAAACGAAAAGGACTTAAAAGAAGTTATTAAAAATAAAAAAGTTAAATGGTTCGAATTTAGGATTTAACAAGTCCTTTGAATTCTTTTATTCTTCTTTTTATAATATCAAATCCTTGTTGCCAAAACTCTTCTTTTTCAACATCTATTCCTGCTTCAAGCAATAGTTCTTGGGGATTTTTACTTCCTCCTGCACTAAGAATATTCCAATATTTATCTTTAAAGCTCTCACCTTCTTTTTCATACATTGCATAAAGACTAAGAACTAACAAGTTGCCCCAAGCATATGCATAACAATAAAATGGCGATCTGTGAATGTGTGGTATGTAGTTCCATTCATGTTTATATTCATCTGGTATAGGCATATCTCCAAATTGTTTTTTTAATATATCATAATAAATCTCATCTATTTCTTCTTTTGTAGCTCCTCTCATAACGGCTTCATGTGCTTTTAATTCAAATAATACAAAAAATGATTGGCGACCTATACTTGCATATGAAGAATCTATTATTTCTCTAAGTATATCTATTTTTTCTTCGTCTTTTTTTGTTTCTCTAAGCATCTTATTTGCAAGCAGGTTTTCACTAAAAATACTAGCCGTCTCAGCTAAAGGTAAGTTTGCATGAAAATTATATTCATTATGTTTACTTGCAGCTAAACTATGAAGTCCATGACCTAACTCATGAATCATAGTAAATACATCTTTTAAATTATCTGTATGATTTAACAAAATATATGGTGTTACCTTACTTGTAGGTGAGTAACAAAATGCGCCTCCTCTTTTATTCTTATATGGGTGACTATCGACGTGTCCTTTATCAAAAATCCTTAAAGCAGCATCATACATTCTTTTATCAAACTCTTCAAATGTATCTAAAACAATTTTCTTACTCTCTTCATAACTATATTTTTTTTGTTTAATATCTAAAGGAGCATATATATGATACCGACTATTTTCATATTTACCTTTATTTAATTCATGTTTTAATTTAAAGTACTCAGAAAAAACCTTAACATTTTTCTCACAAACCTTAAGCAGTACTTCTACTGATTTATCAGATACATCATTAGAAACATTTCTAACACTAATTGAGCTTTTATATTTTCTAATCTTTATTGCTTCATTATACCAATCTTTAACAATATTTTTGTATATTTCAGATAACAAAACGCTTTCTTCTTTGTACTTACCTAAAACTAATTGGTATGCTTTTTCTCTTTTCTTAGGATCTGAATTATTAAAAAAACTAGTAACATGTTCTTGGGTAACTATTTCTCCCTCCCAATCATACTCATATCTACTAGTTAGTATATCATAAATATCTACTATTGCGTCTGCTCCTGAAATATTTTTTATACTTATTATCTCTTCTTTATCTTCGTCTAAAATATACTTCTTATTTTTTATAAGATTTTTAAGATGATATTTATATTCTTCAAGCTCTTTACTTTCATAATACTTTTTTGCTTCTTCTTTACTTAATCTAGAAAACCATATTGAAACAAACCTTGTTTTATTACTAATATCGTTACTTATATCTTGAAACAAACCTAGTTTACTAAGTGCTTTTGTATCTTCTGTATTAAGACTTTGTTTTAAAGAATAATAAGCATATAGTTTTCCAAAGCCTGATTTTATTTCTTGTTTTAAATCAAGTATTTTTTTAAGCTCACTAACGCTTATTTGTTTGTTCTTATAGCTAGCTATTAAGTTTGTATTGTCTTCAACTTCTTTCAAAGTTTTTTTTTCATCTACTTCTAATTCTTTAAAATCCCAGTTTTCTTTCATTTTATCTCTTTAATTATAAGTCCTTTATAATGTGTTTTAAGTTTATCTTTGCTTTTTTTTGCAACTTCTCCGTTTGTAATAAAAACAGTTGGGCTTCTTTTTATAAGACCTTGAAGATAAGCATCTGCTATGTCTCCATCAGGCACTTTTTTCTTATTTCTAGCTTTACAATAAAATTCTGCGTCACCAAGAGCAGTTCTCAATCTAATATTAAAATCGTATTCTGAATTCTTTCTTACAACTTCTTTTTTAACCACTATTATTCCTTGTGCATCAAAATAAGTTCTTAGCATATTTTCAAATTCACTTCTATCATTATCGTCTTCAAGAGTTTTTTGTTGTTCTTTAACCTCTTTTTTAGTTTCCACAGCTGGTTCTTTTTGAACAGGTTTTTGAGGTTCTTTCTTCTCTTCTTGTTTTTTAGCTATTTGTTTTTGTGGAATAATTTTTTGTTTTATAACTTCTACTCCTTGATTATCTGAAAGCAAATAATATTTCCAAAATATCTCTTTTTCTCCGCTTATGCTAACAACTAATTTCTTTGAAAAATCAGGTATGTTTCTTAAACTAACTCTCTCTATTGGCTCTAGCTTATTATCTCTTAATACTTTTTCTTCTCTAAGTAAATTGTATGCTCTTTTATCTTTTTCATTCAAATACTCTGAGAGTTCTTCTAACTTTTCTAGTTGTTCTTTAACATAATAAAACGGACTGCTTCCAAGTTTAACATTAGTAATTTTAACCTCTCCAGAATTTATGAGTTGGCTGAGCATAGCTCCTATGATCATAGAATCTCCTTTATTAAGAGCTCTTTTAATATCTAAAGGAATTATCGGTCCTTTATCTTTTACAACACTCAGTATTTCTTCTTTAGTAATATTCATGGTCTAATCCATTTAACTTCCCAATAAGTAACATCTGATTCGTCATCTACAACTGCAAGCATAAGTCTTTTCTTTGTACTATGTGCAACTCTGTTCTTTGCTGCAAACTCATACCATGTAAGTGTTGAACCTTCATGAACAGGATATACTACCCATCTAGCGTGATCTTCTCCAGGTTTTACTCCTCTATCATAAACTCTAAAGTCTGCTCCAAATTTTAAAGCTGTCTTAATAATATATCCTCTGTTTCTCATATCTTTAAAAACAGCGTATCTTATCAAAAAGTTAGGTTCTGATTTCTTACTTTTTTTAATCACTTCTGACATGCTAAGTTCTTTTTTTCTACCATCTAACATGCTTAGTCTTCCTTTTTCTAAAAGATAGAGTGCTTCGTGTAAACTAAGTTGTACTTGGCCATCATCAGTCATAGTTCCAAACCTATTTTGCTGATATAATTCTCTGGCTTCATCACTATTCTCGGTTAATATTTTATGTTGTGAAAAAATGGTTTTGATTTTTTTTCGTCTTTTAGATTGCTCTGTCATAACTATTAGATAAAACTATGAATATAAAAAAGTATTGTATATATTTAACAAAAATACATTTATATATCTATTACTATTATAGTTTATCTTAGTGAGTGTATTTTAGAAATGAACAAGAAATATATATTTGCAAGTCTTGGTATAATAACGTTATTCATGTTTATAGTTTTATCTCTAATAATATTTGTTCAAGAAAATTATACTATAACCAAAAGTTGTGGGTGTGAAACGTCTTTATATTTAATATTATTAGCTCTTGCAAGTCTTGGTCTCTTCTCAGGAAGTATAACTTATTATTTTCATAGCAAAGCTGTTGAAAAAGATCAAATTAAACATAAAAAATTGTTAATAGAAACTTTGAACTTTTTAGATTCAGATGAAAAAAATATTGTTAATCATTTAATAAACAATAAAGGTGAAGACTATCAAAGCAAGCTTGCTTCAAAACTAAAAATGTCTAATGTAAAATTACATCGAAGACTTAAAAATTTAGAGGCTAAACAAATAATTTATAAAACCAGTAAAGGTATGACTCACAAAATTAAATTAAATGATAATTTAAAAAAGCTTTTTTTATGATTTCATTATTTGAAAAATAGGTTTATAAAGCATTTCAAGTATTATTATTAGTATGCGAATAAAAAAACTATTATTAATAATATTATTAACTGTATTTATTTTACCAGTGGTATCTGCAGATCAAATATTAGACGTGCCTATAATTGGTGCTGTTGATGTTGAACAAATGCCTCTGTTTTTAGCAACCATACTTATTGCAGGTGCGGATGGTTTTAACCCTTGTAGTATTTGGGTTTTATTATTTTTGTTGGGTATGATAATACACACAAAGTCTAGAAAAAAGATAGCTCTTGTTGGTAGTGTATTTTTATTTACAACTGCGGCTGTTTATGGTTTGTTCATAGCAGGTATATTCACTATTTTTACTTTTATGAATCAACTAACATCAATAACTTACTTTGTTGCAATACTTGCTTTAATATTTGGTTTAGTCAATGTAAAAGACTATTTTTTCTACAAAAAAGGTATAAGTTTTACAATACCTGATAAATATAAGCCAGAGATATTCAAAAAATCAAGAAACCTAATACGTGAAGAAAAAAATCACATACTAATATTTTCAACTATTGTTATGGCTCTTGGGATCTCCATAATAGAACTTCCTTGCACGGCGGGTCTTCCTCTAATTTGGTCGGGTATAATAACTACTACTGCTTCTTCAAACTTTTTTTGGTTTTTATTATTATATTTATTTGTTTATTTAGCAATAGAAATAATGATATTGATCACAGTATTAATAACATTAAAATCATTTAAAATGACAGAATTTAAAGGAAGAGCATTAAAATTGATTGGAGGAATATTAATAATAGCTTTAGCATTAATACTAATAATAGATAGCAGTTTAATGTATAATATGTCTTATGCACTATTGGTTGTGTTAGGCTCTATCTTGTTTAGTGGATTAATAATACTTATTGAAAGAGGTGCAAAGAAATTAAAATGAGCTTTCCAAAAAACTTAGTATATAATAAAGATTTTTCTTGGATTAAAATAAGTAAAGGTATAGCTACTGTTGGTATGATTCAAGAGTCAGTTGATAACATTAAAGAAATTGTACTTATAGATCTTCCAAAAAAAGGTCAAAAAATAAAATTAAATGAAACTTATGTCACAATAAATTCTTTAAAGTGGTCTGGTGATTTATCTTGTCCTGTTGAAGGCGAAGTAGTTGAAGTAAACGATGGATTGTTTGATGAACCTAATTTATTAAATGAAGATTCGTATAAAAATTGGATTGTTAAGCTAACGGTGGAAACTAAAGAAAGTGATTTAATGAGTAGTGAAAAAGCAAAAAAATATTATGGGGATAAAATAAAATGAAATATTATGTATATATATTATTAGCATTATTGGTTGTTAGTGGTTGTTCTAATCAATATGAGGAAGAGTTTAGTTTTGAAGATAGTTATTTTGGGTCAGAGGACAAATTAACAATATATTATTTTTGGGGAAATACATGCCCTATTTGCACTCAACAAAAGCCTTTTTTAGATGAGTTAGAACAAAGACATGATGTTGAAATATTAAGATTTGAAATATATTCAAATAGAACAAATCAAGAATTATTTAGAAGAGTAGCAAATGAATATGGTGTTACTGTAAGGGGTGTTCCAACCACATTTATTGCTAATCAAACGTTTGTTGGTTTTAGTCAAAGATTGGCTCAAGAAATGGAAGACTTAGTTATTAAATGTTTAAGCGAAGAATGTGAAGAAATGTTAAAATGAAAATAGTAATAGTTGGTGGTGGAACTGCAGGTACTGCTTTTGCAAGAAAATTAAGGTTTTATAATAAAGATGTAGACATAACATTAGTTGATAAAACAAACAATAATCAATATAGTCCTTGCAGTCTTCCATATTTTATTGAAGGCAAGATTAGCAGTGTAGATGTTTACAATTCTTACAAAGAAGATAATATAAATTTTTTAAAACAACATTTTCCTATTAAAAGAAAAAATAATTCATTAGTTTTATTTGATGGATCTATTGAAAAATCTCTTGGTTATGATGTATTGGTATTAGCAACAGGATCTAAACCAATAATTCCAAAAATAAAAGGATTAAAAGACTTTTTTTTATTAAAAACAAAACAAGATGCAATTAAATTAAAAAAAATAACTGGAAACACAACAATTTTAGGGGGAGGTTATATAGGATTAGAATTAGCTTTTGCGTTAGCTAAGAACTCTGACGTAACTATTGTGGAATCAAAAGATTCATTGCTTGCTAATTACTTAGATAAAGATATGTCTAGTAAGGTATACGATTATCTTAAAAAAAAGGGTATAAATATTATTTTAAATAAAAAAATAACTGATATAAAACAAATCAAAACTAAGAACTTAGTTATTTCAACTGGATTTAAACCAGATCTTGATATATTAAAAAAATTAGACTTAAAATATCGTCCTAATGAGAAGTTAATGATTGATAAAAATACTTATTTAATAGGAGATATGGCTAAAACTAAAAATTTAATAACAAATAAATACGAATATTGCATGCTTGGAAGTATAGCTCAAAAGCAAGGTGAATTCTTAGCAAAAAATATTTTATCAGATAATCAAAAAAAATATGGGGGTTTTATACCAAACTCGGTTTCAAAAATTGGTGATTTAGTGATTGGAAGCGTCGGATTAACTAAAAATATTGCTAATACTATTTTTGAGAATATAGTAGTTTCTAAAATTACAACAACTAATAAATATATGACTTGTGGTGGTGAAGAATATATTTTAAAAATTATATGTAATTCTAAGGGTTTAATTTTAGGTTGCCAAATAATTGGTAAAGAAGAAGTTGCTGGGAGATTAAATATGGTCTCGGGGTTTATAAGATCTAAACTAACTATTTATGATTTGGTAAAAGTAGATACTTGTTATAATCCTTGTGTGGCTAACATAAAAGATCCTTTAATTGAAGCTGCAAAAATAGCTATAAAAAAAATAGAGATAAAATATGGTTAAAAAAATATTGTTTCTATCAGTATTAGTATTAATTGTTAGTTGTATTCCTTCAAATAATTTAACTATTGGATTTTGTCCTACTATGCAAGATTTTGTAACTACTAATTATCCTAATTATAACTACGTTGTTTTTGATAGTGCTGCAAGTGCTCTTATAAGTTTAAATAATGATGAGGTAGATAAAATAATAATTGGAAGAAAAGCATATACTTATGAAAATATTAATTTAAAGGAAACGATGTTGGACGAGGGATATAATTTAATTGCGTCTAAAAGAAAAGTGATACGAACTGAAGACTTGCAAAATATTAAAATTGCAAGTATTCATGAAATAAATATTGAAGGACTATCTTTATTTATTGTAGATAATAAGAAAGAAGGGCTTTTAGGGTATGACGCGTTACTTATTAGTTGGGAAGATTTTAATGATTATGAATTATTAGTTGTTTTAGATGGTTTAAAAAAAGACGTAAGATTTAGAACTCCTTTTTTATATCAAAAATAACTTTATTTAAAAAAAATTTATATAGTATTCATTTTCTTAAAATTTATAATGGTGGTTTCTAAAGAAATATTGGACAAGTACGCGGATTTATTAATAAAATTTGCATTAAATGATTTTAAAGGAATAAAAAAAGATGACGTAGTTCTTCTAAGAGTTCCTGAATGCGCAAAGCCTATGTTAAAATCTTTGTACAAAAAAGTATTAGAGGCTGGGGGGCATCCAATAGTTCATTTTTCTCCAGATGATATGAAAAGAGACATTTTTGAAAATGGTTCGGAGGAGCAAATAACTTTTTATCCAAAAAAATATATGGATGGAATAATTGACCAAATTGATCATCTTGTAAGCATAATTGCTGAAACTAATAAAAAAGAGTTAGAAGGAATTGATTCTAAAAAAATTATGGCTAGAGGAGAAGCATTAAAAGAGTTTAGAGAAAAAATTCAAGAAAAAGAAAATAAAGGTAAGCTAACTTGGACTCTTGCTCTTTATGGAACTAAACAAATGGCAAATGAAGTAAATATGTCATTAGAAGAGTATTGGGGAGAAATAATAAATGCTTGTTACTTAGATGAAGAAGACCCTGTTTTAAAATGGAGAGAAGTTGTAGATGAAATTGAGCGTGTAAGAAAAGAGCTTAATTCTTTAGATATTGATTATTTAAGAATAGAATCTTTAGACACTGATTTAATTATTGGGCTTGATGAAAACAGGAAGTGGCTTGGTGGAAGTGGAAGAAACATACCTAGCTTTGAGCTCTATATAAGTCCTGATTGTAAAAGAACTAGTGGAAAGATACGTTTCAACAAAGATCTGTATAGGTATGGTAATTTAATTCAAGATGTATATTTAGAATTTGAAAATGGAAGAGTAACAAAGGCTGATGCTTCTACTGGTCTTAAAGTATTAAAAGATATGATTGCAACAAAAGGAGCAGATATGGTTGGGGAGTTTAGTCTAACTGATAGGAGGCTTTCAAGAATAACAAAGTTTATGGGAGAAACACTATTTGATGAAAATGTGGGTGGAGAACAAGGAAACACGCATATAGCTCTTGGAAGTGCATATAAAGATAGTTATACAAAAGATCCTTCTAAAGTATCAAAAGAACAATGGGAAGAGCTAGGTTTTAACGAATCATCTGTACACACAGACATAGTGTCCACTAACAAAAGAAAGGTAACGGCTACTCTAAAAGATGGCTCTAAGAAAGTCATATATGAAAACGGTGAGTTCAAGGTTTAATTAGTAAACTATATTAAACAAAACAACTTATTAACAAAAATGGAAATAATAATTTTAATAGTGTTTATTTTACTAATAATATACTTAGCGTTCGGATTTAGATTCTTTAATCATTATCAAAGAGGTGTTGTTTACACACTAGGAAAACAAACAAGAACAATTGGCCCGGGTATATCCTTAATATTTCCGCTAATAGAAAAATTAACCTATGTTAAAGTAAAACAAAGATCAGTTGATTTAAAAGATTTAGAAGTATCAATAATTGATTGTAAAGTTCAAATTAAGTCTGCTGCTTTTATTAAAATAGTCGAGCCTGCAAAAACATTAGATGTTGAAGACATAGACACAATAATAGTTCAAACAGTTAGAAGCGCTATAAAAGTAGTTATTGGTCAAAAAGATTCTGAGTACATATTAAAGAATGGTTCTAAATTATTAGAAGAAATTAAAAAGAGTGTTGTAGATAAATTAAAAGAATTCGGAGTTGAAATATCTGCAATAAAAGTATATGATTTTAAGGTATCAAACATAAAACCATCAACTAAAAACACTAATAAGGCTGCTAAGAAGACCAAAAAAACTGTTTTAAAGACTAAAAATACTCCGAATAAAAATAAATCTGAAGAAAAACCACTAAAAGAAGAAGTTAAGGTAGAAGTAGATGATGAATTCTTACTAGATTAAAAGTATTATAACGTATCCTATTAAACATCCAATTGTTATAAATGGCATTGCCGGGTAAAATTTTTCTTTTTTTGAAAAATAAAATAATGTCAATAAGCTAATAGCACTCATAAAAATTATTATGCTACTTTGAGCAAATGCTAAGTTCTTACTAACTCCTTTAGACACTAAACTAACTAATATTGTACCTGCAAAAAGCAGAGGAAAAACAACATCTCCTCCTCCAATCACACCTATTGTTTTACTACTTTTAATTATTTTACTATTTGTTGTTTCATCTTTTTTCTTTCTATTATATTTTAAGCTAAGACCTGGAAACAAATTATTATCTGAAGTAAACTTAGCCATAGTAACCATGTGTTTACTCTTCCATACAGCATACATGTCATATAAGCTTATAAGAATTAAAATAACTAACATAGTGCTAACATCAAGTATTGGAACTAAAAACACTGCAAGTCCGCTATACATTAATATTTCGGCGGTGTTTGTTGTAAAAAAATTAGGTCTATAAAATCTAAGCATAACTATAATCAAAGTAAAAATCCAAAGTATTATTCCCTCTAAAATAACTCCAAGACTTATGCTAATTGCAATAAGGCTGGCAATAAAAAACCAAGCTCTCCACATATTAATCTTATTCTTTTTTGCTATATAAAGCAAAATCAAAGTACCAATAGTTATACCTAAAAATAATATTATGAGTGTTTCAAAACCTTGTGTTTCTGGTCTCTCCCCTATACTAGTACTATCAAACCCAACAACTATTTCTCCTTCAACAGTTGTTGTCTGAGTACTCATACTAACAAAGCTCAAACCAACTATTTGTGCTAAGATAAAAACACTTATAAGAAGAATTGTGGCAGTAATATTATGCTTCATACTAAGCCTTATAGGTAATAATCTATTTAAATATGTCTTTTATACTAATCTGTATGAAATACTTTCACTCAATAAATATGAGGCTGTTTGTTTATAGTCATGAAAACAAAGCCGAGTTAATAAAAAAAATAGTTGACCTACAAGAAGCGTTAGGATTTAAAATAAAACTAGAAGAATCACAAGCACTTGGTTTTTTAGATAAAAAAATAACTATTTTAACATTTAACATAAAAAAAGATAAACAAACAAAAGATCTTGCAAATTTCCTATTATCAAAAGTATCTTCTGATTTAAACTATGAAAAAAGAATAGATGATTCGTGTAATTTTTATTTAAGATTGGACAAACTAAGCTTTTTAGATGATGAATACTTGTTAACTGAAAAAGGAGATTGTGTTCATTTCACTTTTAACATAGCAGCTTATCCAAAAAATAAAGATGTAGCAATAAAGGTATTTAAAGAATTCTTAGAACAAAATCATTATAAATAAGTTTAACAACAATAATTAATAGGTGAGAATTATGAAAGTTAAAATAGCTCCATTAGATAGTAAATTTATGCTTATATCAATATTAGGTTTCTTAGTGAGTGTTATGTATATAATGCCTCAAATAAGCACTAGTTGGGGGTTTACATTCATGATATTTTTCTTAATGATGTTCATAGCTAGTATGTTTACTATGACTAAATCTGATACAAGTCCGGATGCAATAGATTCTCTTGCTATTAAAAAAATCAAGAAGAAATGAAAGTCTTAATAATTGGCGGAACTGGTTTTTTAGGTAATAATATTTCGCCTTTAATAAAAGCTGATGTTTATACTATGAGTAGGTCTGGCTCTAAAAAAAAGCATGTAAAAGCGGATATATTGAATTTAGAAAAGGTAAAAAAGATAATTCCAAAATATGATGTTATAATAAATCTCACGGGTCTTTCTCCAATAAAAGAGCCTTCTAAAACGTCTTACTCTGATGTTCATGTCTTAGGAGTTAGGAATATATTGTTTTCTTTAAATAAAAATCAAAGATTCATACACGTATCAGCTATAGGTGCAAATAAAAAGTCTAAGAATGAATATCTAAGAACAAAAGGAAAAGCTGAACAAATAATACTTTCTAGTAAAACGAACACTTTAATTATTAGGCCTTCTATGATTTTTGGAGAAGGTTCAGAGCTTTTTAAACAAATTAAGAATGTTCCTTTTTTTCCAAACTTTAAGTTCCAAGTCCAACCAGTCTTCGTTGAAGATATTGCTAAGATAATAAATAAACATCTAAAAACAAAAAAAGGTATAATTGAGGTTGCTGGTCCTGAGAAAATGACTTTTTATGATTTTGTAAAAAAATATAAATCTTCAAAAAATAAGGTTTGTCTAAAAGTACCTATGTTTTTGTTTAAACCTTTCTTTTATTTATTAACTCGGCTAAACTTATTTGGCTTATCAAAAAATCAGTGGTTACTAATCTCAAAAAACAATATTTCAAAAAAACCTTACTCTTTTAATTACACTAGGTATGGTTCTTGGCTCCAAAAGCTATAAATATAAGTTCTCATTCTAAAACATGATGCTTGAATACTTAAATTATGAATTATTCTCAAACACAGTCCAAGATTGGATAATAGCTTTTAGTCTATTTGTAGTAATATGGTTTTTTTTATTCTTATTCAAATATGTTATATTAGTAAAATTAGAAAAATTTGCTAAAAAAACTAAGACGCAGCTAGATGATATAGCTGTAGAAATACTACAAGGATTTGGTTGGCCTTTTTATGCTTGGATTAGTCTTTATTTTAGCACGTTATACTTATACACAAACTCTTTATTTAATATTTTTATGAATTACCTATTATTAGTTGTATTAGTATACTATGCTATTAAGAGTTTATCAATAGTGATAACTCACATAAAAGAAGAAATAATCAAAAAACAAGAAGCAGATAATGTTCACGACTCTGCACTAGTTGATTTCTTAGCGTCACTTGCTAAGGGTTTAGTTTGGGTGTTTGCAATATTATTTGTTTTATCAAACTTAGGCGTGCAAATAACTACGTTTATAGCTGGTCTTGGTATAGGGGGACTTGCAATAGCAATTGCTTTGCAAGGAGTTCTAACTGATCTTTTTGCAAGTATAACTATTTATTTTGATAAACCGTTTAGAGTTGGAGATTTCATAGTAACGGGATCTGATAGTGGTGTTGTTCAAAAAATTGGTATTAAAACCACCAGAATAAAAACTCTTCAAGGCCAAGAACTAGTAATAAGTAATAAAGAGTTAACTGAAACAAGAGTTAATAATTTTAAAAGGATGAAGCAAAGAAGAATAGTCTTTGAGTTTGGAATAGTTTATGAAACTCCTGCTAAGAAGATGAGAAAAATTCCTAAAATTGTTTCTGAAATATTTGATAAAGTTGATAATGCGGACTTAGACAGGGTTCATTTCAAAGCGTTTAACGATTTCTCACTAGATTACGAAGTTGTTTATTTTGTTAAATCTAATGACTATGCGGAATATATGGATATTCAACAAAACGTGAATTTAGACTTAAAAGAAAGATTTGAAAAAGAAAAAATAGATATGGCGTATCCTACTCAAACATTATATGTCAAAAAGTAAATATTAAAATGAAACAAAAAAATTTAGGTAGATGGTATAGTCTAAGTGATTTATTTGATACAAATTATTTACTTGGATTTGAAGAAGTTAATCAAAAATTCTCTGCTGGGCTTGAGGTTAGTGCTAGTTTAAGAGTTATTAGAAATGCTTCTTTTAAAGAAAGTAAAGATAAATATTTTTATCCTTCTTTAAGTCCTGGAAGAGCAATGGGTTTTACTCATATTCATTATGAAAATACTATTATTCCTATTTATAACAAATTAACTCTAACAATAACTGATGAGCTTTATAGTTCTAATAATTATAGGCTAGGATTATATTTTGGAGATACAAATCTTACCTCACAACCTAGAATAAAAACAGATAAAGATAAATTATTTGAATTTTCTAATTGGTCAAATGGTTTAGAAACAAAACCTGTTGTTATACCAAATAAAACTAAGTACATAAAAGATATCAAATTAATGATTGGTTATGTTCTTTAGCAATATCTGAAAAACTATAATACTTATTTCCTATAATCACGTGATCTAAAACCCTTATATCCAAAAGCTCTCCTGCTTTTATAAGTTTATTAGTAATATCTATATCTGCATCGCTTGGTTCACTATTTCCACTTGGATGATTATGAACTAATATAATGGAATTTGCAGATTCTTTAATAGCTTCTTTAAATATCTCTCTTGGATGAATGATTGCTAAGTTAAGGGTGCCTATGCTAACAACTTCTTTTTTTATTAGCTGATTCTTTGTATCGAGCATTAGTATAACAAAATGTTCCTTTTTTAAAAATTTCATATCTTTACAAATATTAAATACATCTTTTGAATTTTTAATTATTATTTTGTCTCTAATTTTTTGTCTGGATCCAAGTTCTAATGCTGCTTTTAATTTAATGGCGGTAACTTCTCCTAATCCTTTTATTTTTTTAAGTTCAGTTATACTAGCATTTCTCAAAGTTTCGACATCATATTTTTTTATAATGTTATTAGAAATTTTTAATACATCATTATGTTTAGTTCCTTTACTTATTATTATTGCAATAAGTTCTCTATCGTCTAATTGGTAGCTTCCTAGTCTTTTTAGTTTTTCTCTTGGTCTTAAATTAGTGGGTGTTTCTTTTATTTTCATACTATAAGATAATCTAAAAACAATTAATTAATATCTAAGAAAAAATCGTAAGAATTATGAAAAATAACAAAAAAAATTGTGATAAAAAAAGATTTTATTCTTCTCTTTTAATATCTGTTACTTTTAATTTAAAGTTTAAGGTTTTTCCTGCAAGTGGCGGGTTCATATCAATTGTTATTTTATCTTCGTGAACCTTAACTACTGTAGCTGGAAATTGTTGTCCATCCGGGCTTTGAACTGCAAGAACCATACCTTCTTTAACTTCTCCTTCAGGAAGTTTTTGTTTTGGTATATCTGTAACTAGTTCTTTTCTAACTGGGCCATATCCCTCTTCTGGAGTTATAGTTATGTTTTTTTCTTCATCTTTTTTCATACCTATAACTGCTGAGTCAAAACCTTTAATTACTTGTCCGGTTCCTGCTTTAAATTCTAATGGCTTACCGTGTTTTTCTGAGCTGTCAAATATTGTTCCGTCTTCTAATTTTCCTTCGTATTCGACCTTTACTTGATCGTTTGCTTGGACTTCCATAAAAAGTAGTAATATTTTGGTTTTTATAAGTCTATTCCTTGAATTTTCTCAAAACATTTAAATAATAAAAGTTACTACTTGCAAGTTATGTCCAATGTTTTAGATTTGAAAGAATTCAAACAAATCTTAAAAGAAGATTATGCAAATATATCTGATAGGGTTGAGTACATAATAAATGATTTATTTGACGATGAACTTAACTATGTATTTGAAAGCTTTGACGTAGTCGAATCTTTTTATGAATTAGAACCTCTTGCGCCTAAAAATCAAAAAAATGTAGTTAAGTTAAGATTAACAGATCATTCTAAACAAAATTTTGATGAATTAGTATCTTTATATGTTGAAATAAATGATTATACTGATAAAGAGAATTATCACGGCTCTAAAAAAGAGGGTTTAGCACTTAATTTCTATAACGACGAATCAGATGTTGTTCATCAAATAAATCATATTTTTTTTAAAGAACAATTTAAAGAACAAGGAAGATTATATGATTTAGTTAACAAATTTAAATTAAAATATGGAAATAATATGATAACTCATCTTCCTTTAGATTACAAGTTTAAAAGTATAAGTTTATCTAAGAATTAAGTTCATCAAACTTTTCTTTAGTTTTATTTTCTTTAAAAAAAACTACGTGGCTTGCTCTCTTATCAAACAAAGCATTTGCTATTCGAGTAACATGATTTTGGTTTTCAAACAATTTTTGTTCTTTAACTATTAGTTTTGCATCTTCTATACATTCATTCATAATTGTTATATTTTCTTCCCTACACTTTCTTTCTGCTTCTATCTCTTCTTCTTTTGTTAAAGAAACTTCTATCCACTTCGGGTAAACTGATTTATCAGTTGTTTTTGCATAATTTTTACTAAAAACCATTTTTATTATAGTTAATTTTGAGTTATTATATATTTTTCTTTGATTTTTTTGTTTAATCTTCGCGTTCTTTTAAAGCACTTGGAGCTCCTCCGCCGTGCCATGTAAATCTAGGTCTTATTCTTATAGGGTACATTTTTTCGTTTGTATCATCAAAAATTATTGCACTACCTTTTTCTCTTGGAAGATTATCAAGCTGTTGAACTAATCCTTCTCTCATATAGCTTTGCATCAATGTTCCCAGTGCATCGGTATCCATTTTAGCAGTTATTCTATGTGCTATAACTGTATCTGATTGAGTCATAACATCTGTATGTATTTTTCCGGGTTGTTGTGTTGCTAAAATTAAACTAATTCCTGGTTGTCGTCCTTCTCTAAGTATAGTTACTAATGGATCTGTTGCTAAAGTTTTTCCTTTGACTGGTAAAAATTCGTGTGCTTCATCTATAACTAGCCAGACCATTGGAAATTCTTGTTTGGTTTCTGCGTCGTCCGAATAAGGATTTGCTGATTTATGTACTGCTCCAAATTCTTCTTCTTTTCTAGCAATCATTCTTTGTACAAACAATTTTTGTGCAATCAATCCTATAACTAAGTTCTTGACGTTCCAGCTACCGGGCATAGTTGCATAACAACTAACATCTAAAACTGAAACTTGTCCTGCTACTGCAACTTCTTTTAATGTTGTAGCGTCTTTATTAAAAAGTCCCCATCCTTTAGAGTTTTCAAACAAGTTCTTTGCTGCGTTCAAAACATGTTTTTCATAATCTGTCTCTTTACTAATTCGGTTAACTATGTCATCTATATCGAAATCAATTCCTTCTTCTTGTAAATCATTAATAACTTTTTCAATCAAAACTCCTATTGGTTCTTCTGGTTTTATACTAAATGTCTGGTTCCAATCTTGTCCTGACAGCTCTGATGGTTTTATAGCAAAGGGCATGTCTGTTGGAATATTTTTCTCTTTATACTCTTCATGATATTTATAGGGGGTGAATATTTTAACATCTAGACTCTTACCTTCTAAATCCCATTCATCTAGCAATTGTTTATCTTGTTTATTTGGATACTTCATAGTCCAATAAACACCCATTGTATCAAGTATTATTATAGAAATATTATTTTTAACTTCTTCAGGAAGTTCGCTAACTCCTTCAGCTATAACTCCCATAGTGTAAGAATTATGAACTATTATGTTATTTGCTATGAAATTATTAGTTTCGGGAACTGTCAAATCATAAACTTTAGTTTTCTTATATATTTTTTCTAGCTTAACAATTTCATCCCAGTATATATCTGACTCAATTAGTTTTGAAATAAATTGTTTATGTTGGGTCTCGCTAATTTCTTTATAATTATAATTATTATTTTTAACAACAAAGTTCTTACCTAAAACTTCCCAATCTTCAGGGTCGAAAAAGTCTAATAATTCTTCGGGAATATCTAGTTGTTCTACTTCGTAAGCTGTTTCTCTTAAAGCAACTTTTTGTGGTTTTTCTTTAGCTCCAAAAAAACCAATATTCTCAAGATAATTTTTAACAAAACCGTCTTCTATTAAAAGATAGTTGTATCTTTTTTTAACAAAACTACTAATAATTCCAAATCTTAAAAGTAAATGTTGAATTTGTTTTGTTATTCTCTCGCTCTTATTTTTATAATTAATAACCCACTCATCTTCTTTTGAAATCGTGGCATCGCAACTCATAACTCTATTTAAAAAAACTGCTAATTTATATCTTGGAAGCTTAAATATTTCTTCTGGTACTTCAGTTAATTTTTCTTCTTTAAAATTAAGCATTTCTATTTCTTTTTTTATAGATTCGTCTTTTTTATTAACACCTAAATTATAGCTTATTTTCTTAACTTCTTTTTCTTCTACATCGTATTCTCCAAAAACTGGAAGAATCTTTGGAGTTGCAATCTTATTTCCTATATTCAAATCCTGTGCTTCTTCCCAACCATATAGGCTAAGAAGTGGATGTTCAGGAGTGCATCTAATTTTTTTACCAGTTCCTAGCGTAACTTCCAATATCTCATAAACTTCTCTTTCAAAAAAAGCATCTTTTTCTTTTGGATTAATTTTTAAATTAAGATCTAAGCTCATAATTGTATGGTCATCAAACTCTAGATCTCTTATTTTCTTTAAACTGCCATCTCCAAGAATTATTTCGGTATCTCCTGTAAGACACTTACCTCCTCCTCTCTTACCACAAATAAAAACGACGTGGCTTCTTGTAACATCAAGCATTACCTTATTAGATAATGAGGAAGTCCTTCCCATCTGTATATAGTGTTTACCTATAAAAACTGTGCCTTTAGAACCTAAACGTTTCTTATCTTTTTCCTCTCTCCCTATGACGATATCGTTCATTAAATGTTTGTATTACTTAATTATTTATATATTTACCTTTTAAACCGATACTTTTAATAACTATAAATTTATACATTATTTCTAAGGGTGATATTTTTGGTTAAAAAAAAATCTTTATTTAAAAATAAAAAATTAATGAAAAATTATAAGTATCAAATAATTTCTTCGATACTTTTAATAGGTATTGTAGCTGTACTACTAATAAACTCATTGCTATCTGGTTCTACTCAGTCTGTTGTATTAACTGTAAATGGCGATAAGATAACTCAAGAAGATCTTCAAAATAGGTTAGCTTTTATGCAAACTATGGGGGTTCAAGCAACTCAGGAACAAGCACTTGATGAAATAGTGACTGAGACTCTTTTATTGCAAGAAGCTAATAGAAGAAATTTAAGGGTTTCTAATGAAGAAGTATCACAAGAGTTCAACGATATACTTATAGCTAATGGTCTAACTGAAGAAGATTTAAGAGCACAATTAGAATTAGGAGGTGTAAGTTTTAATTATTTCGAATCATATTTTGAAAATAACTTAGTTATTTCATTATTAATTGATCAAGTAATAGCGCAAATAGATGTTTTAGATGAAGATATAAATCTTTATTATGCTCAAAATTTAGATCAATTTCAACAACCTGAAAGAGCTGTTGTAAGACACATTTTAATAAGTAATGAAAATGAAGACTATCAACAAAAAGCACAAGAAGTAAGAGATTTGATAAATCAAGATGCTTCTAATTTCTGTGAACTTGTAACTGAATATAATGATGATATTGCAAGTACTGATCAATGTGGTGAGTATGTTTTTGGTCAAAATGATCCTTTTGTTGAAGAATTCAAAGATGCAGGATTAGAAATGGAAATTGGTGAAATAAGAAACGTTGAAACAATGTTTGGAATTCACATAATGATAAAAGATGATGTTTTGCCTGCTGAAGAAATATCTTTAAATGATGCAAGGGAAGATATAAGAGCTTTCTTATCACAATCTTTAGCTCAACAGGAGTTTGAATCACTCTTGGATGAGTTAAGAATCGTTGCTAGGATAAGTTGAATTTATCTTTAACAACATTTATATATTACATTTTTTTACTTATTTATGCCCGACATGAGAGTACTCAATGGAGCTTACGGCGAAACTCCGATAAGGAGCACCAATACTGGTGACCTGGCAATGAGCTTGGGAGTTAGTGTATCGGGCAACATTCATAGTCAACTATTCACTTTAGAACAAGTTCATATGCGTTTAATTCACGTTCACTTGCTGGATAAGAATCAGCACTCATTAAAGTATCTTGTTCTACACTGTTTTTTTGGCTATGTCTTTTAGTATAAACAATATAAAAACACGAAAATTAGGAGGCATAAAAAAATGGCTAAAATAGCACAAGTTTCAGCTAAATATATTATTAACGCAAACATCTTCATTGAAGGAGTTGTAGACAGACCTGACGTTATAGGTGCTGTCTTTGGACAAACAGAAGGACTTTTAGGAGCAGACTTAGAATTAAGGGAGCTTCAAAAATCAGGAAGAATTGGAAGAATAGAGGTAAATCTAAACACTAAATCTGGTAAAACGACTGGTGAAATAATTGTTCCAAGTAGTCTTGACAAAGCAGAAACAAGTATAGTTGGGGCTGCAATAGAAATAATTCAAAGAATAGGTCCTTGTAATGCTAAAGTTGAAGTTATAAAAATAGAGGATATTAGAATCAGTAAAAGAGAAAATGTAATTAAAAGAGCAAAAGAACTTTTAAAAGAATTAATGGACAAATCCATGCCTGACAGCCAAGAGCTAAGTGACGAAGTTGCTTACAGTGTAAGGATGATGGAGATATCTAGTTATGGTAAAGAAAGACTTGCTTGTGGACCGGGAATAGAAGAGTCTGAAGAAGTAATCCTTGTTGAAGGAAGAGCAGACGTTTTAACTTTATTAAAACATGGTTTTAAAAACGTTATATCTATCAATGGAACAAGCATTCCTCAAACAATTGTTGATCTTGGAAAAGAAAAAGTATTAACTGTATTTGTTGATGGAGATAGAGGAGGAAAGTTAATTGTTCAAGAATTATTAGGAACAGTAGAATTAGATTATGTAACTAAAGCTCCTGACGGAAAAGAAGTTGAAGAATTAACAAAGAAAGAAATTCATAAAGCTCTAAGAAGTAAAATAACTGCTGAACAAGCAAAACTAGAAATGTCTGGAGATGGAAATGGCGACAAGTCCAGTTCTAATGACTCAAGAAACTCTAGGGATAATAGAAAATCTTCTAGTAGGGATTCTAGACAAAACAGCAGGGAATCTAGATCTTCAAGTAAAAGAACTGAAGCTGTTAAAGAAGCAACTCAAGCTGAAAAGGCTAAGTTTAAAGAAATGGCTGAAGACCTTATTGGTACAAGAGGAGCATACATCTTAGATGCTAAATTAAACATCTTAGGAAAAGTTCCTGTAACAGAGCTTCAAAGCACAATTAAAAGTCTTGGAAGTGGCATGTATGCAGTAATAGTTGATGGTGAAGCAGATAAGGACTTAGTAAGTTCAGCAGAAAGAGTAAACATTAATTACTTAGTAAGTATGGAATCAAAAGTTAAGTCTTCTGATAAACTAAAAATTTATACTATAGACAAACTATAATTTTTTTTATTTTTTTTCTTATAATTATTTAAACTAAAACTTTTTTCTTACAGTATTATGGGTAGTCCTTGGATAAATAAATATTCTCCAAACACATTAAACGAGGTGGTTGGTCACATATCAGAAAAAGAATTATTAAAAGCTCTTATTAGAAACTATAAGAAGGGTTCTAAACTAATTTTTTTATATGGTGGTACTGGTAATGGTAAAACCAGTAGTGTTTATGCTCTTGCTAAGGATGAAGGTTTAGAAGTAGTTGAGGTAAATGCTTCTGATATAAGAAAGGCTGCTGCTTTAGAATCTTTGCTTGGTAGTGCTATAAATCAAGGAAGTCTTTTTGGCTCTAGTAAAATAATTTTAATAGATGAAGCTGAAGGTTTATCTGGCGTTTATGATAGGGGTGCTAGTCCAACTATTTTAAAGCTTGCAAGTGAAAGCAAATATCCAATTATAATAATTGCAAATGATGCTTATAATAACAAATTAAAGGCTTTGAGAAAAAAATCTGATCTTATAGAATTTAAAGAGTTATCTTATGAAGAAGTAAAAAAAATCCTTGAAAAAATTTCTCTAAAAGAACAACTACAAATATCTAATGAAGCTCTAAATCACATAGCAAGAATAAGTGGAGGGGATGTTAGAGCTGCAATTAACGATCTTCAAAGTCTTGGAAAAAATATAACTTTAGAAGATGCTTTAACTCTTAGCGAAAGAAACACTTCTAAAAAATTAGAGGATGGTTTAAGAATAATATATAAAAGTAAAAATCCTCAGATAGCTCTTAGAGCTTTAGACGAAGTAGATATAGATTTAGATAAAATATTTTTATGGATAGAAGAAAACACTCCTTTAGAATATTTAAATCCAGAAGACTTAGAAAAAGCAATGGATAACATAGCAGATGCTGATAAGTTTTATGGTAGGATAAGAAGATGGCAGTATTATAGATTTTATGTTTATTGTTATGCTTTACTAACAGCAGGTATAAGTCTTTCTAAACAAAATAAATATTCTCATAACGTAGATTATTCTCAAGGATCTAGGATACTAAAAATATGGATTGCTAACAGAGCTAACATGAAGAAAAAAAGTATTGCGAGCAAGCTTGCAAATATTACTCATACAAGCAACAAGGTTGCTCTTGCCCAAATACCTTATTACAAAGCAATGTTTAAACACGGCAAAGGTAGTTCTATAGCTGAATTATTAGAGTTAAACAACGAAGAAATTGACTGGTTAAAAAAATAAAAAAATAAATTTATTCAAATCAGAATTTTAATTTGAATTTTTCATCTAAGCTACATTCTCTATTGCTTGACTTCATAACTGCTACAAGTCCTGCAATAAATACTAGGTGTTGTGTTATAGCTGACCAATTTCCTAGATGTACTAGAACTATTGAACCGGCCATAATTGCTGCTAATAAAAAACTACTTGTCCAACTTAAGAATCCTAGTATTAAAAATGCTCCTCCTAAAAACTCTATTAGTGCTACTAGCCATGCCACAAGTGGTCCTATTGATGCTCCAAAAAATCCTTGAAACATACCCATTGGTTGTGCTGCTCCGCTTGTAAGTCCTACAAGTTTATAAAATCCGTGTACTAAAAACATAAGTCCCAGTGCTATTCTTAAATAAAATACTCCGGACAAATTTTTTAGCGTATTTGTTTTTGCCATTAATTATCTACCCCCATTAATGTTTTTTTTTTTTATACTATAAAAAGAATAGTTCTTATTTATAATGATTTTGAATAATTTTTTAAAATAGAGCGTTTTCTATTATTATATGTTAATTGGAATTGTTGGAAAACCAAATTGTGGTAAAAGTACTTTTTTTAAGGCAAGTACGCTTGCTAACGTTGAGATAGCTAATTATCCGTTTGCTACAATAAAACCAAATAAAGGTATTGGTTTCATAAAAGTTGAGTGCGCAGACAAATTTTTTAATACAAAATGTAATCCAAGAGTTGGTTATTGTATAAATCACAACAGATTTGTTCCTGTAGACTTAATAGATGTAGCGGGTCTTGTTCCTGGTGCTCATGAAGGAAAAGGTATGGGTCTTGAGTTCTTAAATGATTTAAATCAAGCAGATGCTCTAATTCACGTAATAGATGTTTCTGGGAGTACAAATGAAAAAGGAGAGCCTGTTGATAAAGGTAGTTATAATCCTTCAAATGACATAAAATTCTTAGAAGATGAACTCGATCATTGGTATCTTGCTATACTAAAAAAGAGTTGGGATAAGTTTAGTAGGAGTGTATCTCAAACAAACCAAGACATAGAAAAAGCACTTCACAAACAATTTAGTGGTCTTGGAAGTAATGAAGATATGATAAAATCCATACTTAAAAATCTGGGTTTAGTAGAAAAAAAATTAAGTCTTTGGAATGAAGAAGAATTATTTAGCTTTGCAAGAGCTCTCAGAATTAAAACAAAACCTATAATGATTGCAGCAAACAAAGCAGATGTTGATGGCGCTTTAGAAAATTTTGAAAGAATAAAAAAAGAATTTCCTGATTATATAATAGTTCCTTGTAGTGCTGAGAGTGAACTTGCTTTAAAAGAAGCTTCAAAACATAAATTAATAAACTATATTCCTGGCTCAGATGACTTTGAAATAACAGGTGGTGTTAATGAAAAACAAAAGAATGCCTTAGAATTCATAAAATCTGGTGTATTAGATAAAGTTGGTAGTAGTGGTGTTCAAAAAGTATTAGATAGTGCTGTATTAGAACTTTTAAAATATATGCCTATATTTCCAGGGGGGGTTTCTAAACTTGAAGATAAAGATGGAAACAGACTTCCTGATTGTTTCTTACTTCCTGAAAAAAGTACTGCGTTAGACTTTGCTTACAAAGTACATTCTGATTTAGGAGATAATTTTATTAGAGCAGTTGATGTAAAAACCAAAAGAACTGTTGGAAAAGATCATATTTTAAAACGTGGTGACGTCGTAGAAATAATTGCCGACAAGTAAAGTTATGCACTATAGGCAATTAATTCATAGTTGTCTTTTATAATCTCATGTTTTTGTAGTATATTATCTTTTGAAAATTCATATTTGTCTCTTAATTTTGATTTGTATTCATCTACTTGTTCAAAAGTTGGCATTTCTCTTATGAATTCATTTATTTTCTTTAATTTTTTATTGCCGAATATTTTCTCGCTAAATGTTGGAACATAACTATCTTTTAGTTCTTCAAAGTATATTCTCATAGATTTATAGATGTCTAAGGAGTTTTCTTTAGTTTGTATGTAACTATCTAGTATTTCTTCAAAGGAATAATTTGTATGTTTTGTATTATTAAAAGAATTTAACAATACGTCGTTTCTTTGATCTTTGTCTTCTAAATCTATGTTCTCTGTATTCATAATAGTTTCATAAACAAAGTTTTCTAACTCGTTAAGATTTTCAAGGTCTGCACCGTAAAATAATTTTAAGTCCCATTCTATATCTGATGCCACATTATGTTTATTTTGATTTGTGTATCCTAACATCAAATTTGATTTTAAGGTGTTAAGTAATTTATTTTCTCCACAGCTATATGTTAATAATTCGTCTAAATATTTATTAGGATTTGTTATGTTTAATTCATTTAATTCCTGTCTGGAGTATTCTTTAAATTTTTCTTCGTCTTTTTTTGTTACATCAAAAGCTAGTTTTCTTTCATTTTGATAATCGTATTTCATAAGTTCTAGAATAATTTCTTGTGTTTTATCAATCCTCTTTTTATCCTCCAGTTTAACTTTTCCATTCATTTTATACATAATAAGTATATTGATATATAAAAATGTTTCTTTTTCAACTCAATTAGTTTTTATTATCTTCCTGAAGCTTCAAAAAGCCTTTTTTAAGTATTAATTTTAAAAATAAAGCTCATTTTATCCTTCCTTCTTGCCAATCTTTAAGAATTTTTTTGCTAACGCGGTCAATATCTGGGTGGTTTCCTTTTTTTACCATGTTCAAATTTTTAGCTATTTGTTCAAGCTTTTCTTCACTATCTAAGTTAAAGGGTATTTCGTAATAGTTTTCTAACATTTTTGGAAACTCTTCAAATAATTTCATAACAACAAGATCTGGATCCTTAGCTTTATTATAATCTATTGTACCAATAACTGAATGTTTCTCTTCATCTTTTTCACTATATGGAATAACTCCGGGTGTATCTAAAAAAACTAATTTATTATCTATTCTTATTTTTTGAACTCCTTTTGTAAATCCACTAACACTGCTAACGCCTGCTGCACTTCTTCCACTCATAGCATTAATCAAAGAAGACTTACCTACATTAGGATAACCTAATATACCTATAACATAATCACTTTTCTTAGGATAATTTTGCTTACCTATGATTATGAGTTTTTCCCTTAAAATGTTAAGTCCATGATATTCTTTTGATGAAACAAACACTGAAGGCTTAATTATCTTTTTTAACTTTTCAGAGTCTTCTTGACTTATAAGATCACATTTTGTTAAAACATATATGAATGGCTTATTTGTTCTCTTTATTTTATCTTCTATCTCTTTATTTTTTGTTTCAAAGCTCATCCTTGAATCCATAACTAAGAGTAATATATCTGATTCTTTAATTACCTTATTTACAACATTCCAAAAGTTTACCATAAAAAGAAGTATTATGTATGTTTATTTAAACTATTGCTTGAATGAATTAACTTTAGTCTTCAAGTTCTTTAACTCTTTGCTCTATTATATCTGCATATCTTAGTTTATCAAAAACATTGTTTAGTCTATCTGATAAAATATAATCATCAAAAACATCTCTAATCCATTTACCAAAATCATCTTTTTCATTATTTTTATGATACTTAAAAGAATAATCATCAGAAGTCTTAACATAACTAACTAATTCATATACGTTTCTAAGAACTCTGCCGTTACAAGTCCAAAAACATTCTTCTGGTCTACAATCAAAAAGTATTTTAGGATCCATGACGTATATTGTGAATAATTAAATATATATAGTTTTGTAATTAGATTAAAGTAAGTATGTCAAAAAAAACTTTTTTTAAAAACGTTAATTATGATAAATCCTTAAAGTTAGAGGATGGAACATTCGTTCATAGTTATAAGGAATTAATAAATGAACTAAAACTATTATCTGATAAAGAATTCAAAAAATACTTAGAACAAGATAAAGACTTTTTCATAAGTTGGATTTTAGAAAATTATGAAGATAAAAAGCTAATAGAAAATCTAAGAAAATCTGACTCTAGAAAAGCATACATTAAAACCCTAGAAAAATTCTTAAAAAAATCAAGTTATAGTATGAATGATTTATTATACGAAAGAAATTTAATCAAGCAAAAAAAACTAAACATAATACATAATATTTGGATAATTGTTTGTTTAGTATTCTTAATAATCATTTTAGGTCAACAAACTTATTTTGAATCAAGTATAAACTCTCTAAGATCTTACAACACTTTATTATTAGATGATATCTATGATCTTAACTCAAAAAATCTTATGTTAGAATTACAAATTATAAATAAAGAGTATTTAATTGAAGAATCTAAAGATAGAGTTTTGTACTTAGAATCTATAAATGAAGAACTATTAGCTCAGCTAGCTGTTCAAAACCTAAGGGGTCCTATTCAACGAATATCTGAACAAGATATAACTGTTTTTAGAAATACTGTTACTATAACTGTTCAAAATCCTTTATTTGCTAAATTTACAGATACGGAGTCTATGCATCCTACTCTAAATTCTGATTCAAAAGCAATACAAATACGTCCTCTATCGCCTGAAGAAATATTTGTTGGAGACATAATAAGCTTTAACAAAGGGGAAGGGGATATAATACATAGAGTTATAGAAATAGGTCAAGATGAAGAGGGGTGGTTTGCTATAACTAAAGGGGATAATGTTAATTTACCAGATTCTAAAATAGTAAGATTTGAAGATATAGACAGATTATTAGTGGCTATAATTTATTAAAAGTTATTTCAATAAAATTTATATTAGCTAGTTATTTTTTTTTATTTTATGAAAAAAGTTTTTTTTATATTAATAACAGCATCGATTTTTTTAATGGGGTGCTCTACTTCTCAGTTAGAAGTATTTAATGATGAATTAAATTATACATATGAAGTAGTTTATGAAAAGTTAAATAATCCTTGGGGATTAGAATTTATATCTGAAAATCAAATTTTAATAACTGAAAAGCAAGGGGATTTAATTTATTTAAATTTAGAAAACTTTCATAAAGTAAAATTGTCTGGTTTACCTCAAATATCAAATATTGGTCAAGGGGGTTTGTTAGATGTTCATTTTAATGAAGGTTATGTTTATTTGACTTATAGTGCTTCAAACGATCAAGGATATGCAACGCATTTAGGTAAAGCAATATTAGATTTAGAAAAATTAGCTCTTAAAGAATTTGAAGTAATTCACATAGCAACACCTTTTATGCAAGGAGGTGCGCATTTTGGATCTAGAGTTATAACTCAAGGAGAATATGTATATTATAGTACGGGTGATAGGGGACAAAAAAATTTTGGTCCTCAACACGTTTCTCAAGACACCCAAAATTATTTAGGAACAATAATAAGATTATATAAAAATGGAACGGTTCCTTTAGATAATCCATTTATTGATGATGAATCTGTTTTAGATGAGATATATACTTATGGTCATAGAAATGTTCAAGGTTTAGCATTAAACCCTGTTACAAATGAGTTATGGGCAAGCGAACACGGTGAGCGAGACGGAGATAAAATAAATATCATAAGATCAGGAAGTAATTATGGTTGGCCAATTGCTCACTCTGGTTGTAGGTATGGGACAAGCACGCCTGTAGCAGAATCGGAATTTGAGAATGAAGACGTTGAAAACCCTGTTTATGTTTGGGAATGTGGTACTGGTGGATTTCCTCCTGCAGGTATGATTTTTTATCAAGGTGAACGATTAGAAAAGTTTAACGGAGATTTATTTGTGGGTAACTTGGCAGGTCAATACCTTGGAAGATTTATAATACAAGAAGATGGTGAAGTAAAACAAGCAGAGCCGCTACTAAAAAACTTAGGGGAGCGAATTAGAGATGTATCTCAAAGTCCTGATGATTATTTATATGTAATAACTGATAGTGGTAAGCTAATAAAAATAAGTTAAATTTGTTTCTTTAAAAATAAGGACGCCCAGGGTGAACAATTAGTTTATTTGCTCTTTTTCGTATATTTTCCGAAAAATAAGAAATAAAATTTATAAATTATTTTGCAAGTATACTACTTATGATTAGTAACTTTTACTTTAACAGAGAAGAATATATTACTAAGAATGAGCTTCCTGTTTTATTATATTCCATCGATGATATCGATCTATCTGATTATTCCAAAATTATTGCTTTAGTTGATGAAAATATTTATAGGTTGCACAAAAATTATGTGGATAACAATTTCAAAGATATAATTCTCATATCTCCTTATGAAAAGACTAAAAATTTGAATAATGTTGTGCCGATATTAAAACAATTGACAAATAAGAATCTTGATAGAGATTCTTGTATTATAGGGGTGGGTGGAGGTGTTACTGGAGATATTACAGGTTTTTGTGCATCAATTTATATGAGAGGAATAGATTTTATACAAATTCCAACATCTTTTATGTCAATGAGTGACCACATTATTGGGAAAGTTGCTATATCTAATGAAAAGAAAAACGTATTTGGTTCGTTTTATAGTCCAAAGTATATAATTATAGAAGATATATTTATTTCATCTATGCCTAGAAAATTAATGATGCAAGGACTTGTTGAAGTATTAAAACATTATTTTATAACAAATTATAAAGAACATTCTAAACTAATTGATAAAAAGTATTTTAAAGACATTATAATAAAAATTGCTAATAATGAAGAATCTTTAACTGATAGAAAAAACGTAATACAAATTTCTCATAATATCAAAGCTTTTTTTGTTAAACAGGATCCTTATGATAAAACAGGAGTTCACAAAGCGTTAAGTTATGGTCATACTTTTGCCAATGCGATTGAAAGTATAGATCAAACAATAAATCATGGGGAAGCTGTTCTAAAAGGGATGGAATTAGCAGCAAAATTATCTTACAAACTAGGTATGTTAGATGAAATAAACTATAAACATCATACTAATATGACTAGTCTTTTATCAAAAAATTTACCTGAACTTAAAATCACTTCAAAACAAATAAAAAGTATGATATATTCATTTAAAACAGATAAAATATCGTCTAATGGAAAGATGAAATTTGTTCTTTTAACTGAAATTGGTAAATATAAACTCATAGGTGTTGAGGAAGCAATTATAAATGAGTTTCTCTTGAAGGAGGTAAGTAAATGAAATTAGAGATGTATCTACAAAATATTATTTTTAATGATTTTTCTCCCAATGATAAAACAAAAAAGCTTATCAGACAATATATTCCTGATGTAAAAATAGAAGAATCTATAGATAAAATAATTATTGAGCCAACAAAAGATTTTCTTATTAAGATACAAGAAGGAAAACCTATTTTCAATATCTCGAATGAAGAAGCAATTTATAGTACTCAAAAAATAATTAGTGAAGACATTATGGCTATTACTTCTAAGATTTCTGAGTATCTTTGGTCAAAAAAAGGAATTTATTCAATTCATTCATCTGCTGTAAGAATAGATGATAAAACAATTCTTATACCTGGTCGTTCTGGTGCTGGGAAAACAACTTTTATGATGGAATTAATTAAAAGAAGACCTGATACAAAGATAATCTCTGGAGATAGAACTTTAATTGATAATGAAATGATAGTTGCAGGTACCAAAATTTTGAATTTTAATGCAGCGTCTTTAGCCGAAGAGTTTCCTTATTTTTCAGAAATATTAAGAAATTATAAATTTGAAAACAGAGTGACTTTTTCACCTGAACAAAGTCCTTTTAACTACCATTTTGAACCTACTGGGATAGATGCTATTGTTTATCCACAAAAACATTCAGGAAATTTTATGGGAATTGAGTTAAATGGCACGCCCAAACTCACAAGGTTTGTAAATCAAGGCTATTATTTCTTAGAGGAATTCCCTCGTTTGCTAGTAAGCAATCTTATGCCTTTAACCACTCCAGTTGCATATAAAGAAAGACAAAAAATATTACATAAAATGAAACAACTGACAGATAGTACTCCTTCATACGCAACATCGGGAAAATTAAGTGATATAGTTGATTTTGTAGAGCGTGAAATATTATGAAATTTTTACTTAAAAACAACGAACCCAAACTTGAAAGGTATATTAAAAAATTAAGTAAAGGAAAAAATATTCCTCTTATCACAAAAAGAAATTATAACCACAAAGATAATAATGATTTTAATATAATTGAATACATTGTTGATTTTAGTAATACAAATATTAAATTAAATAATAATATTACTTCCTTAGTCTCATTAGAATCACACGATCCTAATATAAAAGATAATAAGATAATATACTATCTTAATGAGAGAAAATTAGATGAATTTCATACAAAAATATTAAAAAAATTACCTGAAGTATTTTCAATATTAAAAGGAAAATTTTCTGATGAAAACTGGCAATATTGGCAGATGATTCAAAATTATGGAGAATTTAGAAAAAATTTCAAATATTATCGTGAAGCATTTAACTTTGCATCTAAAATGAGTGTAACAAAACATGGAAAAATACTGGATGTTGGTATTAAAGATTCTACAGTCACGCTCGACATGTTTCCTAATACTTATCAAAAATTTGCTATTGATAATGAATTTCCAAATGACTTTGTATATCCTAAGGATATAAATTGTATTGAAATGGATATATTCGATTATAAACCAGAAGGAAAGTACGATATAGTCTTATGTCAACAAGTATTAGAACATGTTGACGATCCAAAAAAATTTTATTCAAAACTAAAAAGTCTTTCAAAGGATATAATTGTTATTTCTGTTCCTTATGGTTCATGGCATAATACTCCTTTTGATCCTATCAACGAAAAAAGAGTTAAACAATGGACTGGTGAAAAACCTGTTCTTGAATCAATTGTTGAAGATTTTGGAGTTAAAAGATATATAGCAGGGTATAAAGTGAGGGATACGATAAGATGATAAAAAAATTTGTAAATAATGACAAAAGACAAAAAAGTTTAGAAAAATTAACAGAAAAATTTATTAAAAGTGTTGAGCCACATTCAAGAGCATCAATAATTGTAGGTACAACAGCTCATAGTATGAATTATGCTATTAGAGAGGGAACAGACCTTGATACTATGGTTTTTTGTCAACCAGAAGACATTAAGTCTGTTTTAGAAAGTCCTATTTTTGAAGGATATAATGTTGATGCAAAAAAAGCAATAAACTACATGATGACTGATCAAACAAATCTTATGAGCACTAGACATGAAACAGTTGATGGTGAACATAATTTGATTACTGTTCATTTTATGACTCCAGATATTTTTGTTGATAAATTTGCTAATGGAATAACACCTCAAACTCTATATTCATTTAGAAAGGTTCCAAAAGAATATATTTATCGCTTTAAGAATTTTGAAGGAAGTTCTATGGCGGTTCACGTTGAAAATGAAATAATTGAAGGGGGTTTTAAAGTACCTATGGAAACTTGTAGAATTATAAATGATACTTATTATTCGGGTTCTCCTCATAATAAATTAATGAGTAAACCAGTAATACTTTTTGACAAGGATGGGTTTATCGAACCTTCTATTGATAGATTAGGAGTAGATTTAGCAAAAAGATTGCTTTACGAACATGGAAAAGATTTTAATCAAAAAAAGGCGTCTGTGATGAATACATTAGTTAGATTAGAAAAAATAAGACCTGATATTAAAAAGTGTCTTTACAAAGAAGAAGCAAAAAGATTTGAGAGGTTAGTTAGATGAATAAATTATTTTTAGGAACTGGTACGTTTTACAAATTAAGAATGACATTAAAAGATCAAAGAATTCTTATTGATAATTCAGGACTTCGTAAATATCTTGATGGTCTTGAACTATGTATGGCAAATCAAAGTGAAATGACTGAAATAGAAGAAGATAAAGATCACATAAATTTTTTACAATCTTTCAGATCTAATATTGTTCATGCTCCGTTCAAAAAATTTTTTGTCACAAAAGAAAACTATGAATTATTATTTAAAAGAATAATTTCTTTTGCTGAACTTGTGAAAGCTAAACATGTTGTTTGGCATTTATATAACGTTGAAAGTGTTGAGTTGTTAAAAAAATTTAATTATCCTTTTACAATTGAGAATACTTTAACTGGGGATTGGAATGGAGAAAAAATAATCGACGTTTTTAAAAAAAATAATTTGTTAAATATGACTTTAGACACAAGTCATGCTTATCATTTTGGTAGAGATGAATTTAATTTACTCACTTCAAAATTAAAAAACCATATAAATCATATACATCTTAGTAATATTATTGATGGGGTTCATCACCTGCAATTTTTTTTAGAGCAAAAAAATGGTATTGCTTTGACTGAAATGCTCGAAAAATTTCCAAGAAAAAAAGATTTTATAATTACAATCGAAGAAAATTTTAATAACACTGAACATATTTTTTTAGAAGTTAAGTATGTATATAAGAGGTTAAAAGAATGGGAGAAGATGGAGTAGGGCTTTTAGTTGAGAGTGAAAATAAGTTTTTGTTGCTTAAAAGAAAAGATACAGGGGTATGGGAACCTTGTAAAGGACATATAGAGCCTGGCGAAACTCATGATCAAACTATTAATAGAGAGTTGTTGGAAGAAACAGGTATTGATAAAAGTTCTATTCATAAAAAAATTGGGGAAATTACATTTAGTTTTATTAGTAAAAAAACAAATAAGCAAAAAACAAGGACTATTCACTATTATCACGTCAAAGTTCATGGTTCCAATATGAATATATCTGATGAACATATAGATTATGTTTGGCTAAACAAAGAAGATTTCTTATCAAGACTAGAATTTGAAGATATAAAAGATATGATGACGAAGTATTTGTCTAGGTAAAGACGCCCAAAACATTATAGAAAAAAAGACGCCCAGGGTGGGATTTGAACCCACGATCCCAAAGGGACAGGATGTTTGCGGGTATTGTAGGTTTTCATAAGGACTATGTAGTTCTTAGCAATCCTGCGCAATACCAGACTATGCGACCTGGGCATATATTATAGGGATACATATTTTTTTTATAAAGGTTTTCAAAAATGTTTTATATAGGTTAGTGCATTTTTATGTGTATGAAGAGGTTATTAGTATTATTAATAGTCGTTTTAGCTATAGGTTTTGTATCTGCTCAGCCTCTTCAAACAAAGCAGTGGGCAGTTGTTGAGACGACTATAACAAATCCTGTTGAGTTTGATCTAAGACAAAACTACAGATTTGATTATTTAGAGGTTGAATTTTCTTGGATACCTAAGAGTGATTATAGGCAAGAAGTAAATGAATTATTTTTAAGTCAGCAAGGAATTTTAAGTGAAGACAAATACACAATAAGAATAAATGAACCAGAAGATTTTACGATTGAAGTTGTAACTATAACTAATTCTACGCTTGAGCCTGTAAGGGTTGATAGAAAAGTTGAGTTTCCTATAAGAAACTTAAATCAAAGCTTAGTTACCTATCTTGATCAAACTGAGTTAATTGACATAAATGATGATATAAGAAACAAGGCTTTTATGCTAGCTGAGGGTCAAGATGATTTGTATCAAGTAGTTTTTGATATCGGTGTGTGGGTTAATAAAAATATTGAATATAATCTCAGCACCTTAACAGCTGAGGCTTCTCTTCCTAGTAGCTGGGTATTTGAAAATAGGGAAGGTGTTTGTGTAGAGCTTAGTAATTTGTTTATATCTATGCTTAGAAGTCTTGGTATTCCTGCAAGGTTTGTTTCTGGTATGGCTTATACTGATTCTGTTTTATTTGATGAAAATTGGGGTGCGCATGGTTGGGCTGAAGTGTATTTCCCGGGTTATGGTTGGATTCCTTTTGATCCTACGTATAATCAGTTAGGTTTTGTTGATGCTACTCACATAAAGTTCAATCATGGGGTTGACAGTAGTAAGTATCCAAATACTTTTACTTGGTCTGCTAGAAATGTTGAGGTTAATCCTGGAGCACTATCTATTTCAAGTGAACTATTACAAATTGGTGAAGATAAGCAAGATGATGTTTTAATTAACGTAGTATTTGAAGAAGACAGTATAAGTTTTGATTCTTATAATGTTGTAAGGGCTAATATAACTAATCTAAATAATTATTATGTCGCGAGGTCTTATAATATTGCTACGGTTGATGAGTTAAGTATTTTGTCTGAAGAAAGATTTGATTTATTATTGGGTCCTTATGAATCAAAACAGATTCAGTGGGTTGTTTATGTAAGTAGGCTAGATTCTAATTTTTTGTATAGTTTTCCTGTTGTTGTTTATTCTAATATGGGTGAGCAAAAAAGAGAAGTATTCACAGTTTCTAGTACAGGTAAAACTATTTCAAATGCTTATATAAGAACTCTTGACTTAGAACAACAAGAATCTGAAGTTGTTGATTTTAGCTGTGAGTTATTATCAACTGGTTATGTTGGTTATGAAAGTAAAATTATTTGTGAAGTACATTTAGATTTTGAAGATTTAGCAAATATTTGTATTGAAAACAATTGTCAAAATTATGAGTTAGCTAGTGGTAGTTCTACTATTGAAATACCTATAAATTTATCTGTTGGTTACACTACCTTAGTTGTATCTTATAATGGCGCGGAGGGTTCTTTTGTTAATTTCATTCCTGTAAACATAATAGATAGGCCTTCTTTATCAATTGTGCTTGAAGGTTTTAACTATGTGTCTGAGTACAAAGATCAAGGGTTTAACATGATATTAATTAAAGATAGTTCTTCTAATCCGTTAAATGTGGATGTAGTTATTAGAAATGATTTGTTTAGAAAATCTTATTATATAGAAACTTTAAGCACGAAGTCTGAATCAAACATAGTAATACCTAAAGAATATTTTAAGCTATCAAATAAGGACATGCAAATAATTATTACTTATCAAGATATACATGGGGAAACTTATGAGGTTTCTAAGTCTTTAGATTTTTCTTATGTTAACTTATCTTTGTTTGATAGATTGAAATTGCTAATAAATAGCATAAATTCTAGTTTCATAAAATTAGTTTAAAAAAAGAAATAAAAAAAATAGTTTTTTTAGGCTGCAACGTAATTACTTTTGCATTGAAAAGATGTTGGTTGCGTTTTTGTTTGCGTCTTAAGCCTAAAGTTGTTGAACCTGTTTGATTGGGTTCTAGAAAAAAGTTTGTTTGTATATATATAATTTCTCAGCTTAACTCACCAAAACGACTAATATATTAATAAAGTATAACTACTATATAAATATTTCTAATTTTTGAGTCGAGACACCCTTATTTATTTTCTATATTGTAATTAATTTGCTCACCAAAACCTTTTTATTAAAGATATGTTTAATAAACTTCATGCAAGACATTAAATTAATAAGGGAAAATCCGGATGTACTAATAAAAGATTTAGAAAAAAGAAAAGATACTGAAAAAATTAAATCTGTAAAAAAAGTAGTAAAATTAGATCTTGATTGGAGAAAATTAAAGCATGAAGAAGATCAGCTAAGAAGTCAAAGAAACACTCTAAGTAAACAAGTAGCTGAGTTAAAAAAACAAAAAAAGGATGCTTCTAAAGTATTAGCTCAAGTAAAAAATATTCCTGTTAAAATAAAAGAATCTGAAGAAAAAAGAAAACAATTAGAGCAAGAAATAGATTTAATATTAAAATCACTTCCAAACTTAATGCACGAGTCTGTTCCTTATGGTAAGGATGATTCTGAAAATGTATCTATAAGAACTTGGGGTGAACCTGTAAAAAAAGATTTTGAATTAAAACCGCATAGTGAGTTAGCTGAAAGTTTGAATGTAGCAGATTTTGAAAGATCAGCTAAAATATCTGGATCAGGTTTTTATATATTAAAAGGAAAGCTAGCTTTACTAAATCAAGCACTTATAAGGCTTGCAGTAGATTCATTAGTATCAAAAGGATATAATTACACTGAGGTTCCTTATATGTTAAATAAAGATGCGTATGAAACTGGTGTCAGTCTTGAAGATTTTGAGGACGTAATGTATAAGATCGAAGGTGAAGATAAATATTTAATAGCTACCTCTGAGCATCCTTTACTTGCTCAGTTCAAAGACGAATTATTTGAGGCAGATCAACTTCCAATAAAGATTTGTAGTTATTCTATGTGTTTTAGAAGAGAGATAGGGAGTCATGGGATTGATACTAAAGGTCTTTTTAGAACTCATCAGTTTAACAAAGTAGAACAAGTAATATTATGTAAACCTGAAGAATCATATAAGTTGCATGAAGAACTTCAAAAGAACGCTGAGGAGCTTCATAAAAAATTAGGATTGCCTTACAGGGTTGTAAATATTTGTACGGGGGATCTTGGAAATTTCGCGGCAAAAAAATATGATATTGAAACTTGGATGCCAAGACAACAGCAATACAAAGAAACATGTAGTAATTCAAACTATACTGATTATCAAGCTAGAAGAGCAAATATTAAGTTTAAAGATAAAGATAAAAATTTATTAGTTCACACATTAAACAGTACTGCTATTGCGACAAGTAGGATAATGGTGGCTATTTTAGAGAATTATCAAAACGAAGATGGGTCTTTAACTATACCTAAAGTTTTAAGGCCTTATATGTATGGTATGAAAAAAATATGAAGATTCCAAGCTTAGTATACATAATTTTAGGGGGTGCTATTAGTTTTTTTTCTAGTTTTGTCAATCAAAGAACTGAAAATAATGGTATAATCTTATTTTTTTACATAGGTATTGGGTTTATAATATATGGTGTGTTTAAATTAATCTTAAAATTTGTTTTAAAAGATAAAGAGGAACCAATAAAACAAGAAAAACCTAAAGTTGTTCAAGATAAAACTATTATAAGATGTCATGTATGTGGAGCTAAACATTACTCTAATAGTAATTTTTGTCATCTTTGTGGAACTAAGTTATTAAAATAATAAAATATATAATAGTTCTTTGTAACTAATAATAATTATGGATGTTCAAAACGCGATATTAAACAGGAGGAGTGTTAGGGATTTTAACTCAAAACCTGTTGAATTTGAAAAGCTAACAATGATCTTAGAAGCTGCAGCTCATGCTCCTAGTGCAGGAGATCTTAAAGATTTTAAATTCTTGGTAGTAACTGATAAAGCTTTAATTAAGCAAATTGCTGAAAATTCACAGCATCAATATTGGATGGCTAAGGCTCCTATGTTCATAATGGTTCTTAGTGATTTTGGTCAAACAAAAGAGCTTTATAAAGAAAGAGGTGAAAGATTATATTCTGTTCAAAATAGTGCTGCTGCAATTCAAAACATATTATTATCTGCTCATAGTATGGGTTTGTCTTCTTGTTGGGTTGGAAGTTTTGATGAAAACAAGATAAAAGTATTATTGGGTATACCTGATAATGTGAGACCTCAAGCAATAATACCTATTGGTTACAGTGATGAGAATCCTCAAATGGACAAAGAACCAAATCTTCAAACAATGGTTTATTTTAATGGTTATGGTTCTAAAGTCAAAAATATGAATATATTATTAAGAGAGTATAGTAAAGAAATTGAAAAGGTATCAGGGGATACTCAAGGATTTTTTGATAAGCTAACTGAAAAAATTAATTCTTTTTTTAAAAAATAAAGGGGTTTTACTATACAAATCATTTTAAACAAGTATTAATTTTTTATTTTTATGATGGTTTCTTTATTTCCATATGACTCTGTTCGTCCGATGCAAGACTTATTAATTGAGGCTATTGACAAGGCTGTAAAAAACTCTTCTAACCTAGTAGTTCACGCTCCTACAGGTCTTGGAAAAACAAGTGCGAGCCTTGCTGCTACTTTAAGTAATGTCATTGACACTAAAAAAACAATATTTTTCTTAACAAGTATGCACACTCAACACGACTTAGCCTTAGACACTCTAAGGGATATAAAAAAAAAGCATAAAGTAAAAGTTGTAGGTGTTGATATAATTGGAAAAAAACATTTATGCTTACAGCCAGGTGTCCAAGAAATATCTAACAGGGACTTCATAGAGTATTGTAAAACGTTAAGAGAAGATGGTAAGTGTAGTTTTTATTCTAATCTAAAAAAAGGAGATAGTATGAGTTTTAATGCAAAGCTTGCTGTTGATAAACTAAAAGATAAAAGCCCTGCTTCTACAAATGATGCGCTATTAGCTGGACAAGAACAAGGTGTTTGTCCTTATGAAATAAGTTTAATTGTTGGAAAAGAATCTAAGGTCATTGTAACTGATTACTTTTATTTATTTAATCCAAGTATAAGAGATAGTTTTTTAGCAAAATTAAACAAAGATTTACAAGATTGTATAATAATTGTTGATGAAGCTCACAATCTTCCTTCAAGAGTTAAAGATTTAGCGAGTGATCGTCTAACCAATATTGGTCTTAGAAGAGCTTTAAGTGAAGCTGCTAATTTTGAAAATGAAATAATACCTAGGGTTATAAATGCTATAATTGATTCTATGAAAGAATATGCTCGTGGGGTAAAAGATGAGGCTTACATAAACATAAATGACTTAATGGACACAATTAATATGATTTATCCTTTAAACAAATTCGTTGAACTTTTGCATGACAAAGCAGATATTGTAAGAGAGCAGCAAAAAAGTAGTTATCTTGGAAGCTTAGCATCTTTTATTGAAGCTTGGATTCAAGACGAAGAAGGTTTTGTTAGAGTTTTTTCTAAAAAACAAGGGTTTAAAGAAGAAATACACACACTTTCGTATCTTTGTTTAGATCCTGGTGTTGTAACAAGAGATGTTATAGCAAAGGCTCACAGCACAATTGTTATGAGTGGAACACTAACGCCTCCTTCTATGTATAGGGAAATACTTGGTATGACTAATACAGAGGAATTAATGCTTAAAAGCCCGTTTCCAGATAACAATAGGTTAAACATAATAATTCCAAAAACAAGCACGAAGTATTCTTCAAGAAATGATGCTCAATACAAAGAAATAGCTAAGCACGTAGCAGAAGTTGTAAATAATGTTCCGGGTAATAGCGCGGTATTCTTTCCAAGTTATTATCTAAGAGATGAAGTATATAAGTACTTAACTAATTTAGATAAAACTGTATTTTTAGAAAGACAAGGTATTGCTAAATCAGAAAAAGAAGACCTCTTAAACAGATTCAAATCTTATAAAAATACTGGGGCTGTACTTTTAGGGATAAGTAGTGGTAGCTTTGCTGAAGGAGTTGATCTTCCAGGCGATCTTTTAAAATGCGTGGTTGTTGTAGGTCTTCCTCTTCAAGTACCTGATCTTGAAACAAAAGCACTAATAAATTATTATGATTCTAAATTCAAAAAAGGCTGGGATTATGGTTATGTATTTCCTGCATTTAACAGAACTCTTCAAAGCGCGGGTAGATGTATAAGAAGTGAAACTGATAGAGGAGTAATAGTGTTTTTAGATGAGCGTTATGCTTGGCCTAACTATCAAAGATGTTTTCCTGACACTTGGAATGTAAGAACAACAGTTTTATATTCTAGTTTAATTAAAAATTTTTTTAGTGAACAAAAATGAAGCAAGCAGATTTTAAAAAGTTAGGACTTGATTATGATATTTTAGACAAAGAATTTGATTTAGAACAAATAAGCAGTTTAAGAGATTTATTAGACAAAATGTTTTCAAAAACAAGTAGTTATATTGGTTTATTAGAAGACATAATGCAGCCAGATTCCATTTCTACTATGCACGAAGCTAATTTTTTAAGAACACACAAATTTTCTAAGATACAAGAGCTATACAAAGAATTAATGAAACTAAACAGAGATATACTATTAGTAAAATTAGATTATTCTAAAGAAAATGTTTTAAATCTAATTAACCAATTCTTAATTAGTTGGACTAAAATAAAACCTGATTTAATAATTTTAGTCAAAGAAATGCGTGATAGTTGGAATAAAACAGTTATTCACAAACAAGACGGAGGTTATTTTGGATGAAAATAGTAATACTAGGACCCCAAGGTTCGGGAAAAGGAACACAAGCAGACTTACTTGCTCAAAAAAAAGGTTTAATTCATATCTCACTTGGAGATGTCTTGAGAGATGAGGTAAAAAGGCATGGTCCTTATGCTGACATCGTAAAAAAAGCAATGGATGAAGGAAAACTTGTTCCAAGAGAAATCAATAATAAAATATTAGAAAATGTATTAAAAAGATATCCTGATAACTTCATACTTGATGGTTATCCTAGAAATGAAAGACAAGCAACTTTTTTATTAAATTTAACAGACGTAGATAAAGTTATTGCTTTAAACATATCTGATGAAGTTGCAATAAATAGAATAAGTAAAAGACTTATTTGTACAAGTAATCACAAAGTGTTCATTGAAGATAAAATAACTGCAAAAGACATACATGATTGTACTGCTTCTGGTGGTGAAATTGTTAAAAGAGATGATGACAAACCAGAAAATGTTTTGAACCGTTTAAGTCTTTATCACAAAGAAAATGACTTAGTATTAAAAGTGTTTAAAGATAAAAAAGTAGATATAATTCATGTTGACGCTTCTAGTGATATAGATTCTGTGTTTGAAGATATCTTAAAAAAGTTAAAATGAAGCTAGTTGATGTACACATACATTTAGATTTTAATACCTATGAAAAAGACATAGATAATTTAATCAAAGAATGTATTGATAAAGGAGTTAAAGTAATAATTGCAAATGGTGTTAATAAACAAAGTAATAGAAAAGTATTAGAACTTTCAAAAAAATATGACGTAGTAAAACCTGCTTTGGGTTTATATCCTACTGATGTTCATGATTTATCTTATGAAGAAATAGATGAAGAAATAGAATTCATAAAAAATTCTAATTGCATAGCATACGGCGAAGTTGGTCTTGATAACAAGGAACTTGATAAAGGTTTAGAAGAAGAACAAAAACAAAAACAGCTCTACACCTTTAAAAAATTCATTGAGTTAAGCAAAAAAACAAAGATTCCGCTAATAATTCATTCAAGAAAAGCAGAACAACAAATAATAGAATTATTAGAGGAGAGTAAGCTTAAAAATCCTATACTTCATTGTTTTATGGGTAAGAAGAAGTTGATGATGAGAGCTGCTGATAATGGCTATTTTTTCTCTGTGTTACCAATTGTAAATAAAAGTCAGCAACTTCAAGACTTAGTAAGATATGTTAAATTAAAACAATTATTAACTGAAACAGACGGACCTTACATGTCTCCTTTTGATGGTTATAGTAAACCTCACTATGTAAGTGTGGCTATACAAGAAATTGCTAAGATTAAAGAAATTGATGAATTAGAAGCTTCAAACATGATATTTATGAATTATCTGAGTCTTTTTAAAAATAAATAATTTTTTATATCTCAAATGTTATTTTTTGTTTTATGGAAATAAAAATTGATACTTTAAGAGATTCTAAAGAGGACATAAAAAGGGCTATTGTTTTTCTTGAAGGTTTTTTAGATAAAAATAGTAATTCTAGTTATGGTTCATCAGATTTTAGTTCTACTACATCTTCAGACGAGTCCGTGTTTGGTTTATTTGATGATGACAAAGATGATGAAGTAAAAAAAGAAGAGCCTAAAAAAACTCCTAGAGTAGAAATAGTAGAATGGTAAATTTTGAATTCTTTGATCATACAGCTGACGTTAAATTTAGGGCTTACGGAAAGGATTTAGAGGAAGCTTTTAGTAATGCTGCACTTGCAACTTTTCAAGTAATGACTGAGGTATCTAAAGTTAAAGATTTAGAAGAAAAAGAGATATTTGTAAAGTCATCATCTAACGAGGCTTTATTATTTGATTTTATTGATGAATTAATATTCTTATTAGACACAGAAGGTTTTTTATTATCAAAAGTAAACAAATTATCTATAAAAAATGGTGAATTACATGCAATAATATCAGGAGATAATGCTGACAATTATGATGTCCATACTTATGTTAAAGCTCCGACTTATAATGAGATGCAAATAAATAAAGATCCTGTTTGGGTTCAGCTAGTTTTAGATTTATAGTAACTATTAAAAACATATACTCATTTTATTTATCATGAAAAAATTAAATGATTATTCTTACTTAATAGAAAAAACAGGTAAGATGAATGTTCCTGTAAAAATATTTGCTTCACAAAAGCTTATGGATAAGATGAAGCAAGACGATTCTTTAAAACAAGGAATAAACGTAGCTCATCTTCCAGGTATCAAGGGTTTTAGTATAATGATGCCTGATGCTCATCAAGGTTATGGGTTTAGTATTGGAGGAGTTGCTGCAACAGATCACAAAGATGGTTGTTTGAGTCCTGGTGGAGTAGGATTCGATGTGAATTGCGGCGTGCGTTTATTAACAACTAATCTTACAAGATCAGAAGTTGAACCTAGATTAAGAGAGTTATTAGATTTATTATACAAAAAAGTTCCTCCTGGTGTTGGCGAAAAATCAATTTTTAGATTAACAAATGAGGAATTAGATGAAGTAATGATTGAAGGACCTTCTGTTATGATTAAAAGAGGTCTTGGATTAAAAGAAGATATTGAAAATTGTGAAAGTAACGGTAAGCTTATTGGTGCTGATCCTTCAAAAGTTAGTGATAAAGCTAAAAAAAGAGGCAGAGCCCAGCTTGGAACTCTTGGTTCTGGTAATCATTTCTTAGAAATACAATATGTTGGAGAAATTTTTGATAAAGAAATCGCTGATGTTTTTGGAATAACTAAAAAAGATCAAGTAGTTGTTTTAATTCACACAGGAAGCCGTGGGTTAGGTCATCAGGTTTGTAGTGATTATCTTAGAAAAATAGAAGATACTTTTCCTGATTTAATTAAGGATTTACCTGATAAAAACTTAGCTTATGCGCCTGCTGAGTCAGATTTAGCAAAAGAGTATTATGCTGCTATGTGTAGTGCTGCTAATTTTGCTTGGACTAATCGTCATTTAATTGGTCATCAAACTCGTGAGGCTTTTAAGGAAATATTTCCCGAGTCTAAACTTGAAACTGTGTATGATGTTGCGCATAACATTGCTAAGTTAGAAGAACACATAATAGATGATAAAAAACAAAAAGTGTGGGTTCATAGAAAAGGAGCTACTAGGGCTTTTGGTCCAAACAATCCTGAGATTCCTAAAAGGTATAAAAAAACGGGTCAGCCTATTTTTATTCCTGGGAGTATGGGTACAAGCAGTTATGTTCTTGCAGGCACTCAAAAAGCTATGGATGAAAGTTTTGGCAGTACTGCTCATGGTGCTGGACGTTTATTATCTCGTTTTAAAGCAACTAAGTCTTGGACTGGTCAAGAGATTAAAGATTCTTTAGAAAAAAGAAAAATTCTTGTCAAGGCTTCAACTCTTAGAGGTATAAGTGAAGAAGCTCCTGGTGCATATAAAGATGTAGATGAAGTAGTAAAAGTTAGTCATAAAGCAGGTATTGGTTTACTTGTTGCAAAAGTATTTCCTATGGGTGTTATAAAAGGTTAAGATCTGTCTTTATAGTCGTGTGGTTGTATGACTATTGTGGGTATTCCTTTCTTTTCTCCTTCATTTATTGCAAAGCTACATATGTTTTTTATTTTACTTGATAAATCATCTAGTGATGAAACAAAGTTATCTCCGATAGTGTTTGCACTTGTGCTAATTAGGGGTTTTTCTATTTCTCTAACTATTTCAGAAAACCAGTGACTAGGTATTTTTATTCCTATTGTGTCAAATCCTGGAGCGACGTTTTTTGCTATTGCGTCTTTATTTTTTAGTTTTAAAACAAGTGTTACTATATGTTCTTTTTCATCTATTTTAACTCTTTTTCCGAGTGTATTTAAGTATTTTTTTTGCGCTTCATTTAATTCACAGTTTTGTAAAACCCAGTCTTTACTTGGAGGTATTATTGAGAATGGTTGTAGAAGTGTTTTTTTTGTTTCTCTAACCTTTTCTATTAGTTTATGGTTTGTTGCATCACAGCTAAGGGCATAACCCCATTCTGTTGGATGAATAAATATATCGTTTTTTAAGAATTCGAAATATTTTTTTTTGGAATTGTATAATTCGTCTTGAGTTATTATTTCCATAGTTTAGGGGAAGATGCTTGTTTTTATATATTTAATTGAAAAATAATAAAAATTATGTGTTTTTTAAAGACTTTTGTCTAACGCTTTGTTGCCAGTAAAATTGGTCTATGAAATTAACTCTTTTTTCATACTCTTGCCAGTCCATGTAATTTGTTTTTCCGAATAGTTTGTCTAATATCTTATGCATTTTCAAAGTCACCTTCTAAATATGTTCTGTATTCTTCGCTTTCTTCTGGTGTTATTAAGTTATGACTCATCATAACTGGTAAGATTTTGTCTCCGTATCTAATCATTTTTGTTCACCTCATGCCGTAATGCTTATTTTTTTTATTTGTTCAAAAAATATGTTTTGTATTTCAAGTCCGTTACTATGACATCTTGGATTTTTTTTTATGTGATTCATTTTTTATCACCTCATACACTATTTTGTTTATTTGGTTTATATACTCCGCGCGCGGACTTGTCCAGTGAAAAACAAGAAACCATTATATAGTGGTAAATAGAAATATTTTTATATTGTTATAGACTATTATTTTTTTAATGTATCAAAATAATTCAAACCTTTCTGATAGTAAATTGATTAAGAAGATTCATTCAAATAAAGTTCGTGATAAGGAATTATATTTAAGTGAGGGTATTAATAGATTCGTAGTAAGTGAAAAAAAGGAATTTTTACATTCATTATTAGATCCTTTTTTTAAAAATAAGTCTACTGAGCAAATAAATTCTAATATGGGGTTATTAAATAAATTAATAAAGTTATATCCTGATATAGAGCAAGGTGATTTATCTTATTTTACTGATACTGCAGATCTTTTAAGCAGTACTTATTTTAATGTAGCTGCGGATTTAAGTTTAAAAGATTACGATTATGTTGTTGAAATGTCTTTAAATTCTGTTAATTGTAAAAAAGTTGTGAGGGATAAATTCTTATCGCTTGGTTTAGGAAGTGCGGCTAAATTTTATTTTGATGACGATTTTGTTAATATTTTAGACACACACTTAGTTTTTGATAAAGATCTTTCATTTAATCATGTTAAAAATCTTGTATTAAAGGCAGATTATCATAAATTTAATTTATATAAAAAATATGATTCTGACCTTTTTTTAGTAGGAATTACTGAGAACATGCTTTATTCTGAGCCTGTTTTAGATTTATTTGCTAATAATCGCTAAGTTTTTTTTCAACTATCGTTGTATTTCCGCCTGCACCTGTTTGTTTTTTTGTTTTTATGAACTTACCTTCTTCGAGTTTAGATATTTTTCTTTGAAAAGTCTTATAGCTACTTCCTCCTCCTCTTTGTTGGTAAATTTCAAATAAATCTCCTATTTTTTTACCTGAATGCTGTTTAACTAATTCATAGATTAATTGGCTTTCTTTTTCTAGCTCAGTACTATTTTTTATGGTAAAATCTTCAAGTTTTTTTATTGCTGATTTGACATCTTCTAGCTCTATTTTTTTTCTTGAATTATCTTCTGCTTGAAGAGCACTTTCTTTTAATAAAAATAATCCGCTCCTAATATCTTTTAGGCTAGCGGCTTTTTGAGCTACTAAACTAAAACATTCATCTCTCCAAACTCCTGGATAAAACGCGTAGTCTAGTCTGTCTTTAAGAATTCCTTTAGTTTCTTCTAGGCTATATTGTTTAAACTCATTCATCTCGGGTATAAGTCTGCTTTTTATTCTCTCATCAAGTTCTACTAACCATGACTTATAATTAGTTATCAAAAACACACATTTTCTGTGTACTTCTTCTAAAACAAAATATAAAAAATCCAGATCTTCTGCTTTATCTATTTCATCAAACACAAATACTGCGCTTTTTTTATTTAGTATAGTTGTTATAACTTTGTATAGCTCGGTTGTTTTTTTGTTTTGTGTAAATTTATAACCTAACAAATCACATATTTCTAAAAGAACTTTGTAAGTAGTATTTTTTTGCCAACAGTTAATGTATAATGGTTCTATTTCATCTGTTTGTTCTTCTAAATCTCTAAGAACGTGTCTCGTGGCTGCTGTTTTTCCAATACCTGGTGCTCCGTGAATAAATAAGTTTCTTCCGCTTCTTTCTTGAAATAATGGTTTTATGCAAGTAGCCAGATACTTTTGTTCGTTTTCTCTGTACGGTAAAATTTTTGGTAAGAATTCGTAATCTAGTGCTGCATCGTTTTTTATTAATGTTTGATTTGCTTTAAGTACGTCGTCAAAAACTCCCATAATTCTTTGTTTATGGTCTGTTATTTATATACTTTATTCCTAAATTTTTAGATAATTTATTTTTTTAACTTTTTTAAAGCATTGTTTATATGTTTTGTATAATAGTTATTCAAATAATTTTTAAGATATTTACTCACTTTTTTATTTGTTCTTATGAATTGCCATCCATTCTTTGTTTTTTTCCATTCAGAATAACAAATTTTATCTTCTTTAATTAGACGTTCATGTTTAGTTCTCATTTTACTTATGTCTTTTTTAGTTATATTTGTATTTGAAAAATCCACGTTTTTTAGTAACTGCTCTATTCTTTCACCATTTATTATTTCATGTTTTGCTAATAAGCTTTTTAGAACTGGTCTTGATTCTCCTATGAATTGTGCTCTGTCTTCAAAATCTGGTTTTTTAGATTTTAAATATATAACAAAATGTATTAATCCTTTATTTTTATATTTTATAGGGCCTCTAAAAAATGTGTATTTAATATCTTGTTTGTTTTTAAGATATTTGTTCATAATATTAGTAATATTTTCAAAGAATTCATTTTTTTTTTCTTCTTTAACAATAAAAAATATATCTAAATCTGAACCTTTTATTAATTCTTGAGGTATAGATCCTGCTACAAACATAGTTACGTAGTTTTCTTTATTAGTATTATCCTTAATATATTGTATTGTTTTTTTTGAGCTAGTCATATTAATTTTTATCAGTCTTAAATTTATATATTTTTAGATAATTTAATAAAACATTACATTTAATTAGAATTCTATGAAGATGTACTTTGAAAGAAACATAAAGCTTCATTACGTAATATCAAGTCTTATGTGGGGAAGATTCTTTATCCCTGTTATAGCTCTGTTCTTTATTGCTTCGCAAGTTTCTTTAGAGCAATTCACAATAATAATGTCTGTTTTTGCACTAGCTACTCTTTTATTTGAAATTCCGTCAGGAGCTGTAACTGATCTTTTAGGTAAAAAAAATATTTTATTATTATCTCGGTTTTTATATTTAGTAGAAATAGCTTTAATTGCTTTTTTTGATGGCTTTTTAATATTTTTAATAGCAAAGATAATTAGTGGGGTAGCGGTGAGTTTTACATCTGGAGCCTCTGAATCTTTAGTTTACGATTCTTTAAAGAGATTAAAGCGTGAAAAGGATTACAAAAAAGTGGCTGGTCTTGCAAATACTATATCTAATATTTCTATGGTGGTAGTATTTATAACGGGAAGTTATCTTTTTACTATTTATTACAAATTGCCTGCTCTAGCTTCTTTACCTTTAGTATTCATCGGGTTTATTTTAACTTTTTTCATAACAGAACCTTATAATTCTAAAACTAAGATAACTGTTAAGAATTCGGTTCTTCAAATGGCTAAAGGTTTAAAATATTTTAAAAACAATTATTACTTGAAATACTTGGCTTTGTTTACATTCATAATGGGATCTACCATAGCTATGATGCTTAATTTATCTTCTAAATATTTTGAGTTAATATTAATACCTGTAGCTTCAATAGGTTTAATATCTTTTTTTATGAGCTTAACAACTGCCTACTCTTCAAAAAAAGCACATGATATGGAAGTGTTTTTAGGCGAAAAGAACTCAATAATTTATAGTGCTTCGTTATTATTCTTAGCTGTGTTACTATCTGCATTCTTATTTTATTATATAGGGGTAATATTTTTGTTTATTGTGGCTTTTGTAAGTGGATTTTATCATGTGTTAATAGGTGATTATGTAAACAAGCATGTAACAACATCTACTAGGGCAACGATGCTATCTGTAAATAATATGTTTAGTAACATAGGTGTGTTTTTAATATTTCCAGCCATAGGATTTTTAGGAGAAGAGATAAGTTTTAGCTTTTCCTTGTTTTTTTTAAGTGCATTAATATTTATTTGTTTAACATTATTAATTTACTTTTACAAGAAATAATTATCTTTCAAGATATTCTTTATGTAAAGTATTATGGTCTTTTAATCTTTCTTCAGAAATATTGTACTTATCTAGTATTTCTAATTTAAACTCTCCTTTATTTGTAATTGGAGACTCGATATTTAGTCTATCAAAGAACTTATTAAAGTATTGAGCAAACTTATCTTTTTTAAAGAAGGAATTTATCTCGCTAAGCGTTTTCATATGCTCTTCTTTAAACTCTTCAACATCTTCATGATATTTATAAATAGTAGGATCATTTTCGAACGCTGCTCTCAAAAAAGCATAGTCTATATGTGAGTCTATATCTTCTAAGTTACCGGGACTATTATGATTTGGTATTGCTAAAACATTTAATTTTTCTAAGTTATTTGCTAGTCTTGTTATTAATTCGCTGTTAACTTTCCATCCTTCTCCATTAACATATTGTTTTATTAATTTTGATGCGTCATTACTTATGTCTTCTTTTAAGATGTTTTTTGCTACATAGCTTCCTATTTCTAAAATTCCTCCTTTTCTCATTCCATAAAATTTTTGTGAAGTACTAATGGTTTTATCATTTAAAGTAAGAATATATCCATTAGATTCTTTAGAAAAATGTTCTTTGCCGTTATTTTGTATGACGACGGGGTAATATCTTGGATAAACACCTAGTTCTGGGTATTTTTCCAAAAATCTTCCGTTAATATTTTCTCTTGAATTAACATCTATAACTACATCATAATCTTCTACGTCTTCAAATTTATAGCTATTCACATCAAATAAGGGGGTGTCTCCTGATAAAAAGAATATTTGGCTGTCTTTTCCAATAGCATTTCTTGCTTTTATTAAAGTATTATGTAATGGAAAGCTTCCTGTTCCTTCATGAACAAATTCTATGCTTTTACCTTCTTGTTTTAAATAACTCTCGAATTGTCTTTTTACTAAAGAAAATATATCTTTAGTTTCATCGTTTCCTATAACATATATTCTTTCTTTATTTGATTTTATAAGGCTTATCATTCCTCTAAGATTTATCGGAACATCATCTAAAACAAAGTTAGATTTACAAAACTTCTCCCATTCGTTTTCTCCTCTCCAAAAATAAGCTCCAGGATACTCTCTTCTTTGGATAATGTTTTCGGTTGAATACTTATTTAAGACTTTTTGTTCTAAATCGTTAAGTTTTTCATAACTATTTCCCATAACTCCTATTTTGATCATAAAAATTAAGAAAACACATCTATTTATAAATATTATTCACTTATAAGTAAAAACATTTATATTTGTGTGTTGGTTATTAAAGAAAATATGGGTAAAAAAAACTATTTTAAAAACGAATCTGTAGCTCAAATAAAATCTAAGTATTTACAATTCCCAAAACAAGGTCTTGTTAAAAAAATACTTGATTTAGACGAAGAACTAAATTCTTTAATAATTCCTCCTTTAGTAAACAACTCTCCAAGTCAATCATATAAATATGGTTTTTATTTACCTTTAGACAAACCAAAAGATGAATTACCTTTAGAGCTAATAACTAATAAGCTAAATGAATTATCCAAGTTAGATGAAGATGAAATATTTTGGTTAGGATACAAAATAACTCCTATTAAAGGAAAAGACAAAACCCCTAGACTAACTTCTTTTAACACCTTACTTGAAGGCATAGACTTATTTAAGTATAGTCAATTATTAAAATCCAAATTTAGTGAGGAAGAATTTAAAAAAACACAAGGAATACACGTAGTAAAAGAATACTCTTTAGTCAATACAGATAAAAATGGTGCTTCTGTAATAGTAAAAGTTCCAAGTACAACAAAAAACAAATCAAGATACACAATAAATTTCTCAAAAATACCAATATCAAAGAAAGCTCACAAGCACTTACCATTTAGTTTAAAAACAGATTTCATTTCAAACAATCCTGAAATCACTAACTATGATGAATTAAGATTTCCATTTACTGATATAAAAGATGTTTATATGACTGATTTTCACGAAGTTGCAGCTTACTTAGCTGTATGTAATCATTTTGCTAAAACAACTCTTATTCCTACTCGCTCATCTCCATTTTTAACTTTTTCAAAAGAAGCAAAAAAGTTTCATGATAAATTAAATAATAACTTATTAGTATATGATGAAACATCAGATAATTACAGACATTTATACAGAGCTGAAAAAAGCATTTTACTATCAAGACTAATAAAAACATTTGGAGTAGATAATTCTTTGAGAAACAAACAAAGGGACGGGCCTTTAATTAATTATTAAATCAAAGCATTTAAATTAGTAATTATAATACGAGTATTATGGAGTATAAAGTTCTAGCAAATGCTTATCAAGAATTAGAATTAAACACTAAAAGATTAAAAAAAACAAAGATTATATCTGATTTAATAAAAAATGTATCTGATGAAGACATAGAAAAAGTAGTATTACTTCTAAAAGGGCAGGTATTTCCGATGTCTAATTCTTCTGAACTTGGAATGTCAAATAGACTCATATTGAAATCTATAAGTATAGTAACTGGGTTTAACGTAAAAGAATTGGAAGACAAATGGAGAGAAGTTGGAGACTTAGGAGTTGTAACTCAGGAATTATTCAAATCAAAAAAACAAAACACACTATTCCAAGAAACTCTTTCTATACAAAAAGTTTTTTTAACACTTAGAAAATTGGCTTTAACTGAAGGTATTGGTAGTACTGATCAAAAAGTTAAACTTGTTTCAAATCTTTTAAGTAGTGCATCTGCTATAGAAGCAAAATACATAATAAGAACTGTGCTTCAAGACTTAAGAGTTGGAGTGGCTGAAGGAACTCTAAGAGATGCTATTGCTTGGACTTATTTAACTAATCCAAATTATGATGATGAAACAGATTCTATAAATCCTGATAGAGAAAAGTATAATGAAATAATAGAAGTATTACAATCTGCTATAAATAAAACAAATGATTATTCTTTAATTGCTAAACTATCAAAGCAAGGAATACATAAATTAAAAGAGCTCAAAATAACTATTGGTAAGCCTATAAAAGTTATGCTTGCACAAAGATCTTCTCTAAAAGACTCGTTTGATGATGTTGGAAGACCTGCTGCTTTTGAATACAAAATGGATGGGTTTAGGATGCAAATACAAAAGCAAGATGATACTATAAGAATTTTTACAAGAAGACTTGAAGAAGTAACAGCTCAGTTTCCTGACGTAGTTAAATGCATAAAAGAACATGTTAAAGCGGACTCTTTCATAATAGATTGTGAAGCTGCAGGATACAATCCTAAAACTCTAAAATACACTCCTTTTCAAAACATAAGTCAAAGAATAAAAAGAAAGTACGACGTTGAAAAATTAGTAAAACAATTACCTGTTGAAATAAACGTGTTTGACTTACTTTACTTAAATGGCGAGGAATACTTAGAAAAACCTTTTGTTAAAAGAAGAGAAGAATTAGAAAAAATAATAGTTCAAGAGCCTAAAAAAATAATCTTAATAAAACAAATAGTAACTGATGAAGACGAGGTTGCTGCAAGATTCTTTGACGAATCAATATCTTTAGGTAACGAAGGCCTCATGGCAAAAAGCTTAGACAGCCCATACAAGCCAGGTTCTAGAGTTGGAAGTATGGTTAAAATAAAACCTCACATGGATGAACTTGACCTCGTAATAGTTAAGGCAGAATGGGGAACAGGAAAAAGAAGTGGGTGGCTAACATCATTCACAGTTGGGTGTTATGATGACGGAGAGGTTTTAGAAATTGGAAAAGTAGGTACTGGTCTTAAAGAAAAAAAAGAAGAAGGATTATCTTTTGAAGAACTAACTAACTTATTAAAACCAATCATTACAAAACAAGCAGGAAGAGAAGTAGAAGTAACTCCAAGCATTGTTGTAAGTATAAGATTTGAAGAAATACAAAAAAGTCCAAGTTACAATTCTGGGTTTGCCCTAAGATTTCCAAGAATAATTGCTTTGCGTGAAGATAAACCTTTAGAAGAAATAGCTTTTTTATCTGAAATTGAGGAAGCTTTCAGTTCACAATGATTAACAAAATAAAAACTCATAATAAAAAAAATAATTTATCATTCGATGCTAAACATCATAAATACTTTGTTAACGGAGTTGAGTTTAAGAGTGTCACAAAAACTCTCTCTAAATATTTTCCTTTTGAAAGAGAAAAAATAGCAGATGAACTTGCTAAAAGAAACTCAGTCTCAAAAAAAGAAATATTAAGATCTTGGGATGAAGTAAAAGACAATGGTTCATTAGTTCATGACTTAATTGATGGGTATTTAAAAAACAAAGAATTATCTTCTGATGAATTAATTAAGATTAAACCTGCAATTGATTTTTTAAAAGAGAATAACTATGAAATACTTGCTTCTGAGATAAGAGTATTTTCATCAAAGTTTAAAGTTGCAGGAACAATTGATTTATTAGTAAAAGATAGTAAAGGTAACATACTTATTTTTGATTGGAAAACAAATAAAAAAAACATAGATAAAAAGGAAGTTTTTGAAATGGCAAAACATCCTTTTAGTGAATTTCCAAACAACAAATTTTATCTCTACTCAATGCAGCTATCTTTTTACAGTCTTATTTTAAAAGAAGAATATGGTATTGAGGTTTATGATTGTTTCTTAATACATTTATCAGACACTTTCAAAGTCATAGATATATTGAACTTAAAGCCTGATTTATTAGACAATATTTATATTATTCAAAAATAATAAGATATAATGCAACATTTTATTGATAATGCCATAGAATACATAAATGAGCACTTAGGTGAAGGAGTTTTTGCTATTTATTTAAAAGGTTCATATCTTATGAAAGAAATGCTTCCTAAAAGCGATATTGACTTAGTTGTAATATTTAAAGAATCTCTAAGACCGACTTTTAATAAAATAAAAGGACATGAAGTATTAGGACCTGTATCTATATCTGGTTATTCTTTAGATGAATTAAAATCTGGAAAAAAAATAGGTGATTCTCAAAGCCCTAAAACTTTTATGAACTTAGTAAAACATTACAAGTTATTACAAGGAACTTCTGTTTTACATAAAAACTTTCCAAGTAAAAGCTTTGAAGATACATATAAAGATCATAAAAAATTTTTAAAAGAAGTTTTTTTACCTGCGTTCATCGAGGGAAAACATTCTAAGCAAGAGTTATACAAACAAGTTCTTTGGCTATCTTATAATGAATTAGTTGTAGATCATAAAAATCCTCCTTATTCTTACAAGGAAATAAACGATTTACTCCCTGAAGGTCATATTGGTAAAAGGGCGTATAATCTCAGGTTTTTAGATGATGATAAAGATTTCTTAGATGATTTAATCTCTTATCTCTCCTAGTTTTTGAAGTTCTCTCATCTTTTTATAGAGTCCTCCTTTCTTCTTACTTAAGTTTTCGTGACTTCCTTGCTCTACTACTTTTCCATCTTTTAACACAATAATATTATCTGAATGTTCTATCGTTGAGAATCTATGTGCAATTATAATAACTGTCTTATTCTTTATTTTTAAAAGAGCAGATTGAATTTCTTTTTCACTCTCCGAATCAAGGCTGCTTGTTGCTTCATCAAACACAATTATTTTTGCATTACTTAAAAGTGCTCTAGCAATACTTATACGTTGCTGTTGACCTCCTGACAAGCGCACACCTCTCTCACCTACAATTGTATCATATCCGTCTTTAAAACTCATTATGAATTTATGTGCATTTGCTTTCTTTGCAGCAGCTATTATTTCACGCTTATTTGCTTTTTTCTTACTATATCCTATGTTTTCTTTTATTGTTCTATCAAACATCTCTGTATGTTGACTTACAAATGCTATGTTTCTTCTAAGTTCATTTAAAGAAACATCTCGTATATCTAGTCCGTCTATCTTAATACTTCCTGAGTCTACATCGTAGTGCCTCATTATTAATTTAACAATAGTTGTTTTTCCAGATCCACTAGGGCCTACCAAGGCAGTTGTTTTATTATTTGGAATTAACAAGCTTATTTTATTTATTACTGCCTCGTTTCCATATGAAAAACTAACATCTTCAAATTTAATTATTGGTTGTTTTGGTTTTTTATTTCCGTTATCAAGCAACTCATTTTCTGTTTCTTGTATCTTCTTTGCTCTATTCAATGATTCATATGTGTCTCCCATAAATGAATATACTCTTCCTAGTCTATGTAAGTTAATATATGCTTTTTCTACTATTGTAAATACAAACACTAGATCTCCAGGGGTTATAACTCCATCTAACACTAACTTTATGGAAATTGCCATAGTAATTGCTCTAACTATATTTGTGAGTGTATCCCTAAATGAGATTTGCCAGAATTCATAATCTATTCTTTTATATACGCTCTCTTGATATCTCTCTAAGTCTTTTAAGTGTTCTCTTTCTTCTTTTTCTTCTTGAACATAATCTTTTACTGTTTTAATATTGTAAAGACTTTGCGCAAAAGTATTTGTTGCACTCTCGTATGCTTGATGATAAGACTCTCTTAATGGCTGCACTTTTCTAAATTGTCTATCTACAGTGTAGAGTATTATCGGTGTGAAAATTAAGAATATAAGTCCTAACCTCCAGTCCACCCAAAACAATATTGCTCCTGTAAGCACTAGTTGTACTATGCTCGGGAGTATATCGTTATTTACAAACCAGACTAGCTCTTGTACATATTTTGATGCTTTTTGTAATTTACTAATCAAACTTCCTGTATTTTGTTTTTCGTGCCAGTTTAAAGGTAGTCTTAGAAGTTTTTTGAAGCTTCTATAAAGTAAGCTTTTTTGTTGCGTTGTTGCTCCTTTTACAACTCTTGTCAAAACAAATACGTGCATAACAGTCATTATTACTAATGTTAAAAGTATAAGTCCTACGAGTAAAAATAAGTAGTTTTGATCTGGACTTTCTATTAAGTTATCTATTATTAGTTTTACTAAGTATGGTGGGATAAATTTTATTGCTTCGTATATTATTGTAAATATTAAGAAGAATATGAATAATTTCTTGAAGTCTGGCAGTAGTTTTATTATTGTTTTTATAAAAGACTTTATACTGCTTTCTTCCATTTTTTTATAAGAAAAAAGTTGTCTTTTTAAAATTAATCCATATTATTTCGGATGTTTTCCGAAACAAATATTTATTTTCTATATGGAAATTAATTATTTCGGTAATAACTAACATTTATAAAATAAGCTCTATTAATATTATAATATGACAGATATAAAAAAACTAAAGCAAATTGATTCTAAAATATTAAACTTAAAAGGGATTGTAAGCCTTTTATCTTTTGACCAACAAACATTAATGCCTAAAAAAGCTGCTAAGGAAAGAGCTGAACAAATAGCTCTTTTAAGTGTTGAGATACATAAATTAATGACTGGTGATGAGTTATTTGAAACTTTGCAGGCATTAAAAGAAAAAAAGTCTTACAGAAAACTTAGTATTTTAAACAAGGCTTATGTTGATAAGTTCTTAAAAGAAGTAAAAAGAATAAGAAAGTTACCTGAAGAGTTCGTTGAAGAATTTTCAAGGCTGACTAGTAATGCTCACATGGTTTGGGAAGAAGCTAAACAAAAAAATGATTTTGAGCTATTCAAACCTTACTTGGAAAAAATTGTTGAAATGTCAAGACAAAAAGCTAAGTTGATTGATAGTACAAAAAATCCTTATGATGTATTAATGTATGATTATGAAAAGGAGTTAACCACTAAAAAGGTTGACGAAGTATTTATTCCTCTAAAAAAAGAAATAATTAGTTTACTTGAAAAAATAAAGAAATCTAAAAATTACAATAAAGAAACAGTTCTAAAAAATGTTTCTTTTGAAAACCAAATGGCTATTAACAAAAAAATAGCTGAGCTAGTTTTAGAAAAAAAGCAAAATTGGGCTTTTGCTCAAAGTATACATCCTTTCACAACTACTATTAGTCCAAGTGATGTTAGGATAACAACTAAGGTGTTAGAAGATAATCCTTTAAGCTCTTTTACAAGCACAGCTCATGAGTCGGGTCATGCATTATATGAGTTAAATTTTGGAAAAAATATTAAAGGAACTTTTTTAGCTCATGCTGCTGGTTTAGGAGTTCATGAATCACAGTCTAGGCTTTGGGAGAATCAAGTTTTTAAAAGTGAAGATTTCTGGAATGGTTTTTATGAAGAATACAAAGATCAAACTGGTTTAGATCTATCTAAAGAGGATTTCTTTTTACATTTAAACAAAGTAAAGCCTAATCTTATAAGGGTTGAAGCTGATGAGTTAACTTATGGGCTTCACATAATTATAAGGTATGAGTTAGAACGTGATTTGATGAATCAAAAATTAGAGGTTAAGGATTTACAAAAAGCTTGGAATAATAAATACAAAGAATACTTAGGCTTAGATGTTCCAAATGACTCCTTAGGGGTTTTACAAGATGTTCATTGGAGTTCAGGTTACATTGGTTATTTTCCTACTTATTTAATTGGAAGTATTTATTCAGCAACTATTTTTAACACGATTAAAAAGAAGAATTCTAACTTACAAGAAGAAATAAAAAATAAAGATTTCTCTTTTATTAGAACTTGGCTAAAGCACAACATTCATAGTCATGGGGCAACACTTTTGCCTGAAGACTTAATAGAATATGCTTGTGGTAGTGGTTTAACTCCAAAAGATTATGTTAATTACCTAAATGACAAGTATAAGAAGTTATACGACCTCTGATTCGTGTTCGTGTTTTCTAAGTTGTATTATGTGTTCTGCCATACTTTCTAGTTTGGCTTCGTGACTTACAATTATTGTTTGTTTATTATTTAGTTGTTCTATGACGTCTCTTAGTTTATCTAGTTGATCACTGCTAAATCCGTCTGTTGGCTCATCTAAGATTATTAAGTCCTTTGTGTTAATATCGCTAACATAATCATTAATAGTTTTGTTTAATGCAAGCCTGTATGCTAGTGCTGTTGCTGTTTTTTCTCCTCCGCTAAGATTTGTTATATCTGTATCAAATCCGTTTTGGTTTATTTTTGGAGCAAAGTCTTCGTCTAATTCGGAAGTTATTGTTTCTTGTTCTAGCAATATCTCAAACCAAGTCTTAAATCTTTCATTAAACTCGTTATAAACACTATTCAAAACGTGTTTTTCTATGTTATCTATTAATGGTAAGAATTGTTTATCTAGCCAGTTCTCAGTTACTTTGTTTTCGGCTATTTTTTGTCTTATAACTTTTATATCTTCAATCTTTGTTTTCTTTTCTGATAAGCTCTTATTCTCATATTCTATTTTAAGCTCATATTTTTGTTTTTTTCTCTCAACTTCTCTTAATTCATTTAGCACAAAGTCATACTTTTGTTTAGCCTCTTTAAATTCCGTAGTTTCTTCTTTAATTTTTATCAGGCTTATTTTTTCCTGTATTTCTTTAATTTTTTTATCGTGAGATTCTTTTTTAAGTTCTTCTACTTCTTGTTTTAACTTATCTCTTTCTTTTAATTTTTCTTCAAACCTCTTATTTAAGTAAACTAATTCTTTTTGTTTTAGTTGTTTTTTATACAACTCGTCTTTTTCTAGCTTATATTTATCTTCTATTTTTTTTGCTTTCAAAACATATTCTTCGTACTTACTAATTTTTTCTTTGTTATCTTTTATTATTTTATTCTCTTTTTTCTCTACGTGTACTTTATGAGTTTCATTTATTGGTTGCTGACAAAGAGTACACATATCTAACTCTTCTATGTTATCTAAACGATTCTTAGCATTCTTTGATTCTGACTCAAATATAGCTATTTGTTCTTTGGCCTTTTGTTTTTTTAAGCTTACAACTTCTAATTTTTCATCCAACTCTTTAATTAATTGTTCATAATTTTTCTTATCTATTTCTTCTGGTTTTTTTATCTCTTTTTTTATCTCTTCTTCAAGTCTTTTAATTCTTTTCTTGGTGAGTTCTTGTTTTTCTATTTCGTTTTCTAGTTGTGATTCTAATAATTTTTTTTGAGCAATTTTTTGTTGTATAATTCTTTGCTGTTCCTCTTGTTTTTCTAATTCTTCTTTTTGTTTTTTTTCTAATTCTTTTAATTTAGATGTTTCTTTTATGACTTGCTCTAGTTCTTTTTTATAATCATCAATCTCTTCTTTTATACTCGTAATTTCTTGTTTTAACTTTGGTTCTTCTTCTATCTTCGCTTCCAAGTACTTATTATTTGATCTGATCTCTCTAGCAATACTCACTGTATTTTCTTTTATTAGCTTATACTTATCTATTCCAAATATTTTTCTTATCTTCTCAATTCTATCTTCTGATTTTTCGTATAAGATACTCTTCATTTCTTCTTGAGGAGTATAAATTGTGTATCTAAAAATAACGTCTTTATTTTTTTCTGCAAGTTCTTTTGGATAACCTAAAAGTTCTATAACTTTTGTTTTTATCTCTCTTGCAGTAAGATCTAACCTTCCTTTACCAGTCTCTATGTATCCTGCTTCTTGTTTTACTCCTGAATTTGATCTTTTAAGCTTTCTACAAATAGTTATTTGTTCTTCGTTTATTTGAAGTGTTAGCCTTATCTCTCCTTGACTTTCTCCGTGTCTTAGAAGCGTTGTTCCTGTTATATCTGTGTGTAGTCCCAAAAGAGCAAATTCTATGCTTAAAAGAATAGTTGTCTTTCCGCTTCCTATATCTCCTGTTAGAAGCGTTATTCCTTCTCTAAAATTAAGTTCTAATTCCTTGTAGCTTCTTATATTTTTTAAAAAAAGGCTTACAAGTCTCATATATTTAGAAACTAAATTATGTTTAAATATTCTTCTAGTCTTTATCTTTTCTTTAAAACATAAAACTCGTTATCTTTCACTTTAAATCTTATTTGGCTAGCAATTGCTTTGTTATTTTCATAGCTTATAGCACATAAAAACTGATAGTTTTTATAATCGTTAAATAAATCATGGTTATTTGTTAATATCTTAATTCCTTGAAGATTACCATTAAATGATTTATAGTCTTCATTTAACATTATAACTAAGTCACTCTCATTTAAATGTTCATTAAATTCTTCTCCTGGATTTAGAGCTAAAACTTCTTGAAAAGCTTCTTTTATGTCCTCGTCTTTTTCATTCTTAAAATATATGGCTCTTGTTGGGTTGCCCCAAAAATTAATATATTCTTTTAGTATGTCTTTCATGATCCTTGTCTTTATTATAGAGTATTTAATAGTTGTGTTATTAGTCTAGTGAGTATTTAAATCAAATAAATAAATTTAAAAACTATTTACTATTCTTTTAATGAACTAGCCCTGTAGTGTAGCGGCCAATCATTCTAGACTTTGGATCTGGAGACCTCGGTTCAAATCCGAGCAGGGCTACCATTTTTTTAATACTGATTAACAATCTTTAAGATTTCTTCTCCGTATCTTCTAACTTTTACCTTACCCATACCTTTAACTTCTTCTAATGCGTAACTAGTAATGGGCATGTTAAGTGCGATCTCTTCAAGTGTAGCGTTACTCAAAATCAAATAAGCAGGTATTTTAAGCTTCTTTGCTTTCTCGCTACGCCATTCTTTTAAAGAATTAACAACATCTAAATCTGCGTTCTTAAACACGTCTTTAACAACTCTTTTAACATCTGCTCCATCATCTGAGTCTAAGTACTTAGTAAGTCTTCCTGTATGTGTAATAAACAAATGGTCTTTAGCTCTGCTAAGGGCTACATAAAGAAGTCTTCTCTCTTCATCTTCTCTATCATATTCATTAATCTTAATCAAACTAATAATAGGGTGCTCTGAGCTAATACATGGAAAATGAGAATTATTGCAACCAATAACAAAAACAACGTCTGCTTCAAGTCCTTTTATTGCGTGTATTGTTGCAATAGTAACTTTCTTAGAAGAACTAGTATCTTCAAACTCTGTTTTCTTACCATAAAAAATTCCGTATTTCTTTAAATAAACCTCAAACTCTCTAAGCTCATAATTTGTTCTTGCTATAACAAAAATCTTATCAACAGAACCTATAAATTTCAATATTTTCTTTGAAACAAAATCATATTCTTTCTCAATCCCTGTAAACTTTTTAATCAATATATTATTATTTCCAACCCTGTCGTATTCTAAGTCTGAAAGCCCCATAGATTTAATCTGCTTATTAATCAAATCTAAGATAAACATAGTAGATCTATAATTCTTTGTTAAGGTAATAATCTTAACTGCATCATACTTTGTTTGAAAATTAAGAATATACTTTATATCTGATCCTCTCCATCCATAAATAGATTGTCTTGGGTCTCCAACAACAAACAAGTTTTTTGATTCAAGTAAATCTATAAGTTCTATCTGGGCAGAATTAATATCTTGGTATTCATCTATTAACACGTGTTCAAATAAAGGAATATGTTCTTTGTGCTCTTTAAAAAATGAGATAGTATCTACTATTTGATCTGTAAAATCTCTAAGTCCATTTTTCTTCATATACGCGGTGATAAACTTGCAAACTCCAAAAACGAGGTTGGTTGCGTGTTTGTGTTCTTTTGAAATAAAAAAGCTTGATTGGTTAAGCTCTAAGTTTTTATATTTAAAATAATCTACTACAAAAAAGCAATCGCTAACAAATATCTTAAACAATTCCTCGTTTGTTTTTCCTCTTTTTTGTTTTAAATCAAAATAATTATTCAAAGCTCCGTATCTGTCAAGGTTCATAGAATTAAGAGCTAAATTAACAATTCTTAGCTTATCTGAATAACTAATGACTTTAATTTGTTTACCATATATCTTGTTTTCGTGTTTTCTAAGTATTTTTTCTGCAAAAGAATTAAAAGTCTCTACTTGAACATTAAAAATTCCAAACTCTCTTAACTTCAAAGTCATATGTTCTTTTGCTTTTCTAGTAAAAGTTATTGCTAAAATCTTAGTTGGATTAACGGATTTATATTTAATCAAAAATTCTATTCTTTTAGTCAAAACACTAGTTTTTCCTGTTCCTGCTCCTGCAATACACAAAATATTATTTGAAGACTCTATTATTGCAAGTTTTTGCTTATCATTATAATAATTAAGATAATCTCCGAGAGCTTCAAATTTCTTTTTATCATTATCACTTACAACTGTATCGTATTCGTCATAATTAAAAGATTTATCTATAAGAGTTGGTTCTTTTAACTCTTGTTTTCCAAGACTAGTTATTTGTATTACTTTAATAAAATGATTTTGTTCTAAAGGTACAAGCTCTAAAAATCCATTAATTTTTAAATTATCTACTATGTCTTTAATGCTTTTTTCATCCAGGTAACTAAGACATCCAAACTCGGGCATTAAATGAAGACTATTTTTTATCATACTCTTATTTTCTTTTCCTTGAAGAAAACAAACAAGGTTTTTAATGCCTAAAGGAAATGGTAAAACATCAAATAACTTAAGTATCTTAAGATAATCCTCTCTCATACAAAGACGGACTTCTAATAATTATATAAAACTACTGGCTTATTTATTATAATTCTTAATAGTCAAAAGAAGTGCAAATGCAAAGAATCCAATTCCAAGACCTATAAAGAGTCCTGCTACTAAGTTATCAAATAAAAATCCAAATCCCATACCTAATAGTACTCCTGCAGGTATAAACAATGCTGCTGAGTCATCTCTTTTTTTCTTAGCCATAACTTTTTTTATATATTAACTTGTATAAATAGTTTTATATTAGGTTAATGATTAGTATAATTTATGTTTAAAGTTGGAGATAAATTAACATTAGAAATAAAGAACTTAGCTTCTACTGGTTTAGGTGTTGGATTTGTAGAAAAAGACACAAATCGTGCAATATTTGTTCCTTACTCTGTTCCAGGAGACTTATTAGAAGTAACCATAACCACTCAAAAAAAAGTTTATTTCGAAGCAAAAATAAATAAAATACTCAAACCATCAAAAAACAGAAGAAAGCCTATTTGTAAACATTTCACTATATGTGGTGCTTGTGATTTACTACACATAAATTATGATGAACAACTAAGACAAAAACAAATAATATTAGAATTTCAAGCAAAAAAACACGGTTTAAATTTAGAAGACTTAGAAGTAATTCCTGCAAAAAAAGAATATCATTACAGAGACAAAGTAAGAACTCAAGGAAAAGGATTTTATAAAAGAAAATCAAGAGAAGTAGTAAAAATAGAAAAATGTCATATAATAAATGATGAATTCAACAAAGAAGTATTCAAAGAGCCTCCAAAAACATATGTTTATGATTACAAAAAAAAGGAAGTAACTACAAAAAAAGCATATTATTATTTTGAAGATTTAGAAATAAAACATCATCCAAATGGATTTGTACAATCTAATCTTTTAATGAACAACGAGTTAATAAAAAAAGTTTTAGAAAATACAAAAGGAAAAAAAGTTTTAGAATTATATTGTGGTAATGGAAATTTTACTCTGCCTTTAGTAAAAAAAGGATTTGAAGTAATTGCTGTTGAAGGAGATAGACTAAGTCATGCTTTGCTTTTGGAAAACTTAGAAAGAAACAACTTAGCATGTCAAACATACAATTTAGATGTTAACAACCATACATATAATCAAGAGCTCTATGACACAGTAATACTTGATCCTCCAAGAAGTGGAAGTGAAGACTTATTAAATAATATAACTTCAAAAAATGTAGTCTATGTATCTTGTAACTCAGATCAAACTTTAAAAGAAATAAAGAATTCGGCGTATAAAATAAAGAAAACAATTCTTATAGATATGTTTCCAAACACAAAGCATTTTGAGACAATATTTATTTTAAATTCTTAATTTTTCAGTAAAACTTATAAATAATACTATATTTTTTATAGTAATGGAAACGAAAAAATTTAACATAAAGATAATAATAGGTAGTGTAAGAGAAGGAAGATTTGCAAAAACGGCGGGCGATTGGGCAAAAAATCAATTAGAAAATAAAGATTTAGATGTTGAAATAATTGATTTAAAAGATTATGAAATGCCTTTTTTTAATGAAGCACAATCTCCAATGTACAAACAAGAACCTTATAAAAATGAAACTGTAGCAAAATTCACAAAGAAAATAGCACAAGCTGATGCATACTTAGTAGTAACTCCTGAATACAATCATAGCACTTCAGGTGTATTAAAAAATGCATTTGATTGGGTTGGAGAAGAATGGTACCGAAAACCAATAGCATTCATAAGCTATGGAAGTAACGGGGGAGCTAGGGCAATAGAACACTTAAGACTTATAGCAATAGAACTTCAAATGGCGCCTATAAGAGAAGCAATTCACATAAATGGTGAGCAATACTTCCCTGCATTATTTGGTCAAACAAGTATGGAAGAAGTTTTAAAATCTAAAGAAGAGGCTTTTGAAAGTATGACAAATCAACTTCTTTGGTGGACTAAAGCTCTAAAAGTTGCTAGAGAAAATTAATTAAAAAACACTTTTTTTTATTATTTTTATTAATTCTTTCTCTGTTTTAGCATTTAAAATATTTTGTTTTAACAAGCTATTATTTTTTGCTTCTCTAACACTCCAAATAGCATGGTCTTGAAGCTCAGAAAACTTATATCGGTGTTCTATAGAGTTATATAATTCTAAGAAGTCTAAAAAATCTAACACGACCTCTTCCTTATTTTTACAATAAGTATTTTCTGGCTTTTCTGGCTCTATTCCTAACTTAACCCAGTTATTATAATATTTATTCAAACTCTTAAAAATACTGGGATTATTCATAGCGCCTCTAGCACACATAATAAAATCGCATTTAGTATGTAAAAATGCCATATGTGCCATATAACTATTTGTAACATCCCCACTCAAAATAATAGGTATTCTAATACTCTCTTTTATCTTCCTAACAAGAGGCCAATTAGCTCTTCTTCTATAAAGCTGTTTTCTTGTTCTACCATGAATAGTAATAGCATCAACGCCTAATCTCTCAAGCATTAAAGAAACCTCTAAAGCATTCTCATTATCAATATCCCAACCTGATCTTATTTTAACGCTAAAAGGAAGAGAAATATTCTTTCTAAGCTCTATAACAATTTTTTCTAAAATATTTGGGTGTTTCATCAAATAAACACCTCCTTTCTTTCCAAGCATATATCCAAGAGGGCACCCGACATTATAATCAATCATATCACAATACTTACTAATAATCTTTGAAGCTAAAACTAATGTTTCAACTTTTCCTCCTCCAATCTGAACACACAAAGGTCTTTCTTCTTTTTGAGGATTAATATATTTATTAACTGCATATTCTTCGCCCTCACTATTAACTGCTTCTATGAAATAATCTGCATCAATCATATCTGTAAAAACAAGTCCTGCACCTCTTCGCTTACAAAGAACTCTAAAACTAGCGCAATTAACTGCTTCCATAGGTGCTAAAATAAAAGGATTACTAAGCTCTAAATCTTTAATAAAAAATTTTGAAGTCATAATTAATATTAACTAAATTCTCTTTTTAAAATTTTGTGAGCTTCATTTAATTTCTTAAAACCTTCAACATCTCCGTTAGGCATATCTGGATGCAAATTTTTAGCAAGCTTCTTATAGGCTTTATTAACTTCATCTAAACTAAAATCTTCTTCTAACCCAAAGTATTCGCGAGCTTCCTTTCTTTTAACTTCAACATCATCTTTTTCTCTAAAGCTAGCAAAAAAATCTTCTAAACTAATAACTTCGTTTAATACATCTGCAACAAATAATTGTATTAATTTATTTATAACAGCCAAGTTTTCAACGAATTTCCCTGAGTTATAACTATAATAATGGTATTGTCCGTCATGATACCATGAAACAAAAGCTGGTTTTCTAGCAATTGCCATAGATTCTAAGCTAACATCTATTTGCTCTTCTTCGACTCCAACTTTTTTCAAATTAGAAATAATACTATTATTAAATGCAACTGCTCTTCTATTAAATGAGTCCTTAACTTTTTGTTCAGAAAATTCATATCCTTTTATTTTTATCATAACCTAAAAAGAAAACGAGTTTTTTTTATATATTTATGTTAAATTCAAAATATTTAAAACAGCTATTCAATTTCGTTTTTTACATGGAAAAAGATTATGAAGAAAAAGATTTTGAAACACTTGCTTTAGAAGAAGTAGCTTATGGGACTCAGCACACAGTAGCAGTTCTAATAGAACTCTTAATAAAAAAAGGAGTTATAACTGAACAAGAATTCAAAGATATGCTTGATGAAATGATAGCAAGATCTGAAGCAATAAGTGATGAGGAATAAACTTTTTAAATAAACAGGGTTTACTAACAACATAGATAAGTCGGTGAAAGCTTACTTATGCTGGGATAGAACTAAGATTTCTACTCCAGAATGGAGGAATTAATATGGCAAGAATGCATAGTAGAGCAAAGGGAAAATCTGGAAGTACAAAGCCAGTAAACAAAACAGTACCTAGTTGGGTTAAATTAACACCTAAAGAAGTTGAACTATTAATAGTTAAATTTTCTAAAGAAGGAAAAACAGCTAGTCAAATTGGTATAATTTTTAGAGATGAATATGGTTTACCTGATGTTAAAACATTAACTGGTAAAAGTATTACCAAGACTCTTTCTGAAAAGAGTGTTTTACCTCAAATACCTGAGGACTTATTAGCTTTAATCAAAAAAAGTATCTTAATCAAAGATCACTTAGATGAAAATAAGCATGATTACACTGCTAAAAGAGGATTACAACTAACTGAGTCAAAGATTAGAAGATTAGTTAAATATTACAAATCATCTAATAGGCTACCAAAAGATTGGAAGTATGACTCTAAGAAAGCAAGATTATTCGTAGGATAATCTTATTTTTTTTACTTTTTAATAATTAACAAGTTTTTTAAACACTTTTTTTATTTTTTATCTTTGTGAAAAGAATAATTCTATACAACATTGAATATTGTGGTGGTACAACTAAAAATAAATATCAATATTTAGATATCTATCATTTTTTTAGATCAAGAAAACAACTAGATGACAAACTAATAGGGTTCTTAAAAGGATTTAACCCAGACATATTAGCATTAATTGAAATAGACGGTGGTGGGAGAAGAAGTAGTAAAAGAAATGAACCTTCTTATTTTAGTTTTAAACTAGGTCTTGATTTCTTTGTTCAAACAATAAAATATTCTTTTAAAGGTCTGTTTAGAAGACTTCCTGTTTTAAGATATCAAGAAAATGCTTTATTATCAAAATATCCTATGTCTGATGTTAAATATCATTTTTTATCAAAAGGTACAAAAAAAGTAGTAATAGAAACAACAATAGAATTAGAAAAAAAAGTCACTTTATTTATAGTACACTTAGCGCTATTTAAAAAAACTAGGCTAAAACAACTAAATGAATTAGCCGAATTAGTAAAATCAAAAAAAGGGCCGATAATAGTTATGGGGGATTTCAACACATTTAAAGAAGAAGAACTAGATATTTTGCTTAAAAAAACGCGCTTAGTAGATGCTTACTCTTCAAAACCTAACCATAAAATAAAATACACTGAGCCTAGCTGGAAACCTAAATACAGATTAGATAATATATTGGTGACTCCTGACATAAAAGTAGTAAATTATGAAATACTAGAAGCTCATTTCTCAGATCACTTGCCTGTTCTATTAGATTTTAATCTAAAATAAATATTTTTAAAAACAATACTGGGTTTCTAAGATTTATGACTCAGTTTAATCCTGTTGAAAAAAATTTGTTTGTAGCATTATATGGAATAAACGTAATAAAAAATTCTACTTTAAACAAACAATTCTCTGTAGCAAATGTTGAAAAAATAATATTTGAAAGTGGCGCAAACATAGATGGAAAATTATCGGATCTTGGAATGAGGGATATAGAAATAAAACTTCCAAGAGAAGTTGGAAGAAAAAGATATATTGCGATGCTCTCTGAGAGCACGGCTGCAACGAGTATATTTCCAAGTCAAAGATATGCTTCATTTTTTTTATCAACTTGTGGGGAGCCAGATCCTCTAAAAGCACTAGATCCACTAATAAATCTTTTTGATCCTGTAAAAGTAGAAATAAGATATTTTACATCTAGTGCTGTAGAAGAATTAAAAGAGAGTGATGAAGACTTATTTTGGGAAAAATTTGACGATCAAAAAATACCTTTCTTCTACACGTTAAAATCAAAGCAAAAAGACGTCAAAGGAATATATTGTGACTTAATAAGTGATAGACATGATTTATTAAAAGTGAATCAAACTAAAGAAAGTCCTGTTGAAAAAAACATGTTGGTTTCATTATACAACGTAGATTTAAAGGTCTTAAAAAAATTAAATAATTCTAAGGGTATTCCTTTATTAGAATCTGTAATAGCAGCTTCAAATCTTAAAGTTTCTGGTCGTATGTCTAAAGAATTTGATGCTTTGGATGGAAGTGAAATAAAAGGATTTAGTTATGTTGGACAATTAGACAATGGGAGTGCGGCTTATCATATAACTCCTGAAAGTAGCTACGTATCTTTTTTTATAAGTGGAAGTGCTAAAAGTATCATATTTAAGAGTTTAAACCCTCTAATAAAACTATTTAAGCCTAAAAAAGCCGAGATAAGATATTTTGGTTCTAGTCAAATAGATAAAATTGATGATATTCCTTACAAGAACTCTAAGTTGTTTTGGGAGGAATTAGATAAACACGAGCTTCCTTCAAATTATAGTGTTACAAACAAAGAAAAGTTAACTCATGAGTTATATTTTGATTTGGTTAAAAATTAATAAAAAGTTTTTTAAATAAAGAATGTTTACTACTTTAAAATGACTAAATCAACAATTGTCAGTTTGGAACAAACTGCGTCTTGGTTAGGGGATAAAGTAACTCTATTACAAAAACGACCTAAAGCTCCTAATTTATTAGAAGTGGATGCTATTTATATGGGCTTAAACACTGATACAAATGAATTTTATGTCGAATTAAATGGTGAAGAAAAATTATTAACTATTAATGGAGAATATAGTGCGGTTATTAAATCTAATGGGAAAGAAAGATTGATATTAAACAAAAAATCTTTTGAGAAAAATATTAGTAGATCTGATATAACGAGGTTTTTACATGATGATGTTTCACTTATTTTAAAAGATTCTAAAGATCCTATTCAAGGCCACTTATGTTATATGTCCAAAGATAAAGAATCTTTTTATTTTAAACCAGAAGATGAGTTAGTCTCTCAAGGCTACAATTTAAACGAAGTTGAAGCTATATCCAAAAACGGATTAAAATATTTATTTGATTAATATTTTTCAAAATCATTATAAATGATTAATTAATTTTATTACTTATGTTAACTTCAAGTTATTGTGGAAATTGTGGTAAAGCTGTAGCTTTTAATGAAGCTATATTATTTCAAGGAAAAACATTTTGCAGTGAGGAATGCAAAGAAAATTCTTTTAAGAAATCATAGATATTTTACGGATTTTAGCAAGATATTCTTTTATTAAATTTTTTTTATTAGTAGTTTAATGACAAAAGCTAAACTATTAGACACGTATAATTTCATTAAAAACAATATTTATTTTTGCAGCTCAGATATAACCATAGGATTTGATAAATATAATTCGGAGTTAATATTTGGTTTACTTTCAAGCCTTTTAAACAACAAAATATTATATGTGGGTGAGTATGGACTTGGAAAAACTACTCTGGCTGAAACAATAAGCTCTCTAACAACAAATCTTCCTATAAGTATAATTTCTTCTTCAAGCCTAAAAGGTCATCCTGAATTATCTTATGAATATATTGTGGGAAGACCTGATCTTGGATTATTAAACAAAGGAGAAGAAAAAGTTCTTTGGAGTGATTTTGTACAAGTTCCTTCTAAGATAATAGATGAAGTAAACAGAATACCTGAAAGTAAGCAAAATATACTCTTAAGTGGTATGCAAACAAATTCTTGGAATTTTCTAAATGACAATTATCAATCAAAATCAAGCGCTTGGTTTGCGACAGCAAACTATAAAGATCAAGGAAATTACTCTATAATTCCTCCATTACTAGATAGATTTGATTTATGTTTAGAAACTAAAAGTCCTAATATAAACATAGCTAGGATGATAAGGTCTAAAAAAACTGCTTCTTTAGTTTATTCTAATTATCTAAATCAATATAAAAAAAATTTAAACACTCCAAACTTAGATGATACTTTAAATGATATATCTATGAGTTTTAAAAAAGAATTATTTGATCAATATGGACTTGAACTATTATCAAAAGAAGAAATAAAAAAAATTAACCAAGACATAAAATCAATAGCTTTTACCAAAGAGACTAATTTATTTTTAGATTTATTAATATCTGAATTTACAAGTTGTTCACAATTTGGAGTTAAAAGAAGTACTGATAGCTGTCCTTCTGGGTGTCATTATAATACTTATTCTTGTAGTAAAATAAAATCGCCTATAAGTATAAGAACTCAATCTTCTATAGCTAATTATAGTAAAGCTCTTGCTTGGTTAAGAAATGATAACGAAGTAAAAATGGCTGATGTAGTACAAGTAACACCTTATGCAGTCTGGCATAAAAATTTTATAAAAGAATCTTATTCTCAAAATAAGCAATTAGACAAAAGAGATCATCCTACTTCTTTAGAGATATCATTTAACTTAGTTAATGACGTAGTTAAACGTTTCTCAAAACTTAAAGGGCATCAAGAAGAAATAATAGATTATATATTAAAAAAAGATTATGTTAAAGCAAAAACCAAAGCTAAAAGTATGGATCATCCTGTTTTTGAAAGCTACGTAAAATAAAGGTATTTATCCGTATATCTTCTGGTTTTTTATCAGTTCAATATAAGTTATAGTTTAACTAATTAATTATGTTATGATTGATCAGGTAATGCTTTATGAATGGGAAGATGTAAAAAATAAGCTTGGTTATCCTAATCTTAAAGATCCTTCAATAATTTCAGGTGATGATACTGCTTTTATTAATATGAATTCAAAAGAAATATTTATCTATGATGGTTTTATAAAAAGATCTAATCTGGATCTAAGAACTTTCTTTAAAGGAGTGCTAGCTCATGAAGCAAATCACTACGTAACTTTACCTTATGATCTAAAAACAAATATTTTACTAAACTTAGAAGCGTCAAAAGTATCAAAAAAACAAGGAACTAAGCTAGCAAATTATTTCAATGACGTTGTAATAAACTTAGATCTTATAAAACGGGGTATAGTTCAAATAGCTGATGTCTATAAAGATATGAATTCTAATTCTTATATAGATAAATCAATAAAATGTTTATATAATGTTTTAACAGGCCTAGACTTTGGTAACTTTCAAGGAATAAACCAAGAATTAGTATATAAGTTATCTTCACTAAATTATGATAACTTAGAAATTAAATCCTTAAGACAAAATTGCTTTAACTTCTCAAAACTATTAGTAAACGAAGTAAATAAACAAGAACAAAATAATGACACAGTAATATTTGAACAACAATCAAAAAACAATGTGTTAGATGAAATAGTACAGGAGTTAGAACCTTACGAGATAACATCGGTAAATAATTCTCTAAACACAAATATAAGCTTGTTAAATTTTTATGATTCATTAACCAATAACTATTTATTAAACATACAAAAAAATTATTCTTCAAACAATTTTGGGGTTTCTATAAAGGATTGGGAACCGGGTATGGATATTTCTAGTATAAACAAAATTAAAAGTAAAGGAAAATACTTGCCTTCTATAACTAAATATGAAGAAATAATAAATAGAGGTGAGTATAAGGTTCCTGAGTTAAATGAGTGCACTATATTTATTGATAGTAGTTTAAGTATGCAAGATCCGAGTCAAGAAAAATCAGATTCTGTCATTTCTGCATTTAGTATCGCAAAACATTATTTGTCTAACAAAAAAAAGGTGGGGATAGTGAATTTTAGTAATCAAACTCTAATTCAACCTCACACTCTTAATAAGCAAAAAATCTTAGAGCATATTTTATTATTTCAAAATAGTGGTACCTTACTTGAACTTGAGACATTAGATAAAAAATTATTAGATAAAAAAGATATTTATTTAATATCTGATATGGATATACGGAATTTAGATAATATTTACAACTTTTTTAATAAATTAAACAGTAACGTAAATTTCTTTAATATTTGTTTTGAAGACAGCTTTGAAGTTAAAGGTAACATAAATTACTATAAGATCTCTGACACTGCTAAACTTCCAAGTTTGGTATTAAATAAAGTGAGGAATACAAATGGAATATGAAGAATCTTTTAATGTTTATAAAGACTCTTCTATGAAGTCTAAAGTATCTGAATCTAACAAATTTAAATCTCCTTCTTATAAGCCAAAACCATTTGACATAAACAAAGCAATACCTAAAGATAAGCCTTCCTTTGACTTATCTGATAAAGAAAAACTAGAACTATACGACTTAGTTTTAGATTATATAATTCCTAAAAACTTAGATCCTAATATGAAGTCGTTATCTAAAGTAGTGGGTGCATTTATATTAGATGATGTACTATCTAACTATTTCAAAAAATAGTATTTAGTTTATAGTTTAGAAGAGTTATATTGCATCTTAGATTAATTTATAAAGACTTGTTTTAATATTGATTGTATGGCAAGTATAAGTTATAAAGCAAAAATTAAAAGCCAGAATTTAGATACTTTTTTTGATGATGATGAAGATTAAATTGTTTCTGCTCTTCCTTTATTAACGAGTAAATTGGCTACGTTACTTGGAAGATCTACAATCTCTCCTTTACTATATGGTCCGTATATTTTTTGATCTAAACCTACAAATTTTGGAAGATTAGAACTGAGTTTTATTTTTATTTGCTCATCACTATTTTTTTTGGGTTCTTCTTTTATTTCTTTTTCTTGTTTAGTGTTTTTCATTTCAGAGCTATCTATTTCTGCAGTTTCTAAAACAACTATTTCTTTAAGCATATCTTTCTTTGATTTTCTTAAAAGAAGAACTGCTTCATCAAAAAACTCTTTTTCTTTAGGTAGGAGATTAGAAGTTTTAATCAAAACACTGTTTGTTTTAACTTTGTTAGAGGCTAAATGCAAAATCTTTTTTTCACGAGTTTCATAAAGCTCTTTAACAATCTTCTTAGCATTTTTTATCTGAATCTTAATTTTCTCTTTTTCTGCTCTAGAAGTAAACTTTTTGTCCTCTTCATTCATCATAATTTCTTTATCTCTCAAATAAGATTTAACATCATCATAAAAAGTATCCTCGAGATCTTGAATTTCATTACGACTTCTCTCTCTACGTAAAAGATCAAAAAGAGTCTCATATGTTATCTTTACTTCAACCATCCCAATATAATTATTAACCACACGTATTTAAAGATTTTCAAAAAACTTATATAAACCATTATAATATCTTATAATATGGATTTATTAATAGCATATGAAAGTATAAAAAAAGAAGATGAAGTTTTAAAAGTATTAGCTGATGACAAATTTTTCTTAAGTCATGCTTGCTTAATTCAAGAACCAAATAAAGAATCTTCTTGGGAATTTGGCTTTTATAATAAAGAATCTAAAAAAGTATTAGTATTTGAATCTAATCCTTTTAAAAAAAGACAAGAGGATGAAGTTCTAAAAAAAGAAGACTCCGAGTTAAACCCTGTTGATTTATCAAATTTAAAAGTATCTTTTGATGAAGTAATAACGCTAATAGACAGCGACCTTATGAAAAAAGGAATAACTTCTGTTAGCAAAAAAATATTCATATTGCAATCAGACAAGACACTTATGTGGAATACGACTATTATGACTCACACGTTTGATTTACTTAACATGAAAATAAATGCTTTAACAAAAGAAATAATGAGCACTGAGTCTTATTCAATATATGATTTGGGCTTGCAAAAAGCTTAAATTTTATATTCTTCCAGTTCTTTTAAATTGTTCTATGTCTTCATCAGACAATTCTATGTCTCCAGTCATAATCTTTGTCTGAGGTTTTTTTCTTCTTGGCCTAAGCTTAGGATGTTTAAGATAATAACCATATCCAAAGCCTGCTGCTATACCTGCAAGATGTGCTGCATTAGCCACGCTTCCTGGATTAAACAATCCGAACACATCAATACCTACCCATAAAACTCCTGCCATCCACAAAGGCATAGGGATTATAAAAAATAAAAGTATCTTAAGATTTGGTAAAAGCATAATTAAAACTCCAAGCATTCCAAATATAGCTCCGCTAGCTCCAAGTGCGAGTGGATAAAGGAAGGCAGCTACAATTCCTGCAAAAAGCCCAGATCCAATATATGTATATAAAAATCTTTTAGGTCCGATTATTTGTTCAAGTATGGGTCCAAAGATTAAAAGACCAAACATATTAAAGGCTATATGGCTATTTGAACCATGCATAAACATACTTGTTAATAACCTATAGGGCTCCATTAAAACCTTACTCTGATCTAACAAAAACAAACCTGTAAATGGTTCCCACATTATTTGTATTAGGTAAACTAATATGTTTATACCTATGATTGGAAATACTACGCTTCTCATATTTCATTAGATAAATACCAAAACTTTATATTTTTTTAGTATTGTTAATCTATTTATATGAAAAATTTTACTTTAGTTCTTGGAAGTGGAGGTATTAAAGGGCTAGCCCATATTGGTATATTAAAATATTTAGAAGAAATAAATGAAACGCCAGATTTAATTATTGGAAGCTCTATGGGGGCTTTAGTAGGTGCACTATATTGTAATGGCTACTCGAGTGAAAAAATAAAAGAACTTTTATTAACATCAAGATCTTTAAAGTTATTAGACTTTTCTTTATTTAATGAATCTTTAATTGGTGGAAAAAAAATAGATGATTTTTTAAAAAAACATTTAGACTTAGACTTTAAAGACTTAAAGATTCCTTTAATAGTAAATGCTCTAAACATAAAAAACGGAGAAGAAATAAAGTTAGATTCTGGCAAAGTATGGGAGGCTGTAAGAGCTTCAATTAGTATACCGGGTGTTTTTAAACCAGTAAATAAGGATGATATGATCTTAGTAGATGCAGGTTTTACAATACCTACTCCTGTAAATTTTATACCTAAATCTAAAAAAGTAATAGTTATAGATGTTGTTAGTGCGCTTTTAGAGTTAGACAATCCTAATTTATTGGATGTTTTAAGACAAAGCCTATACATATCTCAAAAAAATGCTGCTCAAAGAACAAAAGAATTATTTTTAGAACAATCCAAGTTTGATGAGTTTATTTATGTTAAAGTGGATTTAGCTAAATATTTCGCTCTTAATTTCTTAAAAAAAGACGAAGAATACATAAAGATAATCAATAAGGGTTATGATTATGCTAAAAAACATATTTGAACGATATATTTATAAACAATTTTATTTTCTCTAAAAAGTATGGAAACTCAAAAAAAATGCTTATCAACAAACACAAGAATCACAAATGATTCAGGATCAGTTATATTTAATTGCCCTGGATGTAATGATTTTGAGATAGTTCGCTCTAGAAAAGCAAGAGAGATAGTAGCACAATACACATGCCCAAAGTGTGGCTTTGTAGGTCCTAACTAAAATGGCAAAAGCAATTGTTACAATAAAAGTAATGCCTTCTTCGCCAGAAACAGATTTAAAGGCATTAGAAGAACTAGCAGCACAAAAGATTAAAGCTTTCTCAGGAAACGATGAGTTAAAAGTAGAAATAATACCTGTAGCATTTGGATTAAAATCTCTAAATTTAACATTTGTTATTGATGAAAGCCTTGGAAGCCCTGAATCTTTAGAAAAAGAACTTCAAGCTTTAGAAGGAGTTAATAGCGCTGAAACAGTTGATGTTAGAAGAGCTGTTGGATAACTTTCACAATTTCTTTTTCATTTAATTTTGTTCTTATACATTTATCATCAAAATGACTTCTACTTCCTTTAATATTTGATAAAATATCTTCAAATTTAGGTATACTCTTTAAGTTATTTCTCTTAGCCATCTGATGTACATCATACAATTCTCCTTTTATTAAGCTTTCTTCATAAATTAATTTAGTTATTTTATCATCTGATTTTAAACAAATATTTTTTGCAAGCTCGCTATCCCATAAATCTCCTATCCACATAGGGCCTACGTCCTCTTTAAAATCATGTTTTTTTAATAGTTCATCAACTTTCTTTTTACCTTTATCTACAAAAAAGAATACTTTCATATAATGAAGCTGTGATATAGAATAAATAGGAATTAAAGCAAGAGAATGTTGTGCTCCTACAAGTTGAATCTTTCTAATAAGTATTCTAAGACCGTTCTCGTGCATTCTTTCATCTCTTTTAGGTTTAGCCCAATATTTTCTTTTGCAAGCGTTTACAAAGCTTCCACAAAGCGCTCCTGTATCTGTTGCTGTAACTGCTAGTATTCCTTTATTTTTAAGACTTCTAACTGCACTATCTAAGAAAGGGTTTGGACTACCGAAAGGATCAACATCAACATAATCAAATTTATGCTTACTCAAAAAAACATTAGCATCTTCATTATGCACATTCAATTCAACTTCATTTAATCTGCATGTTTCGTCTATTCTTTCTTTAAAATCTTGTTTTAAATCATTAACATGTATTTCTAATTCATTTGTCACTTCTTTCTTTATACGAATTGCCCTAATACCGCTACCTGCAAGTGGAAGACCTACTCTCCAGTTATCTTTAGAATATTCTTGTAATATGTAAATACTAAGATCTCTGTTTAGTTTCATATCTGGATTATAAAAAACATTCATCTTTTTATGAACTATTGGCTCTAAGTCTACTTTTATCTTTGCAGATTCTTCAATTACGTAATTCATGGTATTAGAATTTGTTTAGGCTTTATTTATTTTTTTGATAAATTTTTAAAGCTCTCAATTATATCAACAACGTATTTGCCTTCGTCTAATTTATAGATTAATGGTTGTTTTTTCTTAAACAAATTAACAAGATCTAACTCATACTTTCCAGGTTTTAATATATTTATACTCTCAATATCTAAAACGACAGGCAAATCCTTATTTGGTCTCTCTCCAATAATATCTAATACGTCGCTTTCGATTTGTTTTTTTTCTTTATCAGTTAAATTCCTGGTTCTATTCTTAACTGCTTCTAAGTCATCTTTTTTTACAAAGAAAAATAATTTTCCGCCGCAACTAGTACATCCTTTAAGTATAGCTTCAGAAGCATCTCCATGCAAATTTCCACATTTTACGCATTGATGAGGCATTATTTATTTACCTTTTTTTATTTTTTTTAGGGGCGTCTTCTGCAAATAATTGTATTTTACTAGGATCTTGTTTTATTTCTTTAATTATTTTTGCAGGCCCTATTATTGTAAATCCGTAACGATTGCCAAGTAACATGCTAACAATTTTGCTTTTAACCTTAGAAATCCATGTAGGATTTAATTCAGGACTTGTAACTAGTTCTACTCCTGTAAAGTCTTCATCTATTTGTTCCATGGTCTTACGTATAAGTGATGCTTCTTCTTCAGATTTCAATCTTCCTTCGAGTAAAACTATTTTATTTGTTTTTACTACTTTTAAGATCTTATTTATTCTGCCGTCTGAATCAAGTCCTTGTATTTCTTTGTGAGGCATATATTGTAATGTTACCATTTTTATGACGCTAATTTTATGAGTTCATCGTAAAACTCATCTATGTTCTTTGAGTACTTTGCACTTATACCAATAACTTTGTATTGTGGGAATGCAGCTTCTATTCTTTTCATATCTGCTTTTTTAAGATCTACTTTATTAGCTACAACAAGTACGGGTATTTTTCTAGCTTCTAAATTGCCCATAATTGTTATATTAACCTGGCTATAAGGATCTGTTGTAGCATCTAAAACAACTATGACTGTATCCATATCGTCTAACCACTTAATTGAATCTATAACTCCTTTTGTAGCTTCTTTTGCTCTTGCTTTGGCTTCTTTTTCTTTCATGCCTTCTTTTAAGAAATCTTCATAATCAATCTTAGTGGCTATACCCGGGGTGTCTACTAGGCTAAAGCTAATCTCTTTATTACCGCTCTTAATTATAACTCTTTCCTTCATGGTAACTTCTCTTGTTTCGTGAGCAACATTGCTTACAGAGCCCATTTCTTCACCTAGCCAATCTTCACATATCTTATTAGCAAGAGTAGTTTTACCTCCATTTGGAGGACCATAAAGTCCTAATTTTATTTGCTTCTTTTTTTTAAACAAACCTTTAAATATCGTATTAAAGAAATTTTTCAACTTTTTTATCATAATTATTTCATCCTCGCTAAATTATATAAATGTTTTGCTTAATTAAACCTTATTTCACATGAAAATTGCGTTGAACATGTTTTTACTAGAGTATTTTGTCCTTTTTGTAAATTTCCACTTACTGATTGATTTAAAAAGTGTACATATGTGTTATTATTAAAGTTTACTACTAACTCTATTTGATCTGCTAAAGATATACTATAGTTTTGACCTTGAAGGACTTGAGGTAGAAAAAATTCTCTCGTATATATAGCGGGACTAATTCTTGCAAGATTTATTTCTGTTTCTATTACGTCAAAAAGTTCTTGTACTGCTGCTTCGTTTTGTGCTGTAAATCTTCTCTCTGCATCAGAGCTTATAAGTGCTAAAGTTACACTAACAACTATCATTGCAAATCCAATTAAAATCATAAACTCTATGCTACTTTGTGCTTTTTTCATTGTTATGGTGATATTAATAATACTGATGATCCTGTACTTTGTACTCTTATTCTATTAATTCCTGATCCTATATCTAATAAACATTCTGTTGAGCAATCTTCGTGGTTGGAAATATTAAATCTGTCAAAAAAATAAACGTTTTGAGATATTCCGTTTTGAGTATTATATGTAAAATATAATTCATTATTGTTTCTAATGCCTGTTTCTATTATTATATCGGGAAGTCTTATTTCTATTGTCTTCCAACTATTAGGTCCTACTCCATACATTTCTTCAGCTGCTTGTTTTATTGCAATTCCTGCTGTATTTATTTGTGCACTAGCTATTTGGGTAGTACTTCCTTGTGCATAACTAAAAAAAAAGTAGCTTGTAGGTAATAAAAGTGCAGTTGCAACTGCTACTATCATTAAAAATTCTATGCTGCTTTGCCCCTTTTTTTTAAAATTACTCATTTATAATGGGTATTATAACTATTTGTTTATAAATATTTTCTGTCTAGCGAAATCTTTATATAAATACTTGGGCAGCATTTTATTAATGAAAAAAGCAAATGTTAGTCCTATAGTTTTATTTTTATTATTAATAGCTATAGCTGTTAGCTTACTCAGTTTCTTTTTTAGTATTACTGAAAGACTAATTGATTCCAGATCAAGTTGTGAAAATACTAATTTACAAGTAGATATTGCGTGTTATACAGGAACTCATTTAAGGCTTGATATAACAAATAAAGGTTCTAATATAGATTCTATAAAATTAATAGTTTGGGGAGAAGCTGATGATGAGCTTATTTTACCTCAAACAGATCTTGTGTCTAATGAAAGGTATGAGCTTGCTCTTCCTGTTCAATCAAGAGTGGATAGGATTGCAATAATACCAATCGCTGCTGCTAAGGAGTGCAGAGACAAAAGCTACATAATAGATGAGGTGTCATGTTGAAAATATCTCTTGATTTAAAAAAATCCTTAGAAGAAAACGCCGCAGATTATTTTGATGAAGCAAAAAAAGCTAAAAAAAAGCTTCAAGGAGCTCTAAAAGCAGTTGAAGAATTTAAGTTAAAAAAAATAAAAGCAGACAAAGAAAATATAAAATTAGAAGAAGCTAGTAAGCTTAAAGAAAAAGAAAAGAATCGTAAGAAATTCTGGTTTGAAAAGTATAAATGGTTTATTTCTTCAGATAACTTTTTAGTAATTGCTGGAAAGGACGCTACGACGAATGAAGAAGTAGTAAAAAAGCATACTGAGTCTAATGACTTGGTTTTTCACACAGATGCTCCTGGAAGTGCTTTTGTTGTAATTAAAAAAAACGGTGCTGAAGTTCCAGACACTACGTTATCCGAGGCTGCAGTTTTTACAGGTCTTCATAGTAAAGCATGGTCTTCTGGTATGAGATCTGCAGATGTATTCATGGTAAATCCTGATCAAGTCACAAAAGAAGCTAAATCAGGAGAATTTGTAGGAAAAGGTAGCTTTATGATTTATGGCAAGAGAACAAATTTTAATGTTAATCTTGATTTAGGCGTGGGGATAAAAGAATATGAAGGTCAAAAATTAGTTATGGTAGCACCCGAATCTACAATAAAAAAATTAGATAACTATGTATTATTAAAACAAGGTAGTCTAAAAAAAGGGGAAATCTCAAAGAAATTAATGAAAACGTTAAATCTTCAAACAAACGAAGCACTTCTAAGTTTGCTTCCTTCAGGAAGGTTTGACTTCGTTAAAGTTAAATAATACTTATTATTACCCAGGTATAAAATGGAATTAGTCATGCAACTTGGAAAAAAAGGTATAACTGAAGATTTTATAAAAGAAATTAAAAAAAATATAAGATCTAAATATACTGTTAAAGTAAGAATTCTCAAAAGTTTTTTAGCTCAAAAATCCAGGTTTGAAGTAGCAGAAATTCTAAAAAAAGAACTTCCTATATACAAATGTACATTAGTTGGTAACGTTGTTAGGATTTCTAGGTAAATATTTATAAATAAATCTGTCTATTACTAATTATAATGGTAGAATCTTTAACAAACTCTCAACTTCTTGTAAAATTTGGATTTATAAAAAGTAGTGCTAAATCTAAGTATAAATTTGATGAAAAAAAAGGATACTATGTTTCTACTTCTGACGAGGGCTATAGTGGGGATGATGCTGATGAAGAAATGGCAGAAGAAGCAAACATTTCTTGGAATAGACAATATTACAAAACTGGTTATCCTTCTACTAAAACGAGGTATAAATTAATTTCTGAATCATTTCAAATGTCTGCAGAGGAAATGTATTATTGGATGATAAATCATCTAAGACAAGATGCAGGTTTTCCGCAGATGATTAAAGTAACTGATATGTTTAGTGCATCTGAGAATAGTGCTTATTTTGGTCAAACTGCTCAAAGGTTATCAATTCAAGAAGACAGAGCATCTAATTTTTTAAGAGGGATAGCTGAGATGGTTAAGACTTTGTTTCAAATAGTCAGAGAGCTTAGAATTTTAGATGAAAGATTAGAAATATATGAACAATGGGAAAAATCAAAAAGTGCTGATGCTACTCTTAAAGGACTTTATGCTGATTTTGCAGAAAATAAAGGAGGCCAAATGCAGCCGGGAAGTGTTTATCATCTTTCTAATCAAGTAGGTTATGCTTCTCTTCCAGATTTATTCTTTAACACGATTATTTACAAAAAAGAGGATGTTGATAAAGTAATTGAGGGTATGCCGGGGTTTAATAAAAATGTAAAAGCTGTTCTTAAAAGAAAACTATTTCAATTCATTGTTTGGAAAGAGAAAACTCACGCGGAACTTAAAGCTAGACGTAAATTCCAAATAAAATATTTAAGACAACACTACACCACTATTAAAACTTATATGAGTTGGGTAAAACCTTATCTTAGAAACATTAAAAGACTCTCTATGAACGAAAATCAACTAGACAGCCCTGACCTTGTTGCAAGTTTTGAATCTAGCGTTACAGAAATAGAGGTTCTTGGAATAAAACCTGTTCCAAAAAGTGATTATAAAAGTGTTGTTTTAATGACTTACAAATTTAATACTCGTCCTTTAATGCAGTTTAGACAAGAATATCAACAAGGTGCAATACACGTAGGACGGGGTACTGTAACTATGAGAAGTTATGGTTGGACTGATCATCAAATAGAGATGTATAAAAAAATGAGGGATCATGAAGATAGAGAATTACTAGGTCTTGTTGATGACCAATTAAAAAGTGCAATGGAGATGCTTGGTGATGATCTTGATAACTACATAAAAGAAGCAGAGGGTAAATTAGCTGAAGAGGAAGAAAAAGAAAAGCAATCAAAAGAGAAAATTGACAAAAATAAATTGGTAAAATTAGATTCTAGTGACTCTGCTCTATCTCCATTTATATCTGTATTTAAGGGATTAGCTGATATTGGATTTGCATTTGTTCCAAAAAGTACTTTTAAGAAAAAAGTTAAACCTTCAGGTCCAAAAGGAGATCCTGGTAAGGCATTTAAAGGAGCTAAAACAGGTATGTATATGGTTTATAAAAACTATAAAAAATCAAATGGTATGTTATCCTGGTAGAATAAGATGTCAAAAACTTTAATAAATAAAATTGAAGAGCTTAAAAAAAAAGAAAAAGAATTAGCTGATGAATTAAACGAGTTAGAGCAAAAAAAAGAATCTGAAAAGTCTAATCTTCAAAAACAATTAAATGATACATTAAAAGAACTATTATTAGAGCAAAAAAAGCAATTTGAAGAATCTCAAAAAAAAGAATCTATAGATAGTTTTTTGGAAACTCAAGACGCAGAGAACAATCAATCTACTTCTATTTTTGATTTAGATAATACTTTATATGAGTCTGTTAAGTCTGTAACTGAAAAGCCTTATGATTTATGGGCTGATCCTGAAAAAGAATTTGTTCAAAGCCTTACTTATCAAATAGATAAGCTAAAAACATCTTATGGTGGTCAAGAGCAAGAGGTTATGGCAAGAACTAGTTCTTTGCTTAAAAGTGACGAGGATAAAAAGTACATAGTTTAGTTTTTATTTATAGAAAAGTTTATTAGTGAAGAATTCTAAATAACTATTATGATTTTTGGCAATAACAATAATTATTATGGTGCTTTAGATGAATTAAACACAGATGAACATTTTAATGCTCTAGAGCCTGCGAATTATGATGAGAAAGGAGATCCTATAACTCCTGATGATGCTGTTAATTTCACTACTAAAGAAATAGGGGTTACTACTAAGCCTTTTGGGAATACGCTTGATAGTTTAAAAGAAAAAATAAGAGATGGTGCAGGCAGGATAGAATTTAGTTTTTTGAGAGGTGGAAAAGGTAGTAGTGAAGCGCCTAATCCTGAAAGTTTTGGCACAGCAGAACGAACTGATATAAGGGAACTTTTAAAAGTAAACGAAATGAAAACAAGTACTCATGCTCCTGTACATGCTGAGAGTCTTGCAGGTTTTGATAATCAAAGAGGTTTTGATAATTTTAGGAGGAGCAATGCTTTAAAAGAAATAAAGCGTGCAATTGATTTTGCAGGGGAAGCTACAAAAGGAGGTGCAGTAGTATTTCATTTACATGAATGGCAACGTCCTTTATCAGAAATTAAAGATGGTGATGCGAAATTTAAGATGTATGATGAAGAAGATAAAGAAACTCCTTTATTTGCTGTGGATAATAGGGACGGTAGATTAATTGAGAATATAAGTAGAAATAGAGTTGTTTTTAGACCAAAATATGAAACTGCGGGTAGTATGGGTATAGCAGGTAAAACTGATTCTAAAGGTAACGTATTAAAAGAAAATGATTGGGTAGATATTGATGGTAATTTAATTCCTAAAAATGCAGATGCTGAAACATTGTTTAATAGGGTTCCTGTTTTTAATAAAGAAAAAACTAATTTTGAAACAGAAGAACTTAATTGGGATAAATTAGATAAAATAACTAAAGAATATAATGAGGGAAGATCTCCTGATGACCAAATTCAGCCAGAAGAAATGTTTGCTAAGATTCAGTTTGAAAATAAAATATTACAAGCTAAAGGAAGCAGTATTTATCATGCAAGGCAATATGAATTGGAAAAAAAACAAGTTGCTAAGTATAAAGATCTAATTGACAAATATAATACTTTAAAAGAGAGTTTATCTGAAGATAGAAAATTTCAAGCTGATGCTTGGCTTGCAACTAAGATGGGTGATAAGGATGTGTCTATAGAGGATATTAAGATGCAATATGATTTGCATAAAAATGGTTTAAGGCATATTCATGAATCAAGTTCTAGTGCTGATGTTCAAGCAAGAGATCTTGCAGAAACTTATAAAAATATTACGAGTCTTAAAAAGCATGGTCTTGATAAAACAGCTGACACAATTGCAAAAGCTGGTCTTTATGCAATGGAAGTTTATAAAAGAAATAAAAACAAATATGGCTTAGAAGATCCTATATATGTTGCTCCTGAAAATTGGGATGTTAAGATGTATGGTAGTCATCCAAAAGAATATAGGGAAGCCATAGAAAAATCTAGAAAAAAAATGATTCAGATGCTTCAGAGTAGAAATCATTCTAAAGAGGAAGCAGAGAAGCTTGCAAAAGAGCACATAAAAGGTACTTTAGATATTGGTCATATGAATATGTACAGGTATCATTTTCAGCCAAAAGATGAAAATGAAAGTGCTGAGGAAACTGATAAACGCTTTAATAAGTGGATGCTTGATGAAGCAGAAAAGCTTGTTAAAGATGGAATAGTAGGTCATATTCACTTAAGTGATAATTTTGGTTATGATGACGAGCATTTAACTCCGGGTCAGGGTAATATTCCTATGAAAGAGTTTTTAAAAAGAATGGAAAAACACGGAATTAATGATTTAATTATCGAGACGGGTTCTTTTAATCCTAAAACGGCTTTACCAGATACTTTAGCTCATATTGGAAGTCCTGTTTTTGGGGTTAATAGACGTATTAGGCATAATGGGATAAGGGATCGCCATTTTGGTTATAATGCTCCTGGTTTTTTTATTGCCGGAAGTTATGTGCCTAGTAACGAATGGAAATTTTGGTCGGATGTTCCTTTAGAATAAGCTGTGTTTAGTAGCAAATTATTTAAATTCTTAAAAATAAAAAGTAATCAAAGAGGTGTACTAGTTGGATTTTAAAATAGAAAAGAAACTTTCAAAAAATAAGGGTAATTATTCTGATTCATTAGTTAAAATAGCTTATAAGTTCACTAAAGAAATTCATGAGGAGCTTGGAGACTTAGTTAAAGCAGTTGTATTATTTGGTAGTACTGCTAGAAAAAAACAAGATTCTAATGATATTGACATTTTATTAGTTGTGGATGATATAAGTGTTGTTTTTTCTAAAGAGCTTACACAAACTTACAGATTAATTGTTCAAAAAAAAGCAAATAAAGTAGATCCTAAAATTCATGTAACTAGTATGAAATTTACGAGTTTTTGGGAATATGTTAGGGCTGGAGACCCTATTGCTATGAATATTTTAAGAGATGGCTTTGCATTATTTGACACGGGGTTCTTTGAACCTATACAATTATTATTAATTCAAGGTAGAATAAAACCAAGTCCGGAAGCTCTTTGGGCTTACTTTAACAGAGCTCCTAATACTTTGAGGATGAGTAGAGTTAAGATCTTGGAAGCTTGTATTGACTTGTATTGGGCGGTTACTGATGCTGCACATGCGGCTCTTATGTCTGTAAACGACGTTCCTCCAAGTCCTGAACATATTGCTGATTTGATGGATGAAAAATTAGTAAAACCTGGTCTTATAGAAAAAAAATATAGTTGGACTATGAGGAAGTTTTATGATCTTAGTAAACGGATAACTCATAAAGAAATAAGATCTGTTTCTGGAAAAGAATATGATAATTATTACAAAGAAGCATATGATTTTGTTAAAAGAATTGAGAAGTTCTTAAAAAAATAAAAGAAAAAAAGAAAAAAAGTTTTTTTACAATTATAATAATTTAGCTAAAAGTATTATAACTGTTATTAGTAGCAATACAACTAGTACTCCTAAGATTATTAGGTATGTTTGTTGATTTTCAAATATGCTACTTGTAGTCGTTGTTTGACTTACAGGAACTCCTACAACTACAGGCGTTTCGTTACTTGTTGGTTGAACTACTAATCCATTACTGCTTGTATCTTCTTCATCACTTACGTCTGTTGGACATTGACCTACTGTTAAAGTTAAAACTTCTGTGTCTGTAAAGTCGCTTATTGTCAGAGTTGGATGTGCATATACTTCTACTATGTATTGGCCTGGTGTTGTAGTTGAAGGTATGTTAAGATTGAAACTAACTCTTCTTGTATCTCCTGTAAATAGATCTAGGTTTCTTCTAAATTCTTGTATGTTTAATTCAGGTATATTTACTTGAACCATTGCGCTCGATAAATCTCTAGTTCCTATGTTGTATATGTCTGTATTTACTGCAAAAAACGTATTTTGACAGTTAACTAAACTAGGATTTACTATTGTATTTATCAATCTTACATCTCTATTTCTTCTTTCCAGTTCTAACTCTAAGATCCATGTTTCTCCATGTCTTGCATTATTTTCGTCCATTCCAAATAATACTATTTCTAGTTCAAACGGAGCATCTTCGATATCTACTCTGTTTGCTTCTAAAACAAAGTCAAATCTAAGATCTGTACTTGTTCTTTGTGGTCTTAGTCTTCTAAGTGTACTAATTTCTCCGTCTGCATCATCGATTCCTAAACTGAATAATTCTGCTTCAATATCTTCGATGTCTAAATCGTCAAAATCATTTCTTATTCTAAGAGTCAGTTCTATTCTATCTCCTAAATTTGCCTCTCTTCTTATTGCTCCTTCTTCGTCAAGTCTTTCTCTTCTTCCATCTACTGTAACTTCTATGGATTCAATTACTAGTTTATTCTCTGTTGTTAAGAATACATCTCTTGTAACTGGGTTTACTGTGTTATCGCTTGATCCTGTTATTACTATTTGTCCAAGTCTAACTCTTCCTGAGTCTTGATTTTCAGGAACTTCTGCACTAATTGACGCTAAAATACTTCCCTGTGCAGGAATTGTTGTGCTAGGTAGTGTTCCTTGAACATTGTATCTATCTGCTATGTTTATGAATTCTATATTTAAGTTAGTTATATCAAAACTACCTGTATTTGAGATTTCATAAGTTGTTGTTAGTGTTTCTCCTCTTCTTTGATTATTTGAGCCTAGTTCTACTGCTGTTGCACTTATTTGGCTTGGTGTTGCAGTAACTTGTAAGTCATATACTTGACTAACATTTTTTGTCGTATTACTTACAGTTATATTAACTGGGAAAACACCTGCAGCGCTTGGTGTCCAAGTTACTTTTCCTGTAGAATTAATATTCATGCCGGATGGGCCGTCTATAAAATAGCTTAATGTATAATTATTAGTATTATCTACATTAACTTGATATTGGTATTGTACTCCTACTTCTCCTGTAAGAACAGGGCTACTTGTTATTGAAATGTTTTGTGCAGAAACCATTGCAGGTATTAACACAACTGTCAATAACATTATTAATATATATTTTAATTTCATGTTTTAGCTCCCCCTAGAGTGTTTTGTTATTACAACAGAGTGAGAAAACATTTATATATTTTATTATTATGTAGAAGTATATAAAAAATAAATAAAAAAATTTATTCAATACCGTATTCGGCTAATTTATCGTTAAGTACTCGTCTATAAAGTGTTATATCGTGCACTCCATTTATTCTAACGCCATCTATAAATACAGTGGGTGTTACTGTAATAGCTGCTCTTCTACTCTCAGCAACGTCTTCTGCCACTTCATCTGCATATTTTCCTGAAGATAAACACTCTATAAATTCATCAACATCCATATTTAGTTGTTGAGCAAAGCTTCTAAAAGTGTCCGTGGTATAGCTATTTGATGCAAATATTAAGTTACTATATTCTAAGAATAATCCTTGATCATCTGCACATTTGCCTGCTTGAGCCGCTAGTTCACTACCTATAGTTCTTGTAATTGGTACTGATCTATATACAAATCTAACTCTATCTCCGTATTCTTCAATTAGCTGATTAGCAACTTGCAAGTTAAATTGTTTAGTAAAAGGACAAGTATAACATCCAAACTGTAAAAATACTATTTCTGCATCTTCAGGACCTACTCCTGGTCTGTCATCATGTCCGGGTATATAGTTTTGTGATCCTCCTGCATAAGAAAATAATGTTATTATTCCTACTAAAAAAATTATTGCTAAAACACCAACACCGGCTTTTGTTAAGGTGTCCTTTCTTTTTTGTTTTTGTCTTTCTTGCTGTTTTAATTTCTTATAAGTCTTATCTTTTTTTTTAGCCATTTTATCAAAAATTTAAAATTAAAAAAAATTAAAAAAATTTTATAAGAAGCTACTTGCTTCAATTCTGTCTGTGTTCACTTCATAAACCACTACGTTTCCAGAATCATAATCTGCAGAAAATGCACATCCTTGTCCTCCGTATGGAACGTAATCGTACTGACCTCTGTCAGCTGAAGTGCTACATCCTGCGACTAGCAACATTAATGCTAATCCTAAAACCAAAATTACACTTGTTTTTTTCATTTTAAGTAATGCACCTCTATGCTACTAAACTAAATATACTATTTATATCTTTCGCATTAAATTTATTAATTATATGAAACTCATATGGCGTAATGGATTTTTATAACGCGATTGCAAATTCATATAATGAATTACATGGAGAAGAACAACTACAAAAATTTATGTTTATAAATAACATAATTTCTATTAAAGGAAAAGTACTTGATTTAGGTTGTGGAGATTGCCAGTTATCCTCTTTGTTCAAAACAGATTACAGGGGGGTTGAGCCTTCAAAAGAGTTAGTTCTTAAAAGTAAATTCAAACAACATTTTGATTTAAAAAATATTCAATTAGTAAAAGCAGAAGATATGATTCTAACTGAAAAATTTGACATAATTATTTCTGTTACTGTTGCTCATCATTTTACTAACCCTGAAAAAGTATTTCTACATTGTAAAAATCATTTAAAAAAGAACGGGGTATTAATAGTTTCTATTCTAAAAAATAGTAGTTCTTATAAAAATTTATTAGAGATTTTAACTAGTTTATTTACTGTAGAAGAAGTAAATCAAGGTAAAGATATAATCTTTATTTGTAAGGACAAAGTTTAAATATTCTTTATACTAATCATGTCTATATGAGTATGATTAATAAACTACAAGATGAAAGAATTAGAAAATTAGCACAAACTCTAAGAGACAGTGGACTTGCAGCATCTGATTCAGAAGCTATAAGGATGGCTGAGGGTATGGCTAAAACAGAAGCTAAAATTACAAAAAAAGAACCAGTTGTTGAAGAAGAAAAACCAGTAATAAGACAAGAACAACCAAAACAAGAGTTTAATTCTGGTTTTAGTGTTCCAAATACTACTTCTATAGAAGAAGACATTGCTAAAGAAGAGAGTTTTCAACAAGATATTCCGGGTTCAATAGAAAATTTATCTCAAGATATAATTACCAGCTCTTATGATAAGTCTGATGAAGATATAAGCAATCTTACTGTTGAAGAAGCAGCAGGTTTAGCTCAGCCTAAAAGAGAGGTTGTTCAAGAAGAACCAAAAGAAGTTATTCAACAAGATGTAGTTGAACAACAACCTAGTCAAGAACAACTTGCTGAAGAAGAATCTCATCAAGAAGATGAAGACTTAGAGGAAGAAACAAGAGAACTATTTCGTGAAGAAAGTAAACCTCCGAAGAAAGATTTATCTGAATTTGAAGAATCCCAGGTAGATCTTGGCTCTGTTTTTAAATTTAAAGGATAATAATTTTTTTTTAGATATTTTTATTTATTTAGTTTATAATGTTCCAATAACAATGCTAGCAATAACACTAAATATTATTGTGAATGCAGAAGTGATTCCAACATATAACATTGTACTGTTAATCAAACTTTTTCCTACAATATCTTTTTCTCCTATTCTATCTGTTCCGTTTTGAATTCCATTAATCATCACAGATAAAATATAGGTTATTTGAACAACGTAAAGTCCTACTATTGCTTGAAAATAATATGTTGGAATACCTCCTCCTCCAAACATTTCTAATAGTCCTGCTCCTCCAATTGGAGCATCGACGCCTCCAAGACCTGTAAGTCTTTCTCCTAGGCTTCCTATTATTTGACTTATCATACTAGTAATCCCTACAACTATACCGCTTATTGTAGGTGTAAGAAAAGAAATCTGGCTCTTCATATTACTAATTATATCTGCCATTAAATCTTTAAGTCTTTCATCTACTCTATGCATGCTTTTTATATATTCTGCAACTGTTAAAAGTGCTTGACTTGCAATTAAAGGTCCTTTCTTACTGCTTTCTAAGAATACTTTCATACTACTTTCTATTATGCTAGAGGGATATTGTTTTAATGCACCATAATCTTTGTCAAAAATAGCTGCTTCTACTCCCACTCCCAGTTTAACTATGTTATTGCTTACAAGTTCAAAGAATTTACCACTATTTGTTCCTCTCATAACATTTGCTACACTACTAAATGCTATTTCTGCAGGGATGCCGTCTCCTAATCTATTTCCTAATTGAAATAGGGCGGATGCAAATTCTTGTTCTAGCTCTTTTGTTCTTGCTCTAATATTTACTATGCCTGATGTTTGTAGCTTATAGTAATATCCTAGTCCAAGACCAAATGACAGTGGAAGTCCTAAGCTAAGCAGACTAGCTCCTAGTCCATAGGGACCATCTGTTCTGGGTCCTGTTTCAGTACTTACTGTTCTATAATCTAATAGTTTACCATAAACTTGCACTCCTTCTTCAACTTCATTTGCAGGAATAATGCCATTTTCTGTTAAAGCAATATCTAAATCTGGATTTATCATATTAATTAAAAGAGGACTTATACCTACAAAGAATAAAACTGCAAATATTAGTATTCCAACAAAGGTAGGCGTTACATTAATTCCTTCAGATCCTCCTTTAAATTTAACAGTTATTTTATCTTTTTCAATAAGAGGAGAAAGCTCACTTGTATCTGATCCTCCGTATCCTGTGGGTCTATTACTAAGTATTTCTCTTCCAAGATAATAAACAAGCACAGGTAATAAAACATTATAGAAAGCAAATAAATGATACCATCTTGCTTCTGGTATAAATGCTACTACCATTGGAAGTATTACAAGTCCAAGTATTGGAAGAATGATTCCAAGCATATGTAAAGTAGTTATAGGTCCTTTTAGGTCATGAGTATAATGAAGCATCTTTTCATATGTTTCATCAAGAATAACTTGAAGACTTTTATCTAGTGCATTTTGTCTTCTATCCTCACTACTTTCATAAAGACTGCTTTCTATTAAATGAATCGACTCTATGAATTCAGGGTTGAATTTTCTCCAACTTTGTAAATAATAATCAAGACTCTCAGTTACATTATCGAATTTATTTGTTTCAATATCCCATATAACTTTTTTAAAATCTAAGCTTAGCGGGGGGGAGAGGTGTTCTGCTGCAAAATCTATTGCTAATTCTAAGTTAGGAGTATGTCTCATAAATGTAACAATATAAAAAATACTAAGAACCATTTGGTTACTTGCCTTCATACGCCATTGATTAGATATTATAAAGGGTAGTTTACTTAATGGAATTAACATGACTGCTGCCATAATAAACCCGAAGAATACAAAAAAGAAAGAGTCAAAAGAGCCTTGTGTTATTATATAAGGTATTATAAATCCAAATAATATGCTACTAAGTATTATTCCTATACTTACCATTGCAGTAAAACTATAAACTGCTGTTGGAGAAATATTTAAATGACTTATTCTTAGAGCTTCCTCTATGTCAGGTATACTTTTTTTATCAGGTTTTATAGGTAATATTTTTTCTGAAAAAACTGCTGCTTTTTCATAATAACTAAGTCTTTTTGGAAGGAAAGTTTGTTTAAATGTTTCGTAATCTTGAGTTGTAATTCTACTTATCTCTTTAGGTTTATCTCCAAGTTCTGAAGCTAATCTATTCTTATATTTTTGTTTCATGTCCAGATAATCTAGACTTTCTTTTTTCAACGGCTCACACTCTCATTTATTTTTCTTTTAGCGATTTAACTGCTTTTTCTAGCCAGTCGTTCCATTCAAAATAAATTTTATCGCTATCTATCTTTCCTGTTTCTTCTTTTACTTTATCACTTATTTTATGAAATTGATCGTTACTTTTTATTACAAATTCTGCTTCAAGCAGTTCTTCATTATTTTCTTTTTTACTTATTTCTACCATTCGCTCTTTTATTTTTGCTCTAAGCATAATATTATCCCATACCGCGTCCCAATCACTTGCCCATTCTTTAACATTTCCTGCTATTGCTTTAAGAATTTCTGAGTCTCCATTAAGTAACGCGTCTGTGGGTTGTAAGCTATCTGTATTTGAATCATATTTCATTAAATCAACAAATCCTTTTTCAAGTAAAGGGTCGTCTTCCCAGTCTTTTCTAACTTCACTTATTTGTGTTACTCTCCTCCATCTGTGCATTCCGTCTGCGCTTCTAATAGGGTTTGCTACAACGATTATGTCTGTTGCTTTAAAACTAGTTTTTGGAACATTTAAATCATTTACAACCCTATCATAAACACCATATGGGCTATCTCCGTGAATTGTTCCTGCTACTACGTTTGCAAGTGCTCCAACTCTCATAGCTTCGTATAATGCTCTTGCTTCTGTACTTCTAACTTCTCCAACAATTAAAGCGGAGTCTCCTAAACGAAGAGTTGTTCTAATACCTTCGTCTGCAGGTACCTCGCTTGTACCTCTAGATAAAGCAGAAGCTACTTTCATACTTTGAATATTATAATTAAATTTTCTAAGAGAATTAACTGGTAATTCTAATGTATCTTCTATAGTGAGTATTCTATATTTTCGCATAATTTCTACTAATATACTTCCAAGAAAGCTAGATTTACCTGCACTTCTAGTTCCTGCAACAAGTAAAGTTCTATTACCGTCTATTATAAAACTCATAAGGCCTGCACCTATACTACTTATCATTCCATTTTTAATAAAAAGAGGAAGGGTCCAAGGTTTATCTCTGTGTCTTCTAAATGCATATGCAAGACCTGTAGGGTTTAGTGGTTTACTAATAACACCTATTCTTGCGCTGGCAACTCCAGGTATTTCTATATCTGTATCTAGTATAGGGTTAGCTTCGTCTAGTGGCCTTCCGCTAAGTAATCTAAGTTTACTTGCCCAACTCTCAGAATCACTAAGTGAAGGAATAATATTTGTTTTACATTCATCGAATTTACTATGAACTAAGAATATAGGACTTAAACCTGTTGGGCTGTTAATAGTAATATCTTGAACGTTTTCATCTCTAAGCAAAACTTCTATAAGTCCAAATCCTACTGTGTATCTTATAAGTATCTGTGTTAGTTCTTCTAGTTCTTCAGTTGTTATCTTAAGCTTCCTATATTCTGTTAGTTCCTCTAATAAATCCATTCCTACGTTACTAAAAACTTCTCTCATCCTAGTTGGATTTACAAAATCTTGTTCTTCTGGCTGATGTTCTGCCATTATCTTCCTGGCCATATCTAGGATTTCGTATTTTTCTTCAGTTAATTTAAATTCAGGAGGGGTAATGTGATATAAGTATTGGACTGTGTCTGGAAGTTTAAATATTACTACTTCTGTATCTCCTATGCTATAATTCATGACTTCTTCTCCTTCTGTTGGATATGTAGCCATTATTCTAGTAAACATAAAATCTGGCTTAATTGTAGGACTAAAGATTTTCTTATATATTTCTCTATCTCCAATTTTGTATCCTGCTATGTATGCAAGACTTATTTGAATTAGCGTAGTATTTTCTAAGTTATCATGTAAAAACTCAAGCATCTCTATATATTTTTGTTTAGCATTTATTGTTCTTTCATCTATTTCTTTATCTAAATCTATTTTTTCTCTTCTAAGTATACGTTTTATTTCAACATAACACCCTACGGGATCTTTTTTTAAATAATTAAAAACCAAGTTATTTATCTCGTTATATCTAGATGCTAAAGTATACTTGTTTTCTTCACTAATATTGTTTATTGTTTGGTAAGAAAATAATTCTTTTTGTTTGACTAATTCTTTGTAAAGTTTTGCGATTTCTATTAATATTTTTATTTGTTCATAATCGTATTCATAATCGTGTTTTTGTAAAAAAGCAATTTTTGTGATACTGGGATTAGAGCTTAATACATCAATTATGTTAGACATACATATTGGGTCATCTTCTATACTTGGAACTCTTGGTATTTCGGTATAATCTATTCTTAGAATATTATCTATTCCTTCTTTAGATATTTCGTAATTATCTGGAAGTTTACCTCTCTTTTTTGTTTCCATCTATTATTACTTGTTCGTTTTGTTTTTATATATGTTGTTGTTTAATACATAAAAATATAAATGATTTCATTAATATTATAGTAAAGTATAATGGAACAAAACAAATTATCTCAAAATAAACCGTTTAATAAAGCTCCTCCGTTTAAGTCTAAAGAAGCTCAAGATATAGTTAAAATATTAAGTACAGTGGGTAGTAACTTAAAGATATTAGAGGACAGATATTCTAATCTTAGAAAAAAAACTCAGTTGACTGATCAGGTTTTAATTGAAACTCAAAGAGGTTTTGCTAAAGATAAGCGTTTAATAAATGAAGAATTATTAGATATTAAAAGTAGAATACAAAAATTAGTCGAGAGTATAGAAGATATGCAAAAGGAATTATCTGAAACTGTCAAAATGAATGATTTTTTAGTATTGAAAAAATATGTAGATTACTGGGAGCCTTTGAGGTTTGTTACAAGAAAAGAAGTACAAGAAGTACTAAATAAGAGATAAAATTTATATACTTACACAATAAAAACTATTTTGGAGGATTTAAAAAAAATGCCAATATTTGGAGTTAATCAAGCATCAGGTTCTAATTTACCTATAAATCAAATAAAAACTATGAGAGCTCAAGGGTTAGATAATAATGCTATAATCCAATCTCTTCAAAGGGAAGGTTTTAGTGTAAGTGATATTTTTGATGCTATGAATCAAGTAGATATGCCAGGTATTCAGCCTCAATCAAACGTTCCTTCTGCTCAAAATCAACAATCTAATAATACTGCTCCTAACAATAATATGAATAATAATGCTTCTGATTTTGCACCTAGTGCTCAAGCTCAGATGCAAGAACAGTCTCAAGGAAGTGTAGATGATCCTTCTACTGAAGAATTAGTAGAAGCAATAATTGATGAGAAATGGAGTGATCTTGCAGAAAATATATCTAAAGTTATTGAATGGAAAAACGCTACGAATGATAAAGTTATAGAATTAGAACAAAAGTTTACTGATTTAAAAGCTGAGTTTGATAAAGTTCACAAGGCTTTACTTGGGAAGTTAGATAAATATGATCAAAACATAGGTAGTGTTAATGCTAATGTTTCTGCTATGGAAAAAACATTTAGTAAAATGCTTCCTTTATTCTCTGAAAATATTGGAGAACTTTCAAGAGTTGTTCATGAATTAAAAGAAACTAATTCTAAGAAAAAATAAAGTTTTAATCTACTTGTGTTCTTGTAAGTAAGAACATACTAAATATTGCGACAAGCATTATAGCGATAAGTCCAAGAACTTTTGGATTAATAAGTGTGTTTACAACGTTTGTTCCAAAATCATCTGTTGATACACTTGTAGATCCTGCTTGTGGTTCTGGTGCAGGTGTGGGTTGTCCTTCTGAAAATCCTCCTGCTTCTAAACTTGTCTGTCCAAACACTTGTCCTAGTCCAAATATTAGTATTACTACTGTGAGTATGATTGCCCATGTTCTAAGCTCTGATGTTGCTCCTGCGGTTAAGTCTTTTTCTTTTAGACCAAACATCATAAGTATGAATAATATGAAAAATCCTATGAATATAAGCACAAAGAACCAAGGAGTCATAAACAGTAATAAGAATGTGGCTGCATCACTAATTAAAACTATGAATCCTATTGCTACTGCAATTAATGCGTATAACCCGTTTTGATCTCCAAATGGCTTGGATTTCATTAAAAAGCCATAGGTTATGATAAAGAAAAGTAAAAATGCAAAAATGGGGGCTGCTATTCCTATCAGCCCTATATCTAAAAAGGTCGCCATCTTAGTTTATGTCTTTTAGTAGTTTTTTAAGCATACTTTTATCGTCGTCTTTTGCAGGTTTATCTTCTTTTGTAATAAACCAGATGACGAGTCCAAATATTAGTATTGTAACTAGTAATGATTGGAATTGTCTATCGTATAAGAACCATAGCCATGTTGGTAGGTTTGTTCCAAACCATCCTGCTGATATTCCAAATATTACTGCTACTGCACCTATTACAAATATCGCTATTATTCCTCCAAATTTATCGTCTGCATTTGGTGTTTTTCCAAATATTCCTAGAAGTAATAACACCGAAATTATTGCAATAGCTAAAAGAGATACTCCTGGTAAAGCGTTAGCTACTATTTGTACTGGATCTGCGTTTGGAGGGTATCTTCCAAGAACACTTGGTACAACAAATGCAAGTCCCATAATAAGTGCTATTGCTACGTTAAAGTTTTTCCTAGGATTACCATTTTTATCTTTACCTAAAATATAAGACTTTTGCAAAATTGCAAATATTATCGTAAAAACAAGTAAAAAAGGTAAAACTACGGACCAAAACCCCATGTTTTCGAGGTCAAATATTACTGTTCTAAAATCAATCATTATTCATCACCCTAAAAAATTATTTTCTTTATTTATAAATTTTATTAATCCTTCTTCTCTTCTCCAACATGTGGTTTTCTTTCCCAAACTATTGCTGCCATAAATCCTATTAATAATAAAACCATTATTAATGCTGCTACTGCTTGATTATCCCAGTTATTTTGTATGAATTCAAAAATCAGATCTAGCCATCCTAAGCTATTTAAAAATATCAGTGATATACTAATAAATACTATTGCTTGAAGTGCTTTACCCCACCCGCCTTTTATGAAGAATGGTTTATCTGTTTGTTCTTCAAATGATCCAAGTGTTAAAAGTAATAAAAACACCAATACTATGACTAATACGGCTTGACTTATAACTTGACTAATTAAAGCTACAAGCTGTGTGCTTGCAACAACAAAAAAAGATATGACAAATGCAGTCATTGCATTCAAATTTTTCTTAGGCATGTCTACTACTGTTCCACCTTCTGTTTTGAACTTATCAGTACCATATATCTTAGTTTTTTCTAAGAATGCAAAAAGCATTGTAAAAACAAGTAAAAAAGGTAGTACTGTATCAAATATACCTAGTTCTGCCATAAATTCTATTGCGTTTCCAAAAGCAGTCTCACTCATACTATGTTCTCTTACACATTTATTTATATACTTTTTGTTTAATTTAAGAAGAAAAACTTTTTTAATAGGTATATATTAACCTTGAATAATGGAATTTAGTTATAGAACTCATACATGTGGGGAGCTTACAGCAAAAGACAACAAAAAAGAAGTTATCTTATCAGGTTGGATTCATAATCTAAGAGAACATGGTAACGTAGTATTTATAGATCTTAGAGACAGATATGGTTTGACACAATTATCTATTGATAAAAAAATAGTTGATTTTAATTTAAAAAAAGAATCTGTCATTCTTGCTAAAGGAGAAGTTGTTTTAAGACCAACTCCCAATAAAAATATTTCAACAGGAGAAATCGAACTTAATGTTTCTAGTTTAAGCTTAATTAATATGAGTGATACTCTTCCTATAAATAATGAAGTAACGGAAGATCCAAATCTTAGACTAAAATACAGATATATTGATCTGAGAAGACAAAGTAGTATTTCAAAACTTGAATTAAGACATAACGTAAAGAAAGCTGCTGCTAATTTTTTTAATAAAAATAACTTTTTAGAAATAGAAACTCCTTTACTTGTTAAAAGTACTCCTGAAGGTGCTAGAGATTATCTTGTTCCAAGTAGAGTTAATAAAGGAAAGTTTTATGCTCTTCCTCAAAGTCCTCAATTATACAAACAAATACTTATGATTGCAGGAGTTGATAGATATTATCAGTTTGCTAGATGTTTAAGAGATGAAGATCTTAGAGCAGACAGACAACCAGAACATACCCAGATGGATTTTGAGATAAGTTTTGCTAAATCAAAAGACATAATGGATTTTACTGAAGGTCTATTCAAACATATATTCCAAGAAACCTTAAATATTAAGTTAGATGACTTCAAGAGATTTACGTATGAAGAAGCTATGTCTAGATTTGGAAGTGATAAACCAGATTTAAGATTTGGATTAGAACTAAACAATATTACTGAGCTTGCAAAAAAATCTGAGTTTAAGGTATTTAAAGAAGCAGAATCAGTAAATTGTATTGTTGTTCCAAAAACTTTTAGCAGAAAAGAAATAGACAAACTAACTGAATTCGTAAAAATCTATGGTGCTAAAGGACTAGCATACGTTCAATACAATAACGGATTTGAATCTGGCGTTTCAAAATTCTTAGAAGGAATTGAAGCTGAACTAGTTAAAAAATTAAACATAAAAAAAGATTCAACCATATTCTTTGTAGCAGATAAAAAGAAAATAACTCAAACAAGTCTTGGTCAACTAAGATTAAAATTAAGAGATGAACTAAATTTAGCAGATCCTAACGATTTTAAGTTCTGCTTCGTAACTGATTTCCCTCTATTCTCATTTAATGAAGATGAAAACAGGTGGGAGCCAGAACATCACATGTTTAGTATGCCAAAAGAAGAATTCGTAGACGATTTTGAAAAAAGACCAGGAGAGGTCAAAGGAGACTTATTTGACGTAGCACTAAATGGATGGGAACTTGGTTCTGGATCTATTCGTGTAAGCAACCCTGGTGTTCAAAAAAGAATAATGAAATTCATTGGAATAGATGAAGAAGAAGCTAATCAAAAATTTGGTTTCTTATTAGAAGCATATAATTATGGAGCTCCTACACATGGAGGAATGGGTCTTGGTCTTGACAGATTAGTTGCTTTAATGGTGCATACAACTGATATACGTGAAGTTATATCATTCCCTAAAAACAAAAATGCTGAATGCCCTATGGATGATAGTCCAAGCCCAATAGAAAAAGGACAGTTAGACGAGCTTGGTTTAAAATTAAAATGAATGTATTAGAGGAAATACTTAGTTTACTTAACCAAAAAAAAGTTGAATATCAGCATCTAACTCATGATCATGTTCATACTTCTGAAGATGCAGCAAAAATCAGGGGTAATTCTTTAAGTCAAGCAGCAAAAGCAATAATTCTTAAAACAAAAGCTAAAGGAGAATACAGATTTATCCAAGTAGTCTTACAAGGAGATAAAAAAATTGATTTAAAAACTCTAAGAAAACATATTGGTGCTAGAAGTATAAATCTTGCAACTCCAAACGAAGTTCTAAAAATAACAAGTTGTACTATTGGAAGTGTTCCTCCTTTTGGAATATTATTTGACATAGATGTATATGTAGATGAATCTTTATTTGATGAAGAATACATATTTTTTAGTGCTGGAACTCATAATGATAGCATAAAACTTAAAAGTAATGATTATTTAACTGTTGTAAGCCCTATTTCTTTAAGGTTTTCTGTTTCAAAAGACGCATCATGAAATGAGAATTATGTATACTTCTAAGTCTAAACCCAGTAGGATCTTTTATCTTACAAAGATGATGTATGTATGCTCTACTATATTCTTTACAAGCTTTACAGCTACATTCTTTATCTATTGGTTCTTTTTCTAATTTATGTTTTGCTTTATCAATATATATTCGGCCTTTGTTTGTAAACATAGTTCCGTGCCTAGCACTCATTGTTGGATAAACACTATCAAAACAATCAACACCTATAGCAGTTAAAGCTTCAATATCTTCTGGTTTTCCAACTCCCATAACATATCTTGGTTTATCTTTTGGAAGATAAGGTAAAACTGTTTTTACAGCTTTAATCATTTCTTCTGTTGTCTCGCCAATTGCAACTCCTCCAATAGCATAGCCATCAAAATCAAGACTTGAAATATATTTAGCACTCTCAACTCTCAAATCGTCATAAAAATTTCCTTGTACTATCCCAAAAACTTTTTGTCCAGTAGGATTTTTCTTTTCAAGCTCTTTATGTGCTTCAAGGCTCTCTTTTGCCCATCTATGGGTTGTCTGCATAGCTAGTCTAGCTTCTTCGTAGCTAGCACCATAAGGAGCCATATCGTCTAAAACCATAGCTACATCGCTACCAATATCGTATTGTATCTTCATAATACTTTTAGGATCTACTCTAATTGTTTGATTATTATATGGGTTTTTGAACCAAAGTGCTTTACTTGTTTTTTTAATAAAAAAATTTCTGCTTGCTTGAAATCCTCCACAATCAGTAAAAACTACTCCGTCAAAATTCATGAATTTATGAATTCCTCCCATTTTTTTAATCACGTCACTTCCAGGCCTAAAACTAAGTACTAAGGCATTACAAATAACAGCGCTAGCTCTAATTCCTCCTCCCAGATCTTTATAATCATCGGTCGTTATACTTTTTCCTGTAGCTTTTGTCACAACAGGCATAAAAAAAGGAGTATCTATAGTGGTTGTCTTAGTAGAAAACTTTCCTGTTCTAGATTCGTCTCTTTCATAGATTATCTTAAAACTCATTAAATTTAAGGAATTATTTTTTAATATATAAAGGTGTGTTATCGTTTTAGTTAGTTCAATAATTTATGGTAAGATTTAAATAGGTTTATTTTTATTAAAAACTCTAGTTTAACTATATAAATGTATATTTGATCTTAAATGAACTTTAAAAAATCAATAGACAAAATATTGAACAAAAAACTTAGCAGAAAAAAGTTTTTACAATTATTAGGTTTGTCTGCAGCCACAATACCTTTATTATCTCCTAGTGTTGCAGCTAAATTCTTCTTAAGACAAAGCAGCGGCAACCTAATAGACATAGACGACTTAGATCCTAACGCTTCAGCGCCAGCTGGTAGTGAAGGAGAAATACAATTCAAACTAGGAACAACGCTCGGCGCAAGCAATAATTTATATTGGAACAACACCCAAAACAGACTAGGTATTGGCACTAATAGTCCAGATGAAACTTTGCACGTTGTTGGAAACACTGAGGTTGATGGTGATTTTGGGGTGACTGGAGATGCAGGCGTTATTGGTTTTGTTAGAGCAGACGATGGATTCCAAGTAGACGGAACCACAGTTATAGA
>JBLKOK010000007.1:0-29108 GCA_047602735.1 Candidatus Woesearchaeota archaeon | reverse complement strand
TTCTACTTGTGTCATATTTTTTTTTCTAAATTCCAAAACTTGTATTTCTTTACGCGTTAACACAATTATAACCTAAACAACTTATATTGTTTTTATTAATAATATAACTAATAATACTTATATATAAATGTTTGGAAAAACAATACTATAAAAAAAATTGAATTTATAAAAAAAAAGCAACGAAAAAAATTGTTAAACTAACTTATATTAAATTCTCGGATGATACTTTTTTTTATCCCATGGTGGACGTTTAAGAGTTGCTAAAGGCTTTTTTTCATCAATAAATATCCCTTCTTGAATAGAAGAAATATCACTTCTTGCCTTGTTTATATCTTAAAATTCTTTTAATACATCCTTTTCAAAATAGCCTAAAATATTTCCTACGTATTTAGATGCTTCTAAAAAATTTTTATTTTCTTGGTGTGTAATTGATTTGTGATAAACACTTTTTAAAAAATAATCATCATAATTAACAGTAAGAAAATCATATTTATTAAGTAAATTATCAATACTGTCTGTTTTACCTAAAAAATAGTTATTGTCTGATATAATAAATCCCGAATTATTTTTATTATCATCTAATATAATTCCATTATAATTAAGAACCCTGTAAGTTGGAAATGTTTTTTTTAAAAACAACTATTGAAGGTTCTCTAGCTACAAAAATTAAATTATTTGAATCTTTTATTCCTGAATAAATATTTGTTCCCATATTAATTTAAATACTTTTCTAAACATCTAATTTTTTAATTAAATTATATGCTTTATTAATAGTGTCTTTTTCTGTAGACTCTTCAGGTATATCTATATAAATAACTTCTGAGCCATAACTTTCTAATAACTTTTTAAGAGATTTAGATAAATATTTATCTCTTATTTTTGATTGAAAAGACTTATTTTCAAACATAGAGTCGTCTTTTTTTTCTCTAAGATTTAAAAGTTTGGTTGACATATCTATACTTATAGAATTTATAATAGTGTATTTTGGAAGATTTGCCATAGCAAAAATATTACCTGGATGTTTATTTATAATATTATAATAGTCACAATTAAGTTCGGTTGATTGATAAACAAGACTTGAAGTTATATTCCTAGACGAATAAATATTTTTTCCATCGTCTAAAGCAGGTAAAATAAAATTCTTTAAAAGATTTAATCTGTTTTCTGCAAAAAGATTTATTCTTTGCTCAGAATTAAAATTTTTAGATAAATCTGTATTAGTTGCTTCTTCTCTTATTATTTTTCCTAAACCTTCAAAAGTAGGTTCTGCCACAATAAATGCTTCTGGATTTATTCCTTCTTTATTTAGATGAAAAATTAAAGATTTATAATTTGGTAAAATATTATTTGTACCATACCATTTTTTTAAATTACCATTTTTAGTCCATGATAATTCAAGATCAAAAACATCTTCTTTTTTTTCTTCATGATATTTTTTAAAACCTTTAAGAATAGCTCCTTTTCCACCACCATCAATAGTCTCAACAACAACATATAACCCTTTCATAATAGTAACAAAAACCTTTGTTAATATATATATTTTTTTATAAAAATAATACAAAATCCTTATATAGTACTAATTATAAAATCTAAATATAATTTTATGAGGTAAAAAAATGAAAGATTATGATAAATTAGATTATGAGAAAACTAAAGTAAAAAAAGCAACAAGACCACTACAAATAGTAGTTTTAGGATCTAGTAAAGCTATATGTACTAAAAAAGCATATAATATGGCTTTTGAAGTAGGACAAGAATTAGCTAAAGCAAAAGTTTTAACACTTACAGGAGGAGGTCATGGAGTTATGGAAGCTGCATTAAAAGGAGCTAAAAAAGAAAAAGGACAAACATTAGCAATAGTTCCTTGGGAAGATATGAGTATAGTTAATAGTTATGCAGATGTAGTTATAGCAACAGGTATTGGTTGGAGTAGAAATAGTATTAATATTAATAGTGCTGATGGATGTATAGTTATTCATGGAGGAGCAGGAACATTAAATGAAGCAACATATGCCTATATGATGAGTAAACCGACAGTTACTTTAAAAACGAGTGAAGGGATTGCAGCTGAAATAGCAAATAAATTTTTTGATAGTAGAAAAACAAAAATGATGATTGGTTGTAATACACCACAAGAAGCTGTAAAAACAATTATTAAAATGGCTAAAAAAAATTTAAAAAACCCTAAAAAATTAAGCCAACATGATAAGTTAATGATAGATTCTGAAGAAAATCAAAATAGAAAAGTTTCTAAAAAATAACTGTCACACCTTTATTTCTTTTGGAACTTTTTTTATTAGAAAAAAAATTTTTTTGTTTTTTTCTTTTATTATTAATTAATTTTATTATATATTATATTATTATATATATTATATATATTTACTATATAGAAAATAAATATATATAGAGAATAATTTTTTGTTTTTTTATGTTATTTCTTATGTATATATACTATATTTATTATTATTAAAGCTTAAAACAACTTTTTTTATTAAATAATAATTCCATAGGAAATGAAGGGGTGGGATTTATAGTTTCTAAAATGAATAAATAAATATAATAAAACAAATAACATATTTTCCAAAAGAAGAATATTTATATAACCTTTATTTCTTTTGGAGATATACATGGTTAAAAACAATTTAAATTTATTCTTTGAAAAATTTTTAGTTAAAGACACTATTTTTCAAAACAAAAAAGTATTACAATCAACATATATACCTTTAGAAATAAACCATAGAGACGAACAAATAAATTATATGGCTCAAATTCTAGCTCCAGCCCTAAAAAATGATAAACCATCAAACTTATTTATATATGGAAAAACAGGAACAGGAAAAACACTCGCTGCAAAATATATAGCAGAACAAATGGAAAATATGGCAAAAGAAAAAGGCCTACCTCTAAAAATTTTTTACTTAAATTGTAAATTAAAAAAAATAGCAGATACAGAATATAGACTTATAGCTGAATTAGCAAGATTTTTTGGAAAAGCAGTACCTCCAACAGGTCTTCCAACAGATGAAGTATACAACATTTTCTTTAAAGCACTAAATAATGAAAAAAAAATTATAATTTTAATAATGGATGAAATAGACCAACTTGTTAAAAAAGCAGGAGATGAAATAATATATAATTTAACAAGAATAAATTCAGAATTAAAAGAATCTCAATTAAGTATAATAGGAATAAGCAATGATTTAATGTTTGCAAATAATTTAGATCCAAGAGTAAAATCATCATTATCAGAAGAAGAAATAGTATTTCCTCCATATAATGCAATGCAAATACAAGATATATTAAAACATAGAGCAGAACACGCATTCAAAAAAGATATATTAGAACATGGAGTTATACAAAAATGTGCAGCATATGCAGCAAGAGAACATGGAGATGCAAGAAGAGCACTTGAACTTTTAAGAGTAGCAGGAGAAATAGCAGAAAGACAAAATCAAGAAAAAGTAAAAATAGAAAATATAGATGAAGCAGAAGATAAAATAGAAAGAGATAGATTAATAGATATGGTAAGAACACATCCAAAACAATTCCAAGCTACACTATATCCTATACTTATTTTAAACCAATCAGGAAAAAAAGACATTCATACAGGAGATATATATGAATTGTATAAAGAAGTATGTAACAAAATAGGACTAAGACCTCTGACACAAAGAAGAGTATCAGATATAATAGCAGAACTAGATATGCTTGGAATAATTAACGCAAAAGTAATTAGTAAAGGAAGATTTGGAAGAACAAAAGAAATAAACATGTCATTGTCAAAAAATATAGAAAAAAAGATTTTAACTATTTTACAAGAAGACTTAGATATAGAAGAAAATAAACAAAAACCATACAAATTATACTAAAATGAAAAACGTCTTTTTTATAGAGAATTTATACGAATCAAATTCTTTAAATAATTATTTTATAAATTTATTAAACTCTTTTAATTTAAAAAAAATTTTAATAATAAATATAAATCCAAACACAAAAGAAAATAAATTTTTACTAAATGAAAAATTAGAAATTATAGATATTAAACTAGATTATTTTAAAGAAGAAAAAAATCTAGATTTAAAAAGAATTATAGATATAAAAGATAAACTTTTTTTTTTAGATATTAAATCTTTTAAAACAATAAAAAATTTATTTCCAAAAAAAAAAAATTCTTTATTTATTTATGAACTAAAACTACCTTTAATAGATAAAGTAACAAAAAAAGAAAACTTTGATTTTGATGATTATTTTTATAAATTACCTTTATTAATAAATTTAGAATGGTATGCTATAAAAAATTGTGATAAAATATTATTATTATTTGAACATTTATTATTTGATATAAATAAATATTATTCAAACGAAACTAAAAATAAAAAAATTAAAAAATTAACATTAGGTGTTGATAAGAATACATATTCTTTTAAGTATAATTTGAATAATAAATGGTTATTAAACTCAAATTTTAATTTTGAAGAAGGAATATTAAGTTTTGTAAATAATACATCTGATGAATACAAAAAATTTAAAGGGTGTATTTTTGGACAAGGTAAATATTTAGATATAACAAGAAAAAAATTTAAAGAAAACATTTCTTTTTTTGAAGAATTAAACGAAAAAGAATATTTACTAATATTACAAAACATTTCTTTTTATTTAGTTCCAAACATACATAACGATTTCATATTAGAAATAATACAAGCAATGAGTATGGGAAAAATAATCATAACACAAAAAAATACTAATATAATAAAAAACAACTTTAACGGATTTGAAATTGATTATGATAAGGAATGTGTTTTTAAATTTATTAATAATTTAATAAAAAATAATGTTGATTTTAAAACAATAGCTTATAATTCATCTAAGTCAATAAGTAATATATCTAATACAACAAAATTATTTAACGAGGAACTAATATGAAAACAGTTCTTTTAAATTTCAATTTAAAAAACAAACAAGATACTTCAGGAATACCTACTTATGTAAGATCTCTTTTAAAAGAATTAAAACCTTCAAAAAATTTTATTATTATAAACATATCAAAAAACAAACAAAATATAACAACAAAATTTCAAAATCATAATATAATAAACATAGTATCAAAAAATTTTATAACCGGAATAGATAAAAACTTAAAAAAAAATTTGTTTAAAAAAATAAATGAAATAAATAACGAATCTAAAATTGATCAAATAATATTTCAAGACTATTATTTCGAATATTATTTTGATAATGATTTTTTAAAGCAGAATAATATAAAAAAAATAATGTTTATACATTTACTAAGCAGAGGTTTTTTTCAAGCATTATTAAAACAAATTAAATTTCAATATAATACTGATTTAACATATAAACCAACAATAAATCACATAGAGTTTTTGGCTTTGAGGGATGCTGATTTGGTTTTGGCTAATTCTGATTTTACAAAATCAGAAATAAATAAGCATTATCCTGAGTTATCTTTTAAGGAAGGTGTTGAGGTGTTGAAGCTTGGTGTGGATAAAGAATTATTTGGTTTTAGTCCTTGTTTTAATGGTAAAACTTTGTATTTTGGTCGTTTTGTTGATCAAAAAGGTTTGGTTTATTTGTTTGATGACTTAAAAGCTAAACCAGGTTTTTATAAAGATAATTCTTTGTTGGTTTCTGGTTTTGGTTTTTTAGAAAAAGAAGTTCTTAGTTTTGAACGGCTAGGTGTTGTTAAATACCTGGGTAATCTTCAAAAAGATGAGTTAAGAAAGGTTTTAAGAAAAGTTGAGTTTTGTGTTTTTCCAAGCGTTTATGAACCTTGGTGTCTTGCTTTAACTGAAGCTATGAGTATGGGAAAAATAGCGATTGTTCAAAGCGGGCCTAGTGGTTTGACAGAACAAGTAAAAGATGGCTACAATGGATTTTACTTAGACTTCACAACCAACAGCGTAGCAGATAAAATTAAAGAGTTAAAATCAGGAAAATACGACCTGGAAAAAATAAGTAAAAACGCACGAAAATCAGCAAGAGATATAAAAGATCATGTAAAAAAGTTTGAAAAAATAATATTTTAAAAAATGAAAAACAAAAAAAAACTAAAAACAGTATTTTTCAATTATAACTTGACTAATCCAGAAGATAATTTTGGACTTGCAACATTTGCAAGAGATTTATTAAAAAATATAAACCCTTCAAAAGAACTTATAATAATAGATGTAAATCTTAAAGTTAAAAAAAATAGTTTATTATTTGGACATAAAATTCTTAATTTTCACGCTCCAAGATTTATAAGAAAAATCGAACCAGGATTAAAAGACAAATTATCTAATTTATTAAAAGAAATAAATAAAGAAAGTAAAATTGACCAAATATTAGTTCAAGATTTTTTGTTTGAATATTATTTAGATAATGATTTTTTAAAGCAGACTAATATAAAAAAAATAATGTTTATACAACTTCTAAACAGAGGATTATTCAATTCATTAGTAAAACAACCAAGATTACAACATAATTTAGAATTAGAATACCACGTTAACATTAATTATATGGAGTTTTTGGCTTTGAGGGATGCTGATTTGGTTTTGGCTAATTCTGATTTTACAAAATCAGAAATAAATAAGCATTATCCTGAGTTATCTTTTAAGGAAGGTGTTGAGGTGTTGAAGCTTGGTGTGGATAAAGAATTATTTGGTTTTAGTCCTTGTTTTAATGGTAAAACTTTGTATTTTGGTCGTTTTGTTGATCAAAAAGGTTTGGTTTATTTGTTTGATGACTTAAAAGCTAAACCAGGTTTTTATAAAGATAATTCTTTGTTGGTTTCTGGTTTTGGTTTTTTAGAAAAAGAAGTTCTTAGTTTTGAACGGCTAGGTGTTGTTAAATACCTGGGTAATCTTCAAAAAGATGAGTTAAGAAAGGTTTTAAGAAAAGTTGAGTTTTGTGTTTTTCCAAGCGTTTATGAACCTTGGTGTCTTGCTTTAACTGAAGCTATGAGTATGGGAAAAATAGCGATTGTTCAAAGCGGGCCTAGTGGTTTGACAGAACAAGTAAAAGATGGCTACAATGGATTTTACTTAGACTTCACAACCAACAGCGTAGCAGATAAAATTAAAGAGTTAAAATCAGGAAAATACGACCTGGAAAAAATAAGTAAAAACGCACGAAAATCAGCAAGAGATATAAAAGAAAGTATAAAAGTCGTAAGAAAATTCCTGTAAATAAAAGTATTTAATAATAAAATAAACTTACTAAAATAAGAGATAAATAAAAAATGAATATATTCGATGAACTTGTACAAAAAGGAGTGCTTATAAGCCCAGAAATCATAGAAAAAAAATATGATGAAACTATAATAAAAGAAATAGCAAACTTTTTTGGATCAGATTTGGATGTATTAGATGAAGAAATAGTAAAAAATTATTTGTACAAACAAAAAAAAGTAATAAAAAACGAAATAACAATCGTAAAATCATATAACAAAAAACCACATAAAAGAACATATAACGACTTCGTAGAACTATTTAACTTAAGATTTCAAAACACTTTAAATATACTAAGATCAAGACAAGAACTATCTAACATAATGAGTATTTCTAGATTAAAATCAAAAAACCAAAACGAAAAAGTAGCACTTATAGGAATGATATTGGAAAAAACATTCACAAAAAAAGATAATATAATTCTAACCCTTGAAGATAAAACAGGTAAGTTTACAGTTATAATAAGAAAAGATGAACAAAACATGGATTTATATAATATTGGTAAAGACCTGCAATTAGATGAAATAATAGGAGTTACAGGAACACTTCTAAATCAAGCAGTCTTTGCAGATACAATAATATTTCCAGATGTTCCAATAAGCAACGAATTAAAAAAACAATCAGAAGAAGAATACGCGGTGTTTATAGGAGATCAACATTTCGGAAGTAAAGTATTCATGAAAGAATCTTTTGAAAAATTAGTGAAATGGCTAAACGGAGAAGTTGGAAATGAACAACAAAGAAATATAGCTAAAAAAGTAAAATACATAATAATGAGTGGAGATTTAATAGAAGGGGCAGGAACATATCCTGGACAAGATGAAGACTTAGAAATATTAGATGTAAAAGAACAATACGCAGACGCAGCGAAATGGTTTAAAAAAATACCCTCACATATACAAATGGTTACAACAATTGGAAACCACGATGTAGGAAGACTAGCTGAACCTCAAGAAGTGCCAGAAAAAGAATTAGCAGAAGCATTATATGCGCTACCAAATCTTAAAATAGTAAGCAATCCAGCAATAGTAAACATAGGAAAAACAGAAGACTTTCCAGGATTTGACATATTACTATATCATGGAGGAAGCCTTATTTATTATTCACAAAACATACCCAGTATAAGAGCTCAAGGAGGACAAAAAAAAGTAGACCTAATAATGAAATTCATGCTTCAAAGAAGACACCTAGCACCAACACACGGAAGTACACTGATAATACCAGACCCAGAAGAAGACTATTTGTTCATAGATAAAATACCTGACTTTTTTATTACAGGACACATACATAGAGCATCAGTTGCAAATTATAGGAATGTAACAATGATTAACACTAGCTGCTGGACAGAGACAACAGAAGACCAAATAAAAAGAGGGCTACAACCACAACCAGCAAGAGTAGCAATTGCAAATCTCAAAACAAGAGAAGTAAAACTTATGAATTTCTTATCAAAAGAAGACAAACAAAAAGAAAAAGAAAAACTAACTAAAAATGAACCAAACTGAATCAGCAAAAACAAAAGAATACTTTCAAAAATTAAAACAAGAAAGTAATGAATTATATGAGCTAGCTACAAAAGCAAGAAAAAAAGGAATAGACCCAGAAGAATTTGTAGAAGTAAAACTAGCAGAAAACCTAGCTGAAAGAGTAATAGGACTTATATCATCTGTAGCACCACAATTAGCAAAGGGAGGTGCAATAGAAAGAATAATTCAACTAGAAAATAAATGGGCTCCACTAGACTGGAGAGTAGGAATGCATATAGCCTATGAGATAAGTCAACAAAAATTTTGCGAATTCAAAGACAAAAATGAAGCAATGGAAGTTGGAATAAGAACAGGATTTGCATACGTAACACTAGGAGTCGTATCAGCACCACTCGAAGGATTTACATCACTTGAAATAAAAAAAAGATTAGATGGAAAAGAATATTTTTGTATAAACTATGCAGGACCAGTAAGAGCAGCAGGAGGAACAGCTGCAGCAGTATCAGTACTAATTGCAGATTATGTTAGAAAAAAAAACGGTTATGACGTATATGATCCTACAGAAAAAGAAATACAAAGATGCGCAGCAGAAATAGAAGACTACCACGAATATGTTACAAATCTACAATACTTCCCAAGCAAAAAAGAATCAGAATTCTTAATGAAAAACTTACCTGTAGAAATAAGCGGGGACCCATCCGAGAAATACGAGATAAGCAGCGCATTACTAAAAGATCTTCCAAGAATACCTACAAATGTTTTAAGAAGTGGATATTGTTTAATACATAGTGCGTGTATACCTCTAAAAGGTCCAAAACTTTGGAAACAATTAAGAGATTGGGCAAGCGAAATGGACATGGACCATTGGAATTTTATGGAAGAATTCGTAAAGATACAAACAAGTATGAAAAGTAAAGGTGCGGCAAAAAAAGATGAAGCACAACTATATCCTGATTATACATACATTAAAGATTTAGTAGGGGGAAGACCAGTACTTGGTCATCCAATAAGAAATGGAGCATTCAGATTAAGATATGGAAGAACTAGAACATCTGGTTTTTCAGCCCAAGCAGTAAACCCTGCAACAATGTATTTACTTAACAAATTCTTAGCAATAGGAACACAACTCAAAGTAGAAAGACCTGGAAAAGCAGCAGCATTTAGTAGCTGTAGCACAATAGACGGCCCAATAGTTTTACTACATTCAGGAGAAGTTATAAAAGTAAACTCAATAGAAAAAGCAAAAGAAGTATATGTAGATGTTAAAGAAATAATATATGCAGGAGATGTGCTTATTAATTACGGAGACTTTTATGACAGAGCCCACAAATTAGTACCTGCAGGTTATTGCCAAGAGATATGGATACAAGAATTAGAAAAAACAAAAATAAAACCACAAACAGAAACTATCAATCAACTTTTCAAAAAACCTTTAACAACTACAATCAGCTTTGATGAAGCACTCAAAATAAGCAAAGAAGCAAACATACCATTACACCCTGATTATACTTATTATTGGAGCTCAATAACAAAAGAACAACTACAAGAAATAATAAACGGACTAGAAGTAGACGGATCGGAACTAAAAATTAGTCTAAATGCAAAAAGACCACTAGAGCTAATAGGAATACCTCATACAAAAAATAAAGTAGTAGGAGAACACGCAAAAGCAATAGCTACAATTTTGAAATTAAAAGAAAAACCTGTTCTTCAAGAAGGAACAACACTAGAACTTGTTAACAAAATAAGTCCTATTGTAATAAAAGATAAAGCAGGAACATTTATAGGATCAAGAATGGGAAGACCAGAAAAAGCAAAGATGAGAAAACTAACAGGCAGCCCACACGTATTATTTCCTGTAGGAGAAGAAGGAGGACGATTAAAAAGCTTCCAATCATCTCTTGAAGCTAAAAAAATAACAGAGAAATTCCAAGTATTTGACTGTGAATGTGGAAACGCCACTCCTTTAAGAGTCTGTGAAAAATGCAAATCAAAAACAAAACCTAGAAAACACTTAGTAGAAATTCGAGGAGAAAAAGTAGAAAAAAGCTTTGAAGAAACCTCAATAAAAATAGCTCCTTTAATAGAAGACATAAAAAAACAATTAGGCACAAACATAATACCTGACTTAATAAAAGGAGTAAGAGGAACATGGAACCCTAACCACGTATCTGAACACTTAGCAAAAGGAATTCTTAGAGCAAAATACGATGTATTTGTAAACAAAGACGGAACGGTAAGATATGACTGCTCAGAACTTCCAATAACACATTTTAAACCAAGAGAAATAGGAGTTACACTAAAACAACTAAAAGAACTAGGATATGAAAAAGACATACACGGAGAAGACATAACTAGCTTAGATCAAACAATTGAAATAAAAGTCCAAGACATAATAATTCCTTGTAGCGATGAGAGCGGAGAATTGCCTGCAGACGAAGTTTTATTCAATGTATCAAAATTCATAGATGAAAGCTTAGAAAAAATATATGAATTACCACCATACTATAACTTAAAATCAAAACAAGACCTCATAGGACAACTAGCAGTAGGCCTTGCACCACACACAAGTGCAGGAACAGTTATGAGAATAATAGGATTTAGCAAAACACAAGCCTTCTACGCACACCCTTATATACATGCAGCAATGAGACGTGACTGTTTTAGCTACGATACTTATATGCCTATAAAAAAAGGCGAGGAGTGGCAAATACTAAAATTAGGGGAATTAGTGGAAGAATTAAATCCTACAAAAATAGTGGATAATTTTAATACAAAAGAAATAAAAGTCCAAAATTTTAACACAATAGGTTTTGAAGAAGAATTTAAAGAAGTAAAAATAAATAATTTCACAAAACATACACCTGCAGAAGTTTTAGAAATAAAAACAAAACTTGGAAGAGTAATAAAAACAACATCCAATCACAAATTTTATGTTTCAAAAAAACTCAAAGAAGCAAAAAATCTTAAACTAGGCGATAAACTAAAATCTCCCATAAAAATAAACATTCCATCTAAAAACATAAAAGAAATTAATTTGTTAGAAGAATTAAAAAATCACGAAAATATTATGATAAGAAACATAAATAACATAATAGCAAATATGAATAAAACCCAGTTAGACAATATATTAAAAAAAATTAACTTAACTAAAAAACAATTCTATAATTATAATATAAGAGATAGTTATCCTATAAATTTTATAACTCAATTTGATAAAAAAACTAAAATAGAAATATCAAATAAAGGTTTGATAGCTGTTAAAAGAGATAAAATAAATATACCTATAAAAATAAAATTAGATAAAGACTTGTTAGAAATAATCGGTTTGTATATAGCAGAAGGATACGCAAGATCAAACAAAACATTAAGCCAAATATATATAGCTTCTAATGATAAAAAAATAAGAGAATACGTAGAAAAAACATTTAAAAAACACTTCAAGTTAAAAAAATCAGAAAACAAAACAGACAGAGTCACATATTCTTCTAAAATAATTTATTTATTATTTACAGATATTTTAAAACTAGGCAGTAGCGCAAAAGAAAAAAGAATACCTTCAAAATTCTTAAACTTACCTTTAGAAAAAATAGCTTGTATTCTAAGAGGATATTTTGAGGGGGATGGAAGCATAGAAGAAAACAGAAAAAAAATATCTTGCGATACAATAAGCCAAGGACTGTTACACGATTTAGAATTTGTATTATCAAGATTTGGAATTATAACAAAAAGATATTCGTATACAAAAGAACCAGGAAATAAATTAAAAGAATTTTATTCAAAAAAAGATAAAAAAATACCCAAATTCACAATAACTAAACTTGTTATAAATTCTGATTTTACACACAAATTTGAAAAAATAAATTTTCTTAGTGATAGGAAAAGAAAAAGATTAGCGCATCATAAAAAAATAAAGAAAAGAAAAACACAAGTAGAGTATGACAAATTATTTTATTATGACGAAATAATAAGTATAAAGAGTGTTGGAAAACAAGAAACATATTGTCTAAACGTCGATACAAAAAACCATTTAGTAATCGGAAACAATATTGTATCAAGACAATGTGATGGTGACGAAGCATGTATGTTGTTATTATTAGATGCGTTTTTAAACTTTTCAAACTCGTATCTTCCAAGTAGTAGAGGAAGCACAATGGATGCCCCTCTTGTTTTAACTAGTAGAATACAACCCGCAGAAGTAGATGATATGGTGTTTAACATGGATATTGCTTGGAAATATCCCTTAGAGTTATACGAAGCTGCAGCACAATTCAAATTACCTTATGATGTAAAAGTACCTTTAGTTAACAATGTTTTAGGAACACCAGACCAATATGAAAATATGGGATTTACACACGATACAGACGATATAAACGAAGGAGTTTTGTGTAGTGCATATAAAACACTTCCAAGTATGAGTGAAAAAGTAGATGAACAAATGAATCTCGCGGTAAAAATAAGGGCTGTAGATCAAAGGGACGTTGCTCGTTTAATAATAGACAAACACTTTATTAGAGATACAAAAGGTAATTTACGTAAATTTAGCTTACAACAATTTAGATGTGTTAATTGTAATGAAAAATATAGAAGACCTCCACTTATGGGTAAATGTGTAAATTGTTCAGGCAAAGTAATATTTACAATAAGTGAAGGATCTGTAATTAAATACATGGAATATAGCTTAGAGCTTGCAAGAAAATACGATATAGACTTTTATTCAAGACAAGTAATAGAATTAACACAAAAAAGAATAGAAGGTGTATTTGGAAAAGATCCTGAAAAACAACTAGGACTTTCAGATTTCACATAAATAACTTAAAATCCGTTCAAAGTAGACATAACTTTATTCTCAAAGTTTTTCAAATTAAAAGCAATCTTATCCTTAATTTCTTTTTTATCAATACTGCTGTAAAAATATTTGTATCCTCCATTTTCAAGATTTAACTGTTTTCTTTTAACCAAACCTTTCTCAACTAAATTCTTAAGTGCTTTTTGTATAGTGGTCAAATCTTTACCTAGTTTTTTTTGAAGACTTTCACTACTACAATTTTGCTTAACCAATAATTGTCTTATTATCAAATACTCTGTTTTATTTATATTAAAACCACACTTTATCAATTCTTCAACACTTATAGTTTTACAAGCTAAATTAATCATGATAAAACCAATTAATTTATTTCTATTAATATGTTTTACGATACTGATTTATAACTTCGATTTTTTCAGTTCTCCGTCATACTTATAAATAACTACTGATTATTTTTTTCAGTAGCGAGGTGCAAATCAAATGAATATAAAACCAACACAAGTTAAAAAAAAACATCATCTAATCATAGATGTTAGAACACCAAAAGAATACAAAGAAAAACACATACCTGGAAGTTTTAACATACCCTTAAATGAAATTCCAAAATACAAAAAAGAACTATCAAACATAAAAAAGAACGTAGCGTTTCTATGCAGATCAGGAAGTAGAGCAACACAAGCCTGCCAAATATTAAAAGATAATAATTTAGACTCTAATGTTATCGAAGGCGGAATACAAAACTGGGAAAGCGAAGGACTAGACGTCTTATACGGACCAAAATCCTGGGAACTAGAAAGACAAGTAAGACTTGGAGCAGGAAGTCTTGTAACCTTAGGAGTTATCTTAGGAGCGCTAGTTAACCCTTGGGCATATGCACTAAGTGGATTTGTAGGACTTGGACTTATATACGCAGGACTAACAAACACATGTGGAATGGCATTTTTATTAACAAAAGCACCATGGAACAAAGTAAAACACGATACAAAAAAAGTAATTAATGAATTAGGTGATATACAATGATTTTAAGACAAATAGAAGATAAAGACTTGGCACAATACAGCTACTTAGTAGGTTGTCAAAAAACAAAAGAAGCAATAATAATAGACCCTCAAAGAGACATAGAAAAATATTTTGAATTAGCAAAAAAAGAAGGAGTAAACATAGTAGCTGCAGTTGATACACACATACACGCAGACTACATAACTGGACTTAGAGAATTTGCAGAAAAACAAATAAAAGTTTACGCTTCAAACGAAGGAGGATCAGACTGGCAATATGAATGGTTAAAAAATTCAAATTATAACTATGAACTAATAGGTGACGCGGCGCAAATAAAAATAGGAAACATAACTTTAAAGGCAGTTCACACACCAGGTCACACACCAGAACACCTAACATTCTTATTAATAGATCATCCTAGAAGCGACAAGCCTCTTGCAGCTTTTACAGGAGACTTCATATTTGTAGGAGATGTAGGAAGACCAGATTTATTAGAAAGTGCAGCAAAAGTAGAAGGAGCAATGGAAATAGGAGCAAAACAACTATTTAATAGCATACAAAAATTCAAAGAACAATCAAAAGACTTAATGATTCTTCCAGGACATGGTAGTGGAAGTGCTTGCGGAAAATCACTTGGAGCAGTACCTTTTTCAACATTTGGATATGAATTAGATAATAGCGAAGCTTTAAGCTTTAATGATGAAAAAGACTTTGTTGAATTCATATTAAAAGACCAACCTGCACCCCCAATGTACTTTGCAAGGATGAAAAAAGAAAACAAAGAAGGACCAGACCTATACGAAGATAAAAAACCAGAACTATTAGACAAACCTCGAGGTAAGCTAATAAACGTAGGTGATAGAACTTGTAATACTGGAATACTTGTAGACACAAATACTCTTGCAGAAATAGCAGGAAGCTATATACAAAAAGAAGACCAAATAACTCTTCTAACAAAAAAAGAAAACCTACAAAAAAACATCAATACCCTAATGAAAATAGGATTAGATAACGTAGTAGGATACTTAGAAGAATATAAAGAAGAACAAAAAAACAATGAAGATAAAGAACACTTCTATTTAGATGTTAGAGGAGAAAAAGAGTATAATGAAGAAAACCTTGGAACAAAACTAATACCTCACACAAGGCTACCAGATCATGTACAAACACTTGATAAATCTAAGAAGATAATGGTGTTTTGCGCATCAGGTGGAAGAGCAGAAAGTGCTGCAAGCTATCTTAGAAGTCAAGGCTTTGACGCAGAAAATATAGGCGGAATAGAAGACGCTAAAAAAATGTTCAAAGCCTAAATTTTTTATATAATTTATTTTTTCTTTTTTTATGCAAAAAATAATTGTTTGGCACAGAAGAGATCTTAGAACGCAAGATAATAAAGCGCTATACGAAGCTCAAAAAAAAGGTGAAGTATTACCAGTATTTATTATAGATCCTTTCTTCTTTAGAGAAAATAATGAAACTAATCCAGACAGAATAATATTTATGTTAGAATCATTAGAAGACTTAAACAACCAATATAAAAAACTAGGAACTAATTTAACTATTTTATTTGGAGATAGCATACAGAAAATAACAGCGATTTCTAAAAAATATGATGCGTTAGTATATTATAATCACGATACAAATATGAATTTTGGTCTTGAAAGAGATAAAAAAATAGCTAACAATATTTTGTTTAAAGGCTTTGACAACGACGCAATTATAAGGCAAGGCAATTCTAGAATAGAATGGCACAAAAATTGCACGAACTATTTTGAAACTAAACTCTTAGAACCAAAAAAAATAAATCAAAAAAATATCATTCCTCAAGAAATATCTATACAAGAAATAATAAGAAAATATAACATAAAAAAAGAAAAGTCTGACGTTCCAAAAGGAGGGTCTAGAGAAGCGCATAAAAGATTAAAATATTTTTTACAAAATATAGATTTATACACAAAAAGCATAAGCAAACCATTTCTCAGCGAATTAAACACTTCAAGGCTTTCAGCACATATAAGTTTTGGGTGTATTAGCTTAAAAGAAATATATAAAGAAACTCAAAAGTGTGAATTTAAACAAAAAAAATTTTTTATAACGAGACTTTATTGGAATCAACACTTCACTCAAAAAATGCAGGATAATCCCTCTCTTACAACAAAAGCAGTTAATCCTGTTTTTGAAGAGAATTATGATAAAATATACTCTTTTAACCAAGAATTCACAGATGCCTGGAAACAAGGAAAAACAGGATATCCCTTAGTGGATGCTTCAATGAGGTGTTTAGTAAAAACAGGTTTTTTAAATTTTAGGATGAGAGCTATGGTTGCTAGTTTTTTTTGCTATATATTAAAACAAAACTGGAAAACAGGTGCTGATTTTATGCATTATCATTTAATAGATGCAGATGTCGCAATTAATTACGCCCAATGGCAAATGCAAGCAGGAATGGTAGGAATACACCCTAATAGGATATACAATCCTAAAAAGCAAATAATAGATAATGATTCGAATTGTGAATTCATAAAAAAATATGTTGAAGAACTAAAAGACATTCCAAAAGAATATATAATAAGTCCAGAAAAGTTAAAAAACATACAACTTACTTTAAACGAATCTAAAAATAATCAGTTAAAAGAAATCAAGAAAACTCTAAAAAATTATCCAAAACCAATAATAAATTTTGATAAACAAGCAAGAAGCGCTAGAAAAACCTACAAAGTTTTAAACGAAGAAGCAAGAAAAAGAATGTTTCAAGATCAAGATATTTTAATTAGAGCAAGTTTAAGCGGAGTTGCAAAAAAAAGATTTGATAAAAAAGAAAAAACTCAAACAAAAATAGTCTAAAAAAAAATTAGTCTATTTTTTATTTATTTTTTTCAAAAAATTATATTTTTGAATAAAAACTATATCTTGCTCCACAAACCTGACATTTAAGATAATAAACATCTCCTTCTTTACTCATTTTAGTATCTGCTTTGCTACACTCTTTACAAAAAACAAATTCTTCTGCGTAGCTTTGAATCTTTTCATTAATTCTACTAGCTGGAATCTTACTTCCAAAAATAACTGCTTGCCCTCTAAAAGTTCCTGGAGTTGCAAGTTCTTTTAAAACATACTTTAAAAGATGTTGAGGCTTTCTTCTCAAAACATCAGCTATTTGATAAAAATTACTAATAATGGTCTTACTACCCTCGATTTGTCCTCTAACCTTAGGTATTTCAAATCTGTCAACTTCCTCTTTTATTTCAGGAAGTTCTTTTCTTGCCTGATTTAACATTGCTTCGTAATCCATTAATAAATAGAAGTACAGCTCATTTTATAAGGCTTTTGCTAATAATTAACCGTAATAAGACCAACCGCCAGGTTTTAAGATCCTATCCATTTCAAATCTTATTTTATTTCCTAATTCGTCTTTCCGTCCAAATAAAAAATTTTCACAAACAACTATATCTGCATAATTTGTTTCAAAATCTAATTTTGTCGCATCTTGTATTCTAAGATCTAATCTTTCTCTTGATTTAGTATTCATTATCCAAGCTTTATCCTTTTTATTTAATGCAATATTTACAACACCATCAAAAATCTTTTTCTTATAAACATCAAAATATTCTTCTATATCATCATAACTATACATATCTTTAAATTTTTGTTCAGAAGACAAATCTCTATCAAAACTTAGCTTGTTATTTTCTAAGATATTATCGCATTCTAAACCATATGCTATTTTTCCTTCTAATGTATGCCTTATTGTTTCTTCGTTAATATCAACTCCTATTAGGGTTAACTCCACGTTTTTTTTATCAAAAAAATCATACAATAGTGGATGATCTGCCGCGGCTCCACAAGCAACATCTACCATTACTAATTTTTTAGGCAACTTATAATTAAAATGTGCTTCAATCATTTTTGGAAAAAACACGTATCTACCTATTCTTCCATTACTAGCTACAGATATGATCCCTTCAGGATATTCTTTTTCTGTATAAAACATAAAATAAAAGAAACACAAAACCATATTTAAATTTTATTACTGCTTAGTAAATATTTATTGTTTTGTGATAAACTCATACAGATCCTTTGGATTTTTCGCTACGTAATCTGCTTTATCAAACGTTTTATGACTTCCCCAAGAAACAAGTATACCTTTAGCATCAAAAGCTTGACCGGCTAAAACATCATCGGATTTATCACCTATCATGTAATTAATTTTTCCAATATGTTTGCAAACTTCATTAACTAATGAGTTTTTATCATAGCTTAACTCAGGATTGTTTCCTGCGATATAAGAAAACTTATCTTTCAAGCCTAAATTACTTAGAACTTGCTCAACAATATCTTTTCTTAAAGTAGTAGCAATACTTAAAGTATAATTTTGTTCATGCAAATCACTAATAACTTCTCTCATACCTTCAAATAAAACATTTTCTTTTAAATTATTACTAACACCAAGATAATGATACTTAAACATATCTGTCATCATAATAGTTAACTCTTTATCGTCAACAACACCGGTATAATCTGAAATCAATTTTTTATTAACTTTGTAATGAGCATCTGTCTTCATAGCCTCGTCCAACCAATCCGCATCAAAAACCTCTCCTAACGTCTTACTTCTACGAATAGCAGCTTCTTTAGCCACATCTATTTTAGCAATAGTGCCATCCCAATCAAAACATATGTGCATAAAATTAGTAAAAAGTATTTAATATAAAAAACTACTCTTATAATTATATGAATTACGAAGATATAGCTAAACAAAAACTTACAAAAAAAGAATACGACATCTTAATTAACAAAGGAACAGAACCTCCCTTTAGCGGCGAGTACGACGACTTCTTTGAAAAAGGAACATATAATTGTAAACTATGTGGATTTGAACTATTTAACTCAGAAGACAAGTTTGACTCAGGATGTGGCTGGCCTAGCTTTGCAAAAGCAAAAAACGTCGAACTAAAAAAAGACTATTCTCATAACATGATCAGAACAGAAGTTATTTGTAAAAACTGCAAAGGCCACCTAGGACATGTATTTGACGATGGACCAAAACCGACAGGAAAAATATATTGTATAAACTCATTAAGTATTGATTTTTCTAAATAATTACAACAAAATATTTAAATGAGTTAATCAAAAAAAGAAATATGAATTCAGTGTATACTACAAAAAATTGTATGTTTAGCGTAGTGAGAGCACTGAAGATTAAACTACATGCTTGGTAAGTCTAGTAAAAATTTACTTGGGACTTATGAAGTGTGTGGGAAAAAACTAATTCTATCATAAGTTCTAAGTTATACTTACTAGACTTTACCTTTGCATAAAAAACAACAAACAAAGGTGATGAAAATGTCGGAATGTGTAATGTGTGAAGAAATCGTAACCAATCCTTTATGTCCGGATTGTGTTAACAAAGGAATAGAGCAATGGCTATCTGAGAATGATCTTCCAAGCTTCGAACTTGGATTATTTGGAACAGAACAACAAGGCTGTATTAGATGTAACAAGTCTATTGATGTTTGCTTATATTGTCACACAAAACAAGTCTACGAATGGCTAAAAACACAAAAAACTGACAAAAACAAACTGGCGGAATTTATAGAATTCTTCCACTTCGACCTAGATAAAAAAGGCTACGTGGCAAAGGAAGGATACAACTAATTTTTTTCTTCTTTTATTCTCTTATTTCTCTCTAAATCTCCAGTAGAAACAAAGGGGTGACAATTGTATACTGGTTTACAAATAATTTGTTTTTACTCGTCTAAAAACTTCTAAAAAAAGCGTTTCCACACGAAATAAAGGGGGTTATTGTTTTCTAAAAAACACATTAAGAAATACACATGGAAGTATAAAAGCATTTATAAATAACGCTGAATTACTAGTTTATAAAGGCAATAGCTTTTTATGAGGCGATATTAATGAACAAAAAAGAAAAAGAATTCAATCCACACGATAACATTACAGTAGTTAATATAGTAGTAAGCACAAGCTTAGAACACGACATACCATTAGAAAAAATGGCGGCTACACTAAGCAACACAGAATACAACCCTGAACAATTCCCAGGACTTGTAATAAGAATAAGAGAACCAAAAACATCTGCTTTAATATTTAGCTCAGGAAACATAGTATGTACAGGAGCAAGAAGCCTAGACAAAGTAGACGAAAGCATACAAAAAATAATTGAAAGTCTAGAAAAAATAGGCATTAAGATCAAGATAAAACCAAAGATAAACGTTCAAAACATTGTAGCATCAGGAAATATAGGCATGGACCTAAACCTAAACACGCTAGCAATGAAACTTGATAACACAGAATACGAACCTGAACAATTCCCAGGATTAGTATACAAGTTAATGGAAGCAAAAGCAACCTTCCTTTTATTTAGTAACGGAAAAATCGTTTGTACAGGAACAAAATCTGAAGAAATGGTACATAAAGCAGTAGATATGCTTATGGAAAATCTGAAAAAATTCAGAAAATAAACGATTAAACCTCCTAAATACTTAAAGAAAATAAGCAACTAACTAGTTTAAACTCTAAAGATGAAACCAGAAACACAAATTAACAAATTCAAAGAATTCTTTGAACTACAATACCAAGAAATACTCTTGGATAAAGCAGCAAAAGGAGAAGAATTCCTAATTGTTGGATTCCCAGAACTAGCTATATTTGACCCGCAACTAGCAGACTTATTACTAGAACAACCAGAAGACTTAATCAAAGCAGCAGAATACGCTATAACTAAATTTGATTTAGGTGTAGACATAAATATAAGAGTCAGATTTAGAGATTTACCTTATAGTTCTAATATAACTATAAGCAGTGTTAGAAGTAAACACATAGAAAAATTCTTAGAATTCAAAGGAATAGTCAGACAAAAAACAGATGTAAGACCACAAGTAACAAGTGCGAGATTTGAATGTCCAAGCTGTGGAAGTATACTATCTGTTTTACAAATAGATAACAAATTCAAAGAACCAAGCAGTTGTACATGTGGAAGAAAAGGAAAATTTAACCTTATGAGCAAAGAACTAGTAGACGCACAAAAACTAGTCTTAGAAGAAGCACCAGAAGATCTTGACGGTGGAGAACAACCTAAAAGAATAAACATTTTCTTAAAAAACGACTTAGTAAGCCCAATAAGTGATAAAAAAACAAATCCAGGAAGCAAAATAACAGTTACAGGAATACTAAAAGAAGTACCAATAACTCTTGCAACAGGAGGAAAAAGCACAAGGTTTGATTTAATGATAGAAGCAAACTACGTAGAACCAGTACAAGAAGAATTCTCAAGCCTAGTACTCACAGATGAACAAAAACAACAAATCCTAGAATTATCAAAAGACCCAAAAATATACGAACATATAACATCAAGTATAGCTCCAACAATATATGGTCATGATAGAATAAAAGAAGCATTGGTATTGCAATTATTTGGAGGAACAAAAAAATCACAATCAGACGGAGTAACAAGAAGAGGAGACATACACATACTACTAATAGGAGACCCAGGTAGCGGTAAATGTGTTTCTGGAGATACACATATATTAACAGAATCAGGAGCAATAAAAACAATTAAAGAGCTTTGTGAAGAAAAAAACATCTCTTATCTTCCAAGTATACAATTAAATGCAAAATATGGACTTTCTCCGGTAACACGATTTTGGGAAAGAACCACTAATCAATTATTAGAACTAAAAACATCTTCTGGAAGAACAATAAAATTAACAAAAGAACATCCTTTGTTTACAACAAATAATGGATTAATATATTCTTGCTTAGCTGAAAGATTAAAAAAAAACGATTGGATTGCAATTCCAAGAAAAATAAATGTTTTAGGACAACTTCAAACTCTTAAAAATAATATAAACAATACAACGAGAAATTATAAGTTTTCAGATTTATTAACAAAAGATCTTGCTAAGATATTAGGGTATCTTTGTGGTGATGGTCATGTAAAAAAATCAAGCACGTCTGCATGGATAGACTTTGCAAACATTGATAAAGAAGTTATAAAAGATTACAAAACTACTTTTTATAATGTTTTTAAAGAAAATACAACTATTAGAAAAAAATCTCAATACGTAACTAGCAGACCCTTATTTGAATATTTACAGACAAACTTTCCAGAAATAACAAGAAATTCCACCCTAAAAAGTATTCCGTTAAAAATACAAGAATCTCCAGATTATATTCTTGCAGAATTCTTAAAAGCATTATTTGAATGTGATAGCCATGTTAATTTGAAAAAAAGACAAATAGAATACACAACATCAAGTAAAGACTTAGCAGAAAAAGTAATGATATCTCTTTTAAGATTTGGAATTGTTGCAAGATTTAAAGAAAAAATAAAGAAATACAAAAACAAGAATTTTAGTTGTTTCGAAATAATAATTTCAAGCAGTTTTACAAGAGAATACGCACAGATAGGCTATACTTCTACTAGAAAAAAAACAGCATTAAATAAAATAATTGGAAGTAAAAATACAAATATAGATGTAATTCCAAATTTATCTCAGATATTTAAAACAATAAGAAAAGAACTTAACTTAACCCAAAACGAGATGGGTATTTTAAGATCTAGCTATTGTCATTATGAGCAAGGAAACAGAAATCCTTCAAGAAAAACATTACAAAAAATATGTAATAATCTTGCTAAATATGACAATCCTTTTGTAAAAATACTTGAAACAATAGCGCATTCTGATTTATTTTGGGATAAAATAATATCTGTTAAAGAAATAAAACAAGAACAAACAGTTTACGATTTTGAAATTCAAAATACACATAATTTTGTTGCAAATGGAATAATGGTGCACAACTCTCAGCTACTAAAAAGACTAAATCACGTAGCACCTAAATCAAGATTTGTTTCAGGTAAAGGAGCATCAGGAGCAGGACTTTGTGTAAGCCCAAACAGTTTTTTAATGACAAATCCAGGAGGAATAGAAACCATAGAAAAAGTAGTCGAAGAAAACCTTTCAGTTAAAGAAGAATACAGACCTGGAGTATGGAAACAAGACGATATAACTAAAGTGAAAGTTCAAAGTATGAACCACAATTTAAAAATTCAAAGTAAACATCCAAAATCAATTTGGAAACTAACATCTCCTGAATTTATGTATAAAATAACTCTTGAAACAGGAAAACAAATTGAACTAACTGCAAATACTAAGTTGTTCACTGAAGAAAAAAAATGGGTGAAGAGCTCTAAATTAAAAGAAGGAGAAAAAATAGCAGTTCCTAGAAAAACAATTGAAGGAAATGTATCACAACTGCACTTTGTGGATTTAATTGATAGTAACCCTGTTATTCGTGATGTCGAAGAAGTAATAGAAGAATACACTCAAATAATTAAAAATAATGAAGGAATAAGAAAAGTTTCTAAAAAATTAAAAATAAATGAAAACAATTTATATCATAATTGGAAGAAAAAAGAAGCAAGAGGAAAAATAAAACTTAAAGATTTCAAAAAATTAAGCGAATATCTTGGTGTTCCTTGGAAACATCACGTAACTAAGATATCTCTTTATAATGGAAAAACCTTTAAAATTCCTTCTTTAATTGACACAGACTTTTTATATGTAGCAGGATTAATTGCAGGAGATGGAGATGTAAGAGAAAACAATGAAACAATATCTATAAGGTTTTCAAATTCTAATACTTTTTTAAGGAAAACCTTTTTAGACTTTTTGAAAAAATATGAGTTAAATTATGACATTCAAAAAGCTACAAATAAAAGACCAAAATCAATTAGGTTCAATAATAAGATTTATGGACAAATTTTATTGAAATTAGGAATTCCATTTAGCCCAAAAAGTAACAAATTAGAAATGTCAAATACTTTACTACATTTAAACAATGAATTATTATCTGCTTACATTGCGGGCTTAATAGACAGTGATGGATCTATAACAAAAAGAAACACAAAAGGATCAGACATCATAGAATTTTTTACTTCTTCAGAAAAACTAGCAAGACAACTACAACTAGTTATGTTAAGATATAAAATAAAATCACATCTGAGAATAAGACCTCCTCAACAAGGAAAGATAAAGCAAAAATTTGACAGACATATCTTAACTATTTATGGTGAAAGCATTGATCACTTCAAAAAACATATTCCTATTAAACATCCAAGAAAAAAAATGAATCTAGATCTAATATCTAATAAAAAAAGAAAAAAAGAAAAATTTTCAGATATACGTTGGGAAAAAATTAAGAAAATAGAAATCATAAAATCAAATTATGATTACGTATATGATTTAACAGTAGAAGATAGTCATAACTTCGTGGTTGATGGAATATTAGTTCATAATACAGCCTCAGTTGTAAAAGATGAATTCTTAAAAGGATGGGCACTTGAAGCAGGAGCATTGGTTCTTGCTAATAAAGGACTTGTATGTATAGATGAGTTAGATAAAATGACAAAAGAAGACGCAAGCGCGATGCACGAAGCCCTAGAACAGCAAACAATTACTATTAGTAAAGCAAATATTCAAGCAACACTTAGAAGCGAAACAACAGTTCTTGCAGCAGCAAACCCAAAATTTGGAAGATTTGACCCTTACGAAATCCTAGCAAAACAAATAGAGCTACCAAGCACATTAATTAACAGATTCGATTTAATTTTTCCAGTAAAAGATATACCAAACAAAGAAAGAGATGAAAAACTTGCAAGCTTCATTTTACAACTACATAAAGGAGAATCAGATAAAAAAGTTCTTCTAGACACAGACATGATAAAAAGATACGTGGCTTATGCAAAACAAAAATCCTATCCTAAACTAACTGAAGCAGCACTTACAGAGATAAAAGATTACTTCGTGAGTATGAGAAATTCAGGTAACCCAGAAGAAAAAGTACAAAGCATACCAATAAGTGCAAGACAATTAGAAGGACTGATTAGGATGTCAGAAGCAAGTGCTAGAACAAGGCTTTCTGATAAAGTAACAAGAAAAGACGCAAAAGTCGCAATAGACTTACTACACCACTGCTTAACCCTCATAGGATACGACGCAGAAACAGGCAAATTTGATATTGACAGAATAACAACCGGAATAACTGCAAGTCAAAGAAGCAACATCGCAATAATAAAAGACTTAATATCAGAACTTGAAGCTCAACTAGGAAAAATGATTCCATTAGAAGACTTAATAAGAGAAGCAGAAATAAAAGGAGTGGGCGAAGAAAAAACAAACGAAATAATAGAAAAATTAAAAAGGAGTGGAGACCTATTTAGTCCTAGAAACGGATTTATAAGTAAAATATGAACATGATAAAACAATACATAAATTTATACAAAAACCCTCTAAGATTTTTTAAATGGGAGGCAGAAACAAATTATGTAAGATTAATAACTTTTTTCTTAGCACCAGTACTTATTTTGTTTTTATCAGAAATACTATTTTCAATAATTGCTCAGGAAAATATAAATCTAGAAAGAGTACTATTTATATTGATATTTTTAATAGGATCTGTCATAATAAGCTTAACGTTATTATTTTTATATAGTGCTGTAACACATTTAGGTGTGTTAGTTGTAAAGAAAAAAGCACTTTTTTTAAACAGCTTTAAAGCTGCAATATTTGGCTTTGTAACCTTAATTCCTTATTTATTTTTACTAATGATCATAAGCTTTTTTAGTTTATATTTTTTTTCACAACAAAACAGTATATATGCAGCATTATCTTTAATAGTACCTGTGGTAGGATACAGTCATGCACTTATAATACAAATACTGGCTATTTTTTATTATCATAGAATAGGTGTTTTAAAATCCTTTTTGTCAGTTGTTATTCCGCTACTTTTATTATTACTTATTACTGTAGGAATCGTATTCATTAGTCTGATTATGTCATATCAACCTGTTTAACTAAAACTATTTTTCGTCATAATCTTTATCTAGTATTTCTCTGATACGCTTAGCTTTTTTATCACCTATAAGATCAACTTCTTTAAGTTTATCAACATCGCTGTTCACAAAATTCTTTATAGACTTAAAATGTTTAAGTAAAGGTTTAGCCAAAGTATTACCTATCCCTGGAAAACTACTAATAATATATTCTTGAAGACTATTATCGGATAAAGGCTTAGAAGTATGCATCTGAAACTCGTTTTTATCTCCTTGCTCCCTTTTAGCTATAACTTGAAGATAAGCACAACTATCTTTTGGATTCGTTGTTCTAATAATAGGAATTCCAAAATTAATGGTCAAAGCACTAATCATTCCCCTAATCGCGTTTGGATGAATTCTTCTTTGACTATAAATATCCTCATCACCCTGAATAATAATAAATGGCTTTTTGTATTGTCTTAAATCTCTTGCTTGACTCAAAATTCTTCCATCAAGAATACTATCAACAAAATCAGGTATTGTTTTAAATTCAACTACAACGTCTTTAGAAACATGATAATCTCCAACGGGAAGACTTTCAAGATCTATTTCAACTCTTTGAGAAAGCAATTCTTTTAATAAAGCACTACCTTTTTCTCTAAAATCTGCTTTTATCCTTATTTTATCTTCATCAAAATCATGAAGGGTTTTTTCCTCAACTTTTGGAGTTAAAGTAGTTTTAATGTTTTTTAGAACTCTATACATTCTTTTTTCCTTATGAAAACTAGACCATCTGTAAGCTTCATCTTTTGTATTTTTAGTAATTAACATAAACACCTTACCTTCTTTTTGACGACCCGTCCTGCCTCTTCTTTGAACACTTCTAATAGCACTAGGAACAGGCTCATAAAAAATAACAAGATCAACCTCAGGTATATCTAAGCCTTCCTCACCGACACTTGTAGCAATCAAACAACTAAAATTATTACTAGCAAAATTCTCAATCATCTCTTTTTGCTTTTTTTGACTAAGACCGGTATTATTTTTTTTAGCTTGACCAAAAAATAGTTCAGAACTAATATTTATCTCTTCTAATATTTTTTTTATGTTAGCACCACTTTCTCGGTACTGAGAAAAAATAATTATTTTAGATTCTTTTTTCAACTCTAATTGTTTTTTTACTAATTCTTTTAATCTTATTAACTTAGGATGAACAACTTTTCCACTAAGACTCTCAGACAAAATTAAAGCGCTTTTGAAATTAATATCTTGAACTAAGTTTTTTACGGCCTTAACTCTACTTGTTTGAGCTTCTTTTTTAAGCTGTAATAAATAACTAATAGTAGGCTCCAATCCTTGACTTTCAATTAAATCAAGAGCGTGCTGAACTTTTAGAGACTCGGCTAATAAACTAATAGTTTTAAGAGTTTCATAATCTTTTTCGCCACTTCGCATCTTACCATGCAAACTAGCAAGCATCTGAAGCAAATTAGACTTATTATAAGATTTAGGATCTCCTGTTAAAACACCTAATGCTCTCGCTCCTTCAAGCTTAGAAAAATAACACTTTTCTAAAAACATCTTTACTTTTTTAAACTCCTCAGGTAATTCAACTTCTATGTGTTTTATATCAATTTCTTGAACATAAGGCTTAACATCTTCATCTTCTTTAGAACGATACTCAATTTCTTCTATAAACAAATTATTACAAACTTCTAATATCTTCTCCTGATTACTGCCAGGACTTGCAGTAAGAGCCATAATCCTAACATAATTACTTTGCTCAACATACTTTTTTGCAATAAAAACATAAGCATAATCTCCTGTAGCTCTATGCGCTTCATCAAATATCACAAGAGAAACATCCCTAAGATTAACTTTTCTTCTAATAACATCATTTTCAAGACCTTGGGGCGTGCTAATAATTATTTGATTATCTTTCCAAAGCAACTCCCTTTTTTCAGGAGAAACACTACCTGTAAATAAAACAATTTTATCTTCGTATACAGGAAGATATTCTTTTAGAGTCTTTTCGTGTTGTTGAGCTAAAGGCTTAGTGGGAGCTAAAAAAATAATTTTACTACCTTTATAATTAGCTAAACGATTATGAATCATCATAGCAGCAACAGCAGTTTTACCAAGCCCGGTAGGCAAAACAACCAGTGTATTATTTGAAACAGCTGCATTAAAAATTTTTTCTTGATACAACCTAGGAGTTATCTTAAGCATACAAATTAGTATGGCTAAATAATTTTTAAATGCTTTGTATAGATGTCTTGTGCTAAAATAAACATAATACAAACATATAAAAAAAACAATTAACTAAGAAAAAACATGTTACTAGCTACAACTCTATCATATTACAAACGATTAGAAATTAGAAAAGAGTTAGTAAAATATGCAAAAGATAAAGAAATTGCTATAAGATATAAAGAATACTTTGGGAAACGCCCAGATATATTGGCTTATGAAAGCGACGTATTAGAACTTGCAAAGAAAAAAGCAACCAGTTTTCATTGTTCAGAGGAACTATGGTCAAACCCTCTAAGTCTTAGATCAGATATAAAAACAAAAGAAATGGACGATCTAAGAATTGGCTGGGACTTAATACTGGACATAGATTGCGCTCACTTCATATACAGTAAATTAGCAGCTTATCTCGTTGTAGAAATACTTAAAGAAGAAAACATAAAAGGAATAACCTGTAAGTTTTCAGGAAACAAAGGATTTCACGTCGCGGTGCCTTGGGAATCATT
>JBLKOK010000006.1:0-30770 GCA_047602735.1 Candidatus Woesearchaeota archaeon | reverse complement strand
TAGAATTATTTTTTTCATATTTTAATTTAAATGTGAATCTTTTATAAAGATTCTCCTAAATACTCCTCCTTATAAATTCAAAGAAAGAATATTTCTCTTTATATAATTTGTAGTGAAATATAGGGAAATATACTAATGCAAATAAATAACCAAGCAAACCATACATCCTCTTAAAAACTAATGGTCTTGATTTTATAAGTTCAGCCCTATAATTAATTCCAGAGCTCTCATCTGGATGAACTACTATCGGATTTTTATTATGAATGAGATTCAGTTTTTTATCAAATGCATCTTTTAAAAAAATATTTTCTTCACCAACACAAATCTCAGCTCCCAACCCATAATTCTCATCAAAAGTTAAATTATTATCAATAGCGTTCTTTCTTTTAAACGTAATCATCCAGCTATTAATAAATAAAATAGTGTAAAAATTATGTTTCCTACTTTTTTTAAGCTTGCAATGAAAATTACCTTCTTCATCTATTGCTTGAAAAGTTATCACGTCTGCAGACTTATTATTTTTATAAGCCTGTTTAACTATTTTATCAAAACCCTTAACGTAATTTAAATCATCATCACAAATCACACAAATATCTCCTGTGGCGTTTTTTAATGCATTATTTCTATTCTTAGACAAACCTTTATCATACATATAAAAGTATTTTACGTTTTTTCCCATACTCTTTTTTTCGGGCTTGGTTTTATTATCTGTTATTTGATGAGAAATAATTACTTCGCAATTTTTGAGCTGGGGTAAGAGTTCTTTTTTAACTCTATTAATACCTTGATTCATCGTTGTTAATAAAATACTAATTTTCACTATTAAATTACTATTAACAACTATTTATATTTATCTAAATTAGTTCAGAAGGATTTTTTAAGCATTTAAAGAAAAACAAAGACTGCTTTAAAGATAACTTATTCTTTGCAAGATATTTAACAAATCTTCTAATTAAAAAGAATCTTATTTGAGAGTCTAAATTTATGTTTTCGTAAATTTTTTCTTCCCTTTTTTTTAATTCACGTAGATACTTGTTAAAAAGAATTTTGTTAAAAGATAATTTTTCTATATCAAAACAAGCATCAAGTATATCTCCTAAAATCCATTTATTAGTATAAACAGGAGCCTCAAAATCAATTAAAAACGTACCTTCATTATTTACTAATACCTGGGTTAAGTTAAAATCATTGTGCAATAAAATTTTTTTATTAAATTTTTTTATTAAATTTTTTTTGAGAAAAAAAAGAGTTTAATGAATAAAATATTGATTTGAAAAAAAACTTAAAGCCTGACTTGTATATGAACAAAAACATAAATAAGAACTTCCTAAAATAAATATTATCATATATTTTAAGAAAAAAACTATCTTTAAGTTTTATTTCAGAAAATTGAAAATCTAACAAAAGTTTAACTATAGATGTATAATCTTTCTTGTTGATTTCTCGAGAACTTACAAATTCTAATATTAGGTTACCTTGATCATCACCATAAGATTTAGGAGTTAAAACATCTTTATTTTTTAAAGAACTATAAACAGATAATTCTTTATTTAATCTGCTTTTTGGAAATAGTCCAGGACTATATTTTTTTACTATTTTATCTTCTACTTTTTTAACTCTCCTACGCCTCATTTTGATTTGTAAAACACCCATAATATTAATTTTTTAGGAAGTAATAAAGCTATCGCTTCTAATATAAACCTTAAAAAAGCAGAAACCTCAAAAAATCGTGGTTTAAATAAATAATTAGATTTAATCTTTAATGTATTCCAAATTGTTTTCTTCAAATTCTTAATTTTAGCTTGACCTTCAAATTGTCTATACAAGTAATAAGATTTTTTTAAGTTCTCAAACTTGTAACCTTTAGAAATTAATCTACACCAAAGCTCATAATCCTCAGCCACACTCATCTCAGAGTTATACTTATATTTATTCAATTCAGCTCTTAACATAAGACCTCCTTGACTCAAAGGAGAAAAAAGTAAAAATTTATTTCTAACATCTTTACTTGTCTTAGGATAAGTTCTTCTTTTTATAAAATTAAGATTCTCATCAACATAATCTATTGAACTTCCAAGACCAAACAATTCTTTGTTTTTTTCTAAATAACTTACCTTATCTTTAATCAATTCTTTCAAAACAACATCATCACTATCCATCCAAAGAAAATAATTAGCTTTATTAGAAATTAAAGAAAGAAGCTTATTTCTAGTAGACGGTCTACCCAGATTCTTCTTATTCCTAAAAGGCTTTATTCTTTTATCTTTTTTTGCGTATCTTTGTATTATGTTCCAGCTGTTATCAGTTGAAGCATCGTCGACTATTATGAATTCAAAATTCTTGTAAGTTTGATTTAGTATACTCTCAATTGCTTCAGCTAAGTATTTCTCACAGTTATAGTTTGGCATAAGAACTGAGATAAAAGGCTTTTTCATAGAAAAAAGTATAAGAAATTCATTATAAAAATGTTGTTGTTTTTAGCAACTAGAATAATAAAAATTAGTAAATTCAGGAGCTAAAACTAATCCGTTAATAACTAAAACATTCATATTAAGTCTTTGCGAGCCAGATACAATCTCAACGTTTTTAACACCATCAGAGGACTTTAAGCTCTTAAATTCTGTTAAACTATAAGAATTAAGATTTCTTGTGTTTTTAATTATCCACTCATCTAAAGCTTTCTGATTTCTAAAAATTTCCCCGCGAGGATAGAATTCTACTAATCCTTGACTAATAACTGTACCGTTTAAAGTTGTGCCTAACCGTTTATCAACACATTCATCCACCAAGTTTAGACCAGCCAAAGCTGGAAGTCGAGTATCTAAACCTTCGATCTTTAAAGAATCTGCATCTATACTTAACAGAAGGGAAGTATAACTAGTAGATTTTCTAGCTTCAACATAAGGATTTATGAAAATAAAAACAGCAAATAATAAGATTAGTGTTATTACTAAGAAATATTTGAAGCTTATAACTTTCTTTGAAAATATTTTATCTAAATGCTTAGATTTGATTATAAAACTCAAAACGATATAAATAAAGTAAGCAGCAAGCAATAACTCAAATACCCTATAATACATCTTGTAACGCATCAAGTAATATGTCATAAGGTAGGCTATTGTACACGCTCCGTAAAACACAAGTATCCAAAGCCAATTCTTTGTTGCTTGTTTTCTAAAAAGCATAACAATTAAACCAAGTAATGCTAATAAAAAAGTGAATCTTAAATAATTTGTAAGAGCAGAGTCATTTATTATAAGTCTTTGTGATTCTCTAAGAGAAGGAACTAACCAAAGATCTAAGAAAGGTCCAAGTCTATCAAAAACAATGAAAGGATTGGATAAAAAATAACTCTTAACATAACTTCCCCTAAGCTCATCTTTTTCAAAACTAGTTAAAGATTCATAATCAAGACCTTTACTTGCAGCAAAATCTAGCATAAATGATTCGTCAGGAACACATTCGTTGTTATTTAAAGTAAAAGTTACTCCTTGGCACCCCGTAGGAGCATTAAGATAAAATAATAATCTATCCCCATTAGTTGGAAATAAATGTTTGTTACCAGTTGAGTGTACGTATAATTGACTAAAAATAGGTATTAATAATAAAAACACAATTATAAAAGCTGCTAAAAAAGGAATACCTTTTTTGAATTTGATAAAGGTATTCTTATATTTTTTAAAATCAACTAATACAAATAAAACCCCAAAAAACAAAGGTAAAATGAACCACGCATTGTTTTGAGCAGTTATCATACCTACAACTGCTAAAGCAGAGCCTAAGATAATCATATGTTTTTTACTATCATCCTTATATAATGTAAATAAATAAAGTGTTAGAACTGTTGAGAACATAAACAATATTTCTTTATACAACGTAGAAGTATAGTATCTGAATTCAGGATCGATTAAGACTAATAAAAAGAATATTAAAAACAAGAACTTGGTGTTTTTAACTTTAAACAATTTTTTTTGTTCTAGTAATAAGAATATCAAAATCATAGTTCCTATTAATAAAAATACGTTAAAGAGCTTACCAACATAATGTTCTTGACCAAAAACCTTGTAAACAATACCTAAGACAGCATAATAACCATACGGCCAATAATCATCTAAAACCATTCCTGTCTCAGAGAAATAAACTGCGTTTTGATGATAAGTAATAGGATCTGTGTTATCTAAAAAGACAGGCTTAGCCAAAGATAAAGTAGCATAGCTATAAAACATAAATAAAAATAAGAATATTATCAAGAATGAATAAACAGTTACCTTATTATCTAGTAACTTTTTAATCTTTTTCAAATCAAACATAACAAAAATTAAATTTGGTTAAATAAATAGTTTACTATTTTTTGAAAACAAATTTTTTATCTAAAAAATATTTAACAATATAACCTATTATTAGACCAATTGTTCCTCCAACATACTTAGCATACACAAATTCCTGGAAATAAAAATAAAATCCTAATTCAAATCCCCAAAATATTATTGTTGTGAAAACACCCATAAATGAATATAATATGAATGTTTGCAGATCTTTAAGTTTGGATTTAGCAACATAATAAAAAATCCATTTTTTATCCAATAGATATTTTACGATTAAACCAACAAGTGTTCCTATCATTAAACCTATGTAAATATAAAAAGGACCTTTGTAAACTGAAAAAAATAAGAATTGAGAAAACATGTTTGCTAAAATAGAAATAATAGCAAAAACACCATATAGAATTGCTATCTTTGTTTTTTTCATTTTTAAAATAATTTTTTTAACACCTTAAGGAAACCTTGTTTCCAAGGAACTCTGTGAGATACCCCCGACTTTTTTTCAAAACTTTTTAAATTTTCTAAATACCACACATAATTTCTTATAAGTGCATCTTTATTAGAAAATACTGGTTTAAAACCAATTTTTTTCTTTGCTTTATCAATTGAAACAAAAGAATCTTTGTAAACAGTTTCATAAACCCAAGCATATAGTGGAGATATCTTAAAAAATTCCAATGTTTTTAAAAAAAGTATAGCAGGCCATGCAGGAAAACTAATTATTCTTTTACCAAAACCAGCATGATCTAAAACTGCTTGGAAATCGCGCTTTATAGTTCTGAATTCTTCAGCTCCTATGTTAAATGTATCATTAACTAGTTTTTTTGGCTTAGTCATACAAAGATAAATCGCGCTACAAAGATCTTCAACATCTAACAATTGATACCTATTATTGCCTTTACCCAGTATAGGAAAATTCTTAGCATCTTTAGCCCAATCGTATAAAAGAGCAAAAACGCCCAATCTTTCAGGGCCAATAAAAGACTTAGGCCTTATAATAGGAACACACATTCCTTTATTTCTTAACTTTAAACATTCTTGTTCTGCTCTAATCTTTGCAATACCATAAGGTCCAACACCAACTAACTTATCCTCTTCAAAGATAGGATGTTTTTTTGGAACACCATAAACCGCAGTACTTGAAATATGAATAAATCTTTTAATATCGTATTTTTTGGATGCTTCAAGTAAAATTCTTGTTCCAGTAATATCTGTTGAAAAAATATCTTTTTTTTTGTATAAAGGTAAAGCCGCTGCTGTATGAATGACAATATCTTGTCCTTTAACAACTTTATCTACGACTGCTTTATTCCTTATATCCCCTTTAACAAACACTATCTTATTTTTTTCAGGATAATCAAAATTAACTATATCCAAAATAGTTAACTCATAGTTTTTTCTAAGTAAAAAACGAACTAAATTAATACCTAAAAAACCAGAACCCCCAGTTATTAAAACTTTTTTAGCCATATAATATAAAAGAGTATCTTATTTGCTTTTAAATATTCTTATAAATACAATAAAACTAATACAACGAAAAACCATAATACAACACTAATAAACAAAGCCTTATCTTTATACATAAGCTCAGGATGCCTAGTAATAATGCTTCCTTCTTTTAATAAAGAGTAATATTTTATTATAGCAAATAAAGCTATAGGTAAAGTTATTATAAAAATTAAATCTTGAACAAAAACAATATACAAAGAGTAAACTGTAAGAAGCATAGTTACAGATAAAACACATATAAAACTAGTTATTTCTAAACTGTAATTTTTAAAAGATTTTTTATGTTTAACAGCCTTATCTTTTAAAAATAATATATCAGCTTCTCGTTTAGAGCTTGTTAAAAATAATGCTAAGAAAAACACACAAAATATTAGCCAAGGAGATAATTCAATTAAAGGACTTAAAGTTTTAGCTCCAACGAATGCTCCAGCAATTGTTCTAATCAAAAAATTTATACTAATAGAAATTATATCCAAAAACGCAATTTTCTTTAAATAAAATATGTATAGCAAAGTAAAAACAAATAATCCTGCTGCAAAGAAGAAAAAAGAGCCAAGATTAAAAGCTAAAAAAAATCCTACAAAAAATAATATAAAAAATAAACTTACCGCAAAAGTTTTACTAAAAAATCCAGCAGCTAAAGGTCTCTTCTTTTTTTCAGGATGAATTCTATCTTGCTTTAAGTCTTTTAAATCATTTAAAATATAATAACTTGAAGAAATAAAAGACAAACTAAAAAATGCTAATAAAAAAGGAATTAAGTTGACATCAAAAACAATACCTGAGAAAAATAGAGGTAAAAAAACTAATAAGTTCTTATACCACTGTTTAACTCTTATAAGTTTTAATAATTGCTTTATCACTATTATAGATAATTATCACAAAGTATTTAAAAATATTATTGTTAAAAGCTAAACAATGAAAAAAATAGTAGACGAGATATTTAAACAAATAACTAATCTAGGAGGACTAGTATTTTATCTTTTCATAGTATTACTAGTCTTTGGCTTAGGATATATAAAAGAATCCATAATACTATTTTTAGGACTGGTTATATCATATATTGTGATAATACTAATAAGAAGTTTATATTTTGTTGATAGACCAAAAAAACAAGATCATAAAAATTTTTTAGAAAAAATAGATGCTTCCTCTTTTCCCTCACACCATGCTATTAGAATAACACTTCTAATGCTAGGTTTAATTAAAATAATAACAAACGTTTATGTAAACCTATTACTTATCTTAACAATAATAATTGTTTCATATTCGAGAATATATTTAAAAAAACATAGATATATAGATGTAATAGCAGGCATAATTGTTGGAATTATAATCTATTATTCATTAGAATTTATCATACAATCGATTTGAAATAACTAATTGTTCTTTTTAGACCTTCATGTAATTTTATTTTAGGATCGTAACCTATTACTTCTTTTGCCTTAGAAATATCAGGCCTTCTCTTCTTAGGATCATCAACAAGAAGATCTAAGAACAAAACATCAACACCGCCAAGGTTTGTTAGTTCAAAATAACAAAACATATAAGTTTACTTACTTTTAGAGTAAGTAATATGAATGAAGATATATTAAGATTGTTCTTAGAAGAACCAACAATGCACTTTAGATTCAAAGACATAAAAGAAAAAGTGAAAATTTCAGATCATCATATAAGTAATTGGCTAAAAAAATTAATAGAACAAAAAATAATAATTAAACACAAAAAATATTACAAAAGCAACTACGAGCATTATAATTATAAAAACATAAAAAAAATATATGCTTTAAACAATTTATACAAAACAGGATTTTTAGATTCATTATGTAGCTTGGAAGCTGAACTAATAATTATTTTTGGAAGTTATTCAAAAAGTGACTGGCATAAAGAAAGCGATATAGACATATTCATATTAGGAAATCATAGAAATTTAGACAAAAACAAATACGAAAAAATATTTAGAAAAAACATTCAAATCTTCGGATTTGAAACAGTAAATGAAATAAAAAGCATAAACCAAGGATTATTAGAAAACATAATGAAAGGAATCTTAGTAAAAGGAAGCCTCAAAATACTAATAACACAATGGTCAACGATGTTAAAAAAGAATATAGAACTTGTAAAGAATTAGGAAACTACGTACCATTAGAAGAAATAAACACTTATAAAATAAAAACTATGCTATCTGTAGCAAAAGAAGATTTGGCATCTTTAAACATACTCTTAGAAAATAAAAAATTCACAACGAGTTACAAAATAGGATATGATGTTTTACATACGTTATGTGAAGCTTTTTTGTTACTTAAAAAAATAAAATCAAGAAATCATAAATGCGTATTCACTTATATTTGTTTAAATCAACCAGAATTAGATTTTGATTGGGATTTCTTTGAAAAAATAAGAACTAAAAGGAACGGAATTCAATATCATGGAACTAATATAACTAGAAACGACTGGAAAGAAATAGATGTGCAACTAAGATTATATATAAACACATTAAAAGAAGAAATAAAAAACAATATTTGTTAAAAAGTATTAAATAAAAAAAAGTATTAACACTTGTTATGAAGCCATATATAGCTCAAAAATTAGAATATACAGATGACGGACGCTTGTTAGATGAGAGAGGATTTGCTGTTATGATGGACTGGGAAGAAGACATTATGAAAGCCTCAGCAAAAGCAATAGCAAAAAATAAAGGACATGTATTAAACATAGGATTTGGCATGGGAATAATAGATACCGAGATACAAAGACATAACCCTAAGAGCCATACAATAATAGAATGCCACCCAGACGTGCAAAAAAAGATGATAGAAGAAGGATGGCTTAAAAAAGAAAACGTGAAAGTGATTTTTGCAAAGTGGCAAGACGTAATAGAACACCTCCCAAGATACGACGGAATATATATTGATACTTGGGATGAGGAATTAGATGGTTTTCATATGTATGTTCATAACTTGTTAACAGAAAAAGGAGTTTATTCTTGGTTTAATAATCCAAGAGATAATAACAAGAAGATTTTAGATAAAGATAAAGAAATATTATCTCCAAGATTTGATGTTGAGTTTGAAGAACACGAAATAAAGTTTATACCAGAACCAGAGTTTCAAACAAACTCCCAACAATATTATTGGCATCCAACCTGGAAAAATTATTATCTACCAAAAGCAACATTAAAGAAAAATTAATTTTCAACCCAGTTAGCGCCATATCTTAACACGATGTCTTGTTCTGGTTTTTCTTCAGTATAATAATACACTGCAAAACTTAAACGAGATTCATTTTCAGGGCATTTTAGAGGTTCCGGGTGGCCATGATATGATTTTTCTGAAGCAGTAAATATAGCTGCTCGGTTAAATAAAGCATCAACAGTTTTTATCCTGTTAGAAGCAGTTTCATCCCAAAGCTCAAGACCTCCTCCCCATTCTGCTTTCCAATTACTGTTTACATAAAATATTATGTTAACCCTTCTATAAAGACCAGTTATGGAGTGAGTGTTAAAGTCTGTGTGAATACCTAGTTTTCCTCCGCTAAGAGTTTGATGAATTCCCCCACCAGCATTATAAGGATCTGCTTTTAGGTTTTGTATCCCCGTTAATTCTTCTAAGAACCTCAACATTTTATCCGAGTTTAAGAACTCCATTATTTTCCTAGCCTTCGGAGGCATCTTTTGATTATCACTTAGTCCTCTTTTTCTTGTTTGAAAATAATGACTTTCTTGACCATCCCACACCTCGTCAGGAATGTTTTTTATTTCTTTATCTACTCCTTGAACTAATTCTTGTGGTAAGAAGTTGTTTAGAACTATGTGAGGATACGGAGAGTTATTTTTGTAAACTTGTTTTAACTCATCTACTCTATCAAAGTGAGATGTTTCTTTTTTCAATCCTAAGAATCTATCAACTAAATCATTTGCTTTTGTCGGAGCATCCCCTTTAGCAATTAGTGCTTTGAATGCTTCTTTTGAGAGTTCTTCTCTTTTAGCATTAATTATGGCCGCATTCAACCATTTTTTTTTAGAAATAGGCTGCATTAGCTTTATTGCAACTAAGTCTTTGAACGTATAATCAGTTATTTTCGAAGTTTTAACCATACTTAAAATATCCATGGTGATTACTTGGAAGTAAGAACTACTTTTAAATTTTTAGGTAAAAAAGTATAAATAAAAATAAACAAATAAGCATATATGATACTCGTATTAGCCACAATAGGTTTTATTATTAGCATATACGGATACTATGTGCAACAAGAAAAAAAGAAGCGAATTTGCGATATAACCAAAAATATTAGCTGTACAAGCGCTTTAACCTCAAAAGAAGCATATCTTTTTGGATTTTCAAATACCTTACTTGGAATATTTGGCTATCCTTTACTTGCTATAACTTATCAACTAGGATTTTTAGAACTCACAACCTTAGGAATTATAATTGCATGTACTTTGAGTTTGTATTTAGCATATATTAATTATTTTAAACAAAGAAACTTTTGTTTGGTGTGTACTGCTAGCTACCTAGTTAATTTTTTGCTTTTAACCATGGTAATCTTTATATAGAGGAAACATACTTAGTTATTACATGGTAAATCTTAAAGGTTTGACAAACATAGAATTTGACTTAGAAAGATATTCTGTTGAAAAAAATAAAGTATATAAGATTTATAGAGAAAAAAAAGAGTTAACACAAGTAGAAGAACAAAGACTAATAAGAGCAATAAAAGACCAATATATGCAAACTAACCAAGTTATGGCCACACTTAGAGAATATAAAGGAATAACTTACGATATAGTGTCTGATTTTGAATCAAAAATAAAAAGAAGCAAAATAGAGCTGTTAAGAATAGTAGAATTTCTAAAAAAAGCACATGAAACAATAATAGATTTACTATACGCACTAGAAGAGATTAACCGAGACGAATTACACTACATAGAACAACAACAACTAAATAAAGCATTTAGTAGCGCAATAGAATACAAAAAATATCTAAAAGCAATAACCGAATTAGGACAACTAATAGGACATGATCACGAACAAGGAATAGGACACCACGTAGGTTGGTATTCTGATGTTTTAAAAAATATGCATCGATACTTAAACGTACTTCACAAAGAATACCAAAAACACGGCCATGGCCAGAAAAAAAATGAACAATACAAAAAATTATTATCAGAATTTGCAGAATACTATTTGAGTAAAAACAACCAAATTATGAGCGAAGAAGCAAAATTAGCAATAGCAGAAAAAATGTATGAAGAAATATTATACTTAATTGAACTAAGCAAATGCTTGACTATGATAACGCACGAATGTACAAAATCAAAAAGTGCATTAGATGATGTTAGATACAGTGGATTTAGAGGATTTTTACAAGAACTATAAACCCAAAAATCGCACTGGACATTTCTATAAAGAACATATATAAACAAAACAATCTTACTACTTATTAGCCCAATACCTAAAATTAGGTGTTGAAATAAAAGGCGAAAAGCAATGGGTGATAAAAAATGAATGTAGATGAAGCAGGTAGAATAGACTTGAAAGTGCCTTCTGTAAAAGAAGTTTTAGGAAAGAAATATCCAGAGAAAAAATTTAGAGCAGGATCGGTTTCTGCAACAATATGGCTAAATGAGCGAGAAGAAGACGGAAAAAAAACCGGATTTAAAACCGTGAACATAGAAAGGTCATATACTGATAAAGACGGAAAATGGCACAACACCAACATACTAAGAGTTTCTGATATACCAAAAGCAGTAATGGTATTAAACAAAGCATACGAATATTTAGCGTTAAACGAGGAAGAAGAATGAATATAACAGATTTACCAGGAGTAGGAGCAGCAACAGAAGAAAAACTTAGAGCCGCAGGATACGATGATTTAATGAGCATAGCAGTAAGTAGCATAGCTCAACTAGCAGACGCAGCAGGAGTATCAGAGAGCGTAGCTAGAAAGATGATTCAATCAGCAAGAGATAACCTAGACATGGGATTTACTACAGGAGCAGATCTTTTAAAAAGAAGAGATCAAGTAGTAAAAATAAAAACAGGAAGCCAAGGCTTTGACGATATGATGAGCGGCGGATTTGAAACAGGAAGCATAATTGAATGCTTTGGCCAGTATGGTTCAGGTAAAACACAAGTAGGACACGCACTCGCAGTCAATGTTCAAAAACAAGATCCAACAGCAGTAGCAGTCTATATTGATACAGAAAACACTTTTAGACCAGAAAGAATAATGCAATTTGCAAAAGGAGCAGAACTAGATGAAGAACAAACACTTGCAAACATAAAAGTTGCAAGAGCATTTAACTCAGACCACCAAATGCTACTGGCTGAAAAAGTAGAAGATCTGATAAAGCAAGGATTAAACGTTAAATTAGTTGTTGTAGATAGCTTAACCGCGCACTTTAGAGCAGAATTCATCGGAAGAGGAACTCTTGCTGAAAGACAACAAAAACTAAACAAACATATGAGGACACTAGCACTACTTGCAGATAAACATAACTTATGTGTATATGTAACTAATCAAGTAATGGCAAAACCAGACGCGTTCTTTGGAGATCCAACAGAAGCAATCGGAGGCCACATCGTCGGACATAACTCTACGTTTAGAATATATCTTAGACGAGGAAAAAAGAATACAAGAGTAGCAAAACTAGTAGACAGCCCGAACCTACCAGATGCAGAATGCATATTCTTAGTTACAGAAGATGCAATAATAGATGCATAAAAAAATTTTTAAAATTCTTTTTTTATTTTTATTTTTATGATACAAGAAAAATTCTACAAAGACAGTCTGTCTAAGACATATAAAAACATAATAAAACTACTTTTAGGAATACTTATTTTAATATTACTCAGCATGTTCATATATATAAGAGGAGAAAAATTATTTGTTTTAATAATCATAATCATATTTTCAGCAGCACATATAACAACTATGACCTATTACAGACTAACAAGAAAAGCATACATAAACAAAGGAAGAATATACATACACGCTATGACCAAAAGAGACAGAAGGAACCTCACAAAAAACACTTATTATCCTTCACCATCAGGAATACTTGATTTTGAATTTACAATAGACAACATAAAAAACATAGAAATAGTTAACTTAAACAAAAATAAGTTACCAAAACCAAAGAATACGACTGATAGAGCAAAAACAATTAAAGTCATGAACAAAGAAAAAGTGATAAAAGTAGACTTTCATAAACCCTTACACTACTTAAGTTCTTTTCAAAGAGAAAAGTATGAACCCTTAGAAACTATGTATTTCTCACTTAAAAACCCCGAAGAATTCATAAATGATGTGAAAAATTACTCAAAAACTTTTTAAACTTGTTTTCTTTTTAAAAAAATAACAGACCAAAATTAAGGTCTTAGAAATTATATAGTACGGTGAATAAATAAATGTATGAAAATAGAACAAACACACCCCCTGTAAGTGTAGGGGAAGAAGTAGACGTTGTCATTGAAGCAATAGGAGAAAAAGGAGACGGCCTAACAAGAGCAAAAGGATTTGTCTTATTTGTACCAGACGTTAAAAAAGGCGAACACGTCAGAATCAAAGTAAAAAAAGTATTACAAAAAGTAGGATTTGCAGAAGTCGTAGGAAGAAACGAAGAACCAATGGCACAAGACGCAAAACCCCAAAAAGTAAAAGAAGAAGAACCAGAAATAGAAATAGACGAATCAAAAATGACTGAGGACTTCGGAGAAGACCTAGAATAAAAATGAGCGAAGAAACAAACCTGTTAAAAAAAACATTTCTATCATTTCTAATAATATCTTTAAGCATAGGAGTTATAGCAAGCATAATAATATTTTTAATAGGCGAGTTTAGCGACATAGAACTAAAAATAATCGCGACAACATTCTCAATATCAGCATTTAGCTTCCTAGGCATAATGTGGGATAAAGCAAAAAACAAAACCCTAAAATCAATAGGTATAGCCCTTACAATACTTGGATTTATAATGTTAAACATAGGAATATGGATGCCAGAACTAGACGATTTTATAAGAAAAACAGTGCTTGCATACATCGTTTTAAATCTGACAGCAATATTTAGCTACGAATTCTCAAAATCAAAAAAGATACTAGAAAATGCAATGGGAGCAATAACCACTCTATACGGAATTTTAATAACACTAGGAATATATTCTTTATTTAGTGTTTCTTGGACATTCAAATTCTTAGGAAGCTACATAGTAATAATAATAGGAACACTAGCTTTAATTAACCTACTAGAAAAAAAAGATAAACGCATAACCACGCCGATATCTGCAAGCATAATAACACTAGCAACATTAGCACTACAAATACCAATATTTTTTGAACTATCCACTTTGTTTACAAACATAATACTCTCAACAATAATACTTATGTTAACATTAGAACATTGGAATTTCTTACTTCAAAAAAGAGAAAAACACCTAGTAAACATAATTAACGGAATAACTGTTATTGTAAGCACAATATTTGTAGTTATGCTAACAATATTTATCTTATCAAACTACGAATTGCTAGGATTTTATATAAGACTTACAGGATCAATGGGAATATTATACTTATTCTTTACACTACTAGGACCATTAATAAATAAGTTAACATAAAAATAATAACATTTTTATAACTACAAACCCAATATATACTACATGAGCTTATTTATAGCCGTGGATCTTCCCGATAAAATAAAAAAAAAGATTTCTTTAACCCAACAAAAAATATCTAATATTAAAGGATTAAACCCCATAAATACAAATAACTTACACCTAACACTCGTATTTATAGGCGAAGAGGATTCAAACCAAATAATTAATAAACTGAAAGAAATAGAAATACCTTCTTTGAATATTAATATCGAAGGGTTTGGATTTTTTCCAGACGCAACAAATCCAAAAGTATTGTGGCTTAGAGTAATAAATAACACGACACTCATAACCCTACAAAGAACAATTAGCAAAGCATTAAACAAAGAAAAAGACTATAACCCCTATATAACTCTTGGAAGAATAAAAGATATAACAAAAGACGAGTTTAACCAAATAGTAGACGTTCTAAGAGAGTTTAACCCGCAAAGCTTTGAGACAAATAATATATACCTATACAACAGCATAAAAACGAATATAGGCACTATATACAACGTAATACATAAATTCTAAAACTTTATAAAACGATTATTCTTACCAAAAAACATAACCGACCTTGCAACTCAGAGTTGATGCAGGATAGCCACGTGAGGTAATAAATATTCGTGGAAACATTCTAAGACGGTCGTTATAGGAGGAAAAAAATAAAATGAGTGAAGAAGAACAATTATTAGTACCTAACGACGAATACCTAAAAACAGGGATTCACATCGGAACCAAATTTAAAACAAAGCACATGGCCGAATTTATATACAAAACAAGGCCAGACGGATTATCAGTTTTAAACGTACAAAAAATAGATGAAAGACTAAGACAAGCAGCAAACCTTTTATCAAACTACAAACCAGAAGATATCTTAATTGCTTGTAGAAGAGAAAACGGATGGAAAGCAGTAAAGAAATTTGCAGAAATAACAGGATGTAAACACTTTGCAGGAAGATACCCACCAGGAGTTTTAACAAACCCAGCACTAAAAAACTTCATAGAAGCAAAGATCTTAGTAGTAACAGATTCATGGCCAGACAGAAACGCAGTACAAGACGCTATGAAGATAGGACTTCCTATAATTGCTATTTGTGATACAAACAACCAAGCAAACAACATAGATCTGGTAATTCCAGGAAATAATAAAGGAAGAAAAAGCCTAGGATTAATATTTATGTTACTAGCAAAAATGTACTTAGATAAAAGAAAAGTTTTAGCTGAAAAAGACTTTAAGTACACATTAGATGATTTCTCAGACGAATAAGTCTAATAATTTTTTTTCTTTTTTTTATAATGTTCCATATCTAGAATAAAGTAATAATTCTGCTATACTTAAAAGTGCAATAAACAATACAACATAATATTTTGAATTAATATCATAACTAAACTCACTTAAAGTAGCCTGAGTAAAACTAGCTCTTAAAGAACCTGCATCAGTAGCCCTATAAGCAGACCCTTGAGTAATATTACTTATATCTTGAAGATAAGTAAAATTAAACTCCATAGCATCAAAAAACTCTAAAAATTCTTCGTCTATATCATCAAAAATACTAAACTCCCCGCCTATTCCAAAACTTATAATTCTGACATCATTATCAACAGCCCTAAGTAAAGTATTATTAGCTATCAAATCACTCCCATCAGTCACAAAAAGTATGGTTCTGTTATTTTGAGAGTCACCTAACAAATTAATAGCTTCATTTATCGCACTATCAGGATCACTCTCACTTCTTGAATAATTAATAAAAGAAGAGTCTATTTCAGCTTTAATAATATCATGCTCAGTAGTTAAAGGTATTTTAGTAATTACTTCATTAGAAAAACTGATAAACCCAAGAGCTGTTAGCAGAAATGTTTAAAATTAAAAAGTCATTTAGAGATTTGTTTATTTGGTCAAAGTATAAAAACTCAGAAAGGAAGCTGGCAGAATCAAAAACGTATTTGATTGTGAAATTTTCTGGATTATAAAAAAACAGGTTAATCGAAATTGTACTACCATATCCTTCATTAAAATATAGAGAGAAATCAGAATAATTCATAATTATTTTATTAGATTCATAAAGCTCATCTATATCAAAAAAAATATCAAGAAGCTCTGAATCATTACTAGAATTTAGACTCTTAGAATCGATAGAAACGTTTAAAGCACTAGTTAATCCGATAAAAAGAATAAAGATTAGAAACAACATAACCGACTTCTTTCTAATTATACGCAAGTTAATCAATAATCACACCCTTTTTTTATAATAACGAAATAAGTCGAGAAGCTTTATAAATATTTCGTCGATAAATAAAGCAATTTTATAAAAAACAAAAAAAATACTTACATTTAGACAATTATAATTAATAACATTTAAATACTAGAAGATATTACTGTTAAGTAATAACTATTAGGTGTGTTGTTTGAAACCATACAAAGACGCGCAACAAAAACACAACTAATTTAATAAAAAGTTAGGATGTGAAAAATAAAATATTGAAAATAAAACCAATTATTTTGATGAATATCCGCACCACAAACATAAATGCGTTGATGAATAATGAAAAACACAAAAATAGATAAAAACCTAATTATTATATTAATAATCGTTATTTTTGGCGCTCATTTTAGTTTTGAAATTAATAATCTTAAAAACGAGAACGAAAAGTTAATATTTGAGTTAAAAAACGAAAATAAACACACCAATAATTTAGAAAAAAAAGTTATTGAACTCGAGAACTTAGTTGATGATTTGAACCATACTAAAAAATCACTACAAGAGAAATTGATTAGTAAAAATAACACAATAAAAATTTTTGAAGAGAAATTTAATACGAGTTCTACTTTTTATTTACCAACTAAAGAAAAATTAAAAGAGTTAGTTATAAATAGTAGAATTAGCGATAATTATTATGACTTGTATTCTTATAACTGCGTAGATTTTAGTAACGACCTTACCAAATATTTAAAAGAAAATAAAATTTTTAGTTGTAGAGCAAACGTATGTTTCGGCGATCAAAGTCACAGTTTTGTAGCTGTAGAAACAACAGAAGGCATAGTTTACATAGAACCCCAGACCAACTATTTTTTTGACAGTATAAGTGTTGGGGATGATTACTGTAAAATAGTAGGTTGGCACTGTCATAGAATAATTAATAAATTTAGTAATTGTTATTAAATATTAAATAACAAAACTTAGAAAAAAAGGAGTACTTTTTAGTAGTTGCAATTAATAATATTTAAATATTAAATGTTATTACTTTTTAGTAATGATTAATAGAAGTGTTGTTTGGAATTATGTAATACTGTATGTGTTCGGAATAATAACAGTACTAGCTTTTACACTATTTCCAACAGCAAACGCACAAAACCCTGTTTTACAATTACCCTCCGTGAACACAGATGCCACAGAAGTGGCATCACCTTCTAATTATATAACTCAACAAGATATATCCGTATATAGAGACAGAGTAATAATTAATGCAGAAAACATAAAATGGGCAACATTTGCAGATACAAAAAGTATGCTCCCCACAATAAACAAACATAGTTATGCATTGCAAATAGAACCAAGATGTCCAGAACAAATAGAAGTAGGAGATATAATTTCATATACTTCAAATTACGCCACAGGAATTATTATTCACAGAGTAGTTCATAAAGACGAAGATAATCAAGGACCATATTTTATTTTAAAAGGAGATAATAACCCCACCAACGATCCTGGAAAAATAAGATGCGATCAAATAGATAGAAAAGTAATCGCAATAATTTACTAATAAAAAATATAAACCCCTTAGTAGTGAATTTTAGGAATGTTTTTAAACTTCATAAAAATACTTGTTAACATGGAACAGTATAATATATTGCTTACTAAAGAAGAAAAACCTGGCTTGAACATATTACAAACAAATATATACATTTAATTAGCAAAAATCCCAGATTTATGCATGATAATTGGGGAGATTTTTATTCAGATCATAAAGTTGAAGAACTATCAGATGTTATTTATCGATCTTTAAATAAGCACACAGATGAAGAATATTCGACTAATGACTTGTTGATCGTGAATGCTTCAGACTTTAAATTACAACAACCAGATATAGATAAAGATTACATAATTAAAGAAAACAACGGAGTGAGACTTTTCTTACCTGCAGCTCACGATAACCCCCCATACTCTTTACAAGAAGTTTATGGTTTTTTAAGCTTGTTTTTTGTTGAAGATTTGTTTTCTGATAAAAAGAAAGGTACTTTTCAAAAAGAGTGCGAAGAATTTATATACAAATTCAATCAAAAGAAATGATACCTTCATCTACTATTTTAAACTCGATTTCTTTACCTTCAGGAAGGCTTCTGTGCTTTCTAAGAATTGCTTTTTTTCCACGAGAAGTTTTTTGAAGCTCTATTAAGCACTTACTACCATATCTTAATATATCACCCCCAACCATGTTTATCTTAGATTTGTCCTCAAAATCCTGATAGACTTGGTTTGTTACAAGAACAGGAACTCTGTGTCGTCTAGAAAGCTGAATTAAGCTAGCAAGTTGAACCCCTAATTCTCTATTCACCTTATACACATCTTTAGTTTGGCCAAGCTCTAATCTGTAAAGCATGGCAATACTATCAACAATTACAAGACCTATACTTTCATTCATGATTTTTTTGAGCTTTTCAAAAACCTTTCTTTGTTCAGAAAAATCAGTAGGTCTTAAAACAATAACATTATCTAACACTTGTTCATAATTATCCGTTATTTGTTTTAATCTAGAAACAGACAAGCTACCCTCTGTATCAATATAAATTATTTTTTTATCATAGTGTTTGGCAAGACAAATAAGACAAAGATTAGTTTTGCCAGAACCAGAAGGACCATAAATAGTTGTAACAACGTCTTTTTCATATCCTCCTTCTAAAAACCAATCAAAAACATCTGATCCAGAAGTTATTTTTGTTTCATTCATAAATAGCTATACTCTCCATTAATGCAATTAATCCTTTTTCTAACTCGCCATCTTCAACAACTAAATCATGATGTTTTGGTCTTATAGTCCAATGCTCGTTAGTATCTGGATTTACAAATAAGAAAAAAGACTCGCCGCCACACACTTTTTTCCAATTATTCACCAACCAATCAACATTTTTTTTGTTATTTAAACAAACAACCCTCTCAGTAGTTAAATTAACTGATAAATCTGAAAGATCATCAAAAACCAAATATTTTATCAAGGTTTTAGAGTTATCAACTATTAAAAAGTTATTTTCTTCTTTTATATCTAATTTTTCTCTTTTGAAAGAGTTTCTATACTCTACAAATTTTTTTAACCAAGCTAATAATTTCATTTTTCACCTGTGAATGTATATATAAGGCATTAAAAACGAGATAAAGAAAGTGAGCCCTATTAATAAAGGATTCGTAGAATAAAGATAAGAAGTATACATAGTTGAAAAGAAAACCACGCTAGATACAAAAACAACTATTATTAAAGAAAAATGATGATGCTTAGTTAAAAAATCTATCTCTTTCATAAAAATAGCTATGAACCAACCCATACTTAAACCAATAAATATGGTTACGAAAAAACCTATATACCCGCCGATAAAGAATAAAGGAGTTAAAAAATAAGCTAAGAACGCTAAAAATACAGATAAAGATAAAACTAACAAATAATACGTTTTTTCTTGCAAGGCATTTTTCATAAGACATAAAATAAATGTTTTTATTTATAAATATTATTCATACAAAGTTTTTTAAGCAAAAAGCACTTACTAAGAACTAGTAAACCTTAGTGATAATATGATAACTTTCACCGACATCCTAATATACATAGTAATTTTTATTAGCATATATAGTACTGTTTACTTCTTATTAGTACTGCTTGAAAATAAAAAAAACATAAGGAAAAAAGAAACTAAGAATTTTATGAGCGTTACAGTAATAGTTCCAGCATATAACGAAGAAAAAACACTAAAAAAAACAATAGATAGCTTACTAAATTTAGACTACCCAAAAGATAAACTAAAAATAGTCATTATAGATGACGGAAGTACAGATAATACTAAAAAAGTTGGAAAAGAGTATGCAAAACAAAAAAACATAGAGTTTTATTCAAAGCCAAATGGCGGAAAACACACAGCTCTAAACTTTGCACTTGAAAGATGCAATACAGACTTAGTAGGAGCACTTGATGCAGATAGCTTTGTAGACCATAAAGCTTTAAAAAGAATAGTTTCGTTTTTTTCAAACAAAAAAGTTATGGCAGTAACACCTAGTATGAAAATACATAACCCAAAAACAGTGTTACAACACATTCAGAGAATAGAGTTTTTAATAGGTATATTTTTGAGAAAAATATTTGCTTTCTTAGATAGCATACATGTAACCCCCGGACCTTTTACAATATATAGAACAGACTTTTTCAAAAAATATGGGTTTTACAAAAAAGCATATCAAACAGAAGATATAGAAATAGCCCTAAGAATTCAAAGTAAAAATTATAGAATAGAAAACTGTATAGATGCTTATGTTTATACTCACGGACCTTCAAAATTTGTACCGTTAAAAAAACAGAGAATAAGATGGTACAGAGGATTTTTAGAAAATGTTATGGATTACAAAGAATTATTTGGTAAAAAACATGGTAATTTAGGATTGTTTGTACTTCCTATGTCTTTTGTAAGTGTGGGTCTTGTTATAGTACTTGCAATTTATAATTTAGGCCTTGTGATTAAAAACTCATATACTCATTTTCATAATTTAATGGCAGTAAATTTTGATATAATGAACCTGCAATTTTTCAGGTTTGATCTGTTTTTTATAAATGCTAAGCCAGTAGCACTACTCGGATTTTTAGGACTTGGACTTACAGTTGCATTAATAATAATAACTAAAAAGATAAGTTCTGAAAGACAAAGTATATTAAAATCATATGTTTACTTCTTTTTCTTTTACTGGATACTTTTTGCTTATTGGTGGAGCGTTTCCATATATCAAAAAATGATAAATAAAAAAACTAGTTGGGGTCATAAATCAGAATGAATAGAAAAAAAATGGATTGGTCAAAACACGCAGTTGTTTTAACAATCACAATACTCGTATTTTTTACAGGTATATTACTTGGAAGTTACCTTAATACAAATAAACTAAACGAATTAAATGAACTGAGTGAAGAATTAAGAGTTAGTGCTATGAGCTCAGAACTAGAATTTGCAATCCTTACAGATAATCCTTGTAAAGTTACAGAATACGGCTTTTTAAACGAAGAACTAGATGACTTATCAGGAAAAGTAGAATTTATGGAAAATCAACTAGGAAGAAACAATCAAGAAGTGATAAAACTTAAAAATTTTTATAGCATAGTGCAATTAAGACATTATCTTCTTATGACAAAATTAACAGAACAATGCGACCTTAACACTTCAAACATAGTATATTTTTATTCAAATGAAGGAGATTGCCCAGAGTGTAATGAACAAGGATTTATTTTAAGCTACTTAAAAAACTTGTACCCTATAAACATATACAGCATTGATATAAATTCACAAAATAACGCAGTAAGGGCATTAAAAGAAGTATATGACATAGAAACCGCACCTAGTTTTATAATAGACGGAGAACCATACTATGAATTTCAAAGCACAAACGCACTTAGAACAATATTGCAAAGGTAGATTAATTTAAATATGTTTTATACTTCTTAAATTCTATGAAACGAGCGTATAGTGGAGTAGATCTTCATTTTTTACTAAAAGAACTTGAATTAGAAAACAGTAAAATTGAGAAGATATATCAATTCGGAAAAAAAGAATTCATATTTAGATTATACACTAAAAAAGGTAAAAGACATTTAAGAATAGATCTTGAAGGAAATGTACATGTAACTTATAAGAACTATCAAGGTCCCAAAAAACCACCAGAATACGTTCTTTTTTTAAGAAAACACTTGAATAACGCAAGAATTAGAAAAGTATATCAAAAAGGTCTTGAAAGAATACTTGTTTTAGAAATAGAAACTAAAACTAAGAAATATGAATTAATATTTGAATTATTTGGAGGAGGAAACGTTGTTTTAGTAAGTGAAGAAATGATTATTCATCCATTAGAAACACAAGTGTTTAAAGATAGAAAAATAAAAAGCAAAGAAAAGTATTTGTTTCCTCCAAGTCAGTTAGATATTAAAACAATGAGTGCTGAGAAAGCAGAAAAAATACTTTTAGAAAGTAATGATAAAATAGGTAAATTTCTTGCAACCGACTTTGGTCTCGGAGGGATTTATAGTGATGAAATAATTACACGAGCAAAAATAAATAAAGATTCTGAAGTGAAAGATTGTAAAAAAATAGTTGTACTTATAAAAAATTTATTAGCTGAAGAAATAAGTGCGCATGTTAGTCAAGAAAATGCTTATCCTATAGAGTTAGAAACTGTTAAAACACAAAAAAAATATGACTCATTTAGCTTAGCATTAGATGAGTTTTTTGAATTAAAAAAACCAAAAAAAGAACAAGCACAAAAAAGTAAAGCCAAAAACAAGTATGAAACAATTATTTTAGCTCAAGAAAAAAGAGCAAAGAAATTAAAAGAAGAAGCCGAAGAAGCACAAAAGAAAGGCGAGTTCATATACGAAAAATATCAAGATTTTAAGTTACTATTAGATAAAATAAAAGAACTTCAAAAAAACCATAGCTTAACTGAAATAGAAGAGATATTAAAGCAAAATAAATTTGTTAAAAGCATAGATAAAAAAAATAAAAAAATAAATTTAGAATTCAAATAATTTCTTCAAGCTCAACGTCTTCATCTTCTAAAAAGTCTTCTTCAAAGAAATCTTCTTCAAACTCTGTGTCTGGTTCCTCTACTTCTTGTTGTGCATAATTATCTGTTTCTACAGCGCAAGCTGAAACTAATAATAGTACTGCAAACAAAGTTATGATTAAAACTTTTTTCATCTTGTTTCACCTCTTATTTGTTCTCTATCTGTAGTTGATGTATCTCTATCATTTGTGTCTGTATCTCTTGTGGTTTCTTGAACTGCAGGCCTTATTTCTTCTCTTTGAGGATCAGGTCTTGTTTGGTCCTCAGCTACAGGTCTTTGTTCAGTGCTTGTTAACTGATTTAAAATAACAAACACACCAGACTCATCAACATATCTATAATACATAACACTAAAAGGTTCTATAACTTGTCTTTCGTTTATGTTTATTGTTAGTTGTCTTCCTTCAACATCGAACGTTGCTTGTCTTTGATTTAAAGATCTCAAAGTGAAAGTTATTCTTCCATCCATATGAGATTCTCCTTGAGAAAGTTGAACCCTGTACATATTAGTTGATGGTCTTGTTTGAATATTTTGTTCTCTTATCCTTTGAGCTTCTACAGTTACTTGATCTCTTAACTCAGCAGGTCTTTCTTGGGTTTGAGCTATTCTTTGAGCAAGCAATCTTCTTTCCTCAGCAAGCCTTGTTCTCTCTTCTAATAGTTCTTGTTCAACTCTTCTTCTCTCTTCTACTTCTTTATTTCTAATAGATTCAGCTAATTCCCTTCTTATTTCTTGAGCGCTAAGCTCTCCTTCCCTAATTCTTTGAGATCTATCTAAAGATGTGCCTGCTTGACTAGCTCTAGCTTCATACATTCTTGCATTATGTTCTCTAAGTCTTTGAGCAACTAGCTGGTTGTATTCTTGAAGTTTTTGTCTATCTTCAACTAAGGTATTTGAACTTCTAAGCTCTGCTCTTTCTTGCTCAGATAAAATTAAGTGAGCTTCTGATCTAAATTCAACACTTATTTGATTTGCTGTTCTTCTTAAATCAGCGTATAGTTCAACTAAATCTTGTCTGTCTTTAGAAAAATCTACGTTAGATGCCCTCTCTCTTATTAATGTTAATTCAGTTAGTAAACTTTCAAGAGTTGAAACATCGCTTTGTAGATGTGTTTCAGTAATATAATTTAGAACTCTTTCTGCTCTAAGTTCGTTAAAATATATCGCCCTTTCAAGCTGCATAAATCTGACTTCTATCCCAGTCAATGTTTCCATACTTCTTATTTCTGTATCTCTTACTTCTTGTGCATATACCAAGGGCGTGGTTAAAAATAGCACAAATAATATTACTAATATTCTTTTCATTAAATAACACCTCAAATCAAGCTATAATGCTAAAATAAGATTAATTATTTATAAAGTTTTATTAGTAATTAATGATTCTTAAAATAATATGAAGCTTGATGAAAGATATAAAAAACTAGGAATTGAGTTTAGTAAAAAAGTAGTTGTAAGACCAAGTATTCGTATAAACACCTTAAAAATAAAGCCAGAAAAACTAATTCAAAGACTTAGGTCTAAAGCAATAACTTTGGAGAAGATAGATTATCTTGATTTTGGCTATTATTATGATAGCTCATTTAGTTTAGCAAGCACTCAAGAATATTTACAAGGTTATTATTACATTCAAGAAGCAGCTTCACAGCTTCCAGTTCAAGTATTAGATGTAGAGGAAACAGATAATGTTTTAGATATGGCTGCAAGTCCAGGTAGTAAAACAACTCAGCTCGGCCAATATACGAAAGGATTAATTGTTGCTTTAGATAATCAAAGACATAGACTTGAAGCTTTAAAAAATAATATAGAACGCCTTAGCATACCTAACGTTTTGGTATTAAATAAAGATGCTAGGTTTGCAGATACTCTGGGTGAATTTGATAAAGTTTTATTGGATGCTCCCTGTAGTGGTAATTTTTGTGTTAATCCTAATTATTATAATGAAAGGAATATATTAGATATTCAAAAAAAAGCAGAAGTTCAAAAAGAATTAATCAAGACCGCTGTTAAATGTTTAAAAAAAGGCGGAGTGATTGTTTATAGTACTTGTAGTTTAGAGCCTGAAGAAAATGAAGAAATAATAGATTATGCTATTAAAGAGTTAGGTGTTAGAGTTTTAGATACAGGTCTTTTGATTGGTGATGAAGGATTGGTTGATATTTTTGGTAAAAAACTTGATAAAAGTATTTCTAAAACTAAGAGGTTTTGGCCGCATAAAACAGCTACAGAAGGTTTTTTCATTGCTAAACTAACAAAATAATTTGCTAAAACTAGTAATTATTTCGATTTTTCTATAAAAGTTGTTTTTAAGTTTAATAATTTAGATTAACATGGTGATAAAAAAATGTTAAGTGAAAAAAAAGAACAACAACTAAAAGAAATGCCGACAATAAACACAAGAATCTCAAAGAGTAAGGATGGAAAATTTCTTATTCATAAGACTGAGATTGTTACTATTAAGCCTACTGCGTATTTTGAGGCTATAATTAATAGTGCAGAATACGGTGAAGAAGCATAATTTGCTTCTTTTTAATTTTTTTTAGAAATATAAAAGAGGACAGCTTCCTAGGCTTCCCACACATAAGTGCAGTACATAACTAGAACGTGGGCGTTCTTGACTTCTGTGTTCGAAATGGGAACAGGTAGAACCACGCCGCTATGGCCGTCCAATATATGGAAGAGCAGTTTTATTTATAAATATTACTAATTATTTAATTTCTATATAGAAACTAATTGTTCAAAAGTAATATAAAAAGAAACAGATTAATAAAAATATGAAAATACTAAAAAAAGATCTAAGACAAGGTCTTGTAAAACTACAAATAACTAACCAAGAAGACCTTTGGTACTTATCCCACATAGTTGAAGAAAACGACGTAATTAGAGGTAGTACTGAAAGAAAAATAAAGATAGGACAAGAACCAAATATTAAAACAGTAAGAAAAAAAGTGTTTTTAGAAATTAAAACCGAAAAAATAGAATATGAACCAGAACATAATGCTCTAAGACTTCTAGGAACAATAACTTCTGGCCCAGATGATATATCTTTAGGATCTTATCATTCATTTAACTTACAAGAAAGAGACGAAATAGAAATACAAAAAGACTGGGCATCATACCAACTAGATAAACTAGAAGAAGCAACCAAAGAAAGTAAAAACATATTACTTGTGGTATTTGATAGAGAACAAGCAAAACTAGCCGAACTTAAAAAAACAGGCTACACATTATTAACAGAAATTAAAGGAGATGTTCAAAAAAAAGGATTTGAAACAGACTCAAATAATTTTTACAAAGAACTATCTGCTGTAATAGAAGAGTATTCTAAAAAATATAAAAAAATAATTATTGCCAGTCCAGCATTTTGGAAAGAATACTTGATAAAAGAATTAACTGAAGAAACAAATAAAAAAGTAGTACAAGCAACTATTAGCAGTGTGGATAATACTAGTTTTAAGGAGCTTTTAAAAAGAGATGAACTCCTGCGTGTTCTTCAAGACTATAGGGCTAGCGAAGAAGAAATAATAATAGAAAAAATAATGAAACACATACAAGAAGAAAAAGCATGTTATGGATTTTTAGATTGTCAAGAAAAAGTAAGCATTGGTAACGTAGAACTGTTAGCTGTTAGCGAAGAATATTTGAAAACTTTTAAAGAAAAAGGAAAATACAAAGAAGTAGATGGTTTACTTAAATTATGTGAGCAGATGAATGGAGAAATAAAAATAATTACAGATAAAGAAGCTATGAAAAAACTAGACTCGCTAGGCGGAATAGCAGGAATATTGAGATGGAAGAGCTAAATAAATTATTAAATAAAATTTTAGATAAAAAAGAACTTAGAAGTTTAAATAAAGAATATGCAAAAAAAATTTTAGATGAAACAATTCTTGAAAATGAACCATTATATGAAAATATAGCTAAAAAAGGTTTTAATGAAAGAAGTAAAGAATACAAGGAACTTCTTAAAATAGTTAGAAAAAAATTAAGAACATATTTCGGATCTTTTAATGCGGCAATTAGTAATAATAAAAAGAAAAATCTTGGAGAAAATATTGTTTTTAAACACCTATCAACACGTGAGAGAGCTGAACACATAGATGAATTTGTAGAATTTGTTGGTAAAACTAAATCCATTTTAGATCTTGGATGTGGATATAACCCTTATTTTTACAAAAAATTCTTAGGACAACCAAAATATTTAGCATCAGATATAAGTGATGATTTAAAACATATAAAAAAGTGGTTTGAATCAGAAAATATAGATGGAGATGTTGTAAAATTAGATTTGGTAAATAAAGAAGATATAGCCAAACTTAAAGATATCAGTAAAGAATACGAAACTGTTTTTATGTTAAAACTGTTAGATCCGTTAGAGAATCAAAAAAGAAATATTACTAAAAAAATATTTGAAAACATACATTCTAAATATATAATTGTGAGTTTTAGTACTATGAGTATTGGCGGTAAAACCCCTATAAAATCTGAGAGAAGTTGGTTTTATAACATAATCAGAGGTGAAAATTTTGAAGAAAAAGTTATTGGAACTGAAAAATATATAAAAATAACAGGTTTTTCATTATAAAGTAGTAAACTTTATATATGTGGGAAATATTCTTAAAATATTAATTAACTAATAGTAAAAAATCATAACATATATAAAGTAGTTAAATGTAATTACTTACAAAGAGGGGTGAATTTCCCGAACTCGGGGGTAAAACTAAAATGATTGTAAGAGATGAATTTTTAAACAAGTTGAGAAGATATTTCTCGCTTAATTTGTATGAAGTTAAAATTTGGACTGCTTTACTTAGTAGAGGAGTTAGCACAGCGGGAGAGCTAAGTGACATAGCAAACGTTCCAAGAAGCAGAAGCTACGACGTACTAGAAAGCCTAGAAAAAAAAGGATTTGTCATAATGAAAATAGGCAAACCAATAAAATACATAGCAGTACCACCAAAAGAAGTACTAGAACGTGTTAAGAAAAATGTTAAGCAAGAAGCTGAAACACACGTAAAAACTCTTGAAACACTAAAAGATTCTGAAATAATTGATGAGTTAAGCAACTTACACACATCAGGTGTAGAGTTAGTAGAACCTGCAGACTTATCTGGATCACTTAAAGGAAGACATAACTTATACAACCACATAGATATGACGCTTAGAGGAGCAGAAAAAACTATTAGTATGATGACTACAAGTCAAGGTTTTTTAAGAAAAGTTGAAGGTTTTAAACCAGTCTTAGAACAACTTCATAAAAAAGGAGTTAAAATAAGAATTGCAACAACAATGAATGATGAAACACAAAAAGCAGCAAAAGAATTAGAAGGAATTGCAGAAATCAGACATGTTGAAACAAACGCAAGGTTTATCGTTGTAGATGGAAGCGAAATAATCTTTATGATAATGAACGACATGGAAGTACATCCAACATACGATATAGGTATTTGGATAAACACACCGTTCTTTAGTCAAGCATTAGAAAATTTGTTTGAAATAGCTTGGAAAGGAATGGAACCTGTTAAAGTTAAAAAATAAAACTTTTTTTATTTTTTTTTAATTAACTTTATTTAAAAGATAATTAATTTGTTCTTGTTGTTCTTTTATTGCTTGTACTAGTAAAGGTATTATTTCTGTGTAGCGAATAGATTTTAAGTTGTCTTTTTTGTCTGTTGAAACTGCTTCAGGTAGTACTTTTTCGACTTCTTGTGCTATTAATCCCACGTGCCTATATTTTTTTGTTCCACTATCTTCGTTTTTCCAATCATAATAATACCCATTTATCTTTTCTAATTTTTTTAGAGCGTGATTAATTTTAGTTATGTTTTCCTTTAGTGTTTTGTCTGATGCTGATGACCAAGATGTATGTCCGAATAATAGGTGTACTCCTCCTGACCCTGCGCCTGTATCTGTTCTTATAAGTCTTGCAAAGAGTCTTCCTATGATTCCTCCACTTCCTCCAGGTCCTCCGTCATCAACACCTATTATTCCTCCTCTAATTCCTGTGTCTAATAGTATTCCTTTAGTTATATCATTTCCTGTATGGATATGTAATTTAGGATTGTATCCTGATACGTCTCCTGGTACAATGCCTATGCCTGTACGTCCATTGCCCATAACATAAATTTTTTCTTCTGAAGTAGCATTATTTTTAGGTCTTATTTCGAAATAGGATTGATTATCCCAATCTGTATGATTATAATATCTAAAAACAGCTCTTCTATTTCCTGAAGTAGTTCCTATTTGAATTAAATCTGCGCTAAACGATCCTGCTGAAGTACTTCTGGTTGCATCTATTAAACCACTGAATGTTTTGGTTCCAGCTATTGTTTGGTTTCCTGATGTGCGAACCACAGTGCCGTCTACACTAAACGTCCTGTTGGCAGTTAAATTACCACCACCACTGAGGCCACTGCCAGTGGATATGGTTCTGTCTGCTCTCACTGCATGTGTGGTGGCGTTGGCCTGCGACCCCAGCCGTACTCGCCCAATCACATGTAGGCTTTCTGTAGGCGAAGATGTACCAATACCTACACGAGCATTGCCCATCACTGTGAGTGCAGTGCTGTTTGCTCCACTTCGCACTCTCAGTGCATATACACCAGATGAGCTGCTGTCGGTTCTAATATAAACAGAATTGCTGCTCGATCTGCTGTAGATTCTCCAGATAGTGCTTGGCGCTACGCCAAATCCAGTAAGTTCATTGAACCGTTTGTTACCACCAATGGTTTGGTTACCTGATGTGCGAACCACTGTGCTGTCCACGCTGATGGTTCTGTTGGTGTTGAGACTGCCGCCACCACTGAGGCCGTCTCCTGCTGTGATAGTTGGATGCCCTGACAGTCTAGCCCAGGGCACATTGCCAGTGGTAAGTTGGCCACTTGTGTTGATGTTCCATATCACACCACTTGAGTTCGGACCGTACATGGTAATGCCGCCTGCATCACGAAAAACAGTGTTGAGATTAAAGTTGCCCGCCGAACCTCTAAATCTCGTCCTTATCCATGTATCGTCGTTGTTGGCAGTGTTGCCTAATCCATCAGTGAAAGCTCCTTGCCCTATTGAACCACGTTCGTTACCACGAAGAATCAACTCAGCAGCACCTGACGTGTCTATTTCAACAGAGGATGTGAACGTCTTGGTACCACCAATGGTTTGGTCTCCTATTAGTCCTACTGTTGTTGTGTCTACGTAGTTTTTTGTTGTTGCGTGGTTGTTATCTACTGGTGTTGCTACTCTTACTGCTCCTGTGAAGTATCCGTTTCCTATTACGTGTAGTGGGTGGTCTGGTTCGTCTGTTCCTATTCCTACTCTTCCAGTGCTTTGGTCTACGTAGAATGTGTCTGTGTCTATGATGAAGTTTCCTTGAATGGTTAGTTGGCTTGGGAATACGTAGTTTCCGCTTCCAAATGTTCCCGGACTTATTTGTTCTGCTGGGTGTCCTGGGTTTGCTGCGATAACAAGAGGAACGAGTAGTAGTGCTGTTATGAGCGTAGTTACTGCTAGCG
>JBLKOK010000004.1:0-146760 GCA_047602735.1 Candidatus Woesearchaeota archaeon | reverse complement strand
AAAAAAAAAAAAAAAAAAAAAAAAAAAAAAAAAAAAAAAAAAAAAAAAAAAAAAAAAAAAAAAAAAAAAAAATTAAATTTTATATTCTTTAACTTGGCCTTCTTTGTTAAATAATTTAACTTCATAGCCTTCGTTGGTTTGTCCCACGAGTTCCGCTTTAACAAAGTTATTTTCAGGCTTGTAATGCTCATAGCTAAATTTATCTCCAACATCAAATCTCTCAATTTTAGTCGTGCCTTGTTTAAAGAAATGAACAGTTACACCCAGTTCATTCGAGTTAAATCCATCGACAGATTCATATCCCCCCTTGGTATACTGTAAAATAACGGCAACCCTGTCTTCAGGATTTATTGCAGTGTAAAAGGATCCACGCTTCTTTGAAAAACCACCAGGCACTTTACCTTCATCTAAGTATTTATCCTTTAAAAATTCAGATAACTGCTCATCATTATTTTTAATTTCAAGATAGTTGACACCTCGTCTATCTAATACTTCTACTAAATACTGTTCTCCCTTTATACCAAGTATGGAATCTTCTACCAACTTTACTTTTTCTTCTCCCTTAAGATATTCTTCATTAATTTCCAAATATTCCTTAATTTTTTCATCCTCAGGAGATAAATAATTCTTAGAACCAACTAAATTCTGTCTAAATTTATTTAACTTTTGCCAAGGAATATGTCTTTGTCTTGAGTCATTATAGTCTTCTACAAACATTCCCAAGTTAAAATCCCTTATATTTTGAGCTCCTTTAATACAACTGCCACAATCCGTATTAACTTTAAAATCACCTACGTCATGACAAAAAGTTATAGCTCCTTGATCAGTTAGATAACTTGCTATAATTAATCTTTCAGATGACAAAGAACTCGATGCTTTTTTCTTTATTTCATCAACATTTTGTTTTAAACCTTCTTTGTTTTCAGAATAAAATTCACCAAATTCGTTCTTGAAAAAAACTTCATCAATATATTTACCTTGTTGCCTTAGCGGTTTTTCAAGTTTTCTAACTTCAAATCTTTTATCGCGCAATTCTCCGTACAATTCATTTAATTTTTCTTCAAAATAGTCTTTCATTTGTATTCACCCCAAATCTTATCTCCCAATTTCCTTTCTAATTTTTGCATCATCGTACCTTGACCTTTAGTTCTCCAAAACTGAGCAGTTTTTCCAACCAAATAAGCACTTCCAGCAACTAGCGCAGACGCAGTTAATGTTTCAAGAGGATTTTCAACTAAATTAGTTCCTGTCTGAATCAAATAGTTATTTACTGCATACAACCCATCCATAGCTGCTGATTCATATGTATTCATGAATTCTCTTGCAGTCATGTTGTCTAAGTTATAATTTGCTTCAGATACATTTTGCATGTATTTTATGCTTTTTCCAACTACTTCAGGTGTTGACTTCACACCTTCAATATATTTGTTTAATACACCTTCAGATTCTGTTCCAAGAGTTGATAATCCTAACGGAACAGATGCACCTTTAGCACTTAATTCAGTTGTTTTCAACCCAATATTTTTTGTTAACTTCCCAATATCCATTTTTACACCTCCAAACTTACTTGCTTAATTAAATCATCCAATGTTATTTCTCTGATTAAAGGATGCTTTAATTCCACTTCTTTTTCTTGTAAATACATTTTTTCCATATCCACAACAATCACCTCACACTACTAAATAGTAGTTAACAATATATAATTATTAGTTGTGGAAAAAAACACAACATTTAAATAATGATTTTCAAATAAAAACAATATGGGAAAAGACATAATAGAAGCCTTAGAACGAATAGGATTTACAAACAACGAAGCAAAAACATACAAAGCACTACTCCAAACAGGAACAACAAAAGCAGGAAACCTAGCAACAAAAACAAACCTAGACAGAAGTTCAACATACGACGCATTAAGAAAATTAACAGAAAGAGGAGTAATAAGCTTCGTAATAAAAGAAAACACAAAACATTACCAAGTAAATAACCCCGAAGATCTTTTTTCATTCATAAAAGAAAAAGAAACAATAATACAAAACATACTTCCCGAAATAAAAAAAATACATAACAAAAAAACAGAAGAATCGGAAATATTAGTATTCAAAGGATACAAAGGAATAAAAAGCGCCTTCGAAGATAAAATAAGAGAAAAACAAACCATAAGAGTATTCGATAGCGAAGGACAGTTCAGCGAAAGAATGACATGGTATTCAGAGAGATTCAAAAAAGAAGTTGAAAAAAACAAAATAGAAATAAAACACTTAGCAAGAAAAGGAGTGAAAATAAAAGGTTCAAAAACGACAACTGTAAAACACGTAGATAAAAAATACACAGAAAAAAGCCAAGGAGTAATAGACATATACTCAGATAAAGTATGCATAATGCTGTGGAGCGAAACACCAGAAGCAGTAGTAATAAAAAACAAAGGATTAGCAGAAAGCTTCAAAGACTACTTTGACATGATCTGGGAGAAATAGAAAATGTTTTTTAGAAAAAAAAAAAAAAAAAAAAAATATTTAGATAATTTAAATGATAAATGGTCCCACCTATATATTGGACCTGAATTTAAGAACTTAATTTGGGAATATAGAAAAACAATAGAATCTTTAGAAGAAATTGAAGAAGACAATATAATTAGTACTTTATTTTATATAGATAAATTAAACAAACACAGTTTAAACAATATAGATTTAATATTAAAAAAAACTAAAAACATAAAACTAAGCCTCTAATTTTATCAACAATTCATTTATGACAATAAAATAGATTATGAAAGATCATTAGAATACACAATAAAAATAGATTCTATATTAAACAAACACAATATTGAAAACATATTTTTAGAAATAATTCATATGATTAAAAAAATGAATCACGATGATGCTATTGCCTACATAGAATGTCTTAAATTCATCAAGTTTAATGAAAATATTGATGATATAAATAACACATTTAGAATGTATGGAAACACATTAAAAAACATAGAAAATTTACCTTTAAACATATTAATAAATTTATACAAAGTCATAGATTATAAAACTCTGTCCGAATCCATAATAAAGATAGATTCACTTAAACTCCCCATCTCTCCCCTCAAAAGAGTTGTTGAATTATTAAAATCATATAGGATAACATTAGATTATGAAGAAATAAAAATACTAGAACTGCTATGCATAACTATTAACAAAGAAAACAACAATTTATTTTATTATATACTTAACATCTTAGGAAAAAAATACCATGTATCTGAACGAGAATTTGAATATTTAAGTTTAATAACAAATTTAAAATCATTTAATAAAGATTACAAGAGTACAGGTTTAAAATATGATAAAAAACATTTTGAAATATATACTAAATTTGAAAGGATACTTTCTGTTGGCGAATTATCTAATCTAATTGAAAATGATATTGAAAATCTTTCAAAAATAAACCATATCTTGAAATATCTCGATAAAAAGACCCTAAAAAAATTAGTAAAAATTTTAATAAAAGAAAAATCGAACGAAATAGAAATATACGATTATATAAGAGAATTATCTTATTTAAATAACAAAGACATAATACAAGAATATATATGTTTCTTATATAAATACTCATACAATGAGTTTGAAATATTCTTTGAACAATTATTAATATGCCAAAAAAACTTAAATAAAAAATTAAATTTCTCAAAGTATATTTATCACAATCTTAAAATAATGAACGGATTATCTTTTTGGAATAAAAAATTTTACCTTAAAAAATTACCACATATAACAAAAAATATAATTGAAACACACAAAAATATCAATGATTTAACAATTAAAGAGCTATATAAATCAATAAAAAAAATAAATACACTAGGAAATATAGACATAGGAGATATAGTAACAACACAAGAAGGACATATATGTAAAGTTGTAAAGATTGACTTACAAGGCTATTATATAGAATATCAAAGTCAAGATTATAAAGTTAAAGGTCCTTACACTTACAATCAATTAAAAAAAGACGATAATAAATATTGGGAATATATAGAAATCCTTTATAAAAAGTATTCAGTATTAGTTTTACATAATACAGATGCCTACGGAGGAGGAGGTGCATCATCATCTTACACATATCATAATTATTTAAAATCTATGGAAAATAACATAGGCAATAACAAAAAATATACTATTTCTTGTTTTAGTTTAAGTCCTAATTATAGTCCGAGCTTATGTATCCCCCGATGATATGCTGTCGGAAATGTTCTTAATAAAGGAAAAATAGTTCGTGCATATGTAACTGATGCATCAACAAAGAATAAAGTTTATTTAAAAAAAGAATTACCTTTCTTCAGAGAAAGTAACTATAGACATGTATCTGTAAAAGAAGCAATTATAAGTAATATAAGATATTTTAGCAAAAACTATAACGAACTAATCCCACAAAATTGGTCCTGTAATGCATTATTTTACACTAAAAATACTCCTGAAAAAATCAAAAGAGAAGTTGAGGAACTAGTAATTAAATATAAAATAGATCTTTACATCATTGATGAAAACACCAAAAATTGGAAAATGTATAGTTATAAACAAATAACTACCAATGATTATAAAAAAACAGGATGAAAACCCATGCATCTTAATTGGTCATTGTAAAAAAATTATGTTAAAGTATTATCCTGATAAATATTTGTTTGTTCCCTACGCGAGCGGAGGAGGAGTTATGGAGGACAGAGGACCTTACCTTCCACCTAAAGTCTTTTATAAAATTTAGAATTAATTTTTTTTATAATTTCATCGTGGACTTCTTGTATGCTTTGATTGCTATCCACACTTTCAAACTTGTTTGATGATTTATAATAATCTATTAATGGCTTCGTGTTTTCTTGATAAACTTCTAACCTTTTTTTTATCGTCTCGAGAGTGTCATCTTTTCTTTGCTTAATCTCTCCTCCGTTTTGTTTAACAAATTTATTTGCTTCTTCCAAGCTTTTGAAACTATAAGACTTTTCACCTTTAGAAACAGTGACTCTCCCCATAATCCTTTTTATAACTATTTCATCATCAACATGCAGAAATATTACTTTATCTATCTTTAGTTTCTGATCTAAAAATTTTGCTTGACTTAATGTTCTTGGAAATCCATCAAACAAAATTCTTTCTTCATTAAGCTTGGATATAACTAAGTCCACAACAAATTCATCAGGAACTAATTCTCCTTTAGACACATATCCTTGAATTTGTCTACCAATCTCAGTCCCCTTCTTTATCTCGCTCCTTATTATGTCTCCAGTAGATATTATCTTAAATTTTTCTTCTTCTACTAGCTTTTGTGCTTGCGTCCCTTTCCCCGCCCCTGGCTTTCCCAATAATATTATCTTCATAAAAGTATTGAAAAAAGATAAAAATTTAAATATTTCTAATAAAAATTAAAAAACAATATGGGTTTTGAAGAAATAAAAACTAAAATAGATATAAATAGAAGTCTTCTAGCAGTAACTTTCACTATATTCGTGCTAATAATAACTCTAGATGCAAACTTACTAAAAGAAAATATTTACTTAACTATACAATTACCAGCAACAATACCACTACTAATTGTTTCCATATTTTCAAGATCTAAAGTTTCAGGTTCGAGAAAACCTCACTTATGGGAAGGTTTGAGCTATATAGGATTCATAGTAGGATATAGTTTCTTAATAAACATAATAGGCATAATACTATTTGACAAAGTTAGCATGCTTGCAAGCACCATATTTTTCTTAATAAATATAATAACGGAAGCAATATATTCTGCGATAAGCATATTAGATGGAACGGATATCAAGAAAAGACTTTTAAAAGATATAATCTTCTTTTCAATAATATTCTTCGGAGGAATAATCCCCCTTTTCTAAAGTAAGCTCACTATAATTAAACCAACAATGTGAGATACAAATATTATAACAACAGCAAAAGACAAATTAGTTGATATTTGTTTTAATATAGATGTTTCCTGAATAAAAGCAATTTGAGCATTCACAAAAGATAGTAAAAACGCCCCCCAGATAACAGATATAATCATAGCTGTGTTCATATCAAATAATAAAAAAGGAATGATAAAAGATAATGTGAAAATCAATTTTCCTAGAAAAACATTCAAGGAACTTTTAAAGGCCATACTTTTAGAAGTACCTCTTTGACTCATTTTTTCAGCATACATACCCATAGAATCACTAAGAGAATCAGCTACAGCAACACTAGCAATACCACCTATTACCGCTATAAAAGAATCCGTAGCAGAATTCAACCCCACAATTATACCAAGTGTTGTAAGAACAGCAGAAGAAATACCAAAACTAAAACCTCCTAACTTTTCATGAACTCGTAATGCTAATCTTTGAATAGGTCTTAAATTTACTAAAGATAGCTCAAAATAAGACTTCCTGATAACATCTTTTTTATTTAAACCTAATTTAGAAACTAAATCAAAAATAAGTTTTGAATCTTTTTCAGATTGAACTTTAAACTCTATAAAATTACCTAGTTTCTCTACTTCATCAACATTTATAAGTATAGAACCTAACAAAAACATAGTTCTTTTTTTATTAACACTAACTACATCAGAATAGCTTTTCTTAAGCAATAATAATTCATTCTCATCTATAGGTTTAACTACAGATTTATATTTTCTTATAGAGCCATATTCATAATTATCTTCATCTTTCAAGTTATTGTTTTTGAAATACGTAAATAAAAAATCTTCTCCTCCTTCTTTCCTTATCCTTATAAGTTCATCGCTCTCAGAAACATGCTTAAGTTTTTGAACAAAATATTTATCTTCTTGTATTATACTACCGATTTTCTTTGCTCCCAAATCATAAATTTTTTTAGGATCAACACTAGATTTTATTTTAAATTGAAACTCATAATTACTATTATTTAGTTCCTCTTCATATAAAGATTTTTTTTGAGTCACAAATAAAAAAATAATTATTCAACTTTATAAATATTCCTTAAATGAAACCTATCCAAATCAGGAGAATAAACTATAACCACTAATTATATAGTTGTGCAAATGTCTCTTTCATTCTTCTAATTTGTTTAAAGAAACACCATCAAACTCATAACTTTCTTTTTTAACCTTAGAATATCTTTGATACTCTATAGTTACTATGTTTTGATCTTCTTGTATGTCTTTTACATCAATATCTTCATCCATAGAGAAAGTATAAGATTTTAAAAAACCATTCTCAACACATATGTTTTTAGAACCATCTTTTCTTAACAAATACAGACTTGAATATTCATCCCACACCCTTGTTTTCCAGGTTTGATGAGATGTGAAATCATTTACTTTTGCAAACACATAATTTTCTGATTCAATATAATTTTGCAAAGATTTATCTCTTATAGTCATATCTGTCTTTTCATATTTAATATGTACATCATTTTTTTTTAATAATTTTTTTACTTCATCAAATTCCATTTTTTTATATTACCTCTAACTCTTAATAAGTTGCTCAATTAATCTTTTCTTTGGAATCTTTCCATGAAATAATTAACTAAAGGCGTGTTATCTTCTTCTAAACTACTGCAAAGATAAGGCTTACACATTAACAAATCAAGATTTAGTTTATGATTTTCATATAATACGACTGCCAAACCATACTTTATTTCTTTTAATTCATCGCCTTTGTTTTCTTCAAGTTTGTTTTGATAAAAAGATATTTTTTTATCTGTAATTTTTTTATCATTTTCCCACATATTCATTATCCAATCCGCTGTTGATTGATAGTGGCTTCTCCAAAAATCTTGGTTCTTATCTTGAGCTAGAGCAGAATCATAATTAGTTGTAGCTAAAGCTCCCGTTAATAATAGTCCTGCCAGTCCTTGTTTTATTTTATTTTTCATTTTTATTTTACTCCTTTTTGTACATACCATTTAGTACTGCTATCTTTGTATCAAATAATTCTCTTGCCGGGCTTGGCGCATCAGAATATATTTTGTTTTCATGTAAAAATATTGCATCACTTAGCTTTGCAAAATCAGCTAGCAAAGTAAAACTTTTTCCTTTCCAAACATCTTTCCAATCTTTTCTCGAACTTCCAGTGTCAACATAATTCCTTAAGTTTTTAGATAATTTAAAAAAATCATCCGAACTTAGATTTTCTGCTTTATAATTATTTAAATCGCCTCCACGCGTAATTTTATTATAAGCTTGATTTATTATATAGTGTTGTGTTTCAAATAAGTCTAGCTGAGTCATAACTAGGTTTTGTAAATCTTCTTGCTTTATTTTGTTTACAGTATCATAAATCCTTATTGAAAAACTAGATTCATATAAATCAGCATCAGAACTAGAAGTATTATTTATGTTTAACACATCCGTTAATTCTAATATTTCTCCTGTTTTAAAAAATATTGGATCTATTACACTATAAACACTTATATCTACGTCTTTATATCCATAAGTTTTTTCATTATCTTCAGCAAAAATTCTTACGGGCAAATATATTTTTCCCGAGTCTGTTTCTTTGTTTAACACTAACGCTTCAGATTGGTTTAAACCAGATTCATCAAAGTTTTTTAACTTATCAGTTATTTGTTTTAATTCTATTTCTTTATTTTCCAGATTCGTTATTTTCATTTTAATTTTCACCTAATTATATTCAACACTTTCACCTACAGGAGTGATTAAATCAACCTGTCTTGCAATATATATCTTTGAAACCTTGCCATGATCTTTTAATAAATCCGCAATTTTTGTAGCAACACCATAACCACTATAAAAAGGAGAAGAATTTGAAAATCCTGCAAATTCAACATATTCTTTATCAAATTCTTTTAACAATTTATTGTGTGCTAAATCTTGTTTTTCTTTAATATGCTCTGGAATAAAACTCCCCCTATAACCAAAAGCATCACTTAATATAGTGTCATCTATTAGTTTAACTTCAGGATTTAATCCTTGAGTTGAATAAAATTCCCTTACTTTATCTTCTACACTAATATTTCTATATTTAAGTAAATCAGAAGATTCCAAAATAATTATTTTATCAATATTATTTTTTATTGGCTTATGAAGCGCATTTTCTGATCTGTTACCACCTATAGTTTGGTTTATTTTTTCAAAAGAAGGACCATCATATAATCTATTTACAAGACTGTTTCCAATTACTAAATTATAATCATCTTGATTTATCGTAGATAAATATTCTTTTGGTAACTCTTTTAATCTATTTTGAATTCCTTCATATTCTTTTAATAATTCTTGTTTCATTTTCATTTTCACCTATTTAAGTATGTTGTAATTCCTATTTTGTTCTACCACATTATCCTTTAATATTAAAGGAACATACCTAGTTTTATTTCTTTGTTGTAATTTGTCGTTGTATAAATTCAATACTTTTTTTACTAAACTTTCACTTACATTTTTTAGATCATGCAAACTTTCTTCAAAAGTTTTATCCGTTATTAATTTAGGTCTGTCCGAACTATTTATTGGTCTTCCAAAACTATTGTAAATTTGAATCCCATCATCTATTTCTATTGCTAATGTATCCACTATTGTTTTTCCTAAGTAATGAGTTTTGTTTTGAGTTACTTCATCGTTATCTCTCCAATAAATCCTGTTATTTTCTGATTTTTCTTGGATTATATTTGCAGAGTAACCCCTCATTCTATTAGTTAAAAAGTTCATTATATTTTCGTCATCATCTTCTACTATAAAATCATCACCTAGTAAATAGAATGGATCCATTTGACCATAATTTTTGAATAATTGTATCTTATTCTCTTTAAAGTCAAGACTATCATTTACTAAACTCTCCACGATTTCATTTAACATATTATCTTGTTTCATTTTCATTTCACCTATTCGTGTATGACATATTCTTTATTGACTGCTTTCTTTTTGAATTAGCAAAAAAATCTTCTCTAGACTCTTTGTTATAATTCAATACATAATCAGAATTGACCATATTACTCAAAGATATTTCTTCTTTCTTTGTAATATATTCATTACCAACTATATTTTTGTAAACACTATTTTTTTCTAAACCTAATGATTTTGAATTAATATTTAGGTCAACCTCGTGGTTTGTATAAAGCTCAATTTTTTCATTAGATTCAAAGTCTTTATTTTGTGATGTTAAATAATCACCATAACCTTTATTTGAAGGATTACTTATTTTATATGGTAATTTATCTGCCAAATAACTTATTGCTCCTTTAGCGAGCCCTCTTACAATATCTGAGTCTTCTCCAAAACCATTAAAGCTATCATCTGCAAAAGAGCTAAGATTAGCCATAGCATTTCCAGGCATACTTTCATAGTGATTTGCTATAACTCTCACTAAATGTTTAGCTCTTTCTTTATTGTTTGAGTTATAAACTTTTTTAGCTAAATTTATTAGTCTAGGATCAACAGAAGGCCTATTCACATAATATTCTAAACCTAGAAAATCATCTCCTCCAGGAGGTCCATTTCCACCACTTCCAGATCCTCCTGGCAGTCCATTTTCTTCAGGAAAATCAAAGCCAACAACAAGAGGTCTAAAAGGGCTTTCTTCTGGTTGTCTTAGTACATCTTCTAACGGATTTAGAATGTGTGGAGGCCAACAAGGTCCACCCCCCACTACAATTTTATTCAATATTTTGTTATCCGAGTTTATTTTTTTTGAATTGTTTTTTTCCATTTTATTTCACCTATTAGTTAAAAGAAACTATTGGTTTGTATGATCCATCAGAGTTATGAGCAAATATGTAAAGCTCATTTCCATGCTTATCCATACCTAACCTGTAGTTTCCTCTACCCGTATTGTTTGAAGCTCTGTTTATTAAGTCAAGATCAACAGAAAAAACGCCTTTGAATCTACCTGTTTTAACTTTATGAGTATCAGAGTAGCTCTCAGAACGGTTTGCTATAGATCGCATACCGTATTGTTTAGCTTTATCTATATCATCTCTTGCTTGTTGTACAGTTATTCTTCCTCTTCCTACTGTTTTTCTTATCATTCTTTCAAGTTTTCCTTCATCCATTTCAACCACCAAATGTTTTTTTAAAACTTAATAGTAGTAAATAAATCTAAAAATATATATTTAATCAATATAAAAAATATAAAGAATATGTTTTTAACATAAAAATAGTTAATTTTATATATAAATAAGTATTACTCTTTTTACATGCAAAGAAAAATAATAAAACAAGGAAATAATAGTTTCACCATAACTCTCCCCATAAAATGGATAAGATCAAACAATATAGACGAGAGTTCAGAAATATTCTTAGAACAAAAAAATAATGAATTAGTATTAAAAACAAACCCTCTAGACATAAAAGAAAAAATATCAAAGATAAATATATCTGGATTTGATGATAGAAGCTTAAGAGTTATATTAAATAATAGATATAGATCAGGATGTACAAAAATAATTTTAGAAGGAGAAACAAATAAATTAGAATTTATAGAACAAATAGTTAGCAATAGATTACTAGGATTTGAAGTTACAGAAGTAAAAAAAGACAAAATAATTATTTCAAGTATAGCAGAACCTCAACAAAACAATTTAGATCAAATAATTAGAAAAATGTTTTTTATAATAAAACAAACATTTGATGAAGAATCAAATAAAGATTATTTGAAAGATAAGTTAAATAATTATGGAAATTATTGTATGCGAGTAATAATTAACACACAAAACCAAGAAAATCCGGAAAAAAATTTTTATAAATATAGTATAATATCAAGACTTATACTTTTACAACACGCACTTTGTAGAACTAATAAAAAACATGAATTTAAAGACGAACTATTAATAGTATTTGAAGAGTTTCATAAAGCCTACTTTTCTAATGAACTAGAAAAATTAAGAAAAAGTCACGATGAAAGCGCCAAGCTAATTCATAAAATATTACCTAATAAATTGAGTAATTGTAAGCCAAAAGAAGCATTAGACCTTTATTATCTAGGAGAAGCTTCCAGACATCTCTACCTCGCTTGCGTAAACAGGCTCAACCTCTTCGACCATTGAATCATATAAGACATCATACATCTGATTAGCAATACCTAGTAATCCATCCGTTAACTCTTTTGATTTATCAGATTCATAACTAGCAAGTCTTAAACTTTCAATAAATAAAGACTCATAAACTCTTTTTTTGAAATCTCCATGAATATTTTCAAAGAATCCGTAATCCGTTGATTTTCTAAGTTCTATGTAAGATTCTATTGCTTTGTCTACTTGATCTAAATCTAAAGCTTTATTTTCTAATGAATTTTTAGTTATCAGAGCTCTTGATATATCTTTATATTCTGTTCCAGCTGCTGCATGACCAAAATCACCCAATATTTTATCTTCAAACCAATTATCCCATTTAGTATCATTATGAGATAAAACCGTTAAATCAAAACCGCTATGCTTATCAACAATAGAATCATATAATTCTTTAAAGTTTTCAGATAAGTATCCCCTGATATTTTTTTCTAAATTTTCATATTCTATGTAGTCCTCTGTGCTTTTTTCATAAAATAGATTAGAATCTATTTCTCTAAACCATAATGCCCGTCTTGTTTTTGAATGAAAATCACTTAAAACATACATCTTATGGACTAATTCTTCATCTAAATCTTGATTTTTAGTAATAACATCTCTAATAACATTATTTGTTTTGTGTAGTTGATTTACTGCCTTTGTAAATGTTATGAAGTATTCTTTATCTTCAATAATTGTTCTAACCGGTTGATTTTGTCCTCTCGGTAATTCTGCTTTGGTATAATACTGACCAACTATTTCATCTTTTGATAAGAAGCTAGATAATGCCACTTCTTTTAAGGCAGCAATTTTACTTTTATTTAGCTTAGGAGCTACATTTTTTGGAAGTATTAAAGCCCCCCTAGATTCTATTTCATTTATTTCATCTTCAGTTAAATCTTCTAAGTTATGTGCTGTTTGATAAAATATAGGTCCGTTAAATTTATCTTTTACTTTATCAAGTATATTTATTCCATGTCCCAACTTAGTGTTTGGTTTTACCCACACAAAACTATACATATTATCTATGAATAAAGCCCCGTTTTTGTTTAATTCTTCAGTGCTTGGAATTTCCGTGTAATCTATTATATTAAACTTTCCATCTATATTTCTTTTATCAGTTATAAATGTAAAACCGTTTGGAACAGTACTTTGCAAATTAAATTCTTGATATTTTTTAGATAAACCCGTCATAAATTCCTCGTTTAATTTATCCCCCACATCATGTCTTAATTTATTTAATTTATCATGTAAATAATCAATTGTGAATTCATTATCTGATTCTGGAAACTCTATAGTATTTCCTACAACCCTATTTTTTCTCTCTATTACTTGAGCTGTACTGTCCGTTTTAGTATTTATGTATTCTGAAAAGAGATCTGCAAGCATTTTTTCCCTTTGATATCTAGCCACTTCTTGTTCAAAGTTTTCTTTATTTAAAAAGTCAACCCCCTTTACAGTTATCAAGTAGTTTTCTTTTTGTCCAAGTATATTTGGTTTTTTATCATCAGCCAATATATCAAAATAGCTTTTTATTTTATCAAAGCTGTCAAGATTTTTTGTGTGTTCAATAAACCCATATTTATCCATACCTAATAAGTCTTTTAGCATTAAATCATAAGAGAAATGAGTAACCACACTATTTTCTGAAAAAGATTCTATGTTTTGCCAAGCTTTTGCAAATTCATTGTGTTGATCGCTGTTGACAATTTCATTTGTTAAGACTATCAAAGACGTGTTTTTAGCCATACTTCTAGCTACAACATCGTTCTCTATATCAAATAATTCACCTACTGTGTTCTCTAGCGACATATTTTTATTAAACACCACACATTTATAAATATTGTGTTTTTTAGTTACTTAATAGTAGTAAAATAGTAATTTATTTAAATAAAAAGTTATTTCTTAAGATTTATGATAGCTAAAAATAGAAAACAAAAAAACTCTTTATTTAGCTTTAGCTATGAATATTTCTACTTTGCTTAAACTTTAAAAAGTGATTTAAAGCAAATAAACACGAATTTTTAGATATAAGCTAATTTTTCATGTTTTTGTGAACCATCACTTCTTAATTATAAAGTCAATAAAAACAACGAAGAAGCGAGGTAAATTAAAATGATAGAAAACATAATAGAAGATAGTATTAAACTAGATAGAGGTTCAGCACAAGATAAATATCTTTTTAGCTGAAAAAACAAATAAAATAACAAATATAATAGATAAGCATAGAAGAAAAGGAAAACCAGATTTATTCGAGAGCAAAGGCAAATTTTTGCTACAAGAACAAATAATCAACAAAATATTATTAAATGAACCAATAAATTTTGTTTTGCCAGGTTTTCCCTGCAAATCTTCAAATACGAAGACAAAAGTACTAGGTAGACTTCCAGATAAAGGAGAAGAGTTAGCTCTTGAAAATTTGAATAATATATGTGAAGAAATAAAAAATATATATGATGAAGGAGCTAACGTTTTAATTGTATCCGACGGAAGAGTATTTTCAGATCTTATTAATGTAAGTGATGAAGATATAACAAACTACCACGAAGAACTTAAACGTATGAATTTAAACAAATACGTTTCTTTTGTTAACTTAGAAGATCTTATGCAAGAGAAAAACTTCGATAAGTTAAGATACAACTTAATTGATAAATACGGAATGTCTTTAAGCGAAGTCAAATCAGAGATAAAAGAATCTGTTGATACTAAGAATTTATACTTAGGACTTACCAGATTTATGATAGACGATTTGACTAAATACGAATCTAATAAGAAGTTTATAGCAAGATGTAAAAACATAGCTTTAAAAATGGTTCAAAGAAGTCGAGCTTACGACTCACTCATAAAAGATAAGTACCCAAACCATATAAGATTATCAATACATCCACATAGTACAGCAAATAATAAATTCGGAATTAATCTTATAGGTACAAATGATAATTGGGGAACTCCTTGGCATAACGTAGCAGTCAAAACAAAAACAGGCAAATTTAAATTAGTTAAAAAAAAGTTTGCAAAACACTTAGAGCTTGTTTATGAGAATAATAGACCAAGTTACTTCAAGGAATAATTTTTTATTTTTTTATTTCTTCTTCAAAATACTCGTGGTTTTTCTTTATTTTCCAATTATTTTCATCATATAAGTTGTATACGTAGTGTATTATGTTGAATAGTCTTGTTATTTGCCAAAGGTTTGCTTTTTCTGTTTTTGAAAGCGCCGCGTATTTTTGGTATTCTTCTAAGAATATGTTTACTCTTTTTTTATCTAGTTTTTTGTCATAAAAACAAACATATCTTATTATTGAGGCTATGTCCATTAGTTTTGGACCATAAAAACAATCATCGAAATCAAATAGACCCGTTACTTGTTTTTCGTCAAAAACCATGTTTCCTAGGTGCATGTCTGCGTGGACTATTCTTTTCGAGAGGTTTTTTGGATATTTTATATCGCTTAAAACGTTTAAAACATATTCTTTTTTAGTTTTTGGAAGATTTTTTATTTTGTTTAGGTGGTGTTTTACTGATTCTTTTGTTATGGCTTCTTTGTTTATTGCTTCTTTTGCTTTTCTTGGTGTGTTTGCACAAAGTATTATTTCTATTCCTAGTTTTTTTAAGAATTCAAACCCACCTCCTATTTTCGAATCATTGTTTTCATCAGAATTCCAAGTGTTATCTATGAACAGAGCAGAGTATTTACTAAAATCTATATTTTCTAATCTTTCGTTTAAAGATATAACGTCAAATTTTCCTGTTTTTTTTATTTTGTTAGTTATAAATGCGAATTTTTTTGGGATTGTGCTCTGCAGGTTTGTTGTGCTAAATGATCCTGCTAAGTTTTCTATAAATCTGCTATTTTTGTAAGCTAAAAGATCGTGGTGAGCTTTTGCAGAGTTATCCCTTAGCATGTCTAATGAGTTGTATAACCCTATTTTGTAAAATTTATTTATAGTATATATATCTGCATTAAAAGGTTTTGATAGCGAAACATTAGAATTTGTAAGTGCTGATTCTTCGTCAAGCGTTAAAAGTGTTGAGTCAGCACCTTTTTTTGCTAAATATGATGCTAGTACTTTGTTTAGTATGGCATCTTTAGTGAGCTCGTGTTTGTTTTTAGAAACTCCATTTACTATTGAGTTTTGGTTTACTAAGTATACTCCATCATCTGGGTTAAAGTTTGATTTTTCTAGTTGCTCTTTTGCAAATTTTGCTGTTTCATGAGCAGATAAGTCTTTTGTTTTTTGCAAATATTCTGAAAAACTCATTCCTAAACTTGATTCAATAAATGAATAGTAATCCATTATTTCAACTTCAGGTTCTTTGTCGTAGGTTTCTTTTGTGTATTGTTTTATTTTTTTTATGTTTTCATCTGTTTTTTTGTTTGAATTGTTTATATTGCTATCTATTAAGAAGAGTTTTTTGTCTTTGACAAGGGATCTGACAACAGGCGAGTCATCAAATTCTTGTTTTAATCTACTTTCCAAATCATCCATACTACTAGATAGTGACAATAATTTATATACTTTTCTATTATTTAATTACTTTTTAGTAATAACAAAATATATAAATGGTTAGTCATTTCACTATTTTTATGATAGCTAAAAAATTAAATGACACAGACCAATTAGTTAGCTTTAGCTATGATTATTTCTATTTTGCTTAATGCTAAAAATAGTGTTAAGTGAGAAAACAATTAAATCTGGAGTAGACAGTTTAATTTGTGCTCGCGAAAAGCTATTTTTTCTTTAAAGTAAGGTTATTACAACAAAATTTAGATGATATATAGGTGATTAATATGAATATAGACGATAGTCTGCAAATTACAAGTTTAGGCAAAGGCAACCCAAGAGTTGTTTTGCTAGTTGGAGTTCATGGAGATGAGCATAGCCCTTTACTTGTAGCAGAAAAAATTAAGGAAAGTAAAGTAAGTAAAGGAACACTTGAAATAGTTAAAGTTAACAATTTGGCTTTAAAACAAAATAAAAGGTTTGTTGACAGCGATTTAAATAGGGTGTTTCCCGGCAAAGAAAGTGGAGATCACGAAGAAAGGTTAGCTTTTAAGTTGGCTAGTTTTTTGAAAGGAGCAGATTTAGTTATTGATTTGCATTGTTTTCATTCAAAGACAAAGCTTACTTGCATACAGTTTAAAGATTTTGATGAAAACGTTGAAGTTTTTGGACCTGAGCAAATTTGGCAAATTAGTAGCGAGTTTGATGGCTCAATTGGTGTTAATTTAAGTAAGATTGGAATTAGCAATTTTGCAGTTGAGATGAATTGTCTTAGTAATTTAAGGCAAGGAGAAGTAAGCTTAGTTGCAAAAAGAGTTGTTGCGGTGCTAATTAAAAATGGGTTGGCTGTTAAGACTTTGAGGAAGACTTTGAGCAGAATTAAAGTAGTTTCTCCAAGTAAAGGACTGTTTGTTGCAAGGGTAAGTCCTAGTAAGAGCGTTATTAAAGGAGAAGTCTTAGGCCACGTATTAGTAGGCAGTAGAAAGGTTGCAGTTAAATCGCCTTTAAGTGGAGAAGTTATGCAAGTTAGTAACTGTAAGGTCTGTAAAAAAGATGATTTCTTAGTAGGAGTAGGTGAGCGAAAATGACATCTTTAGATCTTGAGAAGAGAATGAAAAAGGCTTTTGATGAGAAGTCAAAAAAAGTTTTGTCAAGAGTTGTAGGATCTAAAGAGTCTGTTCCAAAAGTTGGAATAGAGCTTGAACTTGGAGTGTTTGATGAAAATGCAAAACCTGCCACTAGACAAGACGTTAAGGATAGAAAGATTGCAAAAGAGCTTGGACATCATCAAATAGAGGTTGTAACTGATCCTCTTTTAATTAGAAGTTTAGAAGGCTTTAAAGATTCTTACTTAACAGATCTTGGCAATACGCTTAGCAAGATAAAGCAAAAAGTATCTAGTGTTGGAAGCATACCAAATCTGAACTTGAAAGATTTTGCAATAACTCCAAACGAAGACAAGTACGAGAAAGTGCCTTCTTTTAACAATGAAAGAGTGTCTAAGGAGTTTAAGACTTTGTTTCCTGAGCTTGATGCAAGGCACGTAGGACTGTTTAACGCTCTGCAGCTTAATGTTGATTGCAAGTCAGTTGATGATGCTGTAGATAAGTTGAATAAAAGTTTGAGTATAAGTCCATACCTTGTAGCTATTTTTGGAAATGCAAAGTACATAAATTCCAAAGAAAGTGGTTTTAAAGACTGTAGAGTAAAGGTTTGGGAAGAGACTCACGATACTAGAAATAGTGTTGAAAGAAATGAAGATAAAGAAACTAGAATAGGTCTTCCAAAAAGGTACTTTAGTAGTATAGAAGATTACTTTACAAGAGTTAGCTCACATCCATTTATTTTGGATCATGAGCCTGCAGCTTTTGAGATAGGTATAGGTCTTAATTGGCATGATGCAAGAATTAAGTTTGTTGAAAAGTCAAATGGCTACTTACCACTTGTGGAGATGAGGAGTTTGAGCTCTCAGCAAAGCGCGAAGGAAGATGTTGCAGCGACTTTAATGTACATAGGGCTTTTAGAGTACGAATCAAAGCTTCAATCAATGGAAAACCTTAGGTTTAATAGAGAATCAGCTCTAAAAGATGGACTTGAAGGCGTTATGATTGATGAAGGAGGCAGATTTAGATCTACTTTAGATGTGGCTAAAGATAAGGCTTTAAATGCTAGAGAAGGTCTTATTAGTCTTGGATACGATGCTAGAAGCGTTGACGATGCTTTGAGACCTGTATACAGAATACTTGATGAAGGCAAAAGCCCTGCAGATAGATACTCTGTAAATGAAATCAGTCAAATGGTGAAAGATTCGTTTAGAAATTAACTTTTTTTATTTTTTTATTTTTTAACACTACTAGTTGGTTGTGAAAATAGTAATGTTTATAAAAAAAGAAGTAATACTTTTTTGCATGGAAAAATATTTCATACCCGAAGACATAATTAAATCAGTAGGCGCCAGAAAAGCACTTGGTATTAACGAAGATATAAAAAGAAAACACAAAATAGATTATCAAATATTCTTTCCAGATATAAATCCAAATATAGGCTTGCCAACAGGCTCGACAAGTATTATAAGCACATCAGAATTTCTAGATCCTAGTTTTATTGGCCACGATATAGGTTGCGGGTATAAACTTACCAGCGTGAAGATAAACCCCGAAACTTTTCAAAAAAAGAAAAGTATTAATAAAAAAAAAACAGATAGGCTTACTAAAGAGCTTAGTGACTTAATAACGACTAATTATAACCATTTCATAGGAAAAGGAAATCATTTTGTAGATATAATGATTCCAGATATAGTTTACTCAAAACAACATAAACATTTTAAAAATAATATTTTTATTTTTGTTCATAGCGGTAGTGGAGAAGAAGGTTATAAAACGTTTTTAAAACACAAAAACCAATCAATTAATAATTCAGCATATATTAAAGATTTTAAAAGAAAGGTTGATTTAGCTAAAAAAAATAGAGATAATCTTACACAAACAGCCCTACAATATTTTAAATCCAAGTACGAGCACAATATTTCATATGAAGAGCTAATAAACACACCACATAATCAAATCGTGGAATTTGGCGATTATTATAGAGTTCAAAAAGGAACTCAAGAATTTGAAAATGGCTTAGCAATAATTGCAGGCAATCCTACAGATTTTAGCTATATAGTATCACCAGGCAGAGAACTACACGAAAGTTTAGACACGATTAATCACGGATGCGGAAGATTAATGGATACGAGCAAAACTAAAAGAAGATTTGGAAAAAAAGATGTAGAAAAAATGTTTAGAGATGTTTCATTAAACGTACCTTACTCTAATGCAATAGAGCAAGCTCCTGCAGCATATAGAAGTTCAACACCTATAGTAAACTATTTACAAGAACAAGGACTGGTAAAAAAAGTTGCAAGATTAAAACCTATATCAGTGATAATGGAAAATTGATAAAATGGAATCAGATAAAATATATCGTTTAGAATCAAAATCAAGGATAAACAGTTCAGATAAAAAAGAATCATCCGAAATTAAACCAAATATATATAGAATAGGTAGAGAAGAATCAAATTATAAACCACATCCAGAAGGATATCATTTATTCTTTGAAAACGCAAAAGACATTGATAATCCTATAAACCATAAATCAATATATAAAAAGGAATATGTTTTTGCTCAGCAAAATCCGTCTGAATCTTTCAAAGGATACGATGTAAATTTATATCACAGAGAAAAATTGTGCACTAGAAATGCAGGACTGATATTAAATGACAAATACGAAGACAACAAATTAGAAAGAGATGACACGGCTTTAAAAAAGAATATTAACAAATTCAGAAATTTATTTGAAGAGATACTAGATTTTTACAAAGAGGAACAAATAATTCATTCAATAATATTCCCTGAATCAAAAAACAAAGAACTGATTTATGACGAAGAAAACATAATAGCCGATATTAAATATAAAAATAAGTCTAAAGATAGACATTCTTTACATTTAGTAGGAGATTACAAACAAGCCATTAATTTTTTTGATGCATATTGGCAAGTTGACATATATAAAAGACAACCTGCTCATCTTAGAGGTCAAGAACCATACTTTTTCACCCACATTTTTGATTCAGACAATATAATAAACACAGCCAACCTAGAAAAACTATTTTTGAGAACAGAACTACAATTCAGTAAACTATCTTTATTTTCAATATCAAACCCAAACGAAGGATTTAAAATGAGGTTCAACAAAATTAATGATGATCTTGTTAACATTATTAAAAATCACACTCATTAACGCCCTATCAGAAATATATTAAACTATTGCTGCTCAAACTCATAACTCACTCCATCTACTTTAACCAGCAAAGAAGACCTAATATCTTTTAAAAAATCGTCAAACACACCTTTTATATCTTCCTTTTTATGTCTGTGTCCTCCAATCTGAATATCTACATGACTAGGGATTGAGGATACGTAACAGTTTATTGTTTGTTGATTCTCTGTATAATTAAACCTTAAGTAGTATAAATGAGCATCTCTATCAATGGTAAAGTATTTTTTACCCTTTCCAAAGTCGCCTTTATATAAAAATAAATAGTTATGTCCAAATTTCACCTGATTTCCATGAGCAATTAAACCTAGAGCCTCAATTTCTTGTTGAGTACATGGCTCAAATTGAACTTTTTTTAATTTACCTAAAAGTAATAAGATAGATAGTAAATTCTCATCACTTAATTCTTTTTTATCGCTATTTTTCAAAATTTCAAATACTCTATAATATTCTATAGACACATTATCAACAGTCACATCAATATTTTTTTCTTCATACTTTTTCTTCAAACGAACTTCTAAATTATTCAGTGCAGCAATTTCCGGTCTACATAAATTCATTAACTTCACCAATTTTTCTTTTAATTTTTCTAGCGTAGAATGCAATTCTTTCAACAGAGCTTCTATAATCAGTACATTATTCTCATAATTATCTGTATTAGAATGATTAATAAGGTTCGAAATACACTTTTTTAAATCAGCTAATAAATCATTTAAACCTTCCTTCTCACAACAATCAATAAATCTTTTAAAAAATATGTGTTCTTCTCTTCGTTCTCTTCTTAGTCTAACCAGTTCATCGAGGTTTTCCGATTCAAGTTCGTCATGTAACTTTTTTATAGATTTTATTAAAGCTAATAAGTCTCCAGAAACATTTCCTATGTATTTATTATTTCTAGAAACATTTTTTTTTAATACCGGAAGATAATGTTTAAATATTTCTTCATAATAAGACTCCTCAAATTGAGCAGGACTAAGATTGCGTTTTTCCAACTCATCCAGCACATCAGACTCTTTTTTTTCCAGTTCATCTATCTGCTTTTTCAGAAAAAAAAGTAATTCAGAAACCTTTTCAAAAAACCAGTTCAGTTGACAAACGTTTTCTATATATTTATCTTCACTAGTTTTATTAAATAACCAATCTATAAATTTCATAGGATTTTTAAATAAACTTAATTTATATAATTTTCCATTTCTTCTTCAAAATACTCATGATTTAGCTTCTTATTCCAATTTTTTTCATCGTATAAGTTGTATACGTAGTGTGTTATGTTGAATAGTCTTGTTATTTGCCAAAGGTTTGCTTTTTCTGTTTTTGAAAGAGTTATATGTTTTTGGTATTCTTCTAAGAATATGTTTACTCTTTTTTTATCTAGTTTTTTGTCATAAAAACAAACATATCTTATTATTGAGGCTATGTCCATTAGTTTTGGACCATAAAAACAATCATCGAAATCAAATAGACCCGTTACTTGTTTTTCGTCAAAAACCATGTTTCCTAGGTGCATGTCTGCGTGGACTATTCTTTTCGAGAGGTTTTTTGGATATTTTATATCGCTTAAAACGTTTAAAACATATTCTTTTTTAGTTTTTGGAAGATTTTTTATTTTGTTTAAGTGATGTTTTACTGATTCTTTTGTTATAGCTTCTTTGTCTATTGCTTCTTTTGGTTTGAAACCTTCTAATACTTTATGCATGTTTGCAGTTAGTTTTGCCAAGTTTTTTAATTGTGAAGTGTTTATGTTGTTAGCTTCTATTTTTTCTCCTTTTTTGTATTCAAATATGCTTATTTTATGTTCCTTGTATTCTGTGAGTGTAAGTCCTTGTTTGTTTTCGTATAGCTTTGGTACTTGTTTTATTTGTTTTAACTTTTTTATTAGTTTGTGTTCTAAGTTTATTTCTTCTTTGGAGAATTTAGGTCTGTACACTCTTAAGAGCGCTTCTTTCTTATTTGTTTTTATGTAATATGATGTATTTACTTCTCCTTCTTTTATCTTTTCAGCTTTATCTAAATAACCCAAGTCATAATTTTGTAAAATACTCTCAATATCTTTTTTAGTTAAATTTACTTTTTTAAACATCTAAACAAATAATTATTTAAAGGATTATTTAAAGTTTTATAGTAATGAAAATAATTGAATTTAATGAATCTTACCTAAAAGATATTAAGCTTCTCTTAAGAGAAGAAGATATCGATCCTTCAACTAATGAAAGTTATAATATTGAGTTATTTGAAAATAGTTATTTTATGAGTTTTTTGTGTTTGAATGATAGCGAAGTTGTTGGAAGTATTTCTTTAAGTATTAGGCTTTATGTGCTTGAAATAAACCATATTTTTGTAGCTAATAATTATAGAGGAAGAAGAGTTGGAAGATCTTTAATTGAGAAAGCTTTTGAGTATGGACTAGAAAGAAAGTGCGAATCAGTTATTGTTAATACATCTGAAGATAATTTTGTTGCAAGAAAGATGTATGAAAAGCTAGGCTTTGAAAAGAAAGGAGAAGTGTTTGATTATTTTAATCATAGAAAAAAACAACTTCTTTATATGAAAAAATTAAAATAAAAAAAATGGGACTATTAAGCACAATCATAGGAGAACTAAAAGATTTAATTCAAAAAGATAAAAACCCTTACGGAGACCTAAACAACGCAACAAAAGAATTATGGAAAGATATTCAAGAACTAGATTCATTTAACAAAAAATTAAAACTTCTACTCGGAATTGTCAGAGAACCAGGCAACATAACAGGACCTAACTTTAGTGCAATATATGCGCAAATAAAAAATAAAAAAAACGACATAGAAACAAGCAGCGAAAAAGTAGTTGAGAAAGAACTCAATATAATGCAAGACCTGTACGAAATAATAAATGACTTATACGAAAAAACAAATTTACTGGTTGAACTTTATGGAAGATTTAAAAAAGTAGAAGAACTAGAAAACATAGTTTTGATAACTACAAATTTAACAAAAAGAAATCAATAAAGAAATTAAGTTCAGCGCAGTTAATCTTGCAATAAGAAGATATAGCGAAAAAATAAAAGATACAAAACTTTCTAAAATAAAATTTGACAATAGTACTAACATAATAATTAGAAGCAAAATAATAGAGATAACCCTATATAAAAATAAATCTTTAGAAAAAAAAACTTTCAAAGTTGTACGAGTTAGTAGATTATAGTAAGGGAGACTACTTAGTTATAACTCAAGGATTAAATGAAATAATGATTATGAGTGATGAGAAATTTTTGAAAGATATTAAAAATATTTTCTCTAAACAAGAAATAAAATACGAAATAAAAAGTTTGAGTAGTTTAACTATAAACATACCTTTAGAATCTATAGAGACAGTAGGGTTGTTTTACTTAGTTACAAAAACACTTAATTGGAACAACATAAATATCGTAGAAATAGTGTCTACTCTTACAAAAATGACATTTATAATTAAAGAAAAAGACGTTTCTTTAGCATTCGAGAGCTTAAATAAATTAATTAGAGATCATCTATAAAAAATATTTCTTTTTCAGGATAAAGTTTTTTAAACAATGTTTCTATTTCTCTATCTTTTTTTATAAGAGCTATTCCTAAGAAGTGTTTGTTTTTCTTTAAGTTTTTTTCTTTAAAGCTTATTATTTCAGGAACTCTAAAGTCCTCAATTATTTTTGGAGCATCAGTAATCGCTTTAGCAGACTCTAATAACAATTCCTTTTTTGCTTTTTTTGCTAAAAAAATCAAATAATCTTTTTTTGGATGATATAAAATTTCTTCATAAATCTCTTTTTCTATTTCCCAAAACCTTAAGATTTTTCTTTTTTCTCCAAATAACTCTTTGTTCAAATATTCATCTATTACTTCTTCACATCTTTTATTTTTACTAGCAATCTTTTTTATCGTATCGTCTTTTTTATACCAATAATTAAATATATTTTTGTATGCTTGATACCCTACTGATTTTTTGTAGTACTCACATTTTTTTATGTATTCTATGTCAAATACTAATGAGTATTTCCAATTATATGATAATACATAAGGAAAACCAATAGCATAAAATATTGCTTTATCCATACCAAGAAGTTTTTCCATATAACTAGATTTTTTATCAGTCTTATTTGTTGGAAGAATTATCTTAGCTTGATTTAAAATACTAATAAAATCTTTTTTGTTTGGCGTGCTATGGGAAATTACTAATTTTTTATATAAATTAATAAATGGTTGGAGCACCTTATTTCTTTTTTCATATAAATCCATTATTTCTTTTTTATTTTTAAAAGATTTATGCATATAACGATTAATAACACTTTAATTTAAATAATTTCGTAATTAAACAACAAAATATATAAACCATAGATGAGTTATAGTTATACTATGGTTACAACTATACAAGTAAGTAAAGAATTAAAAGAAAAACTTAGTAAAAGAAAAATTTCTCCTAAAGATAGTTACGAAGAAATAATTTGGGATTTGCTAGAAGATACTTTAGAACTTAGTGAACAAACCAAAAAAGAAATAGAACTAGCTAGAAAAGAATTTGAAAAAGGAGAATATATAACGCATGCACAATTAAAAAAAGACTTAGATCTTTAGAGGTGTAAATTGTTTGAATTGACTTATTCAAAAAGCGCAGTAAAGTTTTTAAAAAAACTTTCTAAAGACAAACAAGAACACATAGTATCAGTTTTAGAAAGAGCAAGAATAAGACCTGAAAAACATTTTGAAAGATTAGTAGGAGACAAATCTTACAAATTAAGAGCAGGACAATACAGAATAATAGCAGACATTTATAAGAGCGAGCTTAGAATACTTGTTATAAAAATAGGACACAGAAAAAATATTTACAAATAAAAAAAAGAGGATTTAACTAATATGAAATTTTATTTTATACGGCATGCAGAAAGCACATCAGATATAGAAGATAAATACGGAGGAGATTATGATGATCCACTCACAAATAAAGGAAAAGAACAAGCTAAAAAATTAGGATTAGAACTTAAAAACAAAGGTATTGAAAAAATTTATCACAGCCCAAAACTTAGAGCTAAAGAAACAGCTTTTATTGCTAATGATTTTATTAAAGCTAATTTAATAGAAGTTATAGATTTAAGGGAGAGAAATAATTATGGTGTTTTAACAGGACTTACTAAAATAGAAGCTAAAAGTAAATATCCTTTAGAAACTGCTAAAGTAAAAGGCAATAAGATGTTTCACGATATTTTAAGAAGCGAGAGCTACGAAGACTTTACTTTAAGAGTTAAAAATTGTTTTTTCAATATTTTAAAAGAAAATAAAAATACATTTGCCATTTTTAGTCATGGAGGATTTATGTTTGTACTGGTTAGAGAAATATTAAATCTGGGAGAAATAAATTATGAAGATTGTGCTTATCTTGAAATAGAATATATTAATAATAAATTAAAAGTTTTAAATAATATTAGATGTAAAATCAAATAAAAAAAAAAAAATTATTCATAAGTTGAATCAAGCTCCGCTAATCTCTTTGTGCTAGGAAACTGGTTATTATATAACTCCCTTCTATTTAGCTTTACTTCATCAATATTAATTATATTCTCAGCATTTTTACCACTATTAACATTAGTTAAATAAAAAGCACCACCATATGCTATTGGTTCTACTTTTATATTATGATGACCCAAGTCAGTATTTATGACTATAGGTATATCTCTTTTGGCAGCGTAAAATGTTAATAATGTTCCAGAAGGTATATCTTCAGGTTCAAATTCACCGTTTTTTAAACTACATACATAGTTTAAAATTTTTTTAGCACCTTGTTCAGTGTAAATACCGCCTTTTTCAACAATTCTAAATATTGCATCATACATTTCGCCAGTAAACGTATTTGTCAATTCATTTGCACCACTAAATTCACCAACAGGATACAATAAATCACTAATTATACTATCTATTCCTCCTTGTTGAACAGCAGATACTGCTTCTTTTAATGTTGATGCCTCTACTACTTCTTTTACATTTATAGAATACAATAAATCACTTAACTCTTCTCTGATATGAGCTAAATCATCTACCACTAATACTCTATTTTGATTTGCAAAAAAAGAGCCATTTTCATTTTCTTCCATTTTATTTACCCCCAAACACACTATTCGTGTTTTTTACTACTTGTAAGTAATATTATATGATTTAATAAAGTTACTTTAATTTTTTACTTATTTTAAGAAACATTTATATACAAATTACTTAATATAAGTAATAATATGTTAAAATTAGATGAGAAAGATAAAAAAATATTAACAATACTTAATAAAAACGCCAGGAAAAGCATAGCAGACATATCAAGAGCCACAGGAATACAAAGAGACAGCGTACTATACAGAATAAAAAGAATGGAAGAAAACAACCTAATACTCCACTACCACGCCGTCCTAGACCCCATAATATTAGAAAACCCCATTTACTCCTTTGTAAACTTCGAACTTAACTACTCATCAGAACAAGAAAAAAACAAATTCATCTCATACTTAAAATCACTAAAAAACATAAGCTACATAGCAAAAACAAGCGGTAAATGGGACTTAATAATAAACGTAGTAGCTAAAAATCTTAAAGAATTCGACCAAATACTAGTAGACATACGTATGAAGTTTAGTTCAACCATAAAAGACTACAATACATCAAGCATAATAGAAGAAATAAAATATGACGACATGGTTGAATTAATATAATAATTTCTCTACATTTCGTATAAGACATCAATTCCTAGAATAGCTAGACCCTCTTTTAATGTAACTCTTACTTTATCAAGCAAGAATAGTCTTGATTGTTCTAATTCTTTATCATCACTTATTATTTGAACCTCGTGATAATACTTAGTTGTTAGCTGAGAGAGCTCTAATAAATAATTACAAATCAAACTAGGCTTATAATCTTGAGCACTCTTTAAAATAACCCCTTCAAAATCAAATAATTTGAAAGTTAGTTGTTTTTCTAAATCATGAGCTAAGTTATCAGAAAGACTAGGTTTTGAACTAGATTTTTTGAATATACTACAAATACGAGCATAAGTATACTGAATATAAGGACCAGTTTCACCACTAAAGCTTAATGATTCTTTAGGGTTATAAGTCATATCTTTTTTTGAATCATGCTTTAATATAAAGAACTTTAAAGCACCCATACCAATAATCTCAGCTCTTCTATTTAACTCAGATTCATCTAAACTATAGCGTTCTTTTAATTCGCTTTTAGCATCTTCAATTAATTCTAATCTGAACTTATCAGCGTCAACAACATTACCCTCACGGCTCTTCATTCTACCCTCAGGGAGATGAACCATACCATAGCTTAAATGATGACATTTTTGAGCAAACTCATATTCTAATATGTTAAAGATTTCAAATAATACTTTGAAATGATAATCTTGCTCACTAGCAACAACATATACCATTTTATCCATTTTGAATTCGTTAAACCTTTTTTTTGCAAGATATATATCTTGAGTTATATAAATAGAAGTTCCGTCTTTTCTTTGAAGATATTTTTTTCCAAGACCTTTATGCTCTAAATCAACGTATATAGCACCGTCTTCTTCTTTTTTGAACTTATTTTGAGCTAGGCCTTGTTCAACTATTTTTTTACCTTCTAAATATAAGTCACTTTCAAAATAAGCAACATCTATTTTCATACCAAAATCTTTGTAAGATTCTCTAAATCCATCAAGACACCACTCCCTCATCTTATCCCAAAGCTTTAGTACTTCAGTATCTCCGTTTTCCCAGTCAACTAGCATTTGCTGAGCTTTTTGTTCTAACTCAGGGTTTTCTTTTAGTTTTTCATTGAATAAGACATAGTATTTTCCAGCAAAAAAATCACCTTTTATACCTGAACTCTTAGGAGTTTCACCTTCTCCATAGAGTTTGTATGCAAGCATAGATTTACATATATGAGTTCCTTTATCATTTACAACTTCTGTTAATAAGACATTATTACCTAACTTTTTGAATATGTTAGCAGTGCTTACTCCAAGTAACATGTTTCTTACATGACCTAGGTGTAGAGGCTTGTTTGTGTTTGGGCTTGGGCTTTCAATAAGTATAGTTTCAAATGATTGTTTGAAATCAAAGCCTAAGTCTTTTAGTTTTAAAGATACAGAAAAATTATTTAAAAAAAAGTTTAAGTAAGGACCTACTGCTTTTACTTCTTTTAAAAAACTAGCATTTATATCAGTGTTTTCAGAAGCTATTTGAGCAGGACTCTTTTTTAGTTTTTTAGCAAGACTAAAACAAGGAAAAGCAAAATCTCCAAGACTAGGATTTGGAGGAACTTCTAATAAGTCTTTTACTTCGTCTTTGTCTAAACCAAACTTTTTTGCAATTAAACTTGCTAATTTATCATCAAACATAACTGTTAATAAAAAATGTTAATTATTAAAAGTTATTGTTTTAAATAATCTAATATTTCTAAGAAATTATTAGCTGAATTATCAGATTTATATTTTTCACCAAGCGAAATAACTTTTTGTTTAGATATAATTACACCTTTATTTGTTAAAACCTTAGACATAAAAGGCCTGGTTAAATATTGTAAGAACTGAGTTACATTTTTAGGATTAGCAGTGAAGCGACAACGCTCAAAATCTATTATTACAGGGCCTTTCTTTGTTATTAGTATGTCTTTGTGAGGATTTGTGAGTTCTTGCTTATTTATTTTTAAAATATCCATAGATCGACACTGTAACAATATTTCTTTTAATATTCCTAGTAGTTTGTATTTAAAATCTATGTCTTCACCATGATTTTTAACCCATTCCTCAATTTTTATTCCATCTACAAAATCTCTTATTAAAAAATCTTTTTCATCGTCATAATAATATATTTTAGGACCCACATTTATCTTGTTTAATTTTTTGTTATACTCATACTCATTTTTAATAGTACCTGGACTCGTACTTTCAGGTTTTCTTTTTTTTATTAGATAAAGCTTATCTTTATGTTTTGAAGTATAAACCATTCCTCTTTTTCCTTCATTAAATAATTCTTTTTTTTGAAATAATAACTTTGATAATTCTTTTTCCATAATAAAATAAAATACTAGCAACTAAATAAATATTTAGTAAATTAAATCTTTAATGCTTTTAATTGTGATTTCATCTTTTTTTAACTTATATAAAGATTCATCTTTTAATAATTCTATACGTTTAGTTGTTAATAATAAATCATCTGCTATTTCAGAAAGAGACTGAATAGGATTAGAAAGACCATAATGATTAGTAATAATATCTGCCTCTAAAGGAGATAAAGATTTTTTTATGTACCTCTCTAACGCATTTATCTTATAAGGATCTTTAAAATTTCTTGATTTTTTTTTATTACCAGAATACCTTAAATAATTTGAAGCTTCATCACTTTTATTTTTAATTAAGTCTAATTCTTCAAGTAATTCATATACTGATTTTCTTTCCATTTTAATTCTTTGTTTTTACAAAGTAAGCATTATCTCTACTTAAATTAGCCAAATAATTTATTCTTTCTTTTACCTCTTTTGAATCAAAAGATAACTTAACATCCCCCTCCAAGTATGCTTTTTGACTATTTTGATATAAATTTAAAAAAAACATATAATTATCAGCTAAATTATTAATTTGATCTTTAGATATACTATAAAGTCCATTATCTTCTAAAAAATCAATTTTATCAACAATATTTTTAGGCAATTCATTTAAGCCATCTTTATCTAAATACCCATCTCTTACTAATTTTAATATATCTCTTGTAGTCGCAAACTGAATAAACCTATTAGGTCCTTGTTTAAAACTCCAGAGTTTTTTTTTAGGATCATAAATAGCTTCTCCTTTATCTAAATCATAATGATCAAGACTTAAAGGTCCAAAAGTTTGAGAACCAGTCACCATATTAGCTTCATAATCAGATACTTGTTTTCTCGAACTAGATACAATTTTTTTACCTTTAGGAGAAAGCAAAACATTAACAGCATTTTCTAATCTTTCATCATATAAATCTTTATTTCCAACAATATGTAAATAATCAAGTAATCTTGAAGGAGAAAATAATCTATTAGCACCATTTATTTTAATGTAAAATAAATCATCGTTAGATAAATCAATTCTATCTATTTTAGAATAAGAATGTTCTTTTAATTCATTAGATAATTCAATATTATCAACACTAGCATTTTCTTTATGCCCAAGCAATATGAACTCTAAAGGACTAACTATTAAGTCTTTATGAATCGCATTTTCAAATCTAGCATCACTACCCACTAAACCAAGAGCTATTTTTTCAGGATTCTTAACAGTTATAAGATTAGTTATATAATCAGTTCTATCTTTACTTATTCTTTTTACTTCTTCAAAATTTTTTTTGTAGTCCGAAGCATTATTTTTATCCATACAATACTTGATGTTAAAAATCATTTAAATATTTTTCTATTAATTACTACTTATTAGTTGTTAAACTTTTTTAGCTTCGTAAATGTAGAGTTTTTCAAAGAATAGTTTTAATTCATCCTTTATTTCGTATTTGTAGTTGAATTCTAAGAGTTTTAAGTTTAAAAATTCTAAGTTAGCATTGTTACTTGCAATAAATAGTATTTTTCCTTTAGGAGATAAGAATTTTTTAGCTTGTTTTAAGAATTTTATAGTGGTTTCAACACCAAGTATACCCCCATGAACCTCAACGTCAAACTCATCTTCACCTAAGGGAAGATAAGGAGGATTGAAAACGATTAAATCAATTTTTTTTAAATAATTCTTAGGAAGATCAAAAAATAAGTTGCTTTGATGTTTTTCAACATCTAAATCTAATTTTTCTATTACATCTTGTTGTATATCTACTGCCAGTACTTTTTTTGATTTTTTTAATAAAGCCTTAGCTAGTATACCACTACCCGTACCCATATCAAGAGCTAAATCATATTTATCATTTAAAGAATTTATGTACTTTTCAAAGAAATAACTATCATCAGAAGGTTCATACATTTTATTTTAAAAACTTCTTATCAGTCTCTTTTATATACTCTTTTACTCTTGAAACAATGCTATTTAAATAGTATTTCTCAAGTTTTTCTGCAAATAATTCAGAAAGATTCGTAGATTCATTTATCCTATAATTATTTCCAACTCTTTCAACTAAGAAAAGATCTCTAAGTCTAAGTATTTGTCTTCTTATATTGCTTGGAGCCACACCTAGTATTTCTAAGTTATATTCTTCTCTTTGAGTAATAGTTAGTTTTTCTATTTCAGTGCTTGTTAGTTCTTGTTTTGATTTTAATATAACCATGAAAACGTCTACTATTACATCCCTAGAATCTCCAGGTTGTAGTAATCCTAGGCTTAAACAGAGTTTTCTTACAAGTTCTCTGTCTTCTAAACCTTTCGGGTTTTCATATTTTCTAAGTGTTAACTCTGCTAGCGGTGTATCTCTTGAAATTTTTGCCATGTAATTAAAAGTTTTAACAAAAATATATAAATATTTGTTTATTGCATAAATGAAATGAAGATTTTTCCAAGTATAAGCTTGAAGTATAAATTCTTAGCAATAATTATAACTCTTTTAATTTGTAGTGCCGTAGTATTTTATTTTTATGTAAATTATAATTTTGCTATAGCTGAAGAGCTTGTTGTTAGAACAGAGCCCAAATTTACTAGTTTGTTTTTAGAACAAGGAGAAACAAAAGAAGTGGAGTTTTTAGTTAATGTTAATAATCATTGGCTTTGTAGTAGTTCTTGTTATGTTGAGCTTACAAATGTAGCAAGCGGAGAGGTTATTTTTGAAGAAGAATTTAGTGTTAGTAATTTTAAAGAATACAAGAAATTATATGAATTTAGTCCGACTAGAGAAGGTGAAGGTCAAGAAATATATAATTTTAAAGCATCTTGTAATAATATTGCTACAAATATTTGTGTTAGTAGCGAGAATCCCTTGATTAGAAATAGTGTGGTGACAGTTAATTATAAGTTAAATGAGTTAGGAAGAAGTATTAGAGAAGAGCTAGCACAAAATCTTAGTTTTAGTATAGACTTATTTAATTTAGAATATAATACTTTGAATTCTTTAAAAGAATACGAAACGCCTATGCTTAGAACAAATACAGAGACACTAATTCAATATTTAGATTCTGTTAAAAGTAGATTAGAAGAAAACGTTGAGTTTTGGAGAAATCAAACTTTTGACTACGTAGAATTATTTAATTTTTCAACTAATGCAACTATTAGAAAAGAAGAGATAAGAAGTACCATAGAATATTATAACGAAGTTGTTACTAATTATAACAAGTTGGACGTAGAGCTTGTATTAAATGAAACAAAAAGATACGGCGAGCTAAATAACAGAGAGAATCTTGTTCAAACATCGATGTTATTAGAACAAGAGCTTGAGTTAAAAAATAGTATAGCTCTAATAAGAAATAGATACTTAGAGGTTAAGGAGCTTGTTAATAGTAGTTATAATAGAGAAGAAGACAGATTCATAGATTTTAAGATAGCAAGTCTTGGTGTTTGTCCAAGTAGAGATTGTGAGGTTTTAAGAGAAGATATGTGTTTAGAAATAGAATCACTGATTTACGAGGTTCAAAATCTTAGTTTTAACGAAGAATTATTTGAAAGCATTGTTTTTAATGTTAGTCAAGAATTTAATAATACTAAGAGTGAGAAATATTTAGAAGATATTAGTTTTAATGAAGTAGTTTATTTTTCTAATCAAACAACAGGAGTTAATCAAACTATTTTAGATGAACTTTTGCTTATTAATTTGAGTTGTAATCAAGAACTTAGTTTTAATAAAACAAGTTTTGATTTGTTAGAAGAGAAAAGTGTTGAAAACGTTAGTGTTTTAGAACTAGGTGAACCCAGGAGCATTTGTTGTTATAATAATAACTGTATGGAGTGCTGCCAGAGTGGTGAGTGTTTAGATAAATACCCCGTTATACTTTTACACGGCCATAGCTTTTTTACAAGAAACCACCCTGATTATAGTACTGATAGTTTTAATAATTTAAAGAATAAACTTATGAGTGATGGCTACTTAGCAGGATACATTATTAGTCCAGGAGATAGCTTAAACACTAATCAGTTTAATGATCTTGGAAGAATAAATAATAGCTTTGTTTTTAAAAGCACATATTATAGTATTACTTACTTTGATGAATTTGGATATATTACTAGTATTAGTAAGACAGAAAACATAGATAGCTATGCAATAAGATTAAACGAGATGATAAACCAAGTTAAACTTATTACAGGAAAAGACAGAGTAGACATAGTAGCTCATAGCATGGGAGGACTTGTTACTAGAAGATACATACAAATATTTGGAGACTCAAATATTAGAGAAATAATACTAATAGGAACACCTAACCAAGGTATTAGCGATAGAATATATAGTTATTGTAACTTTTTTGGAACAAATAAAGAATGCGAAGATATGAAACACGATAGCTTATTTATTAGAAACTTAAACGATCCAAGGAACTCCCCTCCAAATGACAGAATGCACGTTATTAGAGGAGAAGGATGTGAGATGGTCGAAGGAGACGGAGATGGAATCGTGCATAGCGAAAGCGTATTTTTAGAAGGACAAAATAATTATTTGATTACAGGAGAATGTCAAACTCCTTTTAGTCTTCACACACAACTCTTAAATCCAAATAGGTATCCAGAAGTTTATAATATAATTAAACGTGTGATTAGTTAAAGCTTTATTTCAAAGCTTACTTCAACATCTTTTATAGTAATAGCTTCTTTTCCACCACTGCTAACTATTTTTGTTGCTTGAATACTATTTTTTAATTCATCTTCAAAATCACTAATTGCTTCATTAAAAAGCTTAGAATTTGAAGAAATATGAAGGGTTATCTTATCATCTATTGTTAAACCCATATTTTTTCTTTGCTGATTTAACTTTCTTATCAAGTCCCTAATCATACCTTCTTTTTCAAGCTCAGGAGTCATAGTTGTGTCAAGTGAAGCACTAGGCTCTCCTTTTACGTATTCTATTTTCTTGATATTTGTTTCATCCAGTATTAGTTTTGAAAGTTTATCTGATAAGTCATATCCAGATACCTTTGCGCTTAGAAGTGCTTGCCTTATAGGAATTTTTACTTTTTCTCTTTGATCAAGTATTAAAGATACAACTTCTCTAACCTTTACCATGTCTTCTTCTAATTTTTCATCTATGTTTTTAACAACAGGATTTGGCCATGCTTCTAAGTGAACGCTTTCATTTAAAGATACATGTTTAGCTAATGATTGGTGTATGTCTTCAGCTATGAACGGAGTTATTGGAGCCATCATTAAAGATAACTTGTGTAATACGTAAGCTAATGTTTCTCTTGATTTGTCTTTATTTGGACCATCAACCTTGAAATTATCTCTACTTCTTCTAACATACCAAGTGCTTAGATCTTCTATGAAGTCTTGTAATAATAAACATACTTGAACACTATCATATTCATCGTAGTGTTTTGTTAACTTCTTGTTTAAAGACTCAGTTTTACTAACTATCCACGCATTCAAAACGTCTGAGGTGTCAGGTTTAAGATTGACTTTGTCAGCGTATAATTCAAAAAAGCTTTTAACGTTGCTTAATATAACTATTATTTTTCTGTATACGTCTTTTAAGTGAGTTTCATTAAAGTTTAAGTCACGAGCTCTCATAAGGTTGCTGCCCATTAAGTAAAATCTTAAAGCATCAGCTCCATATTTTTCAAATATTAACATTGGATCTGGGAAATTACCTCTTGATTTTGACATCTTACTTCCGTCTTCAGCAAGTATTGTACCTGTAGTTACTACGTTTTTATAAGAAGGTTTATCAAATAATAATACACCTAGAACATGCATTACGTAAAACCAAGCTCTTACCTGACCAATATATTCAGATATGAAATCCGCAGGTAAGTTGTTTTCTACTAATTCTTTGTTTTCAAAAGGATAATGATTAGATGCAAAAGGCATACTTGCACTTTCAAACCAACAATCAAAAACCTCAGGTACTCTTGTTAGAACTTTACCAGTCTTAGGATCTTTTAATTTTATTTTATCCAAAGCATCTTTATGAAGATCAACATCATCAGATACATTAGTTGTAGCAAGCTCTTGAAGCTCTTTAACACTTCCAATTACTTTTAGTATTTCTCCGTCATCACTTTTCCAAACAGGAAGAGCAGAAGCCCAAAACCTGTTTCTTGATATGTTCCAATCAGGAGCAGTTAATAAGTTGTTATGAAACCTCCCATTTTTTAGATGAGAAGGAATCCAGTTTATCTCCTTATTTTTTTCTAAGAGTTTAGGCTTTATTTTTTGTATGTCAACAAACCAACTAGGTACAGGTTTGTTTATTAAAGGAACATCGTACCTTGGACTGAAAGGATAGCTGTGAGTGTAATCTTCTTCTTTTGTTAAAAGTCCTCTTGCTTCTAAGTCTTCAAGAACTACTTTGTCTAATTTTTTGAAGTAGAAATCTTTCCAACCATTAAGCTCATAGGTAAAATGACCTTTGTTATCAAGATGCTCTAAGAACGGCAAGTCATACTTTTTTATCATTTCATAATCAAACTCACCATAAGGAGCCATGTGAACTAAGCCAGAACCATCAGTACTAGTTACCTCATCACCTGCATCAATTACATACCAGCCTTTCTTTGAAGGATCTTCAACTTCTAAATCATAAAGCCGTTCGTATTCTAATCCAAGTACGTCTTTTGAAGATATTTTTTCTATTTTATCATAAGACTCAAAAACTTCTTCTACTCTATCTTTTGCAAGAATATAAGTCTTTGAGTTCTTTGTTAACTTAACGTATTCTAACTTAGGATTTATAGCAACCGCGACGTTTGCCAATAGCGTCCAAGGAGTAGTTGTCCAAGCAAGCAAGTACAACTCCTGGTTTTTAACTTTAAAAGAAACATAACAAGAAGTATCAGTTACGTCTTTGTACGAGTTATCCATTTGGATCTCAAAGTTACTTATAGGAGTTTGACTCTTTGGACAATACCAAAGTACTTTTCTACCCTCATATATGTATCCTTCATCATATAATTTTTTGAAAGCCCACCAAACACTTTCAATATAAGTGTTATCCATGGTTTTATAGGAATTTTCAAAGTCAATCCACTTACCCATTCTTTTTACAGTTTTACCCCATTCATTAGCATAACTTAAAACTTTAGACCTACAATAATTATTAAACTTGCCAACACCATAAGCTTCAATTTCTTGTTTACCATTAAGACCCAAATCGTTTTCGCCAATACTTTCAATTGGAAGACCATGACAATCCCAACCCCACCTCCTTAGAACTTTGTATCCTTTCATAGTAAAATATCTAGGATACACATCTTTACTTGTAAGACCAAGTATGTGACCATAATGAGGAGTACCTGTTGCAAACGGCGGACCATCAAAGAAAACATATTGTTTATCACTTGGTCTTTGATCTATAGATTTTTTGAAAACATTATTTTTTTCCCAAAGCTCAACTATTTCAAGCTCTTTTTGAACTATCTTATTAGACATAATTATATGAGATAAAGAAATATTATAAAAACATTACGAAAAAAAAAAGAAAAAAAATATTTATTCTTGTAAAGTAGCATAAACTTGTATAGCCACAGGTCTATCTAAACTTCTACCAAGAGCCCTATAAGTTGCATCTAAATCAACTCTAACTTTAGAACCAATAGAACCAAACTGACCCTGTAAATCAGTACTTAAAGCATTACATCTAATCCAAATATTTTCAGATGCCCTAACAGACTCATCAGAACTAACTTCATCCTCAGATGGTTCATCAGATCCAGCTTCAGTAGTATATGCTATACAGCTATGTCCCGAACGATCATCTTCAACCGCATTTCTTACTTGCACCCTGTTAATTGTAAAATTAGTTAACGTTAAACCAATACTATTAGATATAATTAAATCTAATGTACCATTATCAAATATAGCATATTCTACACATGCAAATTCTGGACCAACATTACATCTTTCAGGCAAGAATCTATCAGGATTTAAAATACCAAAATAACCAAGTGCTGAAATCATAACTAATATAACTAGGAAAGCCCAACCATAAGTTGTTAAAAATTCTAAGGCAGCTTGTCCTCTTTTTTTATTCAAAACCATTTTTTTATAATCACCTCAGACATTAAATAATTAAATATTTGATGTTTTTTCTATTTATAAATAACTTAAGCCCTATTTAAACTTTTTGGAAATAAAATCTTCCTTTATCTCTAAAGAGCTTTATTTCAATGAAAACCCTTAAAAAGAGTATTGTCTTCCCAGGTTTTTATGAACGACGATTTTGAAAAAACACTGGTTAAAAAAGATATAAAAGAAGTACTTGGACAAGAAGAAGTTAAAAAACAATTAAAATCTGCGATTTTAATGAGAAGACACGTAATACTTGTAGGACCACCAGGTATTGGAAAAACAACGCTTGTAAAAGGATTTGCAAACATATTACCAGACGTTACAACAGAAGGCGAAAATAAAAAAGTTAAAGCACCATTTATTAGAGTTCAAGGAAGTCCAGATCTTACAGCAGAAGACTTAATTGGAGATATAGACCCAGTTAAAGCATTAAAACATGGAGCTACAAGCCAAGAAGCATTTATTCCAGGAAAAATCTTTAAAGCAGATAAAGGAATTCTTTTCTTTGACGAAGTTAATCGTTGTTCAGAGAAACTTCAAAATACTTTGCTTCAAGTTTTAGAAGAAGGAAGAGTTACTATTGGAAGTTACGATATAGATTTTGATGCAGACTTCATATTCATAGGCACTATGAACCCAGAAGAAGCAAGCACAGAGCCTCTTAGCGACGTATTTTTAGATAGATTTGACTTAATATATATGAAACCTCCAGAAACCCTAGATATCGAGCGAGAAATAATTAAAAAACACGGAAAAAAACTTGCAGAGTTTCCAGATGAATTATTAACAAAAACAATACAATTCATAAGACTATTGAGAAATAGCAATGATTTAGAAAAACACCCAAGTGTTAGAGCAACACTAGGAATATATGAGCGAAGTCAAAGTAATGCTTACCTTAATAATAACAAAAGTGTAGATGCAAAAGACATATTAGATGCTATGATTAGTGTTTTGAGTCATAGAATTAGATTAAAACCAAGCTTGAAATATATGAAAAGTACAAATGAATTCTTAAAAGAAGAATTTAATGAATATTTTAAAGACGAAATCAGTATTTCAGGCCAAGGTCCCTAATAGCGATATATCCGAGCAAGAAATAGGTGATTCTGAGACAAAAGTAGAGCAAGCAGAAGAAGCAGAAGAACTTACAGGAAAACTTTCAAAGGACCACAGAGACGATAAGCTAAATCATACAGTTCTACCCGTAGATGAAAAAAAAGTTGATGATGCAAGAGTTTTAACAGATGCAATTAATAATAATATTAGCAGCTTCACCCCCGATTTTAGTTTTGAACAAATGGTTAAAGATTATAAGACCGCCAGAAGTATCTACGGCGATACTATGATTCGTGAACTAACACAATACGACCCAGGATATATTGATAGAAATATTAATGTTCCTGAATTTCAAAGAGAGCTTAAGAATCGTCTACAACAAAACATTGAAAGACTAAAAAAAGACGGACTTCTTGAAAAGGATGGAAGTATTAGTGATGAAGGATACGAATATAGCGCACTTAGTATGCTCCAAGAAGAACTAGATAATCTTGAGAGTAAAGGTATGCAAGGAAGTACAGAGAATAAGAAAACAGATGTATACGGAGAGAAAAAAGATTATAAGAAATACGAATCAAGCGATAGGTACAGAGATATTTCTGTAAGAAAAACAGTTAGAAGCGCAATTAGAAGAGGAAGACAAACAATTACAAGAGAAGATTTGACAAGTAACACAAGACAAGCAAAGGGAAAATTAAATGTTATATATTGTCTTGATGCAAGTGGAAGTATGAAAGGCCAAAAAATAAAGATGGCTAAAAGAGCAGGAATAGCACTTGCATATAAAGCAACATTAAATAAAGATAAAGCAGGACTGCTTGTGTTTAGCAGTAAGATAGAGAGTAAAGTAGAGCTTACAACAGATTTTCATTCAATTCTTAGAGGAATAAATAAGATAAGAACTGCAGGAGAAACAGATATAGCTCTTGGAATAACAGACGCTTTGAAAATGTTTAATGAAAGAGGAAACAACCACTTAGTTTTATTAACAGACGCAGTTCAAACACTCGGTAAAAAACCAGAAGAAGAGGTTTTGAAAAAAATAAGCGAAGCTACAAATAACAAAGTAACAATAACACTTATAGGAATAAACCTAGATAAAGAAGGAAATAACCTAGCACAAAAAATAGTAAACATAAACAACGGAAGACTCTACCAAGTTAAAAGCAGCGACGACCTAGGCCACATAGTTATAGAAGATTATAACCAAGCAAAAAAATCATAAACTATATAAATATATAAATAAGTTTCTAGAGAATAATACTTAAAAGAGGTGCAAAGTATGAATAAAAAAGCAGCATTAAACCTAGGAATAAGCACAGTCGTAGTACTCGTTATTGCTATGGTACTTATAGGAGCAGGAGTAAGTTTCATTAGAAGCGTATTTTCAGATGTCCCAATGCCTGGAGACATAATAGATCCAGCAACACTTAGTAATCCACCAACAAGAGAAAGACCGTTAATAATTGATGGTTCAACTATAAGAGTTGGACAAACAGGCGGAGAATCTGTTGTTAGAGTAGGAGTTTATAATTCACAAGCCAGCACTGCAAACGACGTTCAAATAACCGCTTCTAGTTGTGAAGGTATGAATCCAGAAATAAGATCTATAAAACAAAGTATTCCTGGAAGTAGTGCAGCAGCATTCCAAATTATTTTCAAAACAGAATCTAATACGTCTGCAGGTACATATATATGTAATATTGAAGCAAAAGATAATGCAAGCAATTTATTAGGAGCTCAACAAGCAATAGTATATGTCGAAGGGTGAAATAAAAAATGCTAAGAAAAAAAAATGATAAACTAAGACTTACAAGAGAAGAAGAATTTGAACTACTTAAACTTGTATTTGATAAATTCTTATGGCTTGGAACAATAGGACTTGCAGCAGGAACATATATGCTTTTAACAAACGAAAACATATGGTTTGGACTACTTATAACATTTATTGGTGCAATGATCTTAATGTTGTTTACAGCAATTGTTATGAGAGAATTCCACTTACATAGGAAGTTCTAAAGATGAATAAAAAAGGAATGGAGTTTGCAGTAGGAACAGTTGTAGCCATAGTATTAGGTCTAGCAATGTTTATAGCAGGCACCATGATTTTTTATAATATCTATGATGCGGCAACATCAGCACAACAAACAGTAGATCAAAACGTAAAAGATCAAGTTCTTAGAAGCTTTAGCGGAACCAATCCTTTATACTTACCTCAAACAAGTATAACTATTAATCGTGAAAGAGAAATAGTTGTTTACTTTGCAGTGCAAAACAATAATGCTGCTAGAACAACTTTTGGAGTAGAGATAACTCATGATAGTATATTTGATAACAAAGTGCAATACTTTGATGAGATAACGGTTAATCCAAATTCTAGAGACGTAGGACTTATAAGTATAAATCTTAGAAATGTAGAACCTGGACAATATGTTTTTACTGTACGTCTAAGCGAATCAGGAAGTGATTATGGAAACGCCAGAGTTTTCACAATTAATATCTAACTAATTATTTTTTTATTCCTTTTATTAAACTAAGAGTTTCTTTGTAAGGAGATTTATTTTTTACAACCCCACTAGCAACAAGAACTCCTTTTGCACCAAGACTTAAAGATATAGCAACATCTTCTGTTGTATGAACACCAGCACCACACAAAACACTTATCTCACTTGTCTTATAGACTTTTTTTACAGTTTCACTTATTAGTTTTGGATTCGCAGTTGTTACAGATACCTCACCACCAATTAAGTCAGGAGGCTCTACAGCGATAAATGAAGGCTTAAACAAAGATAGCTTTGCAGCCACATCACTATTTTTTGCACAAACAACAGTGTCAAGATTTAATGATTTACATCTTCTAATAATTTCACCTACTTCTCCTCTTGAAATGTTGTATTCAGAATGATTGATAAGGGTTCCTATAGCTCCTGCTTGCTTTATAGCTTCAGCAGTTATCTTTCCAGTATGAGCACCTTGCTTTTCAATATCAGTGTGTTGAGCCAACACAGGTATTTTTACGTTTGAAGAAATCATTTGTATATCTGTTGATTGAACAGCTATAGCAACGTTTGCTTTTTCTTTTAAGGCTGCTTTTTCTATTTTTTTAGCTAACGCCAAGCCTTTTTTTCCCGTGGACTCAGGATAAGCTTTAAAATTAATTATTATGATAGGAGTTTTAAGTTTCATAACTAATATAATTTGTTAGTTGTTATTTAAACTTTTTGTAGTAACCAACTAAGAAATATGAACTAACAACAACAAATATTAATGATATAAGTTGACCCATACTTATTAGTAGTGTTGGTTCGTATCTAAAGAAATCAATAAAGAATCTTAAAAAATTGTAAAAAAATACAAATCCCCAAAACATTAATCCGCTAGGAAGTTTTTTTGTTTGAGCATATAATAAGCCAAAGAATAAACCAAGATTTTTTAGTCCTTCATATATTTGGTAAGGATGCCTGCAATCATCGTATCCAGGAAATACTACGCACCAAGACTTATTTGTTACAGTTCCAACTAGTTCCGCGTTTATAAAATTTGCAATTCTTCCAAAAAACAAAAATAATGATGCAGGTATAACTGTTAAGTCTGCTAATTTGTAAAAAGACACATTATATTTTTTAGAGAATAAATAACCCGCAATTATTGCCCCAAATAATCCTCCATGAAAACTCATTCCACCAAGCCATAATTTAAAGAGTATTAAAGGGTCTTGTAATAATGCTTGTGGATACCAAAATAAGTATACAAATATTCTACTTCCAATAAGCATACCTACTAATAAATATACTATGAATATGTCTAATTTTTCTTCGTCAAAATTTTTTATTTTGTTTTTATTTATTTGTCTTTTTAAAAAATAGAATAAGAATAAAAATCCAAGAAAATACACTAACCCATAATATCTTATTTCTAAAGGTCCAAGTTCAAATAAGACAGGGTTAATGTTGTGAATAAACATCTAATTGAATGCCTCTTCGATTTTTGATTTTAACTGATCTTTTGGTAAAAAACCAACTATTCTAGAGATTTCTTTTCCATCCCTATATAAAACCATTGTAGGTATTCCTCTAACTGCTGCTTTTGCACTTAGTTCTTGGTTTTCATCAACATTTACTTTAGCAAACTTTATTCCATCCATTTCAGTGCTAAGCTCATTGTATATTGGTCCAAGCATCTTACATGGCCCACACCATTCAGCCCAAAAATCTACTATTACTTGGCCAGATGTTGTTTCTTTTTCAAAATTGTTTGAATTTAATTCTATCATATTAATCGCCTCCAAATTATAAGAAAACAATTTTATTATTTAAGAGTTTTCTTTGTCCAATCAAGTTTTGGATTGTCAGTTTTTACTTCTTCTATTTTTTTAGAATTTAAATCTTTAAAATTAAACAATAAGTTACAATTAAGACAAAGATATTTTATTCTTGTGTTTCCAGCAACATCACTTTCACATATAGGACAACCTTTTTTTATTACTTGAACATACATAAAATTAATAATTGGAATAAGTATTTAAAAATCTTTTTTTAAGGACATAGATCTTAACTTTTTGTTATACGCAATTGCAAACCTATGCGTTTCATCTCTTACCCTTCTAAGAAATAGTAATGGTTGTTTTGATTTGTCAAGTCTTAATACTTCTTCTTTAACATAGATTTCTTCTTCTTGCTTTGCAAGACTTATAATTTCTAAGTCTAAGTTTAGGGTATTTAGTGCTTGTTTTGCTGCTTTTAATTGGCCAAGACCCCCATCTATTACTACTAAGTCAGGTAGTTCTTCTTTTGAGAGCTTGTTGTATCTTCTACCAACTACTTCGTTTATTGCTGCAAAATCGTCTTGTGTTTGCTTTGATTTTATTTTAAACCGTCTATAACCTTGCTTGTATGGCTTTGCGTTTACGAAGCTAGTCATTCCTGCGACTATGAAATTATTTTTAAGATTAGATACGTCAAAGCATTCTATTTTTTTAGGTATAACATCCAAGTTTAGTTTTTCTTTTAATAGTTTTAATATTGCTTCATCTGAGTTATCTAAGTTTTTTATTGCAAGTTCAATTAACTTTTTTTTATCTCCTTTTAATGGATGAGTAATAGTTATTTTTCTTTTTGCTAAACTTTCTAAGTAGTTTTCTAGTATTTCTTTTTCTTTTTTGTCTTGCCAAAAGTCTTCAGATACAATTATTTCATGAGGTATCTCGTTTTGATAATAATACCCAGATAAAAATTTTGAGAAGATTAAATCCTCATTTTCTAGCTTGAAGTTTTCTTTGTTTAGTATTGTTCCTTTTTTTATATGTAGAATAGAGAAATAAGAGTAGTTTTTTGTTTTTAGTATAGCCACTACATCCTGGTTAATATTTTTTATTTCATCTACTTGTTGTTTTAAAGATAGTATTTGTATTGAGTCTAATACTTCTTTTTCTTGTTTAGCTAGTTCATATTGTTGTAAATCAATATATTTTTTTAAGTTTTTTTTAGCTTCATTTTCTAAGCTAGTTATGCTTCCTTTTAATGCTTCTTTTGCTTTTTTTATTCTTTCCAAATAGTCTTTTTGAGATTCTTTTCCAATACATGCCCCGCAGCAAAGACCTATATCGTAGCTTAGTGTTGATTTTGAATTCATACAATTTTTTGTGCAAAGCTTGAAGTGTTTGTTTAATATTTTTACTATCAAAGATCTTTTATAGCCATCAGGATAAGGTCCGAAGTAATCCCCTTTTTTTGTTATTCTTCTAGTAGAAATTATTCTTGGAAATTTTTCATCAGTTATTTTTATGTAAGCATAAGTTTTGTCATCTTTTAAGTTTATATTATATTTTGGTGAGTGTTCTTTTATTAACTTGTTTTCTAATAGAAGTGCTTCTACTTCGTTATTTGTTATAAAATAATCCGTGTTTTTTATTTGCTTAGCCAACACTTTTGTTTTTGGACTTTGAACTTTGTCAGAGAAATAAGAAGATACTCTTTTTTGTAAGTCTTTAGCCTTACCCACATATATTATTTTATCTTTAGAATCTTTAAATAAATACACACCTGGCTTTTTTGGTAGTTTCTTCATTAATTAATGTAATTTGTGGTTGTTTAAATATGTTTCAAAATAATACATAAGATTATCGATTTTTTTAACAAAAAATATATAAACTATAGAATATCCTATAGAATTATGATTACATCTATACAAATAAAAAAAGAAACAAAAGACAAACTAAATAAGTTAAAAAAAACAAAGTCAGATTCTTACGAGACTGTAATAAATAGACTCCTAGCTAAAGAACTTGTATTAAAAGAAGAGTTAATTGAAGGATATACCGCAAGATCAAAAGAACACAAAGAGCTAAATAAAGAGTGGGAAAATGCAGATACAACGTGGAGATAAAGTACTAGTTTCACTTGACCCAGTTAAAGGATCTGAACAAGGAAAAACAAGACCTTGCATAATAGTTCAAAACGATATAGGAAATACTTTCGGATCTACAACTATAATAGTTCCACTAACAACTAATATTTCTAAGATATACCCAACTGATGTATTAATAGAAGGAAATAGTAGAGCAGATTGTGGACAAATAAGAACTATAGATAAAATTAGAATAATAAAAAAAATTGGTAAGATAACAGCCGAAGAACTTAAAAATTTAGATGAATCCTTAAAGATATCTCTTAGTCTAAACTAATGACTTTAAGAACTTGCCAGTTATTGATTTTTTGTTATTTGCAATTTCTTTAGGAGAACCAAGAGCTATTATTTTTCCTCCTTTTTGACCACCTTCAGGACCTAGATCTATTACGTAATCAGAACTTTTTACAACATCTAAATTGTGCTCTATAACATACACTGTGTTTCCTTTATCTACAAGTCTGTTTAAAACAGCAATTAGTTTTCTTATGTCTTCAAAGTGAAGACCAGTAGTAGGTTCATCTAATAAGTATAAGGTGTTTCCTTTTTTTACTTTAGCAAGTTCACGAGTTAGTTTTATTCTTTGGCTTTCCCCACCAGATAGAGTTGTTGAGCTTTGACCAAGCTTAATATACCCCAGTCCAACATCAAATAGTGTTTTTAATTTTCTTTTCATAGAAGAATGATTTTCAAAGAAACTTAGAGCTTCCTCAACACTCATAGCTAACACATCAGCTATGTTTTTAGATTTATATGTTACTTGCAGAGTTTCTTTGTTGTATCTTTTTCCTTGACAATCATCACATTTTACGAATACGTCTGGTAAAAAATTCATCTCTATTTTTATTTGACCATCACCTTTACAAGTTTCACATCTTCCACCTTTTACGTTAAATGAAAACCTACCAGGTTTGTAACCCCTAGTTTTTGCTTCTTTTGTTTTTGCAAATAAAGCCCTTATGTCATCAAATAGTTTTGTGTAAGTTGCAGGATTACTCCTTGGAGTTTTTCCTATTGGTTCTTGATCAATTACAAGTATATCTCTTACTGAACTCGGAATTTTTATTGATTTATAGTTATCTATAAAATCAGTTGATTTTGAAAGTTCTTTTTTTAAAGCAGGTATTAATGTTTGAGTCATAAGCGTACTTTTTCCAGAACCACTTACTCCTGTTATTGAACAAAGTATCCTTGTTGGAAATTCTACGTCAATATTTTTTAAGTTATTTTGAGTTGCGCCAAATAATTTTATTGATTCTTTTGATTCCCTGTATTTTTTTGGTGTTTCAATCTTAATTTTTTTACTTAGATACTTGCCCGTTAAGGTGTTTGAGTTTGCAACCTCGTCAGGAGAACCAAAAGCACATATTTCTCCTCCGTGAATTCCTGCACCAGGACCCATGTCTATTATGTGATCTGCAGCAAACATTGTATCTTCATCATGCTCCACTACTATTAGTGTGTTTCCAAGATCCCTTAATCTTTTTAGTGTGGCTAAAAGTTTTTCGTTATCTCTTTGATGCAGACCAATTGAAGGTTCATCTAAAACATATAATACACCCATAAGGTTTGCGCCTATTTGGGTTGCAAGTCTTATTCTTTGAGCCTCCCCACCTGAGAGAGTTCTTGCAGTTCTTGAAAGAGTTAAATAATCTAAGCCTACGTTGTACAAGAATAATAAGCGGTCTTTTATTTCTTTTAATACTTGTTTTGCTATAAAACGTTCTTTATCAGATAATTTTTGTTCTAATTCTTCAAAGAACTTTTTAGATTCAGCTATACTCATATCAGTTACATCTATTATTGACTTGGAATTTATTTTAACAGCTAACATTTTAGGTCTAAGACGCATGCCATTACAAGAATTACAAGGTTTTGAAACCATGAATTTTTCATAAAATTCTTTTCTTTGAGGACTTTCAGTTTGACTATAAAGCCTAGTTGTTTGATTTATTACACCTTCAAAGCCCGAATCCATACTCATAGATGCACCGTTACTCCAATTGCCATCTATTTTTTTATCAGAACCATAAAATAATACGTCTAATTGTTGTTTAGAAAAATCTTTAATAGGCATAAATAAGTCAAATCCAAATTTTTTTCCAACAACAGCTAATTGTTGACTTCTCCATTTAAGATCTAATCTACCATACACTTTTATTGCGCCATCAATTATTGATTTAGATTTGTCAGGCACTACTAATTCTTCACTTATAACTAATCTTTCTCCAATTCCATGACAGCTGTGACAAGCACCAAAAGGAGAGTTAAAACTAAACATCCTTGGTTCTAATTGTTCAAAAACTATTTCAGGATGATTTGGACAAGCACCAAAACTAGAATAAACCGTTTCATATTTAGCACGTTCTATTTCTTTTACTTTACTTGGTGTGTCTTTATCTATTACGATTATTGTTTCATTTCCTTTAGCTAAAGCATGTTCTACTGCTTCTGTTAATCTTGATTTGTTATCTTGATTAGTAACTAGTCTGTCAATTACTATTTCTATCCAATGTTTTTCGTAACGTTCTAAGTTTAAAGAATTTGTTTCATCAACTCTTAGTATTTGACCATCAACTCTTATCCTAGTATACCCCTCTTTTTTTATGTCATCTAATAATTTTTCATAAGTTCCTTTAAGTCCTCTTACTAAAGGAGCGAGAATCATTATTTCTTTTTCTTCAGAGAGCAATAAGTTAACTATGTTTTCTGCGCTTTGAGGTTGTATTTTACTATCACATTTAGGACAATGAGCAATTCCTATCCTCGCATATATTAATCTTAAATAATCATATATTTCTGTTACAGTTCCAACTGTGCTTCTTGGATTTTTACTTGTTGTCTTTTGTTCAATAGATATAGCAGGACTCAAGCCCTCAATTGAGTCAAGGTCAGGCTTTTGCATCAAACCTAAGAATTGTCTTGCGTAAGCACTTAAGCTTTCAACATATCTTCTTTGACCCTCAGCATATATAGTATCAAAAGCAAGAGAAGATTTCCCTGAGCCAGAAAGTCCAGTTATAACTGTTAATTTATTTCTAGGAATTGTAACATCTATGTTTTTTAAGTTGTGTTCTCTTGCCCCTTTTATGATTATATCTTTTAACATTAACACAAGAGAAAATAGAAGTTATTATTAATGTTTTTTATTTAATGTTTGAGTTATATTTTTTATCATATCTCTTAATTTTATTGCTTTTTCAAAATCTAAATTTTCTGCTGCTTTTTTCATTTCAGACTCAAGTTCTAATAAGTTCTTTTTTATGTCAGTTGAAGATAAATGTTTTATTGAGCTTATTTCTCTTTGTTTTTGTTTTACTTCTTTTATAACTGTTTTTGGAGTTATACCGTGTTTTTTGTTGTAAGCTATTTGTTTTTTTCTTCTAAGCCTAGTTATGTTTATTGCACTTTGCATACTTTTTGTTGTAGTGTCAGCAAACATTATCACTTTACCGTCTTTATTTCTTGCAGCTCTTCCCATGGTTTGAATTAAGCTTCTTTCATCACGTAAAAATCCTTCTTTGTCAGCATCAAGTATTGCTACTAATGCAACTTCTGGCAAGTCTAATCCTTCTCTTAGTAAGTTTATTCCAACAAGCACATCAAAGTCTTTTGCTCTAAGACTTCTTACAAGCTCTATTCTGTCCAAGCTGTTAATATCAGAGTGCATATATCTTACTTTTATGTCTTTTTTTGCTAAGAATTCTGTTAGGTCTTCTGCCATTTTTTTTGTAAGCGTTGTTATTAGAACCCTTCCTTTTTTTGTTATTTCTTTTATTTTTTTTACAAGAACAGGTATTTGGTTTTTTGTTGGAAGTACTTCAACTTCAGGATCTAAAAGACCAGTTGGCCTAATTATTAGCTTAGCTATGTTTTGGCTGTTCTTTTGTTCGTATTCAGCAGGAGTTGCAGATACAAATATTGCTTTATTTAGAAATGACTCAAACTCATTAAATTTTAAAGGTCTGTTATCAAAAGCACTTGGAAGTCTAAAGCCAAAGTCTACTAAGTTTTTTTTCCTAGCATAATCTCCGTTGTACATTCCTCTTACTTGAGGAAGAGTTTGGTGGCTTTCATCTATTAAAAATAAGAAGTCTTCATCAAAAAAATCTAATAAAACGTAAGGCCTTGAGCCTTTTTTTCTTTTTTCAAAATGCCTCGAATAATTTTCTATACCTGAACAATAACCTACCTCTTGAAGCATTTCTATGTCGTAATTCACTCTTTTTTTTAATCTATGAGCTTCCAAATCATCTAATGAAGGAAGAGTTTCTTCTAATTCTTCTCTTATACTAACTATAGCGTCTTCTAAGTCATTTTCTTCTACCACGTAGTGTTTTGAAGGAAATATTTTGGCTTCATTTAGATCTTGAAGTTTTTCATGAGATATAGCATTGAGCCTAGCTATTTTATCTATTTCATCACCAAATAATTCTATTCTTATTATATCGTCTTGATAGCTTGGAATTATGTCAATGACATCTGCTCTAACCCTAAAATTTCCAGGCTCTAAATAATTATCATTTCTCTCATACTGCATTTTTATAAGAGACGCTATTAGTTCTTCACGATTAGTTTTTTGACCTAGTTTTAGTTGTAAACTAAGCTTTTTGTATATACTTGGATCTCCAAGACCATAAATACAGCTAACAGAAGCAACTATTATTACATCTTTTCTTGAAAGCAGCGAAGCAGTTGCTCTTTTTCTTAAAATGTCTATTTGATCATTTATAGAAGCATCTTTTTCAATGTAAGTATCAGTTGTTGGAAGATAACTCTCAGGCTGATAATAATCATAGTAAGATATGAAGTACTCAACTGCGTTATTTGGGAAAAATTCTTTTAATTCTTGATATAATTGAGCTGCTAAAGTCTTGTTGTGAGCAAGCACAAGTGTAGGCTTTCCGTAATTTTTTATTATGTTAGCCATAACAAAAGTTTTTCCACTACCTGTTATTCCAAGAAGAGTTTGTTTAGAACTAGTTTTTAAGCCAGAAGATAAATTGTCTATTACTTCTTGCTGAGCAATAGTTGGCTTAAAAGGAGCTTTTAAATCAAAATTCATAAAATAAGATAATAATAGTTAGAATATAAAAGTTATCTAATAAAAAAATATAAATATTATATATAATTATAATAAATATATGAATACCACTATATCTATTAGTAAAAAAACAAGAGATTTGTTAAAAAATTACGGAAAAAAGTCCGAAAACTACGATGACATAATTAAAAGAATGCACTCAGAACTTTTAATTAGAGAAGAAGTTAGAGAATATATGGATGAAACTAGGTTTATAAGTTTGGAAGATGCAAAAGAATGGACCGAGCTTAAAATAAAAAATGAACGTTAAAATAATTATTTCTAAATCATTAAGAAATGATATTTATAAGAAATTTAAAAAAGAAAGTCTTAAGATATATAATTTAATAGAAACTGTTAGAGAAAATCCTTATAAAGGCAAATATCTAGGAAAAGTCAGCACCCTAATAATAAAAGAGTTAAAGTATAAAAATTTTAGATTGTATTACTTAATTGATGAAAATAAACTAATACTTTTTAAAAAAGAAGAAATAGAAGAATTATTAGTAAAATTTATAGCATTATCAACAAAAAACGATCAACAAAAAACAATTAACAAAATAAAACTAATTTTAGAACGAATTAACCAGTAAAAAAGCATAACCTTTTTAAATGTCTTGGCAATCCTTTTAATTGGGTTTTAGAGGTTCTAGCAGAACATAAAAAGGTAGATAATAATGAAACAAGAAATTGAAAGTCAAAAAATAATAGAAAAATTAGCAAAAAAGCTAAATGGAAAAATCAGTCCTCCTGAATGGGCACAATTTGTTAAAACAGGACATGGTAAACAAAGACCACCTACAGATAAAGACTGGTGGTATACAAGAGCTGCTAGTATGTTACTTAAAATACAAAAACTAGGACCTATAGGCGTTAATAAACTAAGTGTTAAGTACGGAACTAGAAAAAATAGAGGAGTAAGACCTGAAAAGTTTACTGCAGGAAGCAGAAATCATATTAGAAAAATTGCTCAACAATTAGAATCACAAAAACTTATTCAAAAAGCAGAAATTGGAGTTCATAAAGGAAAAATCTTAACCAACGAAGGTAATAGATTAATCATAGAAGCTTCAAAAGAAGCAATTAAAGGTGACAAAAAATGAGTAGATTCACACATGTTAGCAAGAAATTAAGACTTGCTAAGAAAGGAAAACAAACAAGATGGGCGCCTTTTTGGACAGTTCCAAAGATGTATGGAGCAGGAAGACAAGTTCACCCAGGAAGACATACAGAAGTTAAAAGAAGCTGGAAGAGAAATAAAACTAAAACAGCATAAAGGTAAATTAAAATGAGTAAATTAGAAAGAAATTACACAATTCCCCTGAGAAGAGATTTTGTTAAAGTACCAAAATATAGAAGAGCTAAAAGAGCAATATCAACTATTAAGTCATATCTAAGTAAACATATGAAATCAGAAGATGTAAGACTTGGAAAACACTTAAATGAATATGTTTGGCAAAATGGAATAAAAAATCCACCAGGAAAAGTAAGCGTTATTGCAATAAAACACGATGATTTTGTTACAGCTGAAATTGCAGGAAAAGAATACAAAGTTGAACAAGTTCAAACAGAAGTTAACGAACAACCAACAGGTCTTAAAGGAAAACTTCAAGAAGCTCTAAAAACAAATAATAAAGAAGAAGAGCCAAAAGAAGAAGATAAGAAGGCTGAAACTAAAACAAAATCAGAAGAAAAGAACGATAAAAAAGAAGACAAATAATTTTTTGTCTTATAATAAGTTAGATTGATGTGGGGAGTGTCTTCCCTGAAAATCTAATAAAAACTAGTAAAAAATTTGGAGGACAAATAAAATGGGATATTTAAAATATTTAAGAGACGCTTGGAAAAAACCAAGTAAAGAACTCTTAGAACAAAAAAAACAAAGAAAGATTGAATGGAGAAAACAACCAGCCACAGTAAGAGTTGATCATCCAACAAGACTTGATAGAGCAAAAAGTTTAGGATATAAAGCTAAACAAGGATTCTTAGTTGTTAGACAAAGAGTTAAAAGAGGAGGTAGAATGACCGAGAAAGTAGCAGGAGGAAGAAGACCTGGTGCTAGTGGGAGAAATAAAGTCGTTGATAAAAACTACCAAAGAATAGCAGAAGAGAGAGTACAAAGAAAATATGTTAACTGCGAAGTTCTAAACAGCTACTATGTAGATCAAGACGGACAATCAGCCTGGTACGAAGTAATCTTAGTTGATGCAACCCATCCAAGAGTACTAAGCGATAAGAATGTTTATTGGACTTTTTTAACCAAAGGAAGAGTGTTTAGAGGACTTACAAGCTCAGGTAAAAAGAGCAGAGGACTTAGACATAAAGGACTTGGAAGCGAAAAAACAAGACAAAAGAATAAAAAATAATTTTTATTTTTTTTTATAATAAATAACTTCTATATAGAACTTAAATCTTTTAAAAAAAAGAATAATTTAACGAACAAACAAATTATACTTTTCTAAACCTTGAAGCTCTTGAATAATCCTCTTAGTAATAACCTTCTCAGGATCAGGCATAAGCTTAACCCTAGCTTTAAGATCTGCAAAATCCTCAAATAAAGCATCCCTTCTTTTATCAATAATCTCAAGCATATGCTTTTTACCAACACCCGGCAATAACTCAATTAAATGAATCCTGGTATTTAAAGGCTGAGCCGTATTAAAAAACTTAACAAATCTTTGCTCATCACCCCTTATTATATCAATTATAGCATGCTCTAACTCCGCTTTAGCAGTACTTGTAAGCTTTTGATAAGATAACTTACCATTAATATGATGAATTTTATCCCTTTTATTTTCACCAATATAAACATTATCATGAAGCTGTAAAAAAACACCTTTCTTAGGAACAAGCTCAAGTAAAGTAAAATTATTAGTACCAATACCTTGAACTATAGGAGTTTTTAAATGAATAGGACTCTTATCTCTAACATAACCATTCGCTAAAAAGTCTAGTACAACGACATTTTCTTCATATTTTTTTTGCATAATTCATCACTCCTCCAATCTTCATATAATAAAAATAATAGAAAACAAGTATTTAATGGTTTTGTTTAAAAAAAAAAGTTAAGCTTTTCTAAAACCAGAAACCGTCTCAACGATCTTGGCCTGATTTTCCTTAGAAATAGTAATAGGATAACCTTGAAGTATAACATCTAAATCAGCCACATTAATAGGCATTAAATCCACTATTTTAACGATGTGTTCATCTTTCAACCTAGGAATATCTAAAGCCTTAAGAGCATCTTTTACCTCATTAAAAGTTTTAATATCTAACGTGCTAAAACTATTTACATACTCCATAGTCTTACCACTTCTAAAACCAAGTTCTTCATCTCTTTTTTGAATTTTAGCTAATTCTTCTTTTAACTCAGCTAAACCAAGAGGTTCTTTATCAATAACATTAACATTTAACATTTAAGCTCGCCTCATATGAATAGGATGAACAATTAACTCCTTTTCTTTATCAAAATCTTTTATTTTAACTTTGTAACAGCTACCTTGTTTTCCAATAACAACACCAGATTTACCTAAAAACCTAGGATGATATTGACCACCAAGAACAGCAGGCTCTAAAGTAAGATTTACTTTTTCACCTTGTTTAAACTCCCTTAAAAAATTCTTTAAACTAATCTTTCCCTTAGTTTTAATATTCTTAGAGTATGTTGCTCTTTTACTTCTTCTTAAACCGCCTTTCCTTGCCATTTTTACTTACCTTTTCCACCAGCAGACTTTTTCTTATCGCCTGTTCTAGGTGCTAATTTATTAATTATAATTTCAGGAATACCTTCTTCTAATAAGACTTCCCTTATTTCTTCTATAGCCTTATCCTTATTTTCTTCAATTAACTTTTTAGCTTTAGCCTCATACTGAGCTCTTTTTGCCTCAATTTCAGCATTAAGCTTTTTACGTTCTTCTTCTAAAGCTTTTAGTTCCTCCTCTGAAATCTCAGTTTTTTCTGCTTTGATTTCAGCATCATACTTACCTTCATTTACAGCTGCTATTGCCTCAGATGCAATTACGTCTTCAACCTTAACACCCATACTCCTACAAGTACCTATGATTTCTTTTACTTTTTGTTTTAAATCCTTACCAGATAAAGAATCTTCCTTCATCTTAGCAATCTTTATTATTTGCTCAATCTTTAAGTTTCCTACAAATTCTTTTTGAGGATTACCACTCGCCTTTTTTACCTTAGCTTCTTGCTTCACTAAAGCGCTAGCAGGAGGCGTACCTATAGATATCTCATATTCCTTTGTATCTGAATCTACTGTAACTTTAACAGGAACTTGCATTCCTTTAAAATCCGCGGTTTTTTTATTTATATCCGCAACTACTTGCCCAATATTTACACCCATAGGACCTAGAGCTGGACCTAATGGAGGAGCAGCCGTTGCTTTTCCACCTTCTATTAATACTTCAACTGAACTTGATGCCATTTTATCACACCTTGAAGAATATAGTTTGCTTTATAAAAGTTACCTTTAAGAATCTCTTCTTACAACTTTTACAGCATCCATCTTTAACGTTATCGGAATAGGTACCGCAGCTTCTAAAAGCTCGACAACGACTTCTTCTTTTGCTTTATCAACCCTTGTAATCTTACATTGCTGTCTTTTGAACGGACCACTAATAATTTCAGCAATATCATTTTTCTTAATATTAACTTCTTTTTTAGCCTGTTCAAGCATATGCTCTATTTCTTTATAACCAATCTCACTCGGTAAAACACCCCTACTATAAGGAATACCATAAGCAGCTTGCTCAACGTCTTGCCTTGTAGCCGCTTCAACGAATATGTATCCCCTCATACCATGTGGTCTTATAACACTAAAAACATCAACTTTTTTTCTTGGAACATTACTTGCAAGAAAACTCATAACCTGATCTTCTCTGTTTGCTGTTGTTCTTAAACCAAATAAGTGAGTAGAAATTTCTTCTTGCTTTTTTTCTTCTTGCTCCTCTTCTGGTTCTTGATCTAATTCTTTTATTTTGTCTAATTCTTCTTTTGAAGGTTTATTGCTTTTTAAGATGTTTTCTTCCATATATATCACTCTTTAATCAAATATAATAATGCAAATACAATCGCTATAACAACACCTGAAGCTATAAACAATGTTGAAAAATCTTCAACAAGTCTTAAAATGAAACCTATAGCCCCAATTAAAACTATACCTATAGCCGATACTTTTGATATAACTTTGTATTCTTCCTTATTTGGTTTTCTTGTAACTCTGAGTACTCTTGAGCACTCCCCCATAAATGTTTTAAATTTTTCAAACGCCATTTTATTAATCTACAAACTGAATTCCAAGCTCAGATTCAGCTTCTTTTTTTCTGTCTTTTAGATTTGTTTTCCCAACTATCTGACTGCTTTTAACACCAGTAACAACAAGCATCACTCTTACTGCGCCTTTCAAATCATCAAGTATTTGAGCTCCCCAAATCATTCTTGCATCCTGATCTAATTTTTCAGATATTTTTTCAACAACCTTTCTTGCTTCTTCCAAAGTCATATCTGATCCCCCAGATACATTTATCAAAGCACCATTAGCACCTTCAATATCTACATCTAGCAAAGGATTATTTATTGCTTTGTCAACAGCATCAGTTGCTCTTTGTTCAGAGTCAGATTCTCCAACACCAATAAGTGCAACTCCACCATCACCCATAACTGCTCTTATGTCAGCAAAATCTAAGTTTACAAGACCTGCTTTTGTTACAAGTTCAGCTATTCCTTTAACTGCATTAGTTAATATTTCATCTGCAATCTTAAAAGCTGTATGAAGAGGTAAGTCAGGTGCTAATTCTAATAATTTATCATTTGGTATAACTATTAATGTATCAACATTTTTTTGAAGAGAATCAAGACCTACAATCGCGTTTTCATATCTTCTTTGACCTTCCATCTTGAAAGGCACAGTTACCACTCCAACAGTTAACGCCCCTGATTTTTTTGATAATTCTGCTACTACAGGTGCAGCCCCAGTACCAGTTCCCCCACCCATACCACATGTTATGAATATCATGTCTGCTCCTTGAAGAGATTGTTTGATTTCTTGTTCGGACTCTCTTGCAGATTCTTCACCAATCTTAGGTATGCTACCAGCTCCAAGTCCTTTTGTTAAATCACGCCCGATAAGAATTTTTTTATCTGCACTTGTGTATAAAAGATCTTGAGCATCAGTGTTTAAAGCAATAGTTTCTGCTCCGACAATACCTATTTCAGTAATTCTGTTTATAGTGTTGTTTCCTCCACCTCCACAGCCAAAAACTTTTATCTTTGCTTTTTGTTTAGATAATAACTCTTCTAACTCCGCATCTAAAGCATTTGACTTAGGCTTTACATCTGATCCCTTCACATCTTTTATAGTATAATTCATTTGTTTATCCACCCTTAAATATTAATTGATAATTTAAGTTATTTAAACTTTTTTATCTTCAGTCTTTTTTTCTTCCTTTTTTTCTTCTTCGAAAATAACTTTTAAACCAGTAAGTTCGTTTAATTCTTTGTTTAACATATCAGTAACTGGTTCTGGTAATTTCATAAGAGTTATTACTTTAGCTTCTTTTTCTTTTACGCTAACAGATTTGAAAGGAATGTTTAATATTTTTAACACCCCTTCAACTTGCTTTTGTTTATCTTCAACTTTACTTTTAATTTCAACTTCGTATTTAATTGATTGACCTGCAAGAGGATGGTTAAAATCTACGATTACTCTTCCACCACTTACATTTCTTACAACACCTAAGCGATCATCTATGTTTAACTCAAGTCCAACAAAAGGCCTTATGTTTTCTTTTTTAAAGAGTTTCATAGGCATAAGCTTTAAGTTCTTTGGATCTTTTGGTCCAAAAGCCTCGTTTTCTGATAAGTTTATTTCATGTTTTCCAATAGTTAAACCAATTAATTTTTGGTCTAAGCCAGGAAGAATATGTCTTCTTCCAACAGCGATAACTAGAGGCTTATAATTACCGTCTTTTAAATCATGTTTTTTAGCAACATCTTGTTTTGTAGTATCAAATACAACGTTATTTGAATTATATCCTGTATAATCGAGCTCTATAAAATCATTTTTCTTTAACATTTTAAGTTATTTCTCCTTCTAACTCTACTTGACTTATGAATTGTAGAGAAGAACTATGCATTAAAGAAGGACCATATTTTTTATAAATGTTTCTATAAGTAAACTTAGGTGTTAATGAAAGATTTCCGAATATACTCGGAAAGAATTCGAAAACTGCCAACGAAGTATAATAAACACTTCTTAATTTTTTGTATATACACAAAAAAAAAACAATTATAATATATTATAACCTATAAACAATCTTATTAATTAATAAACCTTTAAAAAGAAAACCCTACAAATATACTTTATAAAGAATGATTATTTGAGAGTTGTATAAATAGAATAAGAATATGAAAAAAATAATAATGCTAGATATTGATGGAACACTTTATGATTATAAATACGGTGTTAATACTTTAAAATTAAAAGATTATTTTAAAAAAGATAAAAAAAATGTTTATGTATTAAATTCAAATAGATCTTATGAAGATATAAAAATCGTGGAAGACGAATTCGGATTGAATAGCATCATAGTTGCAGAAAATGTATGTTTAGTTTATAACAAAGGTAAAGAATATATTTTAACTAATAATAAACAATCAGAAGAATATATTGATTTAATAAAAAGTATTATTAGTAATAGTTATCCAAAAAGTAAAATACTTATTTTAGATACAGTCGATATAATAAAAAATAGTAAAAAATTAGAAGATGAGATTTATTTTTTTATTAATAAATTCAGAAAATATAGTTTTAGTATACATGTAAAAAGAGTAAAAGATACCGAATTAATAAAAGAGTTGTCTATTATTAAAAATATAACTCAATCATTTAAAGAAAACAAAGAATTGAATGAAAATTTTAGTATAAAAAGTTCAAATTTCGGAAATATTATTTTTAATCCAAAAGATTGTGATAAAGCAACAGGACTAGAGTTTATTAGGAAAAATTTTTATCCAAAAAGTACATTTATATGTATAGGTGATGATTTATTTGATTTAGTTCTGGCTAAAAAATTTGATTATTTTTTTGCAGTAAATAACGCAGAAAAAGAAGTCAAAGAAAAAGCAGACGGAGTATCAAAAGATAATTATACTTTAGGAGTATATGACATTTTAACAAATTTAGATAAATATATCCAAGGAGCAATATAAGATGAATAAAGATGTTAAAACTATATTAAAAGAACTTGTGAACATAAAATCAAATCCAGCTATAACAAATAAAGAAATAGTTAATTATATACAACAATGTTTTGAAGGATATGAACAAGAAATTATTAAACAACAAAAAGGAGAATTAGAATTATATAATTTTATAATTAATATTCCTTCAAAGAATCCTAAGAGAAAACCAATACTTGTTTTAATGCATACAGATACAGTTAAAGGAGATTGGTTTAGTAAAGCAGAGATTTATGAAGATAAACTCGTAGGTCTTGGAAGTTGTGATATGAAAGCAGGAATAAGTGCAATTATTAGTGCTGTCTTGGACAAAGATTATGATAAAGATATAATACTTGCTTTTAGTAGTGATGAAGAAACAAGTGGTAAAGGAGCTATTCTTATTAAAGAAAAGTTAAAAAATAAACAATTTGGCCTTATTATTTTACCTGAACCAACTACAAATATTTGTTATACATCACAAAATAGTTGTATAGGTTATAGAGTTAAAACAAAAGGAATTAGTATGCACGGCAGCTTAAATGATATAGCTAATAACAATAATAATAACGCCCTAACTAAGATGAACCAAATAATTAATTATTTGAATCAAGTACATGAAAAAGACAAAGATCTGGCTAGTCAAAACATAGGATATATTAATTCAAACGGATCTGGAAACATAGTTCCTAGTGAATGTGTTTTAAAATTTGAACAAAGATTTAAGCCAGGAATAAATATCAAAGAAAAGTTCGATTATTATAAAACAAAAATAGAAGAACACAAAGGAGATGTAGAACTTACATTCTTTGGAGATTATTTTAATATGAAAGATAAAGAAGTTGAAAAAAATCTTAAAAATATTTTGAAAAAATTTAATATTAATCGTTTTGAGCGATTTCTTGCATGGTCTGAAGGAGGAATTATTAAAGAATTAGGACCTTGTATTGTTTTAGGACCAGGAAGATTAGATGTTGCGCACACAAAAAAAGAATATGTTAACTTAAATGAAGTTGAAAAATATAAAGATATATATAAAGAGGTTTTTGAGTTACTATGAAAGTTACAATTTATTGAAGCAGGAGATACATTTTTTGTTGCGTTTTGTACAAAATATTTTGAAACAAAAGATTTGAAAGAAAGTGCAAATTATGCAAAAGATGAAGCTAGAAATTTTTTAATAAACAAAAAGTAATTGGAGGAAAAAAATGAGAAAATATCAAATAGGAGTTATGGGAAGTGCAGCAGATCTAAATTATGCAAAAGAAGTTGAGAGTATAGCTTTAGAGATAGGAAGAGAAATTGCAAGAAGCGGTAACATAGTGGTTTATGGAGCAGAAAAAGATTATGATAGCCTATCAACAGCAGCAGCAAGAGGAGCTAAAAGTGCAGGAGGACTTACTGTCGGAGTTACATATGGTAAAGGTAAAGACATATTTGATAAAGAAAGCACAGATATAATTATTAGCTGCGGGATTGAGAGAGGAGGAGGAAGAGAGTTTGTTTTAGTAAATAGTTGCGATGCAGTTATTGCAATAGGAGGAGGAAGTGGAACATTAACTGAACTCGCTATTGGGTATCAATCAAATATTCCTTTAATTGTTATGAAAGGAACTGGAGGATGGTCAGATAAGCTTACAGGAGAATTTATTGATGATAGAAAAAGAGTTAGATGTATTAGTGCAACTAGTGCTAAAGAAGCTGTTGAGATAGCATTAAAAGAAATAAAAAATTAAGAACAATTAGTTCTTGAAATATTGACATAAGCTAATTTTATATCCCAATTAAAACTAAATGATATGTATTTAATAAGAATTACTTAGTAAAAAACGAAAATCATCCATGAGAATACGGAAAAAAATAGGATTTAAATAAAGTTAAATAATTCTTAAATTATATACTATGGAGTTAAAAAAAGATTTTGAAGAAAGATACCAAGAACTTTTAAAAGATAAATACGAAGAGTTCAAAGAATATAGTTCTAAGTATATTACAAAAGCTATCAGAGTTAATACTCTAAAGATAAGCGTTGAAGACTTAAAGAAAAGATTAGAAGATAGATGGAATCTTATACCCGTTCCTTGGTGTAAAGAAGGTTTTTGGATAACGTATAAAGACGGAGACAGGTTTGATATTGGTAACTTACCAGAACATCAACTAGGATATATTTATGTTCAAGACCCAGCCAGTATGATTCCACCAGTAGTACTAAATCCAAAGCCACACGATATTGTACTTGATATGTGCAGCGCTCCAGGTAGCAAGACTACTCAGCTAGCAATGTATATGGATAATAAAGGAATGCTTATAGCAAATGATGAGAGTGGTAAAAGACTTAGCGCTCTTGGATTAAACCTTACCAGGTGCGGTGTTAGTAATACTATAATTAATCATATGAGAGGAGAACAAGTTAAAGGAGAGTACGATAAGATAAGCGTTGATGCACCATGTAGCGGTACAGGAACGATTAGAAGAAATTTTAAGATAGCAGAGATGTATAGTTTTGGTCTTGTTAAAAGGATGCAAAGCATACAAAAAAAACTTATACGAAAAGCATATCAGCTTCTTAAAAAAGGAGGAATACTTGTTTATAGTACTTGTACTTTAGAGCCTGAAGAAAACGAAGAAGTTATAGATTATTTGTTAAAAGAATTTGAAGACGCAGAAGTATTAGATATAGAGCTAAATATAAATCGTCAGCCAGCAATTTTAGAATTTGAAAATAAAAAATACGACCCTAGAGTTTCTAAGTGTCTTAGAATACTTCCTCAAGATAACGATACAGAAGGCTTTTTTGTGTGTAAAATACAAAAAAAATAAAACAAAAAAAAACTAAGAACTTATTTTCTAGCTTTTTCAACTTTACCGCCAAGTAAAGCTTGCAAGGACTGGTCATTAACCTTTATAACTTGCCATCTAACTCCAGGAATATCACCTTTACTTCTACCCATAGAGCCACCCATACATTCAACGACTACTTCATCGTGTTCGTCAACCATCTTTTGAGCCCCATCACCAGGTAAGAAAGCAGTTATTTGTTTACCATTCTTGATAAGTTGAACCCTGACACACTTCCTCATAGCAGAGTTTGGCTGCTTAGCTTCTCTTTGAACCTTTTCTAAAACAATACCACTACCTTGGCTTGCTCCTTCTAAAGGATCGCTTTTAACTTTTAATCCTAAAACTTTTTTAGCATACCACTTATCTTGCTTTCTAGCTATACTTCTTCTACTTTTTAATTTTTTTCCAGCGTTAATTCCTGAAGATTTTTTACCCACTTTTAAATCACCTTAATTTCTTCTAAATCATAATATTTTTTTACGATTTCTTCGTAAGCACGAAGATTTTGAGCCCTACTACCAATCATCAAACCCTTAGTTTTTTGATCAGGACCCTTAATTGTTACGACTCCATCAACTTCAGATATCTCCAAAATTTTTAATGGAGACATCACATTTTTGATGAATCTTAACTTATCAGAACTGAATTCGACTATTTTAATCTTTCTATTAATAGCCTTCTCTATTTTCTCGACGTTAGCCTTATTTTTGCCTAAAGCCTTAGCTAAATTACCTTCAGGCACAATAAAAACTAGTTTTTCTTTGAAAAAAAGAGCATCCTTTAACTTAGTTCTGGTTATCTTTTCAAATAAAGACATTATTTGAAGAAGCTCAACATCATACTTCATTTTACTCCAAGTACCTGAATACTAAAAGGTTTTTTACACATAACACCTAGATCTTCATTATTTATTTTTAATAAAACAACTTCGAATTCTTTTATCTTATTGTAATATTCGATGTCTTCTTTTAGACTAGGATCTGCGTTACTTGCCAAAAATACTTTTTTTAGCTCCCCACTCCTTATAGCTTTCATAGTTTCTTCTTTACCTATTATAAGGTTTTTTGTTCCTAATAATTTTTTAATTTCTTCCATTTAATTTCACTTCTTAGTTTTAATTATAAGTCCAGGCAGACCCGTTCCTATAGGTACTGGCTGGTTTAACATAACGTTTTCAATTACGCTTCCAAGAGGATCTTTTTCTCCTTGAAGTGACGCATTAATTAAATGAGTCATAGGAGTTTCAAAGCTTGCTCTTGCAAGTATACTTGGTTTTTCTTTAACGATACCATATCTGTTTATTCCTTGTAATTTTCCAGACATACACATAGTATCTGCAACAAGCATTATATGTCTTATGTCAACGTTTAGACCTTGACCGTCAATAACACCCATTAATTCACGAATTATTAGTTCACGAACAGCTTCAATACCATATATTTTTTCCATTTCGTATAAATCGTTAGTGTAGCTTCTTTTACCATCTACAAACTCTTTTTTAAGAGCATCTTTTAAGTTGCTACCTGCAGTTATTATAACGTATTCCTCGTCTTTTTTAACAACAAGTGCTTGAGTTACACCTTTTATTCCATGTACATAAACTTTTTTTAGCTTTTCTTTTAATTTGTATAATTCAACAACGTCTTTTTCTTTTGCGTTTTGAACAACATTTATTTGATTTCCTACGGCTTCAAAGCTAAATGTTTTAACAGATTTTTTTAGAGTACCAACTAAAGCTTCAGTAGTTGTACTTAACAATTTTAATTTAGCAGGATCTAATACTATTTCTAGTCTTGATTCTACTAAGTTAGTATTTATTTCTTTTAAGAAATCGTTAAGTGTTAACTCTCTTAATCCTTCACTTACTTCTTTTATGTTTTTTCCTTGATTGTAAGGTTCTTTTAAGTAAATATGCATAAGCTCAGAACTGATAGTCTTTCTACCATCTAAGACCTCAATTAATCTAGGAAGACCAGTTGTAACGTTCATCTCACTAACTCCTGCAAAGTGGAACGTGTTCAATGTCATCTGTGTACCTGGCTCACCAATACTCTCAGCACTAATAACCCCTACGCTTTCTCCAGGAACAGCAAGACAGAATAAGTATTCTTCATGCACTTTTTGCATTATTCTCTCAAGTCTATCTTCCTTTATGTCTTTTGGTAAATTTTCTTTTACCTCCTCTAATACGCTTCGAGGTAACTTATCTTCATATTTTGCTAATATTTTATCTGTTGTCATTTAAATACACCTACTGAGTTGACTCTATAATACTTTTAATGTTGATTTTTCCACCTTCAGTTTTTGATACATCAAGTCCGTCTTCACCATAGTTAAACTGAACTATTTTTTTAGATGCATCTCTTACAGTGAAATCATATTCTACCTTTAAATCCTGCATAGCATTTGCAAGTCTTCTATAAAGATAACCAGACTTTGGAGTTCTTAGAGCAGTATCCATCAGGCTATCTCTTCCTGTCATTGCCATAAAGAACATTTCGTGAGGTTTTAAACCAAACTTAAATCCAGTCTGAACAAATCCACGTGCATCAGCTCCCAAGTCATTTTTCTTAAAGCAAGAAAGAGATCTTTGTTTAAATCCTTGACCTATTCTTCCTCCACGAAGAGCTTGCTGTCCTACTATTGCAGCCATTTGAGCTAAGTTAATAGTATTACCACGCGCTCCAGATCTTACCATAGCCATGGTGTTTGAATCTTGAGGACTGGTTTCTTCAACAATTTTACCTGCTTCATTTCTTAATTTGTTTAACTTTTCTAATATTCTAAGTTCTAAGCTTTCTTCAAGGCTTCTTCCAGGTAAACTTTCAAGCTTACCAGATTTGTATTCAGCAATTAAAGATTCTACTGCTTTATACGCTTCCTTTTTTTCTTTATCAATAGTGCTGTATGCTTCTTTAGATAAATCTATATCTGAAAGCTTACTTGAAAATCCATACTTCATTAATACTTCAGAACCAAGTCCATTGATATTTCTCAAGAACTTAATAATTTCGTCAGCACCATACTTTTTGTGAAGATTTCTTAAAAGTAATCCTGATCCTTCTCCTAAGTTATTAGAATCTAAAACACCAGATACTAATTTTCCTTTTTCAATTTTTACAACTGCGTCAGGATCTTTTGGATCTTTAGAGTATAATCTGCTTCTTCCAACAAAGTCAAAATCATCAGGTAAAATAGTACTAAATATTTCTTTTCCTGTAATTCTTTTCTTTTGAGGAAGCTTATCAAAGTTCTCAATACCTGCACTTGCAAGTAAATCTATAGCTTCTTGTCTTGATATTTCAAATCCATCCCTTGTTAAAAGATAATTTCCAGAGATACTATCTTGTACACAAGCAATAATACTTAATCCATATCTTGGACTAATAATTTGTGTTTGAACCTGCATTAATATTTCTGCTTCAGCTCTAGCTTCTTCTGTTTGAGGAATATGTAAGTTCATCTCATCCCCATCGAAATCTGCGTTATAAGGTGCACATACAGCTGGATTTAACCTTAGAGTTAGACCAGGTAAAACCTTAACTTTGTGACACATCATACTCATTCTGTGAAGAGAAGGCTGTCTGTTAAATAATGCAATATCTCCATCCATTAAATGTCTTTCAACAATGAAACCTGGTTGGATTTCTTCTAATAATTGTTCTTTTGTTTCATCTGAAACCTTTTTTCTTTTTCCATCAGGTCTTATCATATAATTAGAGCCCGGATATTCATCTGCTCCTCTTTTAATGAATTCTTTTAAGTATTCAATATTCCATTCAGTTACTCTTTCAGGAATTGTTAATTTCTTAGCAATAACTTCCGGAACACCAACTTCGTTAATATCAATTTTTGGATCTGGACTAATAACAGTTCTTGCACTAAAATTAGTTCTTTTACCAATTAAATTAGTTCTTATCCTACCTTCTTTACTTTTTATCCTCCCAACTAGTGTTTTTAGAGGCTGACCACTTCTATGTCTTGCCGGTGGAAGTTGAGCAACATCGTTATCAAAGAATGTTGTAACGTGGTATTGTAATAAGTCCCAAAGATCTTCTATTATTATTTCTGGAGCCCCAGCATTAATATTTTCAAACAATCTTTGATTAATTCTAACAATATCACTTAATTTATGAGTTAAATCATCTTCAGAACGCTCACCACCCTCTAACGTAATAGACGGCCTCATAGTAACTGGAGGTATAGCTAAAACAGTTAAAACCATCCATTCAGGTCTAGCAATTTCTGGATTTATACCAAATACTTGTAAATCTTGATCTGGAATTCTTTCAAGTCTTGCCCTAACTTCTATAGGACTCATTCTTTTATCTTCTTCCATGAAATTAGTAGGTTTATCTAAAGAAACTTTTTGTTGTTTTTCAGAACAATGAGGACATTTACTTATTGTTCTCATACTAGCAATAATTGCTTTTATTTTATCACGTCTTTCATTTGGTCCTTGTTCTAATGTTATTTTATCAAGCAAATCTTTTACTTCATCTAATTTTTCGTTAGGAATAAGTATTCTTCCACAACTCCTACAAGTACACCTTAAAAGATCAAGTATTACACCTACAAAACTTATGTGAATTACAGGTCTTGCAAGTTCCATGAAACCAAAATGACCAAGACTTTCTTTTAATTTTTGACCATCAGTCTTACATCTTAGCCCAGGATCAATAACCCCTAGTCTTACATCCATTAATCCCCCATCAACAGGGTATCCTTCTTTATCATAAAGTTCAGGCGTTACAATTTTTGCTTTAGCCATTGCTTTGATATTCTTAGGACTCATTAATCCAAATTCTATAGCATCAATGTACTTGTATATCGGTTTATCTTCCATTTTCTATAATCACCTAAAATTTACTCTTTAATCTTAACTTTGGATATAATCCAAGCGCTTTGAACTCATCTAACAATAACCTAAAAGCATAACTTACTTCTATATCAGTCATTTCTCCATCATCTTCATGAATAGGACTTACAGCTCTATTATTTTTTCTAGCATCATAATATCCTACTAATCCAGATGTTTCACATACAGGAACAACTACTTTATCAGAATCGAATCTTTCTTTTAAAGTTAAACTTGCACCATGAGCTACAAATGTGTCTTTCTCCATCTCTCCTAATCTTAGACCTCCTTCTTTAGCTCTACCTTCAGTTGGCTGTCTTGTTAGTAGTTGTATTGGACCACGAGCTCTACTGTGTAGTTTATTTGCTACCATGTGTTTTAATCTTAAATAATATATATTACCAACAAATATTGTTGCACTATATTTTTCACCTGTAACAGCATTATACATAGTTTCAGAACCATCTTCTTTAAATCCAAGTTCTAATAGTTCTTTTCTAAGATCTGCTTCTGTTTCAGATTCAAATGGTGTCGCATCAATTTGTCTTCCGCTTAAGCTTCCTACTTTTCCACCCAATAATTCTAATAAGTGAGATACTGTCATCCTTGTAGGTATACCATGCGGACTAAAAATTATATCAGGTCTAACACCTGTGCTTGTGAAAGGAACATCTGTTTGTGGAACAACAAGTGACACAACTCCCTTTTGACCGTGTCTACTAGTAAATTTATCACCTATTTCAGGAATTCTTTGTTCTCTTAATCTTGCCTGAACTAACTTGTTACCTTCTTGGTTTTCAGTAAGTGAAACAAAATCAACTATTCCTTTTTCTCCATGTTTTAATGATAAAGAACTTTCACGTCTACTATCAGTGCTTAATGAATATTCATCCATGCTACTTAAAAATCTTGGAGGACTTATCTTACCAATGACAACGTCTCCTTCAGATACTTTAGCTTCAGGATAAATGATACCATCATCTTCTAAGTGTCTATAATCATGTTCAGATTTGTAACCTCTCACTTCTTTATCAGGAGAAGCTATTTCATCCATTAGACCCCCAGAATATCTTAATTCTTCTGCAATAACAGGTCTAAAATAAGTACTTCTTCCAAGTCCTCTATCAACACTTCCTTTATTTACAACTATTGCGTCCTCCATGTTATAACCACGATACGACATAATAGCAAGTGTCACGTTTTGACCACTTGGATGCATCTTATAATTTGAAACATCATGCATAATAGTTTTAACTATAGGAACTTGTGGGTAGTGTAGAAGATTTACATCCATATCCATTCTTACATGGAAATTAGCTGCATAAAAACCTACTGCTTGCTTTTGATTTTTCGCTCCTTGATTTAGTCTAACTCCCTGATTGAAATTTCCAAATGGAACAAGAGTTGTTATATGACCAATAGTACTTAAAGGACTTATTTCTAAGTGAGTATGATCTTGTGTTAAATCCTCTTCAAAGAAAGCTATTAATGCATCTTCTTCTTCAACACTATCTAAATATTCAACTACTCCTTGACTTATAAGATCAAGCCACGAAATCTCATTTTTTTCTAATTGTTCTAAGTGCTTTTTTGTAAGAGTAGATTTTCCATCTTTTACAACTATTACTGGCCTAACACTTCTTCCACGAGCAGTTTCAATTAATAACTTATCTTCTTCTTCAACATAAGATATGTTTATGTGTCTTGAAACTTTTCCTCTTCTTCTCTCACTTATTACATTATCCCTAAAACTCTTAGGATTTGCAACAGAGCCTACAAATTTGTTATCTATAAATACGTCAGTCATTTTACTCTCATCTCCAAACCAAAGCCTTTTAATTGTTCTAATAGTTCAGCTTCATTAACATCATCAGTTACTTCTGCAAGTAACGCTAAATTCTTTCTGAGTCCAATATTTGTACCTTCAGGAGTTTCACTCATACAAAGTCTTCCTAAGTGTGTTGGGTGAAGAGATCTTGCATCAAAATTTTCTTGGCTAGCACTTAAAGGACTTACAACCCTTTGTAAAAAACTCATCATTTGAATATAGTTTAGCCTTTCTATTCTTTGACTAATACCTTTTCTGCTTCCAACCCAATTTCCTGTAGCCATAGCACTATATATTCTTTGAGTTAATAGTTTTTCACGAATTATTACCTTTATACTTGGAAACTTTCCTCTTTTTACAATTCTTTGGAAATTGTATAAGAAATCCCCGATTAATACTTTTATGTTAACTCTAAATAAATCAGCAAGTAAATCACCTGCCATTTTGAGTCTTTTATTTGCATAATGATCTTTATCATCTAAAGGCATATCTTTATTTGATATTTGTATAAAGCTCTTTAGATATTTACAAAGATTTTCTGCTTTTGCTAAAGAATATTTTTCTCCTTCACCTATGTGAGGAAGTAAATATTTGTCTAATATTTCTTTAACTCTTTCAATTCTAATTTCTCTACTTTGAGTAATTCCTATTTTTTTTGCAATAAAATCTAAGCTATCTTCAACAGTTTTTAATTCCACAAATTCTAATAAGTTAACGTACATCTCACCACTTTCAGTAAGACCTACGTGTTTCATTATATCTTCATCTTTTAACATACCTAGAGCTTTAAGGACTACAACCACAGGTATTCTTTTAACCCTTGTAAAGGACATATAAAATAATTCATCTCTTAGTTTTTCTATTTGATGAGGAATCTTGTAGCTGCCTTGCTCAGAGAAAATTTTACCTATGTAATCAGAGATACCTGTTGATTGTTCTTCAACAACAAATCTGTTACTAGCTAAATCTTCAACTGCAACAACAACTTTTTCAGTACCATTAATTATAAAATAACCCCCTGCATCATCAGGATCTTCTCCCCTTTTTATTAAATCATCTCTACTTAAATTTCTTAGATGACAATATTTAGACTTTAACATTATTGGAAGACTACCAATTTGTGTGGTGAAATTTTCTCTTTGAACACCATTAACATGAGCACTAACTTCTAAATGAATAGGAGCAGCATAACTTAAATTTCTAATTCTTGCTTCACTAGGCATAAGATCTCTTTTAGAACCATCTGCTTCAGTAATCTCTGGCTTGCCAACAGTTATTTTATCTAATTTAATAACAAATTTTTCGACATTAGCAGGAATAATAGTAGGTTCAACTTCTTTGTTTTCTTCAACTATATTTTGAAGTTCTTCATCCACAAATTTATTGAAAGAATTTATATTTCCAGCCACAAAGCTGTTTTCTTCAAAATATTTTGATAATAATATACTTGATTGTTTACTCATTTACGACCCCCCTATAAAAAACTGATTTACCAGCAGTACTACTATTTCTAATAATTTTTATAATATCATTTTCCTTAGCATCTAAATGCCTTATTGCAGGATCAGAAATCAAAATCTTAGGTAAATCCCTTATTGTAATATTGTGAAAATCAAGCAACTTCTTCTTATCGTCTTCAGAAAGCTTGATGTGTTCTGGGACGAGTATGTGTTCAACAGGTATTTTCTTTTTTTCAGCCATTTTTATATCACGCGATTATTGTTATGGGTCGTACGAGATTCGAACTCGCGACACCTTGGTTAAAAGCCAAGTGCTCTACCAGGCTGAGCTAACGACCCGTCATGAGTCAAGATAAGGTTATACGCCCTGGCCGGGATTTGAACCCGGGTCGAAGCCTCGACAGGGCTTCATGATAGGCCACTACACTACCAAGGCAAACATAGAGACATCTGTATTGAAAATTAATTCAATTCAGAAGTTTTCCCCCATCTGATAGAGCTCTAAAATCATGACTCATGTACCATTTGGAAACACAATCGATTTATAAACCTTTTGGTGGATAAAAAAAAATGAATCCCCCAGGGGAGATTTGAACTCCCAGCCTTCCGGTATCGGCTGATCATTTTTCATCCAACTCTGTAAACCAGAGCAGTCAAACAATATCTACAGCCGGACGCTCTGCCGTTGAGCTACCGAGGGATAAAAAGAAAAGAAAATAAGTGAATATATAAAAATTACTGTTTAGAAAAAAACTTAGCAGTTGAAGAATCAACAAATGATTCTTTGCCTTCAGAATTTTCAAATTTAACTCTTGCTTTAGGTAATGATAAATCCCCCACTATTCTGAGCGTACTTCTAATCTTATAAGTAACAATTCTCTCTTCTAAAGCATCTAAACTTTCAAAGTTCCAATTAAGTATAGTTCCTTTTTTACTCGTATTTGTAACCTTTGTAGGCTTTAGACTCCCTAACTGATTACTTGGAACAAACTCAGTTATTCTAGGAATCATATCACTTATATTTATGTTATAGATAACCTTCTTGGACCTATTTTTGACATATAACCTTATTTTTATATCAGAAACGCCTTCTTCTAGTTGTTTTATAACAAATGCATGTTTTTGAACAACTAAAGGACTTCTCAACACAAAATATAAAACAGTACCCACCAATAACAATAATATTACTATAACTAACGGCCTATAATTTTTAGTTACAATTATATCTATTTGTTCAGCAGGTTGTAAAAATGGAGCCCATTGAACATTTGCAGACCCATCAATACTTACAATTTCATATTCTTGTGATGAAGACAAGAATAATCTTTGATAAAAAGGAGCTTTAAGTGCAACTTCTTTTGTTCTAGCCACATTACCATTATTTATTATAGTAATAGTTTGTGTTGTTTTAAACCAAGAAGTTTTACTTTCAAATCTAGGCATTATATCACTGTAGGATATAACTTCAAAGTTAGAACTCTTATCATTTAATACAGTATTAGTTACAGGATAAAATGCTCTTGCATAAAGCTGATAAGTTCCTGGTTCTTGAAGAGGATCTATTTCAAATTGTACTTCCCTAGTTATTTGTCCACTAGGAGAAACATTAAGATCAAACTCTCTTGAAAATAAAGGACTTTCTAATCTTATTTGTAAGTTTTCTAAATTTCTAGGATTTTGATTTATAACAGTTACAGATACCCTATAAGGCTGTCTTGGATCTGCTTGTCTATCATGTTCTAAAACAAGAGATATGTGAGGCTGAAATCCAAAGACCGAGTCTACACTTACAACCCTTGCAGGAATACGAATTTCTTGACTTATTCCCAAATACCTAAAATCAAATAACAAGTTATATTGAGAAGGAATTACAACACTTTTTGGTATTGCAGTTAGAGTAAAAGATCTTGAATCTAAAGCAGGAACAGAAACACTGTTTGGACTTATAATCCAATTTGTTGCCTGAGCAGGACTAAGAGACCAGCTAACAGATATGTCCCTAGATTCAGGATTTGTAATTGTAATATTATAAGATGCTATTCCTTGAGGCGGTATTCTGTCAACTATTGGTTGAACTTCAACCTCTATTGCTTGAACTTGTGGCATTAAAAAAGGTAATGCCAAGACTAGTAAAGTTAAAATTAATGCTTTTTTCATATGTATTCCTCCCACTCATAAATGCTTAGTATTAAGTTTATATATTTTTCTGTTAATATGCGATAATTTTAAAAAAAAAGTATGATTTGTAAGCTTATGAATTATTATTCCATAACATTTTACAAATACTTTGATTTTAAAAACATAGAAGATAAAAGATTTCCTCTAAGAGATATGATGCTAGATTATAATATTAAAGGAAAAATAATCATTTCTGCAGAGGGCGTGAACGGAGCTATTTGTGGATTAAAAGATGATGTTAAGAAATTTATGAATAAGATAGGAGAAATAGATTCTAATCTTGAAGAGTTAGATTGTCGTATTACTCTTTCAGATATTCAGACTTTTAAAAGAACACTTGTTAAGATAAGAGAAGAATTAGTTCCCCTAGGAGTTAGCGGAATAACCCCTCATAGTAATGGAGGCGGTAAACCTTTAGATCCAAAAGAACTTATGAAATGGTATAAGTCAGGCGAAGATTTTGTAATAATTGATGCTAGAAATGATTATGAATGGGAAGTTGGTAAGTTTAAAGGAGCAGATAATCCCAACATAGAGAAATTTAGAGATTTTAAAAAATATGTAGACGAGTTAGAAGATTTGAAAGATAAAAAAGTCGTTACATATTGTACAGGCGGAATACGCTGTGAGAAAGCTTCAGCTTATATGAAAAGTAAAGGTTTTAATGAAATCTATAAGCTTAATGGAGGAATAATAGATTTTATGAAGCTTGAAGGTTCTGAAAAGTATTGGGACGGTAAATTATTTGTTTTTGATAAAAGATGGGAAATAGATTCAGATAAAACAAGGATTTAGAATTGTTTGTTTTTAATCTTAACTTATTTAAATAAGTGTTAGTTCTTTGTTATAATTATGGTAAATAGAGCTCCAATTATTTCAGTGCTTGGACATGTAGATCACGGCAAGAGTAGTATTTTAGATAGTCTTAGAGGTAGTAATATTGTTAAAGGAGAAGCAGGAGGAATAACTCAGGCTATTGGTGCAAGTATTATGCCACTTCACGTTATACAAAAAAGATGTGGAGCACTTATGAATCAGCTTAATATGAAGCTTACAATTCCCGGGATTTTGTTTATTGATACTCCGGGACACGCAGCCTTTACTAGTCTTAGAAAAAGAGGCGGTAACTTAGCAGATATAGCCATAGTTGTTGTTGACATTAACGAAGGTTTTAAGCCTCAAACAATTGAAGCTATAGAGATTTTGAAGAGTTATAAAACTCCTTTTATTATAGCTGCAAATAAAGTAGATCTTGTTTCTGGATATGTTCAAAATGATCCTAATTTTTTGAAGAGTTTTTCAAAACAAAACGAATCAGTAAAAACACATATTGAGACTAAGCTTTATGAAATCGTAGGTAATATGCACGAGAAGTTTGGTATTGAGTGCGAGAGATATGATAGAGTTTCAAATTATACAAAACAAGTGGCAATTGTTCCTTGTAGTGCACTAAAAAAAATTGGTCTTGAAGAAATGCTTATGATTATTACAGGCATGAGCCAAAGATATTTAGAAGAGAATCTTTCATTAAATGCTAAAGGTCCTGGTAAAGGAGTTATTTTAGAAGTAAAAGAAAGCGTGGGTCTTGGAACTACTTTAGACGTTATATTGTATGACGGAACTCTTAGAGTTGGAGACGAAGTTGTTTTGGGAACACTCACAGGTCCAAAAGAGACAAAGATTAAAGCACTATTTATGCCTCAAGATTTAACAGATATGCGAGATAAAAAAAATAAGTATAAAGCAGTCAAGGAAATGGTTGCAGCTACAGGAGTTAAAGTTAGTTGCTCAAATATACCAAATGACGTTATAGCAGGAATGCCAATTCATAGCATTAAGGGAGATGTTGAAGAAACTAAAAATACAATTAATAATCAAATAAATAATGTTACAATAGATACTGATAAGAAAGGAATTATAATTAAAGCAGATACTATTGGAAGCTTAGAAGCATTAACAAAGCTTTTACGTGAAAAAAATATCCCTATCAGAAAAGCAAGTATAGGTAATATTACAAAAAAAGATATTAGTGATGCTGAGAGTAATTTTGAAGAAAACCCAATTTATAGTTGCATACTAGGATTTAATATTAAAGAAGAAGAAAGTACAGATAAAGTATATGTTGTTGTTAGAGATGTTATTTATGCTTTGATTGATGAATATGAAGAGTGGATGAAGCAAAAAGAGAAAGAATTGGAAGCAAAAGAACTTGAAAAATTAACAACACCAGTCGTAATTGAGGTTTTACAAAATTGTATTTTTAGACAAAGCAACCCTTGTATTGCAGGAGTTGAAATTTTGAAAGGAACATTAAAGACAAATATTCATTTAATTAACAGAGCAGGAGATAGACTCACATTAGTTAAAAGTATTCAAGCAGATAAAGATTCTATTAATAGTGCTGAGAAAGGAAGACAAGTAGCAGTTAGTCTTCCAAGAGTTGTTGGAGGACGACAAATTCTTGAAGGAGAAGTTTATTATTCCGATATTAATGAAGAAGAATTTAAGCGCTATAAAGAACTTAAAAGATATTTAAGCGAAGAAGATAAAGAGATCTTAAAAGATATTGCAGAGATTAAAAGAAAACAAAATCCGGTGTGGGGAGTATGAATCTTACTATTTATAATAGCCGAGAGAAAAAAAAGTTTTTAAAGATGCTTAAAGAGCAATTCGACTTTGAGTTAGATCAAGATTATTTTTTTATGGAAAGTTCTAAACAAAAAATCTATGTAATTAATACAGAGCTAACTAATATCTATATCGATAATTATAGAATAGATAGTATGGGTCTGTATATTGGTAAGTATCAAAGCGATGGCTTTAGACCAAGCATTGAAGGTAGTCAAATTATTGGACCAAGAGCTAAAAAAAATGTTTTAGATATAACCCTAGAGCAAAGACATAGTTGGCTTAAAGGAGAAGACCTTGCAGTAAATGTAGATAATGGTATTTATATTGTTAAATGTGAAGATGATTTTATTGGTTCTGGAACCGTTAAAAATAATATTTTACTGACAGGTATTCCAAAAAGTAGAAGACTTATTGTTGTTAATGAATGAACTATAAGTTTAGAGTGAATATTGGTTTGAACTTTTCATCTAAGTATTGTACTACTTTATCAAGACCTGCGTTTTTAGCATCAATAATTCGTTTATCTGCTCTTCCTTGAACAAAAGCTAATTTATGGTATTTATCATAAAAATTAAACCACCCAGGAGTATATAACTGAGTTTCCATCGGAACACTTCCAAAATGTCTTTTTATTTGAATTCCAGGCATTAATTTATTATCTCTTTCAGGAACATAATTTTTGTTTTTTCTAACTTTTGTGAGAATGTCTTGAAGAGCTTTTTTTGCATTTTTTTCTGATTGATTTACTAATGATTCATTATAATTTATTGGAAGTGCATGATATTTTATTTCAAGACCAAGCATTTTATCTTTATCATCACCAAGCCTTATTATTTTATCTACCGAGTCATAAGCTTTTTTTGAGTCTTTTAATATTTCTAAAGAACCAGAACCATCATAGTATATTATTCTCGGACCAATTCCAACAATTCTATCAACTGTTTTCTTAGATTCTCGCTCATTTCTTTTTATTCTAATTGAAACTGATTCACCAGTACTTTCCCTTACGTACTTGTTAGAAACAGATAATACTTCAATATCTTGAAAATCGTGATCTCTAAACATATGCAAAAAATCAGCAGGATTTGTATCTACTAAATATTCTATTTGAGCTTCAGATACATGAGGAATTCCATCATCTAAAGAGAAAGGTGTCGGATTTACTAACTTTGTTTTTATTTTATTTGTTTTTCTAGAAACAGATTTTGTTTCAAGAGCATGAACTATATCTGATTTTTTTGGAAATATCTGAGGAAGTCTTTTACCTAAATATTTTTTTAATACGTTCTCCCTATTATGATTTCTGGTATGATGAAGAATAGACATATACTTAATTGTTGCTTCGTCTAAATGAGAATCAATTAGCTCTATTAATTCATCTTGAAACTTGTCGTTTTCTTTAATTCTTAAAGATGTATTAATATCTTTAAATTCGTCTATGTCTTCATAGAGACTTTTAATGAATGAATCTATGTCATTTATGTAAAATTTATTTTTCATAAGCTTATAATATATCTTCTATAGGCATTTTCTTTTTTCTTGGCTCTTTTTCTTCAGCTGAGCTTTGATTTTGTACATCTACACCTAGTTCAGATAATCCTTTAGAATGCATATTGATTAGTTGATCTACTACATTTAACATATTCATTAAAGCTTCTTTTTCTTTAATTAGTGTTGTTAATGCTCCTTGATGAAATCCTATTTGTTTTTCTTCACTCATATTTTCCATTTAAATTACACCCCTATTAGTATTTATAATATGAGTATATAAAACACCTATATAAATGTTTCGTTACTTATTAGTAGTTATAAAATATGTTTGGGAATTTATTGTCTGTTTTTATATGATTCATATATGTTAACAAATAAAGTCTTTACAGCACTATCTTCCATTTTATTCACAGGTTGATTACCAGAATCTTTGAATTTATCAAAATATTTTATTAAAATACCTCTACAATAAGGAGGATGAAGCATGTTTTGAGATAATAAGTTTTCAGCTTCTTTTAAAAAACCAGTAATTTTTTTGTTTTCAGCTTTAATTTTTTGATCAACTAACTCTTTTTCTTGTTCTTTTAAAATCATTAAAAAGTCATTACCTCGTCTAAATAATTGTTTATCTTCAGGACTTATACCCAAAATATCACAGATATAATAATATTTTAATGCCTCACTGTTGGTTAAAGCTTGTTTTCTTAAATTTTCTAACTCGTCAAACTTCTTAGAAGCATATAATTTTAATACTACTTTTTCAAAAATTTTAAATTCTGCTAATTCAGATGACATAATACTTCTTAGTAGTAAAATAATATATAAACCTTACTCATATATCTTAAAACGAAAATAATTATAAATGATTGTTGAATTTTATAAAATACTATGATTCTTGGAAAAATAACCGGAAAGATAACAACAAATGATTTTAAATTCGTTGTAGAAAAACAAACAAAGAAATTTGAATACGTACAAGTATATCATAAAGCGTACGAGTATGTTCTTTGTCAAGTAATAGAACTCGAAACAGACCATAATAATACTATTGCTTATTGTCAAATCCTTGGCTATAAAGATAAAGGACGTATAAAAAAAATAAGAATACCTTTTGATCCTGGAAGCGAGGTGCTTAAAGCAGAAGATGAGTTTATTAAAACAATAGTTAAACTTGAAGGAAGCGAATATGGAGGACTAATAGGTAAATTAGATGGCAAAGATATAGATGTTCAATTAGACCTTAATAAAGTTTTAAGTATGCACATGTCAGTTTTAGCAAAAAGTGGTAGTGGAAAGAGTTATGCTGTAGGAGTTTTGCTTGAAGAGATGATTGATAAAAAAATACCTTTAATAATTATAGATCCTCACGGAGAATATAATACCTTAAAATATAAAAACGATGAACAAAAAGACGTGGAGCGTCTTACAAAATTTGGACTTCAAGCACAAGGATTTAACGTTGAAGAATACGGAGATATAGAGATTAATAGAGGTGTTAAACCATTAAAACTTGAGCTTAACATGCAACAAGAAGAAATACTTAATTTGTTGCCCGGAAAATTAAATAGTAGTCAACTAGCACTTCTTTATAGCGCTTTTAAATATGAACCAAGCGAGATCGATGGACTTCTTTTAGCACTAGATCAAGAAGAGAGCAACTCAAAATATAGCGTTATGAATATGATTGAGTACATTAAAGACTTAAAAGTTTTTACAAATAGTAATGTAAACTATGCTAACTTTGTAAAGAAAGGTAGCGCTACAATAATTAATCTTAAAGGAATAAACCCAGATGTTCAAGAAATAATTGTATATAAACTAGCAAAAGAATTATTTGAACTAAGGAAAAAAGAGAAGATACCCCCATTTTTCTTTGTAATAGAAGAAGCACATAACTATTGCCCAGAGAGAAGCTTTGGAGAGACAAAATCCAGTAAGATTTTAAGAAACATAGCAAGTGAAGGAAGAAAATTCGGATTAGGCCTTTGTATAATTAGTCAAAGACCTGCAAGAGTAGATAAATCTGTTTTAAGTCAGTGTAGCACACAACTTATACTAAAAGTTACAAATCCAAATGACTTAAAAGCACTTAGCAATAGCGTAGAAGGTCTTACAGGAAATACAGAAAAAGAGATACAAAACCTAGTAATAGGACAAGGACTTATAACAGGTATTACAGATATGCCCCTTCTTGTAAATATTAGACCAAGAAAGAGTAAGCATGGCGGAACTAGTAAAGATATAATCCAAGAAGATTTTACTGCAAAACTCGAAGAATTTAAAGAAGAAGAATTTAAACCACTAATAAAACCAAATATCGAACCAAAAGATGTTATGATAATTGAAGGTACAGATAAGCTAAAATACGTTTTACTTCCATGTTACCAGCTAACTTGCGAAGATAGTTCAAAGAGTTATAAGTTGCTTGTAGAAAGAGTTCATGGAGGAATAATTACTAATAAGGACGAACTTAAAACAAAGAGAGTTCCCGATATGAAGCTTTTGAATAAAGAACAAATAAGTATACTAAAAGAAGTATTTAAGAATAAGAGTATTAAAGAAACAGATTATGATAAAGAACAAATAAAAAGCTTAGTAGCAGGAGGATTTATTACAAGGAAAAACGATAGAATTGAACTTGGAGATAAATATGCATTTTCTAAGCTTTATAATTTTGAAAATCATGATAAAATAGGATTTGAACAAGTAAAATACGACGAAGTAATTGAAGCTAATAAATCAAAAGAAGATATAATTAAAGAATTTGAGAAATTTACTAAAATAAAAGAAGTGGACGAAGTATTTCTTTTAAGATATGAACCCTTATAAAAATGGAAATCGCGACATATAGTCAAGATAGCATAATAACAGAAACTATCAATCCCGTAATAATCAATATTAGCGGAGCCATATTAATATTACTTATTGGCTTAATGATTGGTAAACTTACAAGTATGTTTATAAAAAAGATACTTTTAGAGATGCAAGCAGATAAAACCGTCAATAAAATAAGCCCTATAAAAATAAATATTACAAATATTATTAGTTTAAGTTTGAGTATACCCATTTATGCAATAAGCTTTTTTTTAGCACTAAACCAACTAGGAATCGCAAATATAATTCTTAACTTCTTAATAATATTATCAACATTAGTAATAATAGGCAGCATTATTCTTGGATTAAAAGATATGCCAAAGAACTTAATAGCAGGTTTTAAAATTAGAAAAAAAACCATTATAGGTAAAAAAATAAGAGTAGGACTTGTATACGGAGAAGTAACAAGTAAGAACTTTCTTAGAGTAGAAATGAGAACTAAAACAAAAGACAGAATAATTATACCAAATAGCTACTTTGAAAAAAATTACAGGAAATTAGCTTAAAGATTCAAGCACACTAGTTATATGCCAAAATTGTGTTCTAACATATGCAGGAATATTAACATCACTAGATAACTCTTCTAAATCACTTAAAACTTTATTAACACTCAAACTAACATCTTTTGTGTTTTCTAACTCCTCTTTCATAGCCACAATCTTAACTCTTATACCCTTAGAAACAGTAGAATCTTCACCAAGTTCTACAAACATTTCAATAACATGATCTAAATCCATTTCTTTTCACCCATCTAACTCATTCATAACTTCAGATTGTAATTTTTTTACTTGATCAAACAAATTCTTTTCTTGAGACTCAATACTTTTTATCCTAGAAGCAATTAATTCTTTTCTTTCATCTAAATCAGCTTTGATTTTTTTAGAATCAGATTTTATCATAACATTACCTAAAATCCTATAAGAACTAGAACTACTTTTTAACTCTTCTAAAGCACTCTCAATTTCAAGTAACTCATTTTGATAAGCATACTTTTGATTTAATAATTTCTGAGAATTTTGCTCAAACATTGCAAGCTTATTTATCTTTTCTTCAGTTTCTTTATTCATCTAAACTCTCCAAAACACTTGATGTTTTTTCATAAACAGTTATAATTTTTGTAACAGTATTCAAAACGCTTCTTAAAGCAACACTATCTTTTGCTAAAACAGTTATAGTTAATATGTCGTCTTTAAAAGATACTTCATAACTTGCTCTATCACTTCCAAAATCTTTGTCTTCAACTGAAAATATTTTGTATAACTCCCCATTATCAGGAAGTGTTATTAAAGATTTTAACATCATTAAACTGCATCAACTATTGTAGGCTTAGTTCTTGGTTTAAAAACTATCTTTGAACCACAATATATGCATCTAACTCTTTTTCTCATTTGATCTGCACTCAGATTCTTATCGCAATTAAAACATTTGTATTCTGCCATATTCACACCTTATCCACGTAGTAAGCTTTGCTCGTAAAAGTCTTATTACATTTGTTACAAGACCAAATACCTGCCATTTTTCTTTTAACACTAGTAGAAGCACAATAAGGACACTTATAAGTAGTCTTCATTTGTCTTTCTACTTTAGCAAGTTTATGTTTTACAGTTCTACCATATCTTGCACCAAACCTTTTTGTTGTATTATTAGTAGTCATTTTATTTCTCCAATATAATTATATGGGGCTGCCCGGACTTTCAGCGATTTACGTCTCCGTCGAATCTCTTTGAACCGGGGGCTTCAGGTCCCAAACCTAAAAGGTTAGCCAAGCTACCCCACAGCCCCAATATAGAGACGAGAAAAGGAAGTTAGTTTATAAAGTTTTCTTAATAGCTATAGTACTTGGACTTCTTCTTCCAACTATAGGCCCGTCTAAAAGCGTAAACCCCGCACTTTTTAGGTTTTCTCGAACCATCCTCGCATAACTATAAGTTGCTAGACCAGAATTTTTTTTCATAGCATCATAAACATCTTGTAAAAAGCTTTCTTGCCACATACCTGGAGTTTTTTTAGGACTGAAAGGATCAAAGAATACGAAGTCAGCAAATGAATCATATTTTTTTATTAACTTTTTAGCATCGCCTAGCTTAAATAAGAAATTAAAATTTTGTATAACAATATTTTTTTGTCCGTCTAAGAATTGTTTGACTGCTTGTTGCATTATTTTAAATCCAACAGAATCATATTCTAATTTTATTAACTCTTTTAATATTAATAAATCGTTTTCAAAACAAATAAACGTGGCTGACGATTTTTCTTTTAATAATTCATCAACTGCAGCAGCAGTGTTATACCCAAGACCAAAACAAACATCAAAAATAACAGGATTTTTTTTAGAACTAATATTTAAAGCTAAAACATATTTTTCCCTAGCTTCAAGATACGCACCCGCTTTAGAATGATAAGGCTCATCCACCTCTAAGTTTCTTAGAGATGGACTGTTATCATCTGTAACAAAAAAAGTATAATTCATCTCTGATGAGGATGAGGTCTTTTAACAGTCATAGGAATTTTTCCTTGTTCAAATTCTAACTTTGCAATTTCAACAGGATTATAGTTTAATTCCTTTAACTTTTTTTCATCAACCTCTATTAAAAGAGGAGCACCCATACTTATTTGGAGAGCTCTACTTCCAATCATCCTAGCTTTTTCATACTTTGTATACTGTCCTTCAGGTATTTCTAAGTTCATTCACTTCACCCCATCCAATACTTTTCTTATTTCTTCAGCCTTCTTTAAAGCAAGATCTATCATATTCTCAAAATCATCTGCGGTTAAAGGACTTGAACCTCCTTTTTGAAGACTGCAAATCTTATCTTTTCCAATACTTGTAACAGTTAGTCTTGCATCAATAGCTTTCTCTTCTTCATCAGTAGGATCTACTATTAAAAACTCGCCAACCTTACAAACCGTAACCGGTATAGGATAAGCTCCCATTTTTACTTTTTCTTTTGAAGGTTTATGGTAATCTACATTTCCATCTTTATCCATTGTTGGAAAAAACGCAGCTTTAATTGCTGCAATAGCTGCAAGTCCACCCATATCAATTAGGTTTCCACCATAATTTATTGGAACAACATCAACAGCCATACTCCAAACTTTTTCTCCTTTTTCAATACATAAAGACTTTGTATCCATAGCCTTACTTTCTCTAATTCCTCTATCAATTACTCTAGATGTTTCAATGCTGTCTATACTTGGAGGTCCTGATTCAAAATCAGGATTACTCATAGGTAAAAGTTCAGCGTTAACCATTAAGGTTCCACTATCTGGAGTGTCAGGATAAGGTTTTTCAACAGCCATTTTAAGACCTCCTAAAACTTCTGCATCTCCAAATTTAACTCTTGCACTTCCTTCTGCTGTGCTTATCATACCTGTTTCAATTGTTATAGGTCTTAGTTCATCTAATTTTCTTCCATCAAGTCTTACTCCTTTTCTTAGAGCAGATTTAATGTGTTCTTTCATATCTTGATTCATTATAATCACCCGTTATACCTTGAAAGTATTGCTTGTCTTTGTTTTTCAGCAATTTCTAATAATGCTGGCTTTACAAGCTCCATAGCTTTCTTTAAATTTTGTTTTGAAACTATTCCATCCATTTGAAGAAGAGTTATTTCACCCGTGTTTGGAATCATAGCAACAGGAATATCTGCAGCTTCGTTTTCATCCATGTGTTCTTCTTCTCCATCTAAATCTACTAATAGTTGTTCTCTTACCATTCCAACACTTACAGAAGCAACCATGTCTTTCATTATAAGTCCTGCATCTGCTAAAGCCATTGAAGCAGCACAAATACCTGCACATCTGCTTCCCGCATCAGTTTGTGGTAACTCAATGAATACATCAACTACTGTGTTTGGATAGTCTGTTAAATCTAAAACAGGTATCAAAGCTTTTTCTGTAACTAAGCTTATTTCTTTGCTTCTTCTACTAGGTCCAGGTCTAACCCTTGAACCGTCACCAGAAAACGGCATCATACTATAATTACATCTTAAAATCCCTGTTTTAGGATCTTGTAAAAATCTTGGATGTAGCTCTCTTGGTCCATATACAGCTGCATATGCTTCTGTATCTCCAATTTTGAATCTTGCGCTTCCATCTGCTTTTTTGATAACGCCAACTTCTGCCTCTATTTTACGAGGTTCATTAATTTTTCTTCCACTTGGTCTTTTAAAACTCATTTCTTTTCACCTTCTAAGAATTTTGATATTTTTTCTGTAAGACCTGAAATGTGTGCGTTTTCTTCAATCATCTTAATAGCTTTTACTGCTATAACTTCCATTTCTGGTTGTCCTTCTAGCCAAATTATTCCATTTTGACCAACTATTATCTTACAGTTTGTTGCATCTTTTATCATTGAAACCATACTTCCATTTCTTCCAATAACCCTAGGTACTTTTTTGCAGTTTATTTTTATTATTCTGCCACCTTTTAATCTTCTAAGTCCTGGTCCTTTTGCACTTACATCAACTAGGTTTTGCGAGGTTACACTTGTAACTTTTACAACAACAAAGTCTTCTAATGCAAAGTATTTTGAAAGGTCTGCACCTTTTGCAATATAATCAAAACTTGCATCTTTTAATGGTAACATAGCACTATATGGACTGTTTAAGTCCAGTCTCCATCCACTCATTAAAATGTCTATTATTTTTCCAATGATTACATCATCTTTTTTAGGTATGTATCTTCCTGCTAAAGGAGTTGTTTTTAGAACTTTTCCTTCAACTGATAATACTCCTAATCTATTTACTATTACGTCTTCTCCAAGTCTGTATGTTCCTTGACTAGGCAGATAATCCATGCCCTTTGCAAGTACTTGACCTGGGACGACAACTTGTTTTTCTTTAACTAATAATTCTCCCATTATTTTCACCTTTCTAAATTTATTTGTACTTCCCCTCTGGTTTTACTATTTAATTCATCTATTACGTCTTGTTTTATTCCACTAGGAACTACAAGTTCGCATGTAAAGCTTTGAGCCGTCCAATTTTCATCTTTTATTTCTCCATACTTAATTAATACATTTCTTAAGTTAGAAGCATAATTTAGAGGAAGTTTTATGTAAAGACTTGTATCATCTTTTTTAATTGGTATAATTGGCTTTAAGCTCTGAATTATATCTTTTACTTGATCTTCTGCTCTTGAAAACTCAGAAATTTTTACTTTTGCCTCATTTAAAGCATTTTCAATTCTTGTTGCTGGATGAGGAAGATTTGTTTGAGGGTTAATCGTTGTACGATGTATTATATTTATTATTTTTCTTCTCTTTTCAGCTCTGAGTTTTTCTCTGTACTCTGATGTTAACTGGATTTCTCCTTCTTTTAACATACGTACAGCAATTTTGTATATGTCTGTTGTTGAAAAAACTTTTTGAACATCTTCTTCAGAAGCAATAACTCCTTTCTTTGCATCACTAAAAACGTTGTGTGCTTTTAAAAGTTCCATTATATCTTCTTTTGAATTTTCAGATTTGTTTTTTTCACTAACAGCTAAATCAGGATCTACAACTAACTCAAAATCTATACCAAACTTAGAGTATTTGATTAAGTTAAAACTTACTTTTTCCTGATCATATGTTTGTCTTCTCATTTTACTAATTTATCTAATTTCTCCTTACTTACTTTTTCCATTACACCTGTTTTAATAGGTATAACTGCAGCGTCTAATCTGTCAGCCGTGAAATTGTTATTAAGTGTCTTTTTTAGTATTTTTACAGCTAATGCAAGACCTTGTTCAACAGTCATATCTTCACGATATTCTTTGTGTAACAATTCTTCACCCTCTGCTTCTCCTTCACCTATAATTGTTGCTTTATATTGATAATAAAGTCCTGTAGGATCAGTTTCAAACAATGACGGCTTTCCGTTGTCATATCCTGCTATTAACAAGCTAACACCAAAAGGTCTGTACCCTCCGCTTTGTGTTGTTAATTGTTTTAAGTTACAAAGATCTTTTACGATAGCCAAATTATCAATTGGCGAGTCATATTCTACGTTGTGTTGTTGAGCTTTTAGTTGTGCTCTTTCAACAAGTACACGTGCATCACTTAGTATTCCTGCAGCCGTAGCCATTACGTGATCATCTATTTTGAATATTTTTTCTATTGTATCAGGGATTACTAATTTGTCAATTAATCTTTTATCAGTAACTAAGATAACTCCGTCACTACAAACCATACCTATTGCTGTGTTTCCTAGTCTTACAGTTCTTTTTGCGTATTCAACTTGCAAAAGTCTTCCATCCGGACTAAACATTGTTATGGCTCTATCATATCCCATCATTTGGTGTTGTATTGGTTCCATATATTTTATTCCTCCATCACTTTGTTTATGTTACCTGACACTTTAAGTGATTTTATGATCACTTCTTGAGTGCCAAGAGTTGTTATGAATAAGAAAGCTGCTTTTATTTTGTCTAAGCTTCTTGTTGAAACCCTAATTATTGCTTGGTTTAACTTAGCTTCATACTTTATAGGAACTATTCCTGCATCAGCAGAATCAAAAACTCCTAGTATTTCTCTTAATTTTTTTATAACTTCATTCATGGGTTTTGTTAAGAAAAGCTTTTGATTATCAAGTGTTAAAATTTCAAATCTTAAATATCTCTTTTTTTCCCTTAAACTTGGTGCTAAACCTTTAATTTTCTTAGGCATTTTTTTTGTTTTAAGAATAAACCTCGCTTTCTTTCTCTCTCTAAATGAAAGAAATATAAAATCATATTTAAAGTTAACTGTTTGAAATATGTTCGTATAAATTGTTACAAGAATCTTCAAGTAAGTCTAAAACTAATTCAAATCCATCAATACCCCCATAATAAGGATCAGGTATTTTGGTGTGATTTTTGTGTTTGGCCGATAAAAAATTAGCCATTTTTAGTATTTTATACTCATTTTCATTAGTTGAAAGGTTTAAAACATCTTCATAATTTTGATCATCCATAACCACTATGTAATCGAATTCTTCCAAGTCTTGTTTTGTTAACTTCCTAGAAATACTCGTTATAATTATATCTCTTTTTTTAGCAGTTTTTATCATTCTATTATCTGCATTGCTACCTGCATGAAAGCCAATTACTCCTGCACTGTCTACCAAGAATTTTTTATCGTTTTTTGTTATTTTTTTGAATACAGCTTCAGCTGCAGGACTTCTACAAATATTTCCCATACAAACAAAAAGAACTTTAATTTTCATCTTTTAATATAGCCTTTATTTTATTAATCAAGACTGTTAGTGATTCTTTTGTTTTTGACTCAGCATTTAACCTTATAAGAGGTTCTGTGTTAGATAACCGTATGTTGAACCAAGAATCTGTTAGATAAAAAGAATAACCATCAAGATTTAATGTTTGAGCATCATTGAATTCTTGTCTTATTTTTTCTATTGATTTTAAGCGATTTTTTACTTGGAAATTTATTTCTCCACTATGGTTATAACGAGTGTTTTTTTGTACGTATTCAGATAATGGAGTTTTTAGGTTTTCAATTAGTTTTAAAACAGCTAATATAGCTGAGTCTACATATCCAAACTCTTTAAAAAAATAATGACCCGAACCTTCTACACCTATGAACGCATCATGTTTTTTCATATCACTCACCATATTTGTTCTTCCAGCTTTTACCATGAATGTGTCAACATCTTGCTCTGAACAAACCCTGCTTAGACTTTGAGAGCTTCTTACATCATAGATTACTTTTTCTTTTAGATTAAATAAACTAACAACAATTTCAGGTCTTATCATATTAGCTTTTTCATCAAAAAACATAGCTCTATCAGCGTCCCCATCAAATATTACTCCAAAATCTGCATTGTTTTCTAGTATTTTCTTTTTTAATTGGACTTGACTTTCAATATTTGTAGGATCAGGACTGTGAGCAGGGAAATTTCCATCTATATCCCCATTTATAACTATGCAATTGTTGTATCTTCCATCTAAGAAATCCGCTTCTACTTTTCCTGACCCATTACTCATATCTAAAACAAAAGATACATCTTTATCTACAAAGAATTTTTCTAAGTATTCAATATAATATTTGTTTGCGCTAAGATGAACAAAATTTCCTTTTTTATATGGTTCTTGGAAGTTTTTATTTTCAACTAATTTTTTTATATCTTTTAGACCATTTCCAAGATGAACCGCATTTAGATTTTGATCCATAATTTTAAATCCATTATATTCTTTTGAATTATGACTTGCAGTTATTATAACTCCTGGCTTTTGAAATCTCATAATATTAAAATAAAAATTAGGTGTACTTAAAATACCTATATCATTTACATTACATCCTTGATCCATTACGCCTTTACAAAAATGTTGATGGATAATATCACTTGACAGCCTTCCATCTCTAGCAATTATCAGATCTGAACATTTTAAGAATATCACGATGCTTCTTCCAAGTTTATAAGCAAAGTCAGGAGTGAGTTCTTCGCCATAAATTCCACGTATATCATATTCTTTAAATAGTTCCATAATGATTTTATAGTGATTTAATTATATAATTGTATCGATAATATTTATAAACTAAACACAATTCTTCTAATTCACTGAGCCTTTAATTAATAAAGGGGTTACTCGGGAGGTAAAAAATAAAATGGCAGAATTTAAATTAAATATTGGAGATCCAAAGACAAAGAAAATCTTAAAAAAAGATTTGAAAGATGCAGAAACAAAACCTTTAATTGGTAAAAGAATAGGCGACAAAATCAAAGGAGAAATCCTAGAATTACCAGGATACGAATTCGAAATTACAGGCGGAAGCGATAACGCAGGATTTCCTATGAGACGAGACGTACTGGGAAGTCAAAGAAAAAAAGTTTTAATTGTTTCAGGCGTAGGTATTAGAAAAAATAGAGACGGTAATAGAAGAAGAATTACTGTTGCAGGAAACACTATTTATGACGGCACAGTTCAGATTAATATGAAAGTTGTAAAGCACGGAAAAACACCTTTGTTTGAAGAACCAAAAGAGGAAGCTTCAGAAGAAACAAAAGCTGAAGATACTGCTGCAGAACAACCAACTGAAGAAAAGAAAGAAGAATAATTCTTTCTAAATTTTTTTTATAATTTTTAAAAAAAAAGAAAAAAATCAATTTTGTTTATTTCTTAGCAACAAAGTAATATACAATTGCAGTTATAACACTAAATAGTACTGCTGCAATAATCCATAAGACTTTTGCGGTTGTAGAAAGTTTTTTGTTGTTTGCAAGTACGTCATAAATAACCCACACCATACAAACTATTCCTAATATCCACAATATCGTATTTAACATTTTTATTTTTCCCCCATATCAATTTTTTTTAGTTGATATACACCATTTATAAATAAATTAATTTATAAATTTATTGATATTTCAAAATAATATGATTCCTACAAAAATAAAGGAAATAATAGATAAAAAAGGATTTAAAGAACTAAGACCTAGTCAAAAAAAAAGTATTGATGCAGGTTTGTTTGAAGGAAAAAACTTACTTGTTTGTACACCTACTGCTTCTGGTAAGACCCTTGTTGGAGAACTTAGTATTGTTCAACATGTTCTTAATGGTAAAAAAGGAGTTTATATTGTTCCTTTAAGAGCACTAGCTTCAGAGAAATTTAAGCATTTTAAAAAAGAATACCCTGAGTTTAACGTAAAAGTTAGTAGCGGAGAGGTTGATAGTGCTGATAGATTCTTAAACGATGCAGATATTATTATTACTACAAGTGAAAAGATGGATAGTTTAACTAGGCATAGAGCTGAGTGGATAAATAAATTAGGAGTTATAGTTATTGATGAGATTCATTTATTAAATGATCAGAGCAGAGGTCCTACTTTGGAAGTCGTAATTACTCTTTTGAGAAAGAACTTAAAAAACATACAAGTTATAGGACTTAGTGCCACTATTGGTAATCCAAAAGAACTTGCAAGCTGGCTTAACGCAGAGTTAATTGAAGATAGTTGGAGACCAGTAGAGCTTAAGAAAGGAGTATACTTTGAAGGAGAAATAGATTTTTCTAACTAAAAAAATTTTAACTGAAAAACATATAAAGCCTAAAAAATATAATTGTTATAATATGGAGCAAAAACTTTTAGACCAAACATTAATTGAACATTTTTATCCAGAGCCAGGAGTTGTGAAAAGAACTGATGATGAAGAACTAGTGGTTTCTTGTAAGTTTAGAGATGATAACGACCTAGTAGTTGAAGTTTGGAGCAATATATTAGGAAGACCACATGGTTTTTTGATGAATAAAAAAAACGGTGTGTATACAAAAAAATTTTCTTTAAAAACAGGTTTTTATGAAGTACGTATTAGATGGAGGTATAAAGATCAAAAGTTTTGGCATTGGCTAGATAAAACAGAAGTACATGTAGATCCAAGTTATATTAAAAAGAGTGTTTTTTATAATAGCTTCATAAGGTTTTATGGACATAAAAAGATTGATGAAGAAGGAAAAATTAGTTTTGGAGATAGCGGAACTTTTGATGATTTAAAACATAGATTAAAAGAAATTAAAGATATGGGATGCGACGTTTTATACTTAAACCCAATTCACCCCATAGGTGAGCTTTATAGAAATTATAATCCCCATGATCATTATCCTAATTATTTGCAACCAGGATGCCCATATAGTATTAAAGATTATAAGGCAATAGATCCAGAATTAGGTATTGATAAAGATGGAGGAAGCTATACAAGTCTTAGTAATCCCTTAAAAGAATTTAAAGAAATGGTTAAAGAAGCACACAGACTTAACATAAAAGTCTTTATGGACCTTGTTTTTAATCATACTAGTCACGATTTTGTTTTTCAAAGACTTCACCCAGAATGGTTTTTGTATAAAGAAAACATTACTAGCTTAGAAGATCCTTATATTTATCCTGAAGAAATAAAAGATGGAAAACCATGGGGAGATCCAAAACATACTTTTTCTCCATTCGATCATGGAACCTGGTGGAGAGACGCAGCTCAAATTAACTGGGAGTATATGATACCTAAAGCTTCAAATGAACCTCCTAAAAATCCTACTATTAAAGAGATGTATACATATTTTAAGAGCATACCTAAGTATTGGATTAAAGAAATAGGTATTGATGGATTTAGATGTGATGTAGCATATAGAATACCTCCAAAGTTTTGGAAAGAATGTATAGGCGAGAGCAGAGAACTTGCAAAAAAACTTAATAATAATTTATCAGGAGATGTTGTTTTTATCGCCGAGAGCTTTACAGATAATATAAAAGAATTATTTGAAGCAGGATTTAGCGCTGTTTACGGAGATTTTTCAAATAAACTTTATAGTCCTTTAAGCCTTAAAGGATATGTTGATTATATGCTCACAGGAGTTGTTGATAAAGGATTGTTCTTCTTGTTTTCAGAATGTCATGATTTTCACAGAACCACAAAGAAACTAACTCAATCAAGAGAAGAAATATTAGGAGAGCGTGCAAATAAATCAAGATATATGCTTACAGCGACAATTCCAGGAATCCCTATGATTTTTAATGGATTTGAAAAAATTGAATGGCAACAAGTTAACCTTTTTAGTTATAGCAGTATCGATTGGGAAAGCGATAAAGATCTTAAAAAATATATTTCTAAGATTAATAATATACGAAATAAGAGCTTAGCATTACAAAAAGGTTCATATAAATACATATATAATAATCAACCATTAGAACAAAGCCAAGTTTTTGCATTTATTAGAGAATATAAAAAAGAAAAAATATTAGTTTGTGTCAATATGGACATATACCATAAAGCACATACTACTTTGTATCTTGATGAAACATTTGATGAATATGTTCTTAAAGACAAAATTAATGGCGAGAAATATGAAAGAAGAGGCAGAGAATTATATATAGAGCTAGAACCTGGAGAGAGCCACATATTTGAAATAAAATGAAAATAATAATAACTGGAGGAAGCAGAGGGCTTGGAGCTGAGCTTGCAAAAAATCTTAAAGGAGAAATCCACGTATTGGATATAATTAAAGGAGATAATAACAAAGTCCATTATCATGTCATTGATATCACTAAGGATTTGAATAAAGTTTTGACAAATATTGGAGAAGTTGATTTAGTGATAAATAACGCAGGCATTATGAAGAGAGGCAGTATTTTAGATAATAGTTTAAATGATTTTGAAGATATAGTGAAAACTAATGTTATAGGTGCTTGGAATGTTACAAGACACACATTATTAAAAAAAGATGCAACAATTTTATTTATTAATAGCAGGCATGGCCTTAAACTTAAAAAAGAACCCGCGTTTTATAGTTTAACAAAGAAATGGCTTGATGATTTAGCAATATTGTTTAGTCATAAATACAGAGTTAAAAATGCTTATTTAGGACCTTTTGAAGGAGGAGTGAGTAAAACAGATTTGACAAAAGAAGAATACGAAAAAAGAGCTCTTTTGACAACAAAAGAGATTTGTGATATGATTTTAGACCTTTTAAAAAGAAAAAAAAACAACTTAATATTTGACGAAGAAAATAATTCTTATAAGTATAAATAAACTTCTTAAACTAAAAAAAAATGAGCTTACCCGGATTTGAACCGGGGTCTACCGGTCCGAAGCCGGTTGCACTATCCAGACTGTGCTATAAGCCCAAAAAAAAAATTAATATTAATAATGTAAAAGTCTTTATTTAAAAAATTATTTAGAACTATACTTAGAACTAGACTCATTTTGAGTGTTATAATTAGATTTTGTTGAAATAATACTTCCAGAACCAAGATATATGTCTTTTAAAATTATGAATTCTTCAGGCCCAGTAATTTTGTATGGAAGAGGTGACTCTTTCTTATAATTATCCATACCCCTAGAAAAATTCGGTGGAGAGAAATAATTATCAAAGCCCTGATTAGATAGACTATAAGTAGAATAAGTTTTGTTAGAATTAGAATTCAATTTAGATAAAATCTTTTTATCTTTATTTATTAAATCATCTATCGAGGACATTTTTTGTACCTTTATGTCCCAACTCTTGTTTAACTAGTTTACTTGTTTGATTTTTGTAATCTAGTAACATAACCTGCTATGATGTTTCTTAGCTTTTTAGAAGTACCAGATAATTTAGACGAAACTAATACTTTGTTATCTTCAAAGTTGTCTTTGAATTCATCTCCGTATTTATCTTGTAATTCGTGAGTTATAGCCTTAACTTGTTTAGTTTTAATTCTTCCCATACCCTTGTGGAATCAATGTTAGTTTATAAATCTTTTTTTTAGAGTAATAAAAATAACTTTTTATAATAGCCTAATATTCTTTTAATTATATGGATCTTAAAGAGTTTAAACAAGAATTTAACGATGCAATAATGAGTAATAAAACTATGAGCTTTTTTTGTTTGTGTGAGATAAAATATAGTGGTAGAGCTGAAGCTGAGCTTGAACTTGGAGAAAGACTGATAGTAATTAAATCAGATAATACTTTGCTTGTTCATCAACCAGATGGAAGTAACCCTATTAATTATATGAAAGCAGATAGTTCAATTAGTTTATTTGAAGCAGATCAAGGCATGGTTATTGAGAGCTATAATTCTAAGAATAAAGATTATTTAGATATAATTATACATAGAGTTTTTGATTTTAGTTCTAGAAAGCTAGAAGATGGCAAGAAGCTTGTACTTGTAGGTACAGAAAAAGATATGAGTGATATGTTAAAAGAAAAACCTTGGATGGTTGCAGAGGATTTTACTCCTTTAAGCAGAGAAGAACATACAAAATATGGTTTTATAGATGTTTTTGGGCATGATAAGAATGGTAACTTGGTAATTGTTGAATGTAAGAGATATAGTGCTGGGCTTTCTGCAGTTCAACAACTTAGAAGATACGTAGAAAAAATAGTAGAACTTAAAGGTATTAAAAAAGAAAAAGTTAAAGGAGTGATTGCCGCACCCGAGATTGCTAAAAACGCCAAAGATATGTTAAATGATTGGGGATTTAATTTTGTTAGTGTAAACCCACCTAAACGACTAGAAAGATATAATAGCAAACAAAAAAGTGTATTTGATTATTGAGGATCACACATCTTACAAGGCCTGTACCCCTTAGATATAGCTTCTTTTGCAGACTTGAAATAAATCAAGTTTTGTTTTTTAGATTTTTGTATAAGCGGACAATTCAACCTGTGGAAAATAGTTCCGTTTTTTAACGCTATAACCATTTGTTCTTTTTCATTAACTACTTCTTTTTGAACTTGTTTTTTTGTCCTGATTACTTTTCTTTTTGTTAATTTACTAAATGGCATCATAATTAATACTATTGCAAGTAAAGCCACCATGAACACATAGTTAAATGATACAAAATCAAGTAATAAGTCTAAAGTTATGATAACTAAGAATAAAAGAGTTGAAGATACAATGAATATTTGATAAGATTTTTTTAAAGCAAAGTTTGCAATCATTATAAAAACTAATGTTGCTCCAATAACAGATATTGCAAGTCCAAAAAAGTTTGCATTGTTGTAAAATGATATAGCTCCTACTAATTGTAAAAATACCCCTAAAAACCCTATAATTATTCCCTTCATAACATAGTTACTCAATAGTAGTATATAAATTTTTTTATTATTTTAATTAAAAAAAGAAAAAAAAGAAAAAAGTTAGCTCTTTTAATTTAGAGCTGCATTAATTGCTTGTTCAAAGACGTTGTATGGTTGAGCTCCACTAACTAACTGACCGTTAATTAAGAACCCAGGAGTTCCCCTTACACCATTGTTTATTGCTTCTTGCCTTTCAGCAGCAACATTACTTTGGTATCTTCCAGTAGTTAAACATTCTTCAAACTGACCAACATTTAGTCCTAATTCTCCTGCCCATGCAATTAAGTTTGAATCACTTACTTGAGTAGGTGTTTGGAAAATTCTATCTTTATAATCAAAGAATCTATCTTGTTCATGTGCACACCATCCTGCTTCAGCAGCTCTTTGACCACCAACAACAGGGAAATCCTTGTATACAAACCTAACAAGTCCTTGATCAATAAAGTTCTGTTTTATTAGACCATACGTATCATCATAAAATCTTTTACAGAAAAGACATGTAAAGTCACTGTACTCAACTATTACAACAGGTGCGTTTTCATCACCAACGCTTCTTGCACCTTCAAGAGGTTGTCCTGGTTGTGTTGTCGTTGTATTTGTGAAGCTAAATGCTAGTAAAACTATTAGTATCACTGCTAAAGCTCCAGAAATAATTTGCCATAAAGCCGTTTTTGAGATTGATAATGTCTCTTCGCTTTTTGGTTTTGTTGCAGTTTTTTTAGCTGCAGTTTTTCTTTTTTTTGACGATTTTGCCATTTTTATATCTTACACCTCCGTGTATATACTAATTTGTTTTTAGTATACATTATATATTTAACGTTATGAACTGTTTAAATTATAAGGCCTAAAAATGCTTTTTATAGTTCATAAAGATAAAATATTGTTCATGAAAGAAAAAGGAAGAAAAATATTATTTTAAACAATAAACCTGGTTTGTTTTGCCTTTTTTTACTCTTTTTATGAGTTTTTTAGTCTCTAAACTTTTTAAGACTTCGCTAACTTTAGATTTAGAAAAGCCAGTTCTTATAACAAGCGTTCTTTGACCTATACCGTCTTGTTCTTTTACGTCCTTTAAAATTTTTGACTCGAAAGGATCTAAAACAGATAAAATTATATCAAATTTTTGTTCTTTTAATTCTCTTTCTTTTTGTTCTTTTAAAGCTTCAAGTATTTGTTTTTCCCCAGTATAGAAAAATAATAAATAAACACCCAAAGATAATAAAAAACCTATTATTCCAAAAGCAAAATGAGTCATAGTTAAGCTACTTTCTATGTTAGCACACCCTATGTTTTCATAACACCCCAATATTTCTGCTTCTGCTCTTAGAGCTCCAGACATCATGTAAAGAATTACACTAATTACAAGTGCAAGTATTATAAAAACAACACCCAACTTTTTATTAATCATAATTTCTGAAAATAATTTAATTATTATAAATATTCTGATTTAAAGATGTTATTTTTTGAGCTGTTCAATTAAATGTTTTTTAACAATAACAGGATTTGCCTTTCCTTTTGTTTCTCTCATTACTTTTCCAAATAAGAAATTAAATGATTTTTCTTCACCTGCCAAATAGTCATTTACTGCTTCTTTATTTTCATCTATTACTTTTTTTATAGAGCTCAGTATTAATGAATCATCAGATAGCTGTAGCAAGTTATTTTTTTTGACATAATCGTTTACATCAAAATCTTCAACTACTAATTTTTCAAGTATTTTTTTTGCAGTTGTATCATTAATTTTTTTGTTATAAACTAGTTCTAATAACTCACTAATATTTTTATTATTAAATTTAGATTCGTTTAAAGTTAGTTTGTTATAGTTTAGAACTCTTAGTATTTCTCCTCTAAACCATTTTGATACAAATACAGTGTCTAATTTTATTTCTTCAAATAGCTTTGCAATGTTAGGATCCATAGTTATTATGTCAGCATCTTCTTTTGTAACCCCTAATTTTGTGTAACGAGCTATTTTTGAATCACTAAATTCAGGTAATTTTTCTTGCAACAATTCTTTTGGAGTTTTTATAGGTACAAGATCAGGATCATATATGTAGCCATAGTCTGCTTCGCTTTCTTTTTTTCTCATAAGATATGTTTTTGACTTAGCAGCATCCCAACCATAAGTCGCGTTTTCAATTAAAGAACCCTCCCCATAATCTTTTTTTTGTCTTTTAGCCTCATATAATATGCAACGCTCTATTTCTTTAAATCCAGTAACGTTTTTTACTTCTACTCTTTTAAAACCAGATTCTTTTATAGATATATTTACGTCTGCTTTTACATTGTCAGTTATGCCTAAATAGAGAAGTGTTCTGCTTAATTTTTTCATAAATTCTCTTGCTTGATTTGCAGTTTCAATGTCTGGCTCCGTTACTATTTCAGCTAGCGGCATACCACTTCTATTGTAATCTATTAGTGTTTTATCAGTTCTAATTATTTGAGCTGGATCTTCTTCTAAATGTATTCTTTTAAGTCTGATAATTTTATCAGAGATCTTTATACTTCCATTTAATCCAAGAGGTTCTTCAAATTGTGTTATCTGATAATTTTTTGAAAGATCTGGATAAAAGTAAGATTTTCTGCTAAAAACAATTTGATTAGCAACCTTGAAATTTAATGCTCTTGCAAGTAATATTCCTTGTTTTAATACTTCTTTGTTAAGAACTGGTTTGCTTCCAGGACAACCAAGACATATTTGACAAATATTTGTGTTTGGTTTTTCTTCACTAGTGCTACAGCTACAAAATATCTTTGATTTTGTGTTTAGAGTTGCGTGAATTTCTAATCCTACTTTCATATCTTAGCACCTATATCTATCATTAGTTTTTCTTTGAAGTGATCTGTTGTAATCATTATTCCAATCATGTTTGAGAGAGGTATTGATATGTGAGGAAGTCCTGCAAGGTTTGCTCCAGCAGTAAATAAATCCATGTTGTATATTTGTATTGGTGTTAGTTTGTTTGCATCGACTATTTTTGGAGGTATAAAAGGCATTGTTGGATGAATTAACCCATCTACTTTTTCAAATACTTTTTTGTATTCTTTGATTAGAAGAGTTCTTACTTTTAATGCTTTAATATAGTATTTACTCCTATAACCCGCCATCCTTGTGAATGTTCCAAGAATTATTCTTCTCTTTGATTCTTTTCCAAAGAATTTTTCTCTAACCATACTAAAGTATTTATCATAATGATTGTTTAAGCTAAGTTGAGGCCCATACCTTATACCTGAATATTTAGAAAGATTTGTGCTACTTTCACTTAAAGCAATTACGTAATAAGTAGGAATACTATATTTTGAGTTTAGAGGTAAAGACACATCAATTATTTTTATGCCTTTATTTTTTAGTTCAGCTATTTTTTTATTAAATAATTCTTTTACTTCTTCATCTAATCCCTCTACATATTCTTTCGGGATGCCTAATGTTGATTTGAAATCACTAAATTTTTGGAATTCTTCAACACGAATATTTACAGAAGTAGAATCTTTTTCATCATATCCAGATATTATTTTAATACCAAGAGCTGCAAGTTGTAAGTTATCTGCCATAACACCTATTTTATCTAAGCTATTTGCATAATCTATAAGACCATACCTTGAAACCCGGCCGTATGTTGGACAAATACCAATAACTCCGCAAAAAGCTGCAGGATTTACTATACTTCCTCCCGTGCTTTCAGCTATAGCTAAATGATTTTTTATTGTTCTTGCAGCAATCGCACTTCCAGCACTACTTCCTCCTGGAACTCTTGATTCATCATTGGGATTTTTAAGACCTGCCTCGTTGTTTAGTCCAAAGCTTCCAAAACCAAATTCGTCTTGATAAGTTTTACCAATTATTTTAGCGCCTTCATTTTTTATTTTTGTAACAATAGTAGCGTCAAAATTCGGGACATAACCTTTTAAAATCTTACTACTACTTGTAGTTTCTAAGTCTTTTACACATATACAATCTTTAAAACTGACAGTTATGTCTTTTAACAATCCACTTTTTTTTACTTGAATGTTAGATTGTACACTAAATCCTTTCATTTTAGTTTAGGCCCCACAAAATAGTTTTCTTCTGTTTCTCCATTTATAGAAATATTAGTCTTAATAACTTTGTCTTCTCTTAAACTACTATTTATTTTTACAGGATGAAGACTTGGCTCAACATTTGTTGTGTCTAATTCTTCTAATTTATCAAAAGCATCTAAAACTTCTTGGAGCTGAGGTAAGAATTCTTTTATTTCTTTATCAGATAAGTTTAATCTTGATACCTTAGCTATGTCTAAGATTAGCTCTTTATTTAATTTCATAAGAATAAATAAAAACAACCATTATTTAAATTATTTTATAAAAAAAAAACGGCTCCGGCCAGATTTGAACTGGCGACCTGTCGGTTAACAGCCGACCGCTCCACCTGCTAAGCTACGGAGCCATTTAACTAATAGAGACTTCAAGTTTATTTAAAAAAGTTTTGTTTAGTCAAGTAAATCTAATAATTCATAAAAAACATCTTTTTTGTTACGAAACAAATATTCTTTAGAAAATAAATAATCTCTTAACATGTTATCATCATAAGAAGACAAATCATATTTATCAGCATTATTTTTTACATAGTCTAATCTATCTTCCCAAGACCATATTCCTTGAGATCTTAAACCTCCATCTAAAACGTGTTTTAAATCATCAAAAGAGTTATCTGCTTCATCATATGAATTAAATTTAGAACCTATATCACCAGTAGACATGGTTGAATTATTAAATAAGTTATTTTCAAGGTCTGACATTTTGTTATTATACCAACTAAGATTATCTGTTAAGGTATAAGTAAACTCTTCGAATTCTTTAAAATCACTAGACAGATGATAATTGAAAGATTTGTCCCATAACTCATTATATGACTTTTTGGTTTGATTAAATCTTGATTCTAATTCATAAGAAAATTCATCTAAGTATTTTAGTGTGTTAGATATTGAAACAATACTTGACTTTATGTTATCTGCTAAGCTTTTAAACATTTTTACCACCCGTTAGGCAAATACACCAATGATTTGCTTGTTCTACCATTATAGTCCATTATATTTCCTTTAGAGTTATTATATCTTTTGATTTCATTAACTAGTTTTCTTCTCTGAGTTATAGTAGGAGGATTTTTAACACGTATAACAAATTCATCTAAAGTTTCATTTTTTCTTATAGCAATATTTCTTGGAACATAATCTTTTCTAAGAGAACTATGTTCAAATTTTAAGAATTCTTGAGGAATTATAATAGGATATCCTTTTATTATATCTTGTTCAGATATTCCATTGAAATCCAATATTTTTTGAGCATAACTCTCATGATGTGTAAAATTCCTTGCAATTCTTATTGAGCTATCAAATCTTTTTGCAACATACCAATAATATTCAGAATTAATATTTGCTCGATTTATTACCGATCTATTAGGCGAAGAATAATTATTATTTTGTATATTAACTAAATCATTATTATTATATCTAACAGATTCATTTGCAAAATTATTATTAGATTGATTTGATTTTAAATCCAAGACCTTTTTAGCTTTATCTTGATATTTTCTTTCAGATTCTCTTGCTTTTGCAATTAACTCGCCGTTTTTAAGAACTAAATTATTTATCTGACTATCAAGACTTTTATTTATGTTATATAAAGAATCTAAACTAACTCTTAGAGCATTTGACTCATTGTCCTTTTTCAATTGGACAGTTTCAATATATTTGTCAATGGACAAATCTAAATAGTTTTTAGCTGAATTTAGCTGAGGTTGACAACTATTATATATTAAAGTTCCAGCAAGCGCACTGTAAATTATTGTTTTTCTAACTTTACTAGGTGGATTTCCAAAAACTAAATTCTTAAGACCTTTAACCAACACACCCCCAATTATTATTCCTACCGCAGTTTTTTTAGCTTTCATAATCCACCCCCCAAATATTTCATCGAGAAATCATAAAAATCAGAAAAATTATCTTTTATGAATGTACTTGTCAACACTTTTTTTATATCAATATCCCTTACACTAATATCTTTATTTAACTTATCAACTATATTTTTATGATTTTTTAAAAGATAACTTCCAAGATCATCCTTATTATTATACGCATCAGAATAAATTTCAAAAGCATTAATTAATAATTTAAGGTTTGCCACCTTTGTTACCCCTCAATGAATCTCCTATTTTGTCCCCTGTTATATAACCTGTAGCGCCTAAAACAACACTTGCCAATATTCTGTCTTTTTGTTGTTGAGTTGCATCATCATCAAAATAGTTTTTTAATGAATCGTACACATCAGGTCCTTTAACATAAGTTATTGTACCTGCAGCAACAGCAGCAAGAGCTCTATTAAAGCTTTCGTCTTCTTCTTTAGATTTTGTTGCAAGATAATAAGCAACACTACCTAGTATTATACTATCTAATAAATCCGCCATGTTAATTTCACCATGACACAATAAAAGTTAAACTAATTAAAAACAATTATCAAAGAAAAATCGAAAATTATACGAATAAAACTATAAAGTCAACCTTATATCTTCAATACTATTTGCAACTTTTAAACCTTTTTCAGTAAGCCTTATTATTTTTAGCCTTCCTTGTTTTTCAAAAGCAACAATGTTATAACGTTCCATTTCTTGAAGAATTTTAACTACGTGACTATAAGTACAATCAACGGTTTTTGCAAGTGAAGAAGCATAAATCTCCGAAGAACTATTTTTTAAAGCAATTAACATCATAGCTGGCTTTTCTCTAAAGAATGTTCCGAATATTTTTTTATTTTTAACCATTTAGCTCCCCAAATAATACAGATTATATAAAATATATAACCCATCATATAATTGAATATTTGTTTTATTTATATAATTTTCTCTTGATAATAATTTGTTACTTACTGATTAAAAAAATAAATTCAGATAAACTTATAAAACTTAAGTATTATAATAAATAAATATGAATCAAAAACCAAGAATAGCCTATTTTTCTATGGAGATAGGCGTAAAAGAAGAGATGGAGACTTATAGCGGAGGCTTAGGCATATTAGCAGGAGATACTTTAAAGAGCGGAGCAGATCTTAAGATGCCAATACTCGGAGTTACACTACTTCACGAGAAAGGATATTTTAAACAAAAAATAGTTAATGGTGAACAGCAAGAATTAAATGAGAGTTGGAATAAAGAAGAGTATCTTACTAAGTTAGATGTTCAAGTAACAGTTAGTATTTCTGGAAGAGACGTAAAAGTTGGAGCATGGAAATATGAACTAACAGGCATAAGCGATAATAAAATACCCATCATATTATTAGATACAAATATTGAAGGCAACTCAGATTATGATAGAACTCTTACTAGTTATCTTTATGGAGGAGATAGATATTATAGACTTTGCCAAGAAGTTATTTTAGGAGTCGGAGGAGTTAAGATATTAAAAGAACTAGGTTATGATGAAATTTATACATATCATATGAATGAAGGTCATGCAGCCTTGCTTATAATTGAGCTTTTGGAACAAATAAAAGAGCTAAATCCAGGAAAAAGCCTTGAAGAATACGAGCAATTAATAAAAAAGAAATGTGTTTTTACAACACACACCCCTGTGCCTGCAGGACATGATTGTTTTAGCCACGAGCAAGCAATGGATGTTTTAAAAGGATATCCTTCTGTTACCTTAAAATTCATTGATATAAGTGATGGTCTTAATATGACTCATTTAGCTTTGAAGTTTTCTAGGTTTGTTAATGGAGTTGCAAGAAGACACAGCCAAGTAAGTAGAGATATGTTTCCAGGATATGAAATTAAAAGTATAACTAACGGAGTTCACTCTAGAACATGGGTTTGTGATGAATTAGCAGAAGTTTTTAATAGAAACATTAGTATGTGGAATGAAAATCCAGAGTTTTTGAGAGAAGCATTAAAAATTAATGATGAAGAAATTTGGACAGCTCACCAAAGCGCAAAAAAGAAATTAATCGAATATATTAATTCAAAATACAATTTAGACTTTAATATAGATACATTTACTGTTGGTTTTGCTAGAAGAGCAACAGGCTATAAACGAGCTTCTCTACTTTTTAGAGATATTGAGAGTCTTAAGAATGTAAGTGAGAAAGGAGGAATTCAAATTGTTTTTGGAGGTAAAGCGCATCCAAATGATACTCAAGGTAAAGAATATATTAAACACATACATGGTCTGAAGGATCAAATAAGAGGAGATGTGAAATTTATTTATTTAGAAGATTATGATATGGCTCTTGCAAAGATTATTTTGTCAGGAGTGGATCTTTGGTTAAATACTCCTCTTAGACCAAATGAGGCTTCTGGTACAAGTGGTATGAAGGCAGCACATAATGGAGTTCCTAGCTTATCTGTTTTAGATGGGTGGTGGCTTGAAGGATGCATAGAAGGTATAACTGGTTGGAGCATAGGAGAAGGATACGTTGAAGGTCAAAACCAAGACGAAGTAGATGCTAAATCTATTTATGAAAAACTTGAAAAAATAATACCTACGTATTATAGTAATAGGAAAGAATGGATAAGTATTATGAAGCATTCAATTAGTGTTAATGCTAGTTATTTTAATACGCATAGAATGATTAAAGAATATGTTAGTAAGAGCTACTTCTTTTAAAGATCATTTATACTTTTTAGAGGATAACCATTAATAGATAATCCTTTGTTAAAATTAACAGCCCCGCAATTAAAACAAGTGAAAAATACTCCGTACTTACCTGTTTTTATATCTAAGTAGTCACCACAAGAACATTTTAAATCTTGAAGTAAAAGACTTTTATGTTTTAAGCATACAGGAACTTGTTGTGAGTTTTTTGTTGTTGCTTGAAGACCACAAAAAGGACAGCTATCAATTTTGTAAGAGCCATATTCTTTTTTTCGCATAAAAACATAAAAAAAACAAGGTTTTTATAAAAATTATGTAAAATATCCGGCTTATCTAGAAAAACATTTAAAAACAGTAAAGGTTATAACTAACTAATGAAAAAAGAAATAGGGTATTGTCTTCCAAGTCAAGATCTTAGAGAATACATCAAACAAAGAAGAATAGATGTAGACTATAACGAAGAAACCGAAAAGAGAATACAAACTAATTCTTATGAGCCGACAATAGGAACTTGTTGTTATTGGTTAGACGATGAGATTGCTACTTTTTTAAGATCCAATACTACTCAACCAATAGAAGAAGCACTAAAAGAGATACCAAGACACAAAAAGAAAAAGTTCGATATTAGTCAAGGATTTATTTTAAATGTAGGACACAGCTATTTATTTCCATTAAATGAGCGAATAAAACTTGAAGATGATGAATATGTTAAGATAAGTCCAAAAAGTAGTATAGGAAGAACTTTTTTAGATGTTAGAGCTTTTGCAGAAAAAAATCCTTGTTCAGATATTGTTCATCCAAGATATAGTGGAAAAGAATATGTAAAACTTTGGTTATTAGTTCATCCACAAAAATTTAATGTTGTAGTAAAACCAGGGCTTTCAATGAATCAACTCAGGATTTTTAAAGGAGTTGGAGCAAGGCTTTCAAGAAAAGAATTAGTAGAAGAATTTGAAAAAAGACCATTTTTAAAAAATAGAGAAGGCAAGCCCTATGATGCATTTATAACAGAGGACGGAGTAGTTGTTCATGTTTGTTTAACATCAAGAAATCAGAGGAAAAAATTAAAGAACTTAAAGGTCGAGAGAGGAGATTGCATATTATTATTTACTGATGAGATATTTGATTTACCAGCACACATAAATGCAGAGATGAGAGCATACAGCCTTACAAATATTAGAGGACCACTTCACTTTGCAGGATTTTTTGATAATGGATTTAGAGGAGACGGCGTGATTGAGCTAATGAGTGAAGAAAAAGGAAGTTTTCTTTTAAGTAATAAAAGCCCAATAGCAGAATTTGATTTTTATAGAACAAGAGTTATTCCAGATAAGATTTATGGAGATGAAAAATCAGGAAGTAACTACGCAGGTCAACACGGACCTAGAATGCCTAAGTATTTTAAGCCGATTGCAACAAATGATTTAATTGCACTAAGAGCAAAGAAAACGCCGCTAGCAATTGATTTGAGTAAAAAACATTTTTATGAAGTTGATGAATTCTTTGAAATAATATAAAAGTTTAAATAATACCAATTTTAATTTGTTACCATGAAAGAATGGATAATAAAAAAAATTAGGGATTTAGAATATCATTTATTTGATTTTGACGGAGTTGTCAACGATAGCATATACCCAGTTTATCTTGCTAATAATGAGATGATCCAAGTAAGAGGACTAAACCCAATAAGTTTTGAAGAATGGAAAAAACACACACAAGGTACTCCCGCACAATTTTTTGAAGCATACTTAGATATATCCTATAATGATGAAGAGAGAAATTTAGTTAACCAAGAGTTTTCAAAAACGTATGCAGAAGTAAAAGCAAATAATCCTCCAAAGATTTATCCTTTTGCTTTTGATGCATTAATAAAATTTTCAGATAAGCCAATGATTATTGTAAGCTCGTCTCCAGAACAAGAGCTTCAAGATAGAGTAGATGAGTATAATATTAGAGATATGTTTGATCTAGGAGTTTTTGGAGAGGTTTATGATAAGACTGGTTTTATAAAAGAATTTTTAAAAGAAAATAATGTTAAAAGAGAACTGGCTGTAATCATAGGAGATTCTACAAAAGATATATACGCAGGCCAACAAAACGGCATTGAACAAATAGCAGTTAGTTGTGGTATACAAGACGAAGTTAGATTAAAAGAATCAAATCCAAGCCTTGGAGTTTTTAAAGATATAAAATATTTAGCTGATTTACTTTAGAACTTTTCACAGAGTTCTAATACTTCACGCTTTATTTTTTCTTTATCATAACTCTGATTTTTTATTACGTCAGCTATCCAACTAGCAATTAGTTTCATTTCTTCTTCTTTCATGCCACGAGTAGTTATAGCCGGTGTTCCAATTCTTAAACCTGAAGGTTTGAATGCGCTTGCAGGATCAAAAGGAACAGTGTTTTTGTTTGCAAAAATGTTTAATTCATCTAAAGCTTCTTCAAGTTCAATTCCTTTTAAACGCTCATCTCTTAGATCAATTAACATTAAATGATTATCAGTTCCACTACTTACAATTTTTACATCTTTTTTTATAAGTTCATTTGCTAATGCTCTTGCATTTTTCACTATTTGTTCTTGATATTTTTTAAATTCTGGCTGAAGAGCTTCTTTAAAAGCAACAGCTTTAGCCGCAATTATGTGTTCTAAAGGACCTCCTTGTAACCCTGGAAATATTGCTTTATCTATTGCTTTTGCAAATTCTTGTTTACAAAGTATTAAACCTCCTCTTGGTCCTCTTAGAGTTTTATGAGTTGTTGTTGTTACAACATCACAATATGGAAAAGGCGAAGGATGAACACCTGCAACTATTAAACCTGCTATGTGCGCAACATCTGCCATTAATAATGAACCAGATTTGTCAGCTATTTCTTTAAAACGCTTAAAGTCAATCTCCCTACTATATGCTGAGAAGCCCGCGATTATTAATCTTGGTTTGTGTTCTATTGCTAATTTTTCAAGTTCATCATAATCAATAAATCCTTCTTCATTTAATTTATATTGTAAAAAATTATAAAATATCCCAGATATATTTACAGGATGCCCGTGAGTTAAATGCCCCCCATGATCTAATTTTAATCCAAGCACAGTATCTCCTGGTTTGAGTAATGCTAAATATGCCGCCATGTTTGCATTTGCACCTGAATGTGGCTGAACATTTGCATGATCTGCTCCAAATAATTTTTTAGCCCTATCAATTGCTAATTGTTCAGATACATCAATGAATTCGTTACCACCATAATATCTTCTTCCAGGATATCCTTCAGAGTATTTATTTGTTAGAACAGATCCTGCAGCTTCTAATACGGCTTCACTCACAATATTTTCAGACGGAATTAACTCTATTCCTTGTCTTTGTCTTTTTTCTTCATTTTTTATCGCTTCGTATATTTCAAAATCTACTTCTTTTAAATTCATTTTTTCTCGTACCATTTTATTATAAACTCATCATGTTCTTTTGCTTTTGTTTCAATCCAATCCTCTTCATTAAATTTTGGAAAATAAATATTGCCAGGATAATCTTTTTTTATCCAACTAATTATTAACTCATCCGCATATTTTAATCCTTCTTTGTAAATAGATGAGCCTCCTATTAAAAATATTTTCTTGTTAAAACCCTTTGCTATTTTAATTGCTTCTTCAAATGAGTTAGCTAATTCGAAATCAGGAGATTTTTCTAAGGTTTTAGATACTACTATGTTTATTCTTTGAGGAAGAGGTTTTCCTATGCTTTCATATGTTTTTCTCCCCATTATTATAACTGAGTTAAGCGTTGTTTGTTTGAAGTGTTTAAAATCTTCAGATATATACCAGGGTATTTTTAAGTCATTTCCTATAACCTTATTTTTTGTCATAGCAACAATTATAGACATCATACTTTTAATTCCTCAAACATCAGATATTTTTTAAAAAATTCAGGTAAATGTGTTTTTTCAAGAAGACTGATTTTATTAAATAAAGTGAACTTGTTATCGTTTAATACAGATACTTCTTTTTGGAAAATTATAGGTCCTTCATCATAACCACCCACCACCCTATGTATTGTAAATCCAGATTTCTTTTCATTATTCTTAATTACTTCTTCATGAACTTTATACCCATACATACCTTTACCAGAAAATTTTGGTAATAGAGAATGGTGAATGTTATAAGTCGGATACTTAGCAAATATATTTCTAGACACTAATAAGTTATAACCTCCAAGTATTATAAAATCTATTTCTTGATACTCCAATTCAAGTATTAAAGATGCATCATCTGTATATTTTAAGAATGATACATTTCTTAATTTTGCTAGTTCTTTTAAATCATTATTGCTTACAAGTAAGACCGGATTTATTATTTTTGAAGATATCGCAACATCTAGAGCATTTAAGTTTCCACTTGAAAAAAACGCCACTCTTTTCATACAGCAACATTCCTCTTTATAGCAGGATGAGGATCATAATCTATTATTTCAAAATCTTCAAATTGTAATTCTTCTAAAGGTTTGTCTTTTATCTTTATTTTAGGAATTGGTTTTGGTTCCCTACTTAGTTGTTCTAATACCGCAGTTATATGATCTTGTCCTTCTTTTCCTTTAGGTTCATCAGGAGCAGTTTTTTCTATCCATTCTTTTATTTCTAAATAGTCTTCTCTTTTTTTTACTGAAAGAATTTTTTGTTTTAATAACTCTTTATTTTTTCCATAGAATGCACCTCTTTCTCCAGCACCACAATAAATATGTGAATCACCAAATGTGTGAATGAATCTCCCTGGCTTTAACCCTGCTTGTTTAGCCAATACAAATACTAATAGTGCATAACTTGCAATATTGAAAGGAACTCCTAAAAACATATCTGCACTTCTTTGATAGAGCTGTAAATCCAAAGCGTCACCTGTAACGTTTAATTGATAAAAACTATGACACGGAGGTAAAGCCATATTCTTTACTTCAGCCGGATTCCAAGCAGTAACTATTATTCTTCTACTATTAGGAGACTTTTTTAGAGTCTCAACAGCATTTTTGAACTGATCAATTACTTCACCATCAACTTCCCACTTCCTCCATTGCTTACCATAAACAGGACCAAGTTCACCATGTTTTTTTGCAAACTCAGAGTCTTCTTTTATTTTATTAATATAATTGTCAAGCTCATTTTTCCACTCGTCACTATACATCTTTAGTTCTTTATTTATTGATTTTAAATAACGCTCAAAACCCCATTCATTCCATATCCTAACGTTATTATCCACTAAATATTTTAAATTTGTATCTCCTCGCATAAACCATAATAATTCATGAATTATTGCACGAGCATAAACTTTTTTTGTTGTTAAAAGAGGAAATCCTTTAGATAAATCATATTCGTTTTGGTAACCAAATCGACTTATAGTGTCAATTCCCGTCCTGTTTGGTTTGTATTGTGAGAAATCATCTGTTAAAATTTTAATTAAATGGTCGTGGTATTGTTTCATCATAATACTTTGTAACTAATCAGTATTTAATTATTATTGAAATAAAAAATATAAAACAAATAGCAATATATTTAAATAAAATAAGTATAATCATAAATCCATGAAACCTAAGTTAAATAACAAAATAGATTATTCTAATATTAAAAAGAAATTTGAAAAAAGTAATTATGTTGTAATAGAAGATTTTTTAGATGAAAAATACGCAGAAGAACTTTATAATTTTTTAAATTACGAAATGCCACTAGATTGGTGGTATAGTGTTTCACTTTCAGATAAAGATCAGGATTTTATGACTACAAGAAATCTTGTAGAAAATAAATATAGAATTATACAAGAAAGACTAATGGCAGAAAGAACTTTCAATAAAGGAGATTTTTCATATCACTTTTATAGAACATTAAACGACCACATAGAAGAATGTACTTGTAGAGAGTGCGAATTTAGAAAATGGGTTGTTGGAGAAGAATTTTTAAAAGCACTTAATAAGATGACTGGCATGAAATTTACAAGGTATGCTACTTTATTTGCATCTAAATATAGCGAAGGATGTTTTTTATCCCCGCACACAGATGAAAGTAATGGAGATATAGGATTTGTTTTACAACTAACAAAAGACTGGCTCCCACAATGGGGCGGACTACTAACCTTTTTAAATGACGACTGTGATAAAATTACAGATGTAAAAATACCTAAATTTAATGCCCTAACTTTATTTAAATTACCAGATCAAAAAGGTAAATGGCATTACGTATCACACGTAAACCAAGGGGTGAAAAAGAGTAGGATTGCAATAACAGGCTGGTTTGTTTGAAAAAAAATATTTTTAACCAAAACAACATATTATTAACATTACTGGGTTTAACAATTATTTATTCTTTTTACAGCTATTTTAGTGGAGGATTAATTTATTTATTATTTCAAGGAGAACTCTCTGAAGTAGTTCAACAAATAAATGAGTTTGGAAGATTTGCAACAATAATATTTATTTTAATAATAGCACTAGAAGTTGTTGTCGCGCCAATACCCAGTATTTTACTTTATACAGCAGGAGGAATAATATTTGGATCTGTTTACGGAAGCATAATTATACTAATAGGAAACATATTAGGATCAGCAATAGCTTATTACTTGTCAAAAACATTACTTAGAGAATACTTTGAAAAAAAAATACCTGAAAAACAATTAACTAGATTCAATAAATATGTGGAGAAATACGGAGTTTACGCCATATTTTTGCTAAGAGTTAATCCTCTTACTTCTTCTGATGTTTTTAGCTACATAGCAGGACTTACCAAGCTTAGATTTTGGCCATTTATAATAGGAACATCTCTTGGACTGCTTCCATTAATATTTATTCAAGCATATATAGGCGAAGCAATTTTAGAAAATCAAATAGCACTCATAACTTTTACAATTATTAGCATAGCATACATCTTAGTTTTTGTTTATTTCATGATAAGAAAAAATAAATAAATCATTGAAGATTTTAAATTTAAAAATAAGATTTATCTAAATCCACACCCATAAACCTTCCTACTCCATCTTGATCATTTAAATCGTAATCTGCACGTAAATTAGAATTACCAAATAAAACAATGTTTTTCAAAGAAAGATTTTTAGCTCCTGCAAATTTTCCAGGTTCTCCAATTACAATATCCATTAAATTATCTTGCTTAAAAATAGAACGTATATTTTTATGAGCCATATCAACATAATCTTTAAGTAAATCTTTATCAGAAACAACAGCATTCCAAACAGGATTATTTATTATATCTTCTTTTGAAGAATACATTAAAACGACATCTTTCTTTGTGAATTTTTCTAACTCCCCTTTTGTAAAAACAACACCCTCAATAGAATTATATTTATCAATAGATTCATTAACACTCCTACCTAAAGGCAAAAAGCCTTCTTTTAGTTTAGTATTTTCATTAACTTTCAAGAAATATTTGAAAGTTGGCACAACTTTTATATCTCCACTCGGATGATAAAGAAATGCATCACCACTATCAAAGAAATTATTATGCCAATAGTTTTTAACTCCAACAGAACCAGTCATATCTGCTTCTATTCTTTTAATCATTATTTCAGAAATAGACATAGGGCGCTTTTCTAAAGCCACTAATTTAGGAATTTGTTCAGTAAATAACCCGTAAAACTCATTCTTGGGTTTGAATTTTTCTATTTTTATTTGAAAATCCATACCCTAAGAAACGAATATAAGTATATAAATATTTTGTTTGTTTATTACTTATAAGTGATTAAAATTATTAATTGTTGGCATTTGTATTATTTACATAAAAAAAAAAAAAAAAAAAAAAAAAAAAAAAAAAAAAAAAAATAAAAAAAAAAAAAAAAAAAAAAAAAAAAAAAAAAAAAAAAAAAAAAAAACTAGAATCTTACTAGCGAAAGTAGGCTTAAGATACGCCCAATCCAGGATTTGGGACATTTCAGGTTCAAATCCCAAATAAAATTTAATAAAGTTTAAAAAAAATAAAAATAGATTAGGTAATGTGGTAAAAATAATTATGATTAGAGGACCTCCTTCATCAGGAAAGACCACTATCACAAAAAAACTAATTAAAGAACTAAAACTAGATAAAAAATTAGACTGTGCATATATATCAGAAGACAACTTCAGAAAAGAAATGCAAAATAAGTATAAAGCCAACGATAAAAAGATGCATCTACAATCATTTGAATTAATAAAAAACACAATCTTAAAGATTTTAGAACTAGATAATTACGACTACATATTCATAGAAGGATTATTTAGATACCAAGAACTATTAACAAAATATGAAGAACTCTTCAAAGAGTATAGTTTTAGTCATAAATGGATATTGCTAGATGCAGACATAGAAGTATTGTTAGAGCGAGATAAACAATATAGAAATACTAAAAGTAAAGACCTACTAGACCTAAAAAAAGAAATAGAACAAACAAAAATAAAATATGATCTTAAAATAGATTCTTCAAAGCCAATAGACGAAATAAAAAAAGAGATAGAGCAATACTTATAGTTAAAATACGCCCAATCCGGGATTTGAACCCGGGTCACAGCCTCCGCAGGGCTATATGATATCCAACTACACCAATCGGGCAAAAAAATAAGTTAAAACAAAAGAAAACAAATAATCTTTTAAATATTTATATGAAAGGACCCATACTACGCTTAAAACGCTCAATCACATCAACAGGATAAGGATCGACTTCTAACAACAAAGCTAAGTAATAAGAAACATGATCACCTAAAAGTAAAGCGCTAAAAATCTTGTTAAGCTTCTCACCCTTAATATCTAGCTCAGTTACAGAAACAGAATTAGTAGTTAAAGCATTCTTAGTATTAGAAATCCTTTTCTTCATCCTACTAAAATCATCATCAAAACTAAGCATAACAACATGAACATTCTCCAAATTAAAACCCTCAAGCTCATTATGATTTAACTCAGGGAAAAAATTAGAAAACGCCGCGACCTTAGCATTCTCATTAAACTGAGTCTTCCACCTATAAGCAATAGGATAATAATTATGTGAACTATAAATAATAGGAATCTTACCAACAAGCTTTTGAGACAAACCAATGCTTAAAGCACTAAAATCAGTCTTTTGAAGATAACTAATAAGTCTATCAACATCATCTTTTTTAGATTTAACAAGACCAAGTTCTTCAAATACTCTAAGCAATAAGAAAAATGAAGGAACCACCGCGCTTCTTGGAGGATAACCTTTAGGAAGATAAATAACAGGAATGCCTGCTTGCTTAGCAGTTTCTTCTAACTTACCACCACTTGTATGAATAAGTACTTGACAACCAATCCTTCTAGCATTACGATAACAACTTATAGCTTCCTCAGTGTTACCAGAATAACTACTAATAATCACCAAATCATCTTTTTTAACAGTAACTGGAAGAAAATAATCACGAACACTAATTATTTCTAACTCCGCTAAATAAATATTTAACAAATCAGAAACAATAGCACTCCCACCCATACCACAAATAAATATACGACTAGGCTTATCATATTTCTCCAATAAATTTCTAGGATTTGAAGAATAACTTTGAATTATGTCACTGTGCACTGCTAAAAACCTTCTAAAATTAGAAGGATCAAACTTAAAATGAGATTGTGGAAATTCCATGAGTATAATAATATAATTAATATTTAAATAGTTTGCCTTAAATACAATGTTTTATGAGAGAAATAACCGATGAAAAACTAAAAAAATATTTTGAAGTGACAGGTAAAGCATTAGAAATGGTAAAAACTAATCTAGATGAAACAAGAATAGAAGATGCAAAAGACTTTTTGAATATGGCACAGAGCTATTTTAGTGACGCTAAACATTTTAAAGATAAAGGAGATTATGTTTTAGCATACGGAGCACTAAACTATGCACATGGCTGGCTTGATGCTGGAGCTAGGATAAGATTGTTTAAAGTTAATGATTCTACTTTGTTTACAGTTGATGATTAATAAGTTCCAGGTTCCATGAATACTTGTTTTGGTTTTACTGCAACTCCTCTTTTAGAAATTTTAAGGTCATGAGAATTCATTCTTGCTTCTCCAACCATTACAAGCTCGTCTTTTAAAGTCATAACAGCAACAAGCTCACCCACACTTATATCCGCACTTATCTTAGACACACCAGGACTTTTAAGACTTGCACCCTGACAAATTGTTTGAACAGCACCATCATGAATCCATACTTTTCTTAGATGTTCAACACCTCTTTCAATAGGATGAAGATAGCTTTTTAGAATAGATTCATCGCCTTGCTTGTAATAATGATATGCATCGGCTATGTCTTGTAAAGTTTTACTTTCTTCTTCTATAAAAGGCCCTGCTTTTGTTCTTCTAAGCTCAGCCATATGAGCACCAGAACCAAGAGCCAGCCCAATATCGTGAACAAGTTTTCTTATATAAGTTCCCGCTTCGCATCCAACTAAAAATAATACATCATTATCAACCCGATCTAAAACTTTTATATAATAAATCGTTCTTTTTCTAAGTTGCCTTTTAACAGCACTTTTTTTTGGAGGAAGCTGAGTTATAGTTCCTGTAAATTCTTCTAATACTTTGTTTAACTCTTCATCCGAATGATCACTGTGCATATGCATTAAGCAAATGTATTCTTTTCCAGCAGTTAAAAGAGAGTGCGTTATACGAGTAGCTTTTCCTATAGCTATAGGTAAAACACCAGTAACCCCAGGGTCTAAAGTACCAGAATGTCCTGCTTTTTTCAGACCCAATATATTTTTAAAATAATCAACAGCCATATGACTGGTTGGACCAGAAGGCTTGTCTAGTATAATTATACCTTTTTCTAATAACTCTTTAACAGATCTATCATGAGGATTGCATCCTTTAGAAGCATCAGTTTCTGATTCATGCTTAATTATTATTTCTTGTTTAAATTTTTCAAACGGTAGTTTCATTTCAATCCCAAATTCTTATCTAAATCTTTTCCTACTTCTCTTAGGGATTTTAACGACTTTAAAATATTTTTCTCAACGTCATCAACTAATTCTTCCATGCTGTTTGCTTTTAAAAAATAACGATTATCAACACTAACTACAAATCCAGAATCCATAAGTTTGTTTAAATGATGAACAACAGTACCCCTAGATAAAAGAGTTTTAGCCGCAATCTCATCACTGCTAAGACCCTTGTTTAAAGATTTTAAATCCTTTAAAAGAACAATAAATATCCTAAAACAACTCCCATCTTTATCTCTTAAGTTAAACAATCCAAGACTTGCACCGAACCATTTAAGCTGATCATTTAGATTATTATAATCAGTTGTTTCAGTTCTTATTATAGTTATTCTTGTAAACGACATAATAATTACAAATACCTATAGATATAAAAACATTTTCTTACAGAAAAATATTTAAACCCCTAATACGCGATTTAAGTTATGAAAGACGAAGATCAAGGTTTTGATGAAGTTTACGACGACGAAGCTACAGAAGATCTTGTTGAAAACGACGAGATAAGCCCAGAAGAAGAAGCATTTATGAAGGGATATAACGAAGTAAAAGACGACAAGAAAGGAACTTCTGAAGGCGACGAAGCTTATGAGAGAGCTTTTGAAGAAAATAAATCTTCAAAGAAAAAATAAGCTTATTTTTTTAATTTAATTTCTTCGACTAATTCTTTAGAGACCAACTCATATTTTTTAGATCCAACTACGTTACCATCTCTAGTTCTTATAGTCACAGTAGCATCTTTAACTTCTTTATCTCCAACAACTAAAATATAATTTACTTGCTCTAACTGAGCATCTCTTACTTTTTTAGAAATAGTCTCAGATCTAAAATCAGGCTCAACCCTTATATCATGCTCTTTAAAGTAATTTATTACCTGAGTAGCATAATCATTGTGTCTGTCTGCAAGAGTTAAAACTTTTACTTGAACAGGACTTATCCATAAAGGAAATTTACCCGCATAGTGTTCAATCATTATACCAAAGAATCTTTCTATACTTCCAAGAATAGCTCTATGTATCATTACAGGTCTGTGTTTTTTAGAATCGCTTCCTTCATAAGTTAAGCTAAACCTTTCAGGAAGATTAAAATCAAGCTGACAAGTAGGACACTGCCATTTTCTTCCAAGAGCATCTTCTAAATCTATATCAATCTTTGGACCATAAAAAGCGCCATCTCCTTCTTTTACAGAATAAGGAATGTTATTTTTTTCTAAAGCAGTAAAAAGCATTCTTTCAGCATCATCCCAAGTATTAGGATCACCTAAGTATTTTTCTGGTCTAGTAGATACATAGTAAGTAAGATTGAAACCAAATATTTCTTCCCATACATATTTTATGAAATCTATTACTCCTTCAACTTCTTGTTGAACTTGATCTAAAGTACAAAATATGTGGGCATCATCTTGACTGAATTTCCTAACCCTTGTAAGACCAGATAATGTTCCAGATAATTCATTTCTGTGTAACGCACAAAAATCAGCTATTCTTAAAGGTAAATCCTTGTAGCTGTGAGTGCTATTGTTAAATATTAAACAGTGACTTGGACAATTCATAGGTTTTAGAGAAAACTCCTGACCTTCAGAATTTAATACAAACATGTTTTCTTTATAATGCTCCCAGTGACCAGACATTTCCCAAAGCTTTTTGTTAAACATCTGAGGAGTTATAACTTCTTTATATCCTCTTTTTTTGTATTCAGACCTAATAAAATCTACTAGTTCATTATATATTATAGCTCCTTTTTCTAAAAAGAAAGGACTTCCAGGACTAGTTTCGTGAAGCATAACAAGATCTAGTTGTTTCATGAGTTTTCTATGATCTCTTTTGCTCGCTTCTTCTATTTTATGAAGATATTCTTTTAGTTGTTTTTTATCAGGGAAACTAATCCCGTATATTCTTTGAAGTTGATCATTGTTTGAGTCAGCTCTCCAGTAAGCACCACTTATTTTTGTTAGTTTAAATGCTTTTAACATACCTGTTCTTGGAACGTGAGGTCCTCGACAAAGATCGAAAAATTCTCCTTGTTCATATATACTTACAGTGTCAGATTTAGATGTTTTTCCTTCACCAAACTCTTCTATGTTTTTTATTATTTCAACTTTGTACTTATTATCTTTGAATAATTCTAATGCTTTTTTTGTAGAAACTTCTTTTCTTTTAATTTCAATGTTTTCTTTTACTATTTTCTTCATTTCAGCTTCTATTTTTAATAAGTCTTCTTCTTTGAAAGGCGCATGACCAATATCATAATAAAAACCATTTTCAATAACCGGACCAATAGCAAGCTTTGCTTCTGGATACAGCCTTAGAATTGCTTGCGCCATTAAATGAGCAGTACTATGTCTAAATATTTCAACACCTTCATCATCTCTAAAAGTTATTATTCTAACTTCAGAATTATTTGGAATATTAGAATTTAGATCAACTATTTCTCCATTTATTTCAACAGCTAACGCATTTCTTGCAAGACCCTCAGCTATACTTAAAGCAACATCGTAACCCGTAGTCTTAGAAGGATAATTTTTTGTTGAACCATCAGGAAGAGTTATTTTTATCATAAGAATTAAGAGCACATACTAATTATATAAAAGTTTTGGCTTTACAATCAACTAACTATCTACTCTGTACCAATAAGTATTACGTTTGCCAGTATTTTTATATTTTATAAGATTTGTTTTCCTAAGTTTTTTCAAAGACATAGTAACAGAGCCTATACTAACCCCTAAAGCTTCACTTATATCTCTTGAAGTGAACCACTTATCTTTATTTTTACATAGGAAATCATAAACTTCTTGTTGACCCATAATTCATTCCTTGATTTTAATAGTATATAAGATTATTGTTTTTTTTAAAGAATTATACTTACTGCAATCAATATTATACCCAAAACCAAGCATAACCAACCAATTATTCCTTCAATTTCAAGGCTTTCAAAATAGTTTTTTATTGTATCAATTACTTGGTTTACGTCAATATTTTTAAGATCGTCAAAATTCATAGAAATATAATTATTTGTTCTTTTTTTAAATTTATCGCATGTGAAGCTCAACTATGTCTTCATCTTTTAAGACGTGTTTTAAGCTTTGTCTTTGACCTGGAAACTTAGCACTTTTACCCCATATACGAGCATTCTTAAATTTCTTAACAAAATCTCTGTGAAGCTTGTTACATACATCTTTTATAGTAGAATCTTTTCTTATAATAAGAGGCTCCTTTAGGTCAGGTTCTTTTCCAGGTTCTTTCATATAGAGCCTTATGAGATTTAAGTTTTCAAATATTAACTCTTTTAAATTTTCAAGATTTTTAGATTTATCAGCACTTATAAGTATATCAGCACCAATTTGCTTAGCTACTTTTTTTGCAGTTTCTTCAGAAACAAGATCAACCTTGTTTAATACAGTAACAGAAGGAATGTATACTCTGTTTGCTTCAATACAATCAATAAAGTCATCAACGTCTATTTCTGTTCTAATTAAAACATCCGCATTATTTATTCTGAATGTTCTTAAGATAGTCTCAATTGTGTCATCGTCTAAATTCGGCGTTTTAACTGTTCTTCCAATTTTTATACCATCTTTTGAAGTCTTAGTTATTTTTACATCAGGAGCTTGTTTGTTTATTCTTATACCCGAGTCATATATTTCTTTTAGTAAAGCTTGATGATGCTCTGGTTTTTGAACATCTATAACTATCAATATTAAATCTGCAGTTCTCAAAACTCCTAACACTTCGCTTCCTCTTCCTTTCCCAGACGCAGCACCATGAACTATTCCAGGCACATCTAATATTTGTATTTTAGCAAACTTGTAATCTAATACCCCTGGTATTACTGTAAGAGTTGTGAATGCATAAGGTGCAACTTCAGATTCTGCCCCAGTTAAATTGTTCAGAAGAGTGCTTTTTCCAACACTTGGAAATCCTAGTAGAGCTACTGTTCCATCCCCTGTTTTCCTAACACTATATCCTTCTCCCCCACCACTTTTTGAAGATCCTTCTGCTTTTTCTTTAAGCTTTGCTAATTGAGCCTTATATAGTCCTATTGCTTTTTGAGTTCTTTTATTATATTGCGAGTTTGCAATTAAGTCTTCAAGCTCCTTTATACGATCTGCAGTTCCCATAATCTTAAAGATAAAATAAATGAGTAGTTAAAAATCTTTTTGTGAATAACCAAAAACTTAAAAAGTAATGACTAAAATAATGTTAGAATGAATTTTGAGGATGTAAAAAAAGAGTATGAAGAATATCTTAGTTCTAAAATTGGTATTTTTAAAAAAGTATTAAGCTATAATCTTAATTTAACGAATGAAGAATTACTTATAATTGGAGATAAGGGAGAAGAAGATAAGAATGTTTCAGGTCTTTTAACTTATGGATATAGTCTTGCTGCAAAAGAGCTTGGAATAAAACATAAGATGCTTTTGCAAGATAGAAAGGAAGTAGGACAAGATGCTGATAAGAAAATAGTTAATAGCATGGTTAAATTAGATAAAGGAAATGTTTTGTTGATTAATACCAGTCAAGGTATAGGTGGACTTGGCGAAATAGGTAAGAGTTATAGGAAGTTTGCTGCCAAGAGAAATCATAGATTTGGAAGCGCGAGCAGTCTTGGAACTATAACTAATGATAATCTTAGATTAGTTGTTAACTGCTTAGATGTAGATTATAAAAAATTACAAAAGAAAACTCTGAGACTGAAAGAAAAATTAGATAATACAAGCGAAGTTCATGTTAAAACTAAGCTAGGAACAGATATTCTTTATAATATTGAAGGAATAGAAGCAAGAGATAGTACAGGAGTATATCATGAGAATGGTAAAGGAGGAAATATTCCGGGAGCCGAAGCGTATACTGCTCCAAATGGTAAAAAAGTTGAAGGCACAATCGTTATTGACGGTAGTTCTAATGTTAAAACTACTACTGTTAAAGTTAAAAATCCTATAGAATTAGAAATAAAGAATGGCTCAATAACAAATATTAATGATACTATGGAAGCAACAATGTTAAACAATACTTTAAAATGGGCTCAAGCAAAAGCTAAATATCCTGATAGATGTATAAGGATAGGAGAGCTAGGTATTGGGTTAAATGAGAGAGCTAAAATAATTGGAAGTACAATTATAGATGAGAAAGTTCTTGGAACAGCACATTTTGCAATAGGAAGTAATTATTGGTTTGGCGGAGATATAAAAAGCATAATACACTTAGACCAAGTAATAAAGAATCCTGTTATAAAACTGGATGGAAAAAGACTAATAATATGAACAAGAAAATATTTAAATACATAAAAATTTAATTGAGATGTAACAATGGTGAGAAATCTTTTATTTATAGCTGCATTTTTAATAGGAATAGGTTTATTTATACCTTTAATTCAAGCTCAAGCGTGCGATCCAGACTCAGACGAAGCATGTGGATCTTTTAGTATAACAGAACCAGGAACAGGAGCTGTTCAACTATGCGAAAATTGTTTTATTTGCGGAGTATCAGACGGAGTTTGTCCCGAGGACTTTGCTTCTGATGAAATGGAAACTGTTCCTGAAAGATTAAGAATACAACTTAAAGGAGATAACACGATAAGACCTAATGATTTTGATGAATATTCTATCATTTATAATACAGGCGATGAAGCTTGTCCGATTCTTGGAGGAACCTGCCAGTCAATAGAGAGATATGATGGCGAAAGCTGGAATGCTAGTAGCATTACTTGTAGTCAAGATATTTCAAATGAAGAAGAAGCGCTTAGAGCAGTTTGTACTAATGTTCCAAGAACCGCCGGATGCTATAACTGCCCAGATCCAGATTGTACCAACACACTTAGAATAAACACGTTTGATAGTACAACAGGAGAACCAATACCTAGAGCAAGCCTTAGATTTACACCAGAAAATCCTCAAAGCACAGTATCTCCAATAGAAATCGTGGTTAACGAGGATGGAAAATTAGAAACAGACGGAATTAGAGGGAACTTTAATGTTGAATGTGTAAAAGAAAACTATGAACCGTTTGACATCGAATCTTTATTTATACACAGAGGAACAATGATAATAGATTGTCCTTTAAGAGAAGCGTCATGTAACGAAAACCAATGTACAATTGATAATGTTGATGGAGTCCCAATATGTAGATCGTTTTGTGAAGGCCAAAATAATTGTTCTTTTAACATGCCTTATAGCGAAGTACTAGATCAAAATATAAGTATTGCAGATACATGTAATGGAAGACCTGCAGGAAGCACAGTTACACTTGGAAGAATAAATGATACACATGTAGAAGTTGCTCAGTGTTGTAATCAAGACACACAGATAATATCTAGACCTATACTGGAAATAAGCGGAGACGTGTCTGATCTTTTAACAAGAGATTTTGTAAGAACTCTTAATAATGAACAAATAACTGTTAAGATAGCAATTTATAGAAACTAAAACAGTAATATAAAGAGAAATCTTTTTAATATGAATTAACATATAATTTTATTATGAATAAAAGAGGAGCATTATTTTTTACACTAGATACACTAATTGCAGGAATCATACTTTCTTTAACAATAGTGCTCGCATTAAACCTTAGTGTAGACGGACCAAGACTTGACGATACACAGGCAAACTTGCAAAACTTATATGATTATTTAATGTTTACAGATATGGACGCAGTAGGACTAATTTATGAATACGATGCACAAAACGAGGGTGTTGGAAGTCTTAAAGTACATGAACAAATACACAACTTATATATAAACCAAGGAAATGAGACTAAAGCAAACGATTTTATAAGAAATATTGTTAGACAAATAATTCCTGAAGGAAGAGGTATTAGTTATACATTAAATAATGACACAATTTTTTTAGATAATCAAAACGTTATAAATCCCAGGATTAATATAAGTATGAATTTACTTACCTATTATAGATATAACGACGAAGTATTCGGACCAAATATAACGAGGATAACTATATGGTATTAAATAAAAAAGGTTTTGTATTTACAAGCATAGTAATAGTGTTTTCTATTATACTTCTAACCCTTTTCTTATTTGCTAATAGAACACCCATAAATGAACTGCTAAGCGTTGAAGAAACAAAAATAAGAAATACTAATCAATTCATATCTCAATCAGATAATTATATTTCTAATATCTTAACTGTTACTGGCACTAATGCAATAATAGAGACTATTTCTGCAAGTATAAGCTCTGAGAGCTTTATAGAGGATTATGATACTGAATTAATTAGCTGTTTGATTGATAAAGAATTTAATCATTTAGGAACTGTTGTTAGTTGTAGTGATGATAGTTATTTAACAGAAAGATTGAATGTTTGGAAAGAGTTACTTGATAAATATTTTAATATAGATATTGAGATACATCAAAGAAACTTATTTTTGAGACAAACAACTGCTTGGCACATAGACTTAGTTTTAGAATACGATTTTATTGTTAGTGATGGGTTTGCAAACTGGAATATTTCAAGAACAAGTGTTGGTAGAATACCAATTGAAGGTATGCCCGATTTAGTTTATGAAATAAACATACATGACGATGTTGAAGACTTCCAGTTTTCTAATAACATAACTAGAGGAGGTAGAGCACAAGGACAATGGAGAGAAATTCCCAGTGATCTTAACACTTTAGTTGTAAATGGAACTTATTTTGCACATCCTGCAGGAGTTAGTTTTTTAAACAGACTTAGAGGAAATTATACCCCTGGACCAAGAGGAATAATATCTATAGTAGAACCAAATAAAACAGGTATATATGACGGAGTAATACACATAGATACTTATTTTTGGAGCCAAACCTGTAATTCAAGTATACCTTTAGTTAAATATAATTTCTCAAACTCAGATTTTATTCAAGATGGATTGGCAGGAATATTTGAAGGAGAAGGGCTTGATGGAGCAATATTACCTGAAATAATAGCGAATTTTACTAATATGAGTAACACCACATATATTAGCACTATTAGTTGTCCTTAATAGAGAATATTAAACAAAGATTTTAAATACAAGAAATAAAATTATATAATTAAAAGAGGTGCTAAGTTTAAGTGGGAGATACAAGAATTACTATAGAAACAGGAGTAGATCAACTTGTTAGTTATCTTAAATTCCACGAACCAACAAATATAAATGATTTAGCTAAAGCTTTAAATACAACTCCAAAAATTATAGAAAGCTGGGCAGAATTCTTAATTGAAGAAAAAGTTATAGGAATAGAATATAGACTTACAACACCTTATCTGTATCTAATAACAGCTGATAAAAATAAAGATATAAATTATTTTAGAAAAGAATTCCAAGGACAAGATAATTCTTTAAATGAGAGTATGAAAGAGTATAATTGGAAAAACTACATTTTACAAGTAATAGAAAATCATAAAACTTTTTTTATTAGAGAAGCAAAAAAAAGAAGATTGCAAAACCCTGAAAAGCTATGGCAAGAATACAAAAATAAGGTGACTAACCTATGAATTCTAAAAATATTGCATTAGAAAAACATTTCGAAAAAGATATAATACAATTTTTAGATGAAAAAGCAAAGAGCACAAACAGCAATTATACAGATAGAACAAAAGATTATAAAGACGCCCTTAAAAGACACGACATAACAAACGCAATAGAAATTTTAAAGCAACTAGTTAAAGAATATAATCAACTTACAAGCTCAGATATTTATAAAGAACTTACTTTGAATAAAATACAAGACATGGTTAAAATAACTTCTTATTACTTAGATAAAACAACTTGGAATAATTCTCTTGGAAAAATAATTAAGAAAATGAAAGAAAACGATCAACTTAATGAAAAAGATATTAAGATAACTGTTTTTGATGAACAAGAAAAAGAGAGAGAAAAAAAAGAAAAACTTAGAACTGATAAAGACTATAAATTAAAATCAGAACTAGATGGTAAGTTTGAAGAAGAGAGTAAAAACATATTTTTGTATATAAAAAAAAAGGATTTGAAACAAGCATACACTAGCTATAGAAAAATGAGATTATATTTTGACCAATATCCTGGAAGATTTGAATCAGACAAACAAGATTACTACAATGACTTGCTTGCTCATTATATACAACTTAAAAAATTAAGAGATGAATTAAAAAATAAAAAAAACAAGCCAGATAACTATGGTTTTGATGTTACAACCCCGACAGATAAAAAAAACTATTTGAAAGTAAATTATATAAATACAATAATTGAGAATATTAAAGAAGATGTTAGAAAAGGAAATTTTACTTCTGCAAGACAGAAAGTCATCGACTTAAAACATAAAGTTAGTAAAATACCTGATAGTTATAGTAGACTAAAAAGAGTGCTTGAAACAAAAATAAATATTGTTAATCAAAGAATTGAAATGGCAAAAAATATGAATGAATTAAAGGGTGAGAAAGTTAAAAATGGAACAAAACCATAGTAATAATTTACTAGATAAATATACTTTAGAAGCAAACGGTATAACTGTTGACATAAATATACTAAATGATGAGAACGAGTCAGTTCCTAGCTACATAATAAATGTTAGTAATATAACCGAGAATACCAAGATTGTTCTTGAAAAAATCAGAGAAGAATTTATAGGTAAACTTAATTTTGATCAACTACAAAAAAGCAAAGAAGAAGACTTTAATAATCTAAGAGAGAGATTTAAAGAAGAAATTTCTAAGTTAATCGATAAATATTTCCCAGATAGCAGCCCTAGTACAAAAAATACTTTGCTTAACTATTTACTAGAAGAAAATTTAGGGCTTGGTAAAATAGATATTTTACTAAAAGACGCGAACTTAGAAGAAATTGTAATTAATAGTCATAGAGAACCAGTTTGGGTTTATCATAAAAAATTTGGATGGCTTAAAACAAATATAAATATTTTGACCGAGAGCAGAATAAGGCACTATGCAACTATGATAGGTAGAGATGTTAATAAAGAAATAACAAATTTAAATCCGTTAATGGATGCACATCTTTTAACAGGAGATAGAGTAAATGCAACACTTACACCTATAAGCTCTAAAGGTAATACTTTAACAATTAGAAAGTTTGCAGAGGATCCTTGGACCATTACTAAGTTTATTCAAGAAGGAACAATTACATATAGCGCCGCAGCTCTTATTTGGCTTGCTATTCAAAACGAGATGAGTATCATGATTGCAGGAGGAACAGGTAGCGGTAAAACAAGTATGCTTAATGTAGTTAGCAATTTTTTACCACCAAATCAAAGAGTTATAAGTATTGAAGATACAAGAGAACTTGAGCTTCCAAGCCAACTTCACTGGGTTCCTTTAGCTACAAGGCTTCCAAATCCAGAAGGTAAAGGAGGAGTTAAAATGATAGATTTGCTTGTAAATAGCCTTAGGATGAGACCTGATAGAATAATAGTTGGAGAGATAAGAAGAAAAGAAGAAGCCCAAGTTTTAATGGAATCTATGCATACCGGTCATAGCGTATATGCAACTATTCACGCAAGCACTGCAGAAGAGACAGTAACAAGACTTACAAACCCCCCAATAGATGTTCCAAAAAAGATGCTTAGTAGTTTGTCATTAATACTTGTTCAAAATAGAAATAGAAAAACAGGTAAAAGAAGAACATTTCAAATAGCAGAGATTACACCTGAAGGAGAAGAAAGAATACTTATGCAATATAATGTTTTAGACGATACAATGGTTCAAGTTAATAATAGTATAAGTCTGATGAAAAACATTTCTCTTTATACCGGAATGACTAAAGAAAAAATAAGTCAAGATTTAAAAGAAAAAGTTAGCATACTTAAGTGGATGGTTAAAAATAAAGTATCAGATATTCACGATGTTGGAAACATTATGACTAAATACTACACAGGAAGGTTAAAGATTAAAAAATGAATAATTTAGTAAAACTAATAGCAACAAAATTCCCTTATCTTAAGAAACAACTTAAGATGGCTAGAATAAAAAAAACACCTGAGCAAGCAGTACTAGAAGCTATAAAATCAGGTCTTTTAATGGGAGGCCTTATGACAGTCATGGTTTTCTTTTTAGTAGATTCAAGAGGCTATTCTTATGCATTTATACCACTAGGATTTTTTATTCTAACACTAGGATTTTTTTACTATTCCTTATTAGGAATTCAGAGTAAAATTATTAGTCGGAGAAAAATAATAGACCGAGATGTTTTGTTTAGCGGAAGATTTTTATTAGTAAAACTAAATTCAGGACAACCCTTAATTAATGCTTTAATAGACGCAAGTAATAGTCCTGGAGTTGCAAATGATTATTTTAAAGAAATAGTAGAAGACATACAACTAGGAAAATCATTAGAACATGCATTGAGCGACGCATCAGATTATAGTCCAAGTGATAAACTTAGAAGAATATTATTTCAAATAAGTAACGCAATAAAAATAGGTATAGATGTGACTGAGTACTTAGAATCTACACTAGACGATGTTGCGCATGAACAAATATTAGAAATTGAAAGATATGGTAAAAAACTAAATAGTTTAACATTATTTTACATGCTATTAGCAGTAGTACTTCCTAGCTTAGGACTTACAATTATGATAGTAGTAGTTAGTCTTATGAATATAGAAGTAGGCATATTATTTTTTGGAATAATATTATTCTTTTTAATAACAATACAACTATTATTCCTAATCACATATAAGGCTATAAGGCCAGATATAAATATATAAAAATGGATTCCGGAGATAAAATAAATATAATAGAACAGTTTGGACAAAGTCTTGTTCCACAAAAGTTTAGACCTCAACTTAGACTATATTTAACATCTGCAGGAATACAAAAAAGACCATATAACTTTTTTTCTTTGATGTTTTTACTTACCATGATTTTTACTGCAGCAATATATTTCGGGTTTAATGTTTATGGATTATTATCAGAATACTCCCCTTTTATTGTTAGTTTATTTACGTTTTTATTTTGGATAGTTGTAGGAGGACTTATAATAGTTGTTGTTATGGGAGGAATATATTTTTCTCTTAATCTTAAGATATACAATAGAATTAAAGAAATTGAAGCAAATATGATTGACTACTTAGTTGTTGTTAGTACAAATCTTAAAGGAGGACTTAGTTTTGAAAAAAGTTTATGGGCAAGTATAAAACCAGAATTTGGAATATTATCTGAAGAGATGAGTACAGTTAGTAAAAAAGTTATGACTGGAACAGATCTTAATGAAGCTCTTCTTTCGTTTGCAGAAAAATACGATAGCGCATTAGTTAATAGAAACATAAACATATTAGTAAGCGAGCTGGAAACAGGAGGAAAAATAACAACTGTTTTAGATAGTATAATAGATAATCTTAGAAAAAGCAGAAATATAAAAAATCAGATGGCAGCAAATACACTTACTTTCACAATTTTTATTGGAGCTATAGTTTTAGTTATAAGTCCCCTATTATTTGCATTATCCTATAACTTATTAATCGTTTTAATTAATGTAACCCAGATACTTGGAAGCGCGACAGCAGGAACAGATGTTATGTTTACAATTAATGAAATAGATATTGACCCTGATTATTTTGAATGGTTTTCAGTAGCAGCACTAGCAGTTATAAGCTTGTTTGCAAGCATGATAATAAGTATAATTCAAAAAGGAGATATAAAAGGAGGAATAAAATACCTTCCATTCTTTATAGTAACAAGTACAGTCTTATATTTAATTTTCCAAGTTGTTCTTCAAAACATATTTAGCTTTGGATTTTAAAAAAAAATAAATAAAAGGAAGAAAAACTCCAGGTTTTTTAAGGGGAGGGTGGTTAGAAATCACCTGGAGTATCTCCTTTTACTTAAATGTATGAGCTTTAGGCGGCTTTCTTAATTCTTGAAGCCATAAAAGTCCAATTCTCATCATATTCTTATTGAACTTTTCGCTAATTTTGTAAGTTTTCTTGTACATGTCATAATCTATCATACCCATAGTTTTCATAGGCGTTAATATCCTATCATAAAACTGTCTTTTATTGTACGATATTGGTTCAGGTTTCTTTGTGGAAAAACCTTTCGATTCTTTTGGTTTTATGAGCGTACCATCATGAAGAGCTGTAGCAAACATAGACATTTCTGTCTTTCCTATCTCTCCATCTTTTAACTTCATTTCTTCTAGTAATAAGTTTGCAACTATGACTTGCTGTTCTGTGCTGAAAATAATTTCAAATATACTTTCAGGCAAGTTATATTGATCAAATAATATTACCATATTTATACTAAATAACACAAATAATATATAAATGTTTCTATTTGTATACGTTTTTGTATATTAGTTACGTTTATTAAGAATTAATTTTTTTATCTTTCTCAAATAATCCAAATCTTTAATTTCACCAAATCCTATTTTACCTATAGAAAGAGAATTTATAAAAAAAGGATTAAAAATATTTTTCAACGTTAAAACCAATAATTTAGTGTATCCCTTAAAATATAAAAAATCCTTTGTGTAAGCACCCACATTAAATTCCGTCCCTCTTTTAGCCCTCAGAGTTAAATCAAAAGATAATTGAGAATTAGATGTTAATTTCTTTAAATAACTATACGTCTCAAAAAAACTCAAATTATTTGCTTTATATACCGCAATTAATTTTAGAGCAGGACCTATTAAAACATCTAAAGGATTATAAAATCCAAACTCTTTATAAGTAGCAAGACCCTCCTCTAAAAAATCATACTTAGCGAAACCAAAAGCAAATAAATCAAGAACCTTACCCCCCTCTATATTTCTTAATGCATGAACACCCAATTCATGTCTTATCAACATCATTATCTCTTGTTTTGTAAAAGAATGTCTCCCATTAAGAACTACTTTTTTCTCATGAGAAATTAATACAGCAGTAGATAATAAACCATCATCAAACTCTAACTTCCAACCAATCATGTTTTTTTTAAAAAAAAAAGATTTAAAATAAAGATAAATATCATCTCGAGATAAATATCTCTTTTTAAAAAATTTACCTATCACGCCGTAATAATAATAGATCTTTGCAATAAAAAAAGCCAATAAAAAATCTTTTTTAGTAGGACTACCATAAGCTTGTATAGAATAATTGTTAAATTTATTAGTACCTCTAGACTCTATTAATTTAGCAAATAAAATAATTTCATCTATTTTATCAATATAAAAGCCCCTCAATTTATTGAAGAACTCGTCTAATTTTGCAAGTTTTATTTCTTCTTTGAAAGAATTTAAAGTATTTATTTCCTGCTCAAACCCCAAATCATCATATTCAAAACTAGGTTCATAACTAGCCCCCGCCGCCAATCTTTCAAAAAATAAAGATTCTTGATTTGCCCTATTATTAGGACTCAAGAACAAATATGGCTCGTTCAATCTTTGATTATTAATAAAGTCAAATAACCTTTTATCAAAATCAATTATGAATTTAAGAGAATTATCCACCTTCATTTTTTAAACAAATCATAAACTTTACGTTTAGCATAGTCATACATATTGTCTTTTGATTTGAATTTATAAGGTTCAACCACATCTATCCCCCCAGGAGAAGCAGTGTTTACCTCTATCAATTTGCCATCAATCACATCTAATCCAGAAAAATAAATACCTTCTTTAACTAATCTGTTAGAAATATCTAATGCCATATCAACTTCTTCTTTAGAAAGATCAACAGAAATCATAGATCCTCCAGAAGAGATATTATTAATATAATTTGAATCATTAAATCTGCCAAAATAACCTAAAATGTCCCCCCCTAAACACAATATTCTTTTATCACCTTCATTTTTTATAAACTCCTGAGCTATATAATTTTCAGATTTATATTTAGAAATTAAATCAGGTAATTCACTCCCTTTTTTGTATAAATCTATCCCTTTTCCCCCCGTACCATTAATAGGCTTTACTATTACAGACTCATACGAATTGAAAAACTCAAGTATATTTTCATCAGACACATCTTTATTTATATATAAGGACTCCGGCATATATTTTGAAAAGTTGAAATGTTCAAAAGTTTTTTCGGAAGTGTTTAAAACACCAGAAGGAGAATTTAAAAAAAATACATCAGATTCTTTTTCAGAAAAAATCTTAGCTAAATTCTTATTAAATGGATAGTGCATAAAAATAACAGCATCAAGAGAATTAGTTATTTCATCAGGAGAATTTATATCAATATAATTTTGACCATCTACAAATCTACCCACTAACTCATAGTCTCCTTCTTGATCAGGATCATATCTTAATTTATTTAAACTATCTCTTAAAACAACCCCTAAATTAAATTTTGATTGATTCATACTTTAACTCCCCCAATTCTTTTAAATAGATGTTATGTAATAAACAATATTTATATTTAGAATCCCCCGGACCCATAATTATTTTTCTTACTTGATCACTCTCAACAAGTGTTTTCAAATTAGAGAATAATAAAAATTCCGATTCAGTCAAATAATTAGATGCATTTTCTAATAAAAACCCATATAATTCTCTTATTTTTTTATCTTCAAAACCTTTTTTAGCCGCAGATTTTGCAAGTTCAGACAAATTAACCCCCCCGAATTTATCTTTTAGCTCAAGATAAAACTCTTCATCGTATTTGACTTTTCTAAGCAAACCTATAAACAAAGTACACAGAGAAAAAACCATAGATAAACTGGGATTTGCACCAGGCGACCTTATTTCAACAGTGTTGTATGTCTTATTTAATCTTATAGGACCCCAAATAGCATTAATAGGATTTATTGATTGACCAAAGTCAATACCTTTAGAAAGCGTTTTTTGTTTAAATTTGTTAAACTCATCTAATAACAAAGCATTATAACCTTCATAATCACTTATTAGACCATGAGCATCACCTTGAAAAGGATAATCACCATGTACAAAATACCTATAATTAGTCACCCTCAAATTATGTATATAATCCCCTTTTATAATCCTCGGACTAGAAGAAGTAATCGCTAAAGATAATGCATCTAGAAATTGCAGCACGTTTATTTGTTTAACTTTATCATAATCATTATCTTCTAATGAAAAATGGATGTGAGTTGCCACAGTATGGCCAGACACTTTAAATTTATCAAACCCTAATAATTGTAATTTGGCATCATATCTTAAATCAGATCTTATTTGAGGAACGAAATACTCGTTTAAAGGATATTCTATAGGCATAAGTAAAATGTTTTTTTCAGATAATAACTCATTCATTTTAGTTAATTGAAAAATTGTATCTTTCATTACTTCAAAAATAGTACCCGGTAAACTATTAAATTCCACCATGCATTTAGAACATTCAGCCACGAATCTCAAATTATTCTCTCTTGCAACTTCAAGAACTATATCTGCAGCATTAACTTCATTATACGACTTATCCAAAGTCAAAAATTCTATTTCCAAACCAATTTTATTATTTAAATCCATTTTGAGTTAAACTAACATAAATAAAGGCCGAAAAAAAATTAAAAAACCTTTTATGAATTAGATAATTAAAATAATATATAAATATTTCTGTAAAATTAAATATAAAACTAAATATATGTTTTAATAAAGATTTAAAATGAATAATTTAGTTTTTTATATATTAAAAAACTATAAAATAGGTTTTTTTAATTAAATAAAGCTTAAAATAACCTTATTTTTTCATCGAGCTTATTAATCATTTGTTAGTAGTTTCAAAGTACGAGTTTTAGGAAAATAATATAAAAACAAATAATTATACTAATAAGAATGAAAGTACTAGTATTTGCAGACCTACACGAAGATTATGAATGTTTTGAAGTATTAAAAGAAAAAGCTAAACAAGCAGAAATAATACTTGGAGCAGGAGACTACACCTTGTTTGGAAATAAACTAAATAAATTGCTTAGTATGATCAATTCATTAAACAAACCCTGTTATTTAATTCACGGAAATCATGAAGAACCTAAAGAAATGGAAGAAGAAATTAAAAAATTTAAAAATTTAGAATTTATACATAAAAGAAAAATAAAGTATAAGACTTTAGAAATAGCAGGATATGGAGGAGACGGGTTTTCTCACAAAGATTTAGAAGCAGAAAAATTTTTTGACAAATCTAAACCCAAAGATTCCATAATATTATTTCACGGACCTCCGTTTGGCATTAGTCTAGACGAAGTAGGTTTTGGACATTGCGGTAATGAGAGCTACACCAACATAATAACACAACATAAGCCCAGACTAGTTGTTTGCGGCCATATACACGAGCATTTTGGTAAAATTGATAAGATCAACGATACAATAATAATAAACCCAGGACCATTAGGAGTGATACTTGATGTTTAAACTATTTAAAAAGAAAGTAATAATAGACACTAATTTTTTGATGATACCCGGAGAGTTAGGAATCGATATATTTAGTGAGATAGATAGATTAATAGACGAATCTTATGTGCTTTGTATAATGGAAGCAACACAAAAAGAACTTCAAAAAATTGTTGAAAAACACAGAGCTAAAAAGAAAGGTTTTAACGCCAAGCTTGCTTATATAATGATACATCAAAAAAAGATTAAAGTGATAACTCACACACAAGATTATGCAGATGACGCAATAGTTAGCTTTGCTAGCAGTAAGGATTGCTTTGTTTGTACTCAGGACAAGGAGCTAAAAAATAGGTTAAAAAATACAAAAGCTAAAGTTATTGTGCTCAAACAAAAAAAGTATTTAGACTTTGAATCATAAAAACATTTAAAAACTAATAGAGTTTCACAAACCCTAAGGGGTTGTAAATAGATAACCTTTTCTCATAATATTGAGGTGCAAAAATAAATGTTTTATAAAATAAGAGCAAAAGACCACATAAGAATACCACCAGAAAAATTCAAATTAGACTTAGATTTAGCTTTAATACAAGAAATTAAGAATAAATATGAAGGACATATATCTAAAGATCTTGGAACAGTTATAGATGTTATTAAAGTAAATAATATTAATGACGGAATAATAATACCAGGAGATGGTGCAACTTTTTATGAAGCAGAATTTACATTAATATCATTTTTACCAGAAGTTAAAGAAGTCATCCTGGGAAGCATAAGAGATATAGCTGACTTTGGAGCATTTATGACCATGGGACCTAGCGAAGGTATGATCCATATCAGTCAAACAATGAACGACTTTGTAAGCTTTAGTAAAGAAAAAACATTGCAAGGTAAAGATTCAGGTAAAGGACTTAAAGTAGGAGATGCGTGCAGAGCAAGAATAGTATCTGTATCATATAAAGATTTAACAAACCCAAAAATAGGACTGACAATGAGACAAGACGGTCTTGGTAAGTTGGAATGGGTTGAAGCAGACTTAAACAAAACCAAAGTAAAAGGTGAACAATAAAATGGCTGTTAAAAGAGAAGTATGTAAAAAAACAAAGAAATTCATGGATGATCCAAATCATAAAGGTCACACGCCAATAAATGGTACAACAACTAGTTGGCAAGGAAGAATAAACGTATTAAATTCTAAAAAAAGCGATATCGCAAAGATAATGGGCTTTGATAGCGACGGAGAATACGCAATAAAGGTAAGATAAAAATGGAAATAAAACAAATATCACAATTAAAATCAGCACTACCAAGAACAGAATATGTTTTTAGTGTGAAATACGAACAAAGTACACCTAGTAGAGTAGATCTTAAATCAAAGATTGCTTCTAAGATAAAAACAAAAGAAGATTTAACAGTAGTTAAAAAAATAGAAAATCACTACGGAGATAAAGAAGTTATCGCTACAGTTTTTGTTTATGATAAAGAAGATGCAATGAACGAAGTTGAATTTAAACACGTTCTAACAAAGCATGCAAAGAAAAAAGAAGAACCTGCAGCAGAAGAACCAAAAGCTGAGGAAAAACCAGAAGCAAAAGAAGAGCCAAAAGCTGAAGAAGAAGCATCTGAAGAACAACCAAGCGAGGAGGCAAAAGAATAATGGCAAAAAAACCTTACCAAGTATGGAAATTATACGAAGTTAAAGAAGGGAAGCTTGTTAGAAAAAATAAATTTTCACCTAAAGCAGGAGAAGGATATTTTATGGCAGAGCACTCAGATAGAAGAACATGTGGTAAAACAGACTACATGGAAAAAAAGTAAATTCTTTTTATTATATTCTTTGTGAAATAAAAAATTATAAATAATAGTATGAGTACTCATATGAATATGAGTAGTATTAATATATCTATAAAAAAAGAAGCATACGACTATCTAAAATCCATAAAAAAAGAGGATGAAAGTTTTTCTGATGCTATTTTGAAACTAAAAGAAGAGCAAAAAAAAGACGGATTACTCGTTGCAGAACTAGCAGAAAAATACGGTACTGAAGACGTAGACGAATATTATTTTAAAGAAAGACAACAATCTTTTAAAGAGTTTAGACAAGAATTCGAGAGAAATCTTAAAAAATGATAGGATTAGATACAACAATATTAATTGATCTTTATAAAAAAGATAAAAAAGCACTAAAATTAGTACAAAGCATAAATCAAAACTTGTATTTGAATATTTTAACCTACTTAGAGTTGATAAGAGGAATAGACCCTAAAAATAATAAACATCAACATGAACAAACTTTTTATGATAAAATATTTGACGTATACCCCTGTTTAGAACTTGATAAAACATCAGCTAAATTATCAAGAAATATCTTTTGGAAATTAAAAAAAGAAGGCAAAACTATAAGCTTAATAGATGCAACAATAGCCGCAATATATTTGGCTAATGGAGTAAAAACAATAATTACAAAGAATAAAAAAGATTTTGAACAAATAGAAGGTCTTGAAGTTTTGAGTTATTAATTCAAAAAAATTAAATAAGCTTAATCTTTTTTTTTAGTAATGGTTAAAGTATACACAAAGACTGGAGATAAGGGCACAACGCTTCGCTACAACGGCCAGAGAGTGCCAAAAGATGACGAATCAGTAATAATAGTTAGTTTGGTAGATTCTTTGCTTGGAAGCCTTGATTTAGCCATTGTGAGCCTCACAGACACTTCTAAGATACGAATATTAGAATCTATACAAACAAAACTTTGGCAAACTGCAGGAGAACTTAGTAGAGGAAGTCCTACCGCCAAGATAAAAGACGAAGTTAAACAAAAAGATATAGATGAGTTAGAATTGTTAATAGATAAATATAGTATTGACTTAAAACACTTTGTTAGCTTTAGAACAGAATCTGCTGCTCGTTTAAATGAAGCTAGACTTAGAACAAGAAAATTAGAAGTTTCTTTAACAAAATGGCTAAGAGAAAAAAAAGTTAGAGAAGAAATATATACTTACTTTAATAGACTATCAGATTTCTTATATGTACTTGCATGTGACGAGTCAAAAAATAACTTGAGAATTATTGAATAAATTCTTCTTTATACATTTGTATTCCTTTAGTTATTGCTGCTTTTGCATCACTAGCAGACTTTGTTTTAAGAACATGCACTTTTTTACCTTGTAATGCCTTATATGTTTCAAAGAAATACTCAATTTCTTTTAATGTATGTTCAGGAATATCATGAACATCATTAACTTCTTTAAATCTAGGATCGTTTACCATAACAGCCAATATTTTGTCATCGCTTTCACCACTATCAAACATTTGTATAACTCCAACAGGTCTAACTTTTACTATAGATAAAGGATAGATAGGGTTACTGTGAATAACTAATATGTCTAATGGATCGCCATCTTCCCAAAGCGTTCTTGGAATAAACCCATAGTTTCCAGGATAATAAACAGCACTATACATAGCCCTATCAAGTTTTAATAGTCCTGTGTCTTTATCTAATTCGTATTTTAAGTTACTTAATTTAGGAACTTCTATAACACATTCTACTTCTTCTGGAACATTCTTACTTAATTCAACATCATGCCATGGATTCATAAATATAAGTGTTTTATAAAGTGTTTATAAGCTTTTTGTATAAGAATTAAAAATAAAAAAAATAAAAAAAGATTTTTGCCTTCACAGGGATTGGGGGTTGAAGAATAGTGAAGGCAAAAAAATATGAATTTACCTTACTATTTCTATTCCAAGCTCTGAAGACAGTTTTTGTCTTGCAGTTTCTGCTTGTTTAGCTGTAGCTTTTCCGATTATGTAAGGACTGTTAACTCCTGTTACAATTGTCATAACAGTAATTTTTCCTTTCATTTCATCTGAGACTCTTGCTCCCCAGATTACGTTAGCATCGCTATCCATAGCTTCAGTTACCATTTCACCAACTTTGTTGATGTCATCTAATGTCATATCTAATCCGCCGTGGATGTGTATGATTGCCCCGGATGCTCCTTCGTAAGAGATATCTAGTAAAGGATTGCTTAATGCTCCTTTTACTGCTTCTTCTACTCTGTTGTTTGTATCTGAAGCTCCAACTCCTACAACTGCTACGTCTCCGTTTGTCATAATTGTTTTTACGTCAGCATAATCTAAGTTTACTAAACTTGGTACTGCTATTGTTTCAACGATTCCTTTAATCATTGTAGCAATTAGTTCGTTAGCAACTGCAAATGCTTGTTGTACAGGTAAGTTTCCTGCGATTTGAACTAGCTTGTTGTTATCAATTACTATTACTGTGTCACAAGCTTTTCTTAGTTGTTGTAGTCCAAATTCTGCTTTGTCTACTCTTGCTCTTTCGATTTTGAATGGCATTGTTACAGTTCCAATTACAATTGCACCCATGTCTTTTGCTACTTGAGCAATTACTGGTGCTGCTCCTGTTCCTGTTCCTCCACCCATTCCTGCACAGATAAATGTCATATCTGCTCCTTTTAGTGAATCTTTAATTGATGATAAGCTTTCTTGTGCTGCTTCTGCTCCTTTTTCTGCAAAGCCTCCTGCTCCAAGTCCTCTTGTTAGGTCTTTTCCTAATAAGAATTTTTTATCAGCTTCTATTAAATCTAAATGTTGTTTATCTGTATTACATGCAATAATTTCTGCACCACTAACACCTTTCATGTATAGCCAGTTTACCGCGTTTCCGCCTCCACCACCTACTCCAATTACTTTTATGTTGGCCTGTCCTACTTTTAATCCGTCTGTTGTAAATTCGTTTGTCATTTGCCCCCTCCGTGGTTGTTTTTTATATATTTATAAGTGCCGTTCACTCAACCACTACCTCGTTATATTTTAGTCTACAGACTAGTAGCTCATAGCCTACCGTATTATAACTGTAGAAGTTGTTTATGCGTCCACCATCAATTATGGCATCGTTAAATTACCATAATTTACTCCTAGTTCCTTAATTTCATTATTCAATATATAAATATTGTTGTTATTTAATATACAAATATAGAAAATATATGTTTTAATATAATACTGTTTTTTTTCCAGGATATAATCCCATTTGAAGCATTTGATCATATTGAACCGGATCTAAGACGAGAAATATTATATTAAAATCATATTTCTCCTTTATATTTATTGTTTGAGACCTTATCACTTCTTGATCTATATCCGTTCCTACAACCAATATACTAGCCTTATCTTTTTCTTCTTTACCGTGCATAATACAAGATCTTACCCCCTCGACATCTTTTATGAATTGAGCAAATTCTTGTATTGCAGATTTTTTATCTCCAAGTAAATCAATAAACATCCCCGCATTATCTTGATTCAAGATATATGTTTTAAGATGCTTGTCTCTTCTCTCCTCTAATAATTCAAGGTCTTTCATACTAGAAATAATCCTATAAGTTGAAGCAGGACTAACCTTAGATATCCTTGCAATCTCCCTTAAATAATACTCACTATCCGGGTTGTTTATGAATAATCTCAAAATCTTAATTACTTTCTTATCAAACAAAGTTTCTATGACTTTTTTCTTATCCATAACCTCAATTATAGAGGAAGAATATATAAATGTTTCTTTTTTGAAACAATGTTTCAAATTTGAAACAGTTATTTTTTGGGTAAAAATATAAACAAATAAAAATAAACAAAACTATGAACCTCGCAATCAAACTATCTAAACTAAATCTTGAACTAAGTAAACAAGAAGCCTTAGAAGTATTGAAAAATCCAAAACATAAACTAGAAAATAATTTACTAATTATAAAAACCAAAAATGTGAACTGGGCAATCAAACAATTACAAAAAACAGCTTTTAGCAAAGAAGCATATCATTTAAACAAAATTCCAAAAAAAGGCACATATAAAATAACAAAAGTGAAAATAACAAAAACTCCAAATATAAAAGAAGTTGGAAAAATTTTTAGCCATCTTAAAGCAAATTTGAAAAATCCAAAACATGAAATTTGTCTAATCGGATCAACTAATACATACATAGGATTGAAGGTTTTTGAAAACAAAGAGCGCTTTGAAGATAGAAAATCTCACAAAAGACCAATAAACCATCCAACAAGTATAGATCCAAAACTTGCTAGAGCTATGATAAATCTAGCTAATTCCAATAAAATCACCGACCCTTTCTGCGGAGCAGGAGGAATAATTATAGAAGGAGCCCTCATAAATAAAGAGATGACAGGCATAGAGATAAGCGATAAAATGTTGAGTGCTTGTAAGAGAAACCTCGAGTTTTTTAATTTAGAGGCCAACTTAGTTTTAAGTGACGCTACAAAACTTTCTATTTCTCAACCAATAGTTACAGATATACCTTATGGGAAGAACAGCCATAAGAGCAAAGAAACAACAGATCTTTTAAACTGGGTATTTAAACAAAAAAGTAAGAAAATAATTATTTGCACAAATACCCCCCCTCTAAAAAAAAGAGGATGGACAAAGAAAAATAGCTTTAAAATCTATGTTCATAAAAGCATGACCAGATACATAACACATTATCACAAGTCTTCAATCCTTGCATAAACATTAGCAAGTTGCTTATCATCATTTACAACACTACTAAAAGACTCCTCTATAGAATTTACATTTTGAGATATGTACTCAAGAAACTCTTCTCTTAAATCAGACGCAGAAGGCCTTTCACTTACTAATTCTAATAAATTATCAAGTATAGAATTCATTTTTTCAATATTAGCAATCTTATCATTTAAGTACTCATCATCGTTTAAATAAATAGAATCTTTATTTTCAACTTCAATCATCCTTATAGACCTCAAATCACCATATATAGCGTCAAGCTTTATTTTAATTAAACGAAAACTACTTTCAAGTTCAGCCATTTTTGCAAATTTAGCAGAAATATTACTACCACTAAGTATTTGTTTAAGATCAGAAATATCTGCTTGCAACCTCTTAATAAGCCTATTAACTTCTTTTGCTAAATCCATATCATTTAGTTGAATTGTATAAATCTTAGATTTTCTTTGTTTAAACAACCCACTAAATATTCCCATCGTTAGTTAAAAGTTCAAGCATTTTCTTTTAAAAAATTGTGTACGGAGTCTATACATCTACCAAGCAACTCCTCATCAATGCTATTGCCTTGCTCCCTCCTTTTTATTAAATTCTTAAAATCTATTAAGTCATCAACATATTTTATACTATGCTTTACATTTAGTTCAGCAATAGCTTTAGTATAATCTATAGGACTAAAGCCAAAGCTTTCTCTATAAAGCTTATTAATAGCTACATCAAGCTTATTTTCTAACTCTAGATAATTGTCGTTATTAACTTTAGTACTTGATTCTTCTTCTACTTGAATTAGATCTTCTTGATTAGAACCAAATATAGATTCTTCGAATTCAACTTCTGATTCTTCATTGTTTTCATCTATATTCTCCAGTATATGATCGTGATGTAGTAAGAAATCGTCAGACTCCTCTTGAGCTAATACGTCTTCTTTTATTTCTAAATCATCAGAATAGACAACTTCATCAGTGTCAACAACTAAACCATCATGTTCTAATAGCTCCGAGCTTAAATCTTCTTCATCTTTTAAATCCTCGTAAACATTTATTTCTTGTGAATCATATTCCTTTTCAATTTTTTCAAAATCTTCCCTTACCAAGTCTTCTTCAACATCCCTATCTGCTAAAGTTTTTGCTATTTCTTCTTCGTATGGTTCTTCATAAGGCTCTTCTTCTAATACTATTTCTTCTTGACTAGATTCTTCTAAGTCTAAATTTTGCTCTTTATCAAAATTAAACTCATAAACAGGCTCTTCTTCAACTTCTAAAGAACTTGTAATAGTAGGTACTTCAGCTAAAGTAGCAACTTCTGATTCCACTTGGTCTTCTTCTTCAACATCAAAATCTACACTAGGAATAGTTTGAACATATAAAAGCCAAATACTATCTTTATAAACAGAAAACAATGCATTAATATTTGAACTAAAACCATACTTTATCTTTTTTGAAATCCTTGCAACTTCAGATAAAAGAGCAGTAGATATTTTTTGATCTAATGATTTGTCCTTAAGATAGATTTTTAGAAGAGACGCACTTTGTTCATCAGGAACAATTTTAAATTCTTGACTAGCAATATCAACAGACATATCAGTTATGTTATCAACTACGCAACTAGCCCCATCCTTAGATATTTTTCTTGTTAAATCCAAAAGACCCTTATATGCTTGACAAGAAAAATGCTTACCCCGTACAGTAACCTCTACTGTAGCATCAGTTCTTTGAGCTTTTTGAACAATTACTGCCGCTGAAAAAAATTCTATACCATTTTTCTTTCTATAACTCACATTTTCTTTAGTATAAAGCCTAAGCCACATAGATTTTAAAGCATCTATAAAATTTTTAAACCCAGAAATATTTAATATTATATTATTAGAATAATCATAATCATAATAATAATCCGGACTTAAAAATAAATTTACTACTGGTTCTCCCTCACTTAATAAATTTGAATTATCACCAACATTTAAACTCTCATAAGCTTCCTTTAATTCATATAACAATTCATTAGACAACTGGACAGAAGAAAATAACAATTTTAATTTATTATAATCTAAAGACCCAGAACTAGTAAGCTCTTTTATTTTTTGAGAAACTCCAGAATCCAAATAAGCGTTTAAAACATTAGTTGTAACAATAAAACTAGGAGGTGCTACCCTGGCCAATCTATTTGCTCTTGCAAGGTCATGGCCTGACGACCCTGTGATTTCTACATCCGTATCATACACATTATTAAAAGTTAGCGTTGCTCTCATAGTTAAAAATAGAGCACTAACTTTATTTAAAGCTTATGTTTAAAGCCCAAATATTTGCCTAAGCCCAGCAGCCATTTTTAGAGGTTTATCACTTTGCCAAACATTTCTTCCAACAGCCATACCACAAGCTCCAGATTCAACCATTTGCTTAGCAACTTCTAAAAACTCATCCTCTTTTATTTTAGATCCACCAGCAAAAACAACTTTTGTCTTACCAGCAGATTTTACAACCCACTTCATAGCTTCAACATCGCCATTAAATTTTAATTTTACAACGTCAGCTCCAAGCTCATGAGCAATTCTTGCAGCATAAGCTAAAACATCAGTGTCTAAATCATCTTTTATGTATTTTCCTCTAGGATACATCCAACAAACAGATTGAATCCCAAATTTATGAGCTTCTTCACATATCTTTGCAAACTCTTTAAACATTTGCTGCTCATGAACACTTCCAAGATAAATAGTATAACCAACCGCGCTAGCACCAAGTTTAACAGCATAATCAACGCTTGTATGTTGAAGACTTAAAGGATCTTCATTATCAAACCTAGTTTTACCATTTAGTTTTACTATTAGAGGTATGTCCTTGTATTTTTCTGAATAATAGTGTTTTGCTAGACCTGCTTGAACCGCTATAGCATTAAATTTTCCTTCTTTTGCAATATCAAATATGTACTCCGAGTCAATGTTTGTTTCGTTAAAATCTATTGGTCCGTGTTCAAATCCTTGATCACAAGCCAGTATCAGCGTTTTTCCGTTAGTAAATATGTCTTTCATTTTTTCACACCTCTTAGTTTTTTAATAGTTATTTCACGTTTATCTTTTTTTAGTTTAGTTAATAATTGTTTTTCAGACAATAAATAAGTTTTTGCACCATAATATTGTATTACTGCTTCTGCTTCAATCATCCCTCTTTTTAAACATTCCTTTAAGTCTTTATTTAAAAGTATGCCTGCAGAAAACCCAGAAGCAAAAGCATCACCAGCACCCGTGGTTTCTACTATTTTTAAATTAGAAGAAGGCTTAGCAAAATAAAGAGTGTCATCTTTTAGAGCATAAACACCGTGTTTCCCATCAGTTATTACTATTATTCCTTTGACTTTTTTAGCAAGCCAAACAAAAGCATCTTCTAAGTCATTTTTGTTAGATAAAGCAAATGCTTCTTCCTTGTTAAAGACCAATATGTCTAAATATTTTAGTAAAGAAATCGTTTTTTTATCACTTGCCACATAAAGAGAAGGATTGAAAGCTATTAAGCTTCCTTGCTTTTTGAATTTTTGAATTAGTTTAGTCATAGTGTTAAAAGAATCACCCATCATACTACTACAATAAAGCATCTTAGTTTTAACTTCGCTAAGGTCTAACTCGTTGTATTTTAAGTCGTTACTACATCCTTTACTTGTAAGAATTGTTCTATCGTCAGCAACACTATCCAATATTACGCTAAAACCTGTTTGGTCTCCTAACGCACCTAAAAAGTCAACATCCTCGTTTTTTAATAAGCTATATACTTTTACTCCGTTATCATCTTTTCCTATTTTACCAATATAACCTGTTTTTAGATTTAGCTTAGAAAAAGCCACAGCGCAATTTGTTCCCCCACCGCCTATTTGGAAATCTAGATGGTTGATAAGTATTTTATCTCCAACAGGATAAACTATGCTTTTATCATTTATTTGTTTAGTTTCACCATTAGTTGTAATGTGCTGAATTACTTGACGAACTTCCGCCTCAGTTTTTACAAATACATCATAAGTGTTACTTCCAATTGTTATAACGTCATACAAAGAATGACTCACCTCGATTAAACTAGAATATAGGTATTTATATACTTTATTAAAATCTTAGAGAATCTAGTACTTGATGAGCGTCACTACTTTTAGAAGCTGCTAAAAGTTCTTTATTAGATAATAATTCAACTTTTAAGTTTTCAATCTCAACATTAGATATTCTAGCAAAACTATCTGCTTGGACTAGCCCATAAGGATAACCCAAAAATATTGAGTCTGAGGAATCACTTACTAATAAGTTATAATCAAAGTTTTTTGTATCAACTCTAAACACATAAGAACTATTATCATTTAGTTTTATCATACCCGTGTCTATTTCTTTATTTGAATATAGATAGTAATACCAAGAGCCTTTTTTATATCTATATAGTTGGTAGCCTAGAGGAAGACTTTTATCAGTTAGAAAACTGTGTGTTTTTGAAAGTCCTGCAACACTTTTTAGTTTATCTAAGTATTTTTTTTCAAAATCATGTTTTGTATCAAGAGATCCATCAATAACAACTTCGTCGTATTGGGAAGCAAAATCTAACTCAGCTAATCTTCTTATTATATTAATTGCTTCTTCTAAAGATACAGAAACATCTATTTTGTTTGGCAATCCCTCATAGCCCTCATAAAAAAATTCGAAGCATCGTTCTTTTTTTAATACAAGTACAAAGAATTGTTTTATTATGGGCTTAGAATTATAGGCACATAGTCTCATTATCTGAAGAGAACAAGAGTTATTTCCATAAATTTGAGCATTTCCTCCATCAACATAAGTTATAATTCTAGGCATATTTTCTAAAACTTTAAAATTATCTTTATCAAAACATAGTTTTTTGTTATTAACTAAGAACGTGTTAGAATCTTCTATAGTTGTTTCTAACTTTATTATTAAAGACTTCATTTTTAAAGACCAAGATCTGGATGGAAACTCTTTGGCATTTCATGAGGATTTTTAAGTTGTAAATATTGTTTAATCATGCTATGAAGCTCATATAACTCAGTATATAACTTTTCTTCATAATAATCTATTTGGCTTTTGTAGATTTTTCTTATAAAATATCTATGAATTATAGAGAAATATTTACTATCCCTCCACTTTCTATCATAATCCAACATCAAATAAGCACTACATCTAATTATTAAATCTCCTTGATTAGAACTAACTTGTTGTCCTCTATCAGGAACCTTTGTTTTACCCATAAAAAGAGTTTGAAAATCAAACTTTACAAAATATTTAAGGTAAGGATTTTTATCGGGAACTTTATGAAGTCTCCACCAAGCATGATGTTCCACCCTGTCAGCAGTAACCGCTCTTTGAAAATAAAGTGTTTCAACTTTATCATCGTTTCCATCAATACTACCATATCCATTGTCTAAAAACCAACGGTGAATGTACTTATATAAATTTTTTAAATGAAACGTGTCTTCATTTTCTATCTCAAAATTAACTATTTCCCTGTTAAATTCTGGCGCATTAGGATCAAAATTAGGAACTTTCATAAAATAAAATGTGACAGTCTTATTATATAAATCTTTATAATAATTAACTGTTTTCTTAAGAACTATCATGATTAAAGGACAAGTTCTTGGCGGAAAATTTGGAGAAATACTAGTGAGACAAAAAAGCTCAACTAAATTAGAAATAGGAGAAATATTAATAATAGACGGTGAAGAAAAAACCTTGGTTCAAGTAACAGATCTTTTTTATGGAAGCCAGATAAGTTCTCAAAATCTTGAAAGGATCTCAGGTCTTGAGCTTGAAGAAAGACAAGATATTCATCTTTTTGATAAAAATCAAAGAAATTATGTTCTTGCAAAAATTAAAACACTTATAACAATAGGAGAAAGTGTAAAAACCAGCAAGAATATACCTGATAGTTTTAGTAAGCTTAGAACAATTAAAAAAGAAGATCTTGATTTTTTAAATAAGTCAGGAAGTTTAATTCTTGGAAAGCTTAGAAGCGGAAGTAGTGTTTTAGATGTGGAGATAAGTATTAATTCTTCTAAGATGTTGAGCCATCACGTTCTTATAACCGGTACAACTGGTAAAGGTAAGTCTGAGCTTATGAAAAATATGATTTGGAATATTACTCAAAATAAGTATGCTAGCTTGTTAGTGTTTGATCCGCATGATGAGTATTATGGAAGAACAGGCGTGGGGCTTAAAGACGATAGTGTTTATTATACTAGTAAGAGTGTTCCTGCAGGTCAAAGAACTTTAAAGATTAACTTAAGATTATTAAGACCAGACCATTTTGATTTTTTGGATTTGAGTGGACCTCAAAAACAAGCACTATATATTTATTACAAAACATATGGTAAAGATTGGATATCTCATATAGTTAGAGGAAGTAATGTGGCAGATGTTCAAGAAGTGAGTGTTGCTGTTGTTAAAAGACAGCTTAAGCTTCTTTTAGATTTGGATTATAATACTGAGCTTGTATGCGATGGTATTTTTGATGAAGTGAGCGGAGTTGATACAATAAAAGATATTGTTAGAGAATTAGAGAATGTTAACACCGTGATAATAGATACTAGTAATTTTTCAGGTAACACAGAGCTTTTACTTGCAAGTCTTATCACAACAGAGTGTTTTAATAAATATAAGTATTATAATACTAAAGGAATTCTTCAAGAAAAGCCTGTTATCAATGTTGTTTTAGAGGAGGCTCCAAGAGTTATAGGTAAAGAAGTTTTACAGAGAAGTCCAAATATTTTTGGAAGTATTGCTCGCGAAGGAAGAAAATTTAAGATAGGTATTACTGCTCTAACACAGCTTCCAAGTCTTATACCAAAAGAGATACTTGCAAATATTAATACTAAGATAATTCTTGGAACTGAGATGAATACAGAAAGACAAGCACTTATTGAGAGTGCAAGTCAAGATCTTTCAACAGATAATAAAAATATTGCTAGTTTAGATGTGGGAGAAGCCATAATTACTAGTAATTTTATTCCATTTGCAATTCCTATTAAGATTGATAGGTTTAATCCTAAAAAAAATAAAACAAATACTATAGTGATGGGACTATGAAATTTAGCCATATAGCAGATGTTCATCTTGGAAATTGGAGAGATCCTAAGCTCAAAGAGCTTGGAGCTTTAGGTTTTATAAAAAGTATTGATGAATCAATAAATTACGGAGTTGATTTTATTTTAATTGCAGGAGATTTATTTCATACAGCTCTTCCAGGTATTGATTATGTCAAGTTAGTTGTTAAGAAATTAAGAGAAGTTAAAGATAAAGGCATAAGGCTTTATTATATAGCCGGGAGTCATGATTATAGTCCATCTGGTAAAACTATGTTAGATATTATTGAAGAAGCAGACCTCGGAATAAATGTTATGAAAGGGTTTGTTAAAGATGATAAATTAAGTTTAAAGTTTACAGTAGATGAAAGCGGCGCTAAAATTACTGGTCTTATTGGTAGAGCAGGCATGCTTGAAAAAAAATATTATGAGAAATTAAATAGAGAGCTTCTTGAATCCGAAGAGGGTTTTAAGATTTTTATGTTTCACACAGCTCTAGATGAATTAAAGCCAACTCACCTAGCTGATATGGAGAGTAGCCCTATTAGTTTTTTGCCAAAAGGATTTGATTATTATGCAGGAGGGCATGTTCATATTATTAAGAGATTTGAAGATGAAGATTATAAGAACGTTATTTATCCAGGTCCGGTTTTTCCAGGTAACTTTTCAGAGCTTGAAAAGCTTAGACGAGGAGGGTTTTATATTTATGATGAAGGCGAGATTATAAGAAAAGATATTGAGATAAAAAAAGTTGTATACAAAGAGTTTGATTTTGAAAATAAGACAGTTGAGGAAATTAATTCTTTACTTGAATTAGAAGAAGAAGTAAATGATTGTATCGTGCTTATTAGAGCTAAAGGAACGATTAAAGGAAGAGTTAGTAATATTGATTTTAAAGAATTTATAAACCAGTTATATGAAGAAGGAGCATATCATGTTTTAAAGAATACTAGTAAGCTTAGAAGTGAAGAGTTTAAAGAAATAAAAATTAAAGCAAGCAGCTTAGAACTTGAAACAAAGCTTATAAAAGAACATTTAGGTCAAATAAAAAATAATTTTAAGAGTGAAGAAGAAGCTACAAAACAACTCATTCATAGCTTAAGCCAAGAAAAAAACGAAGGTGAAAAAGCAAAAGACTACGAATCACGTATAAAAAAAGAAAGCCTTCAACTTCTTGAAGGTCTTAAGGATGATATCTAAGCATTGTTCTAGGGAAAGGAATTGCATCCCTTATGTGATCAAGACCACAAATCCAAGCAATTATTCTCTCAACACCCATACCAAAACCTCCGTGAGGAACAGAACCATATCTTCTAGTATCTAAATAGAAGTCGTAATCATCAGGATTTTCTCCTTGTTCTTTTAGTCTTAACTTGATTTGGTCAATGTTTTCTTCTCTTTGACTTCCACCAATGATTTCACCATAACCACTTGGAGCTATAAAATCACAGCCAAGCACAGTGTCATTTTCTGCTTCTTTCATATAGAATGCTTTAACTTTTTTAGGATAATGAGATACAACAATAGGTGTTTTATAGAGCTTGCTTAATTCGTCTTCTTCTATTGTTCTTAAGTCTTTACCCCACTCTACGTCTAAATTACATTTTTCTTTTAAGATTTTTAATGCCTCAGTGTAAGTCATTCTAGTAAACGGTCTGTTAGCACTTATTTCAAGTTCCTCTGTGTCTCTTTCAAGGAGTTTTAATTCTTCTTTATTTTGTTCTAAAACTTTTTTTAATACGTGCTTTAACAAAGATTCACCATGATCTATTATATCATCAAAATTAGACCACGCCATTTCCATTTCAGCATGCCAATATTCAGTTAAGTGACGACTGGTTTTACTTTTTTCAGCTCTAAAGCTTGGAGCTATAGTATATATTTTTTCAAGTGCAAATATTCCTGCTTCAGCTGGCAGCTGCCATGTTTGAGCAAGATATAATTTTGTGTCAAAATACTTCACCTCAAAAACCTCGCTTCCTCCCTCACTTTGAGTGCTTTGAAGTATAGGGCTGTGAAATTCATAAAATTCTTGATTTCTGAAATATTCGTGTATTGCTCCAAAAATTGTGCTTCTTATTTTTAGTATAGAAGTCATCTTTCTACTTCTAAGCCAAAGGTGTCTGTTATCATTTAGTAATTCCTGGCTTTGATCTTTTTGTATAGGAAAATTATCTGAAGAACCTATTATTTCAAATTTTTCTGCTTGTATCTCGTAACCTGAAGGTGCTCTATCATCTTTTTTTATTATTCCTTGAACCTCTATACTTGTTTCAAGCTGAACAGATTTTAGTTCTTCAAATTCTTCTTGAAATACTTCTTTTTCAAATATACACTGAATTATGTTTGTAGAATCCCTAATTATTATGAATCTGAATTTGTTTGAGCCTCTTTCTCTGTAAACCCAACCACGAATTTTTACTCTGCCTTCCCCATGTTGCATTGCTTTTTGTATAGATAACGCTTCCATAATAAAAGTGATAAGGTAAATACATAAAAATATTTCGAAAAAAAAACAAACAGTTAGCTAATTTTTAGTTTTTTTTACACCAATACTTATTCTTGGTCTAAGGAAGGCTGTTTAGGTGGTATAAATTCATCGACTTCTTCATCGTAGATATATCCTATTCCAGCATATCTTTTTCTAAAATTAGCATTATAACTGGTCTGCACCCAGCGTCCTCCGTTGAAGAGTTTTTCACAAAAAGCTCTTCCTATCTCTTCTTGTTCTTCTCCTTTTTTGTCGCAGCAGTTCTTGTTATCAACTACAATAACTCGTAATACAACGTTGTTCTCATCTAGTTCTGCAAAGTGTGCCATTCTACTGTTTATCCTCCTTCAATGTTTTTATGGGTATTGGTAGCGAATAATTACTATGCCACTTCCTCCGTTAGCACCTCTTAGTGTACCTCCATTAGCGCTTCTTCCGTTACCTCCACCACCACCACCTCTATT
>JBLKOK010000005.1:0-47468 GCA_047602735.1 Candidatus Woesearchaeota archaeon | reverse complement strand
GTCGTCTATGTCTATTAGGTTGCCGTTGCTTTGTCTTAGGAAGAATTTAGCTGCTACGCTTGGACTTAGCAATGGTATTGCTGCTGCACTAAGTCCTAGTATTTGTAAGAATTTCTTTCTATTAACCTTCTTATCAAGAATTTTTTTTATTTTTTCAGAGGGTGATGTCATTTAATCATTCACCTCTTTTAGTTTAATGGAAGCTCTTCTCTTTAAGGTGTGTATTGTTTGAACGTCTTTACCTAAAGAGGTTGCAATGTCTTTAACAGACATATTCATATTTATCAACTCTTTAACTATTAACTCTCCGTAACTCAAATTTTTATTTGAAAAAATCGCACTATTTATAGTTGTACCTTTAATGTTGCCCGGGGTTTTATTGGCTTTTCCATACGATTGCTTTAATTCAGCAATTGACTTGGCTAACATATTTGATATTTCCCAGAATTCATAACCTAGGTAATCTTTAAAATACACAATAGTCGCTTGCAAAGGAGTATTATCACAATTATAAATTTCGATAGGTATATCTACAGAGAGAAGTTCTTGACGTATTTGTTCATCATTTAAATTATACTTTTGTTTTAAAAACGCAGTATAATCTTGAAGTTGAACCCTCCACATGTTATTAGACATAAAAATTTATTTGTTGTTAAGCTTTATAAATATTATTTTTATTTTTTGTTTTTTTTGTTTTTGTAATAATTTTTATTACTTTTAATTTTATTATTTTTTTAAATAATTAAAGTAATCTTTATAAACGTGAAACGGTTCCTAAAAAATATGTTACCAGCAAAAACAAAATCAAGATCTTTTAGAAGAAAACAAGTAAAAACCATAAGTGGAACTAAAACTACTTATAAAAGAAGAACTCCTAAACAGCCAACTTGTGCTGTAACAGGACAAAAACTTCATGGTGTTCCTAGAAGAACAACTACTCAGCTAAAAAACATGCCAAAAACAGCTAAAAGACCACAAAGGCCTTTTGGAGGCGTATTAAGTAGTGAAGCTTCAAGAGATATACATAAAAATAAAGCAAGAACTAAAGAATTATAAGCTCTCTTTTGATACGGCAACGATCAAAGATTCTGGAGAACTTAGGAGGAAAAACAAAATGAACGAAATAGGTAGATTATATATTAAACTTGCGGGAAGAGATGCAGGAAAAACATGTGTTATTGTAGATCAATTAGAAAAAAACTATGTTTTAATAGATGGAGAAACAAGAAGAAGAAAATGTAATATAGCACATTTAGAACCAATGAACAAAACAATTTCTATCAAAAAAGGCGCAAGTCATACTGATGTAAAAAAAGAATTTGAAAAATTGGGGTTAACTGTCTTTGAATCAAAGCCTAAAAAAGCTACTGAAAGACCTAAAAAATTAAAACAAAAAAAGATAGTTTTAGAAGAAAAGCCTAAAAAAGCTAAAAAAGAAGAAAAAGAAGAAAAAAAATCTTCTGAAAAGCCAAAAGAAGAAAAAAAAGAAGTTAAGAAATCTTCAAAGAAATCTTCTGATAAATAAATTCTCGTCTAATTTTTATTTTTTTATTTTTCAAAACATTTATAAATCTGTTTATACTTCCAAGTAGTAACAGGTGGTAATTTGATAGTCAAAGAAAAATTTTTAGAACAATTAAAAGAAGTCGGATTAAACAGTTACGAATCAAAAATTTGGACTGCTTTACTTAGTAGAGGGGTTAGCACAGCGGGAGAGCTAAGCGACATAGCAAACGTTCCAAGAAGCAGAAGCTACGACGTACTAGAAAGCCTAGAAAAAAAAGGATTTGTCATAATGAAAATAGGCAAACCAATAAAATACATAGCAGTACCACCAAAAGAAGTACTAGAAAGAGTAAAAAAGAATATTTCTGTAGAAGCAGACAAATCACTAAAACAACTAAGTGAACTTGATGGCTCAGATATCATAGAAGAACTAACAATACTTCATCAAAACGGAACAGAAAAACATGATCCAGTAGACTTTACAGGAAGTATAAAAGGAAAAGACAATTTATATTCACAACTAAATAAGATAATAAAAGAAGCCGAAGAAGAAATAATTCTTGTAACAACACAAAACTATCTAGAAGATAAAGCAGTAGCACTACAAAGAAATCTTCAAGCAGCATATGATCGCGGAGTAAAAATAAGAATTGTAGCGCCATACAAAGACACTCCCGAAATAGAACAACTAAAAAAAATAGCTTCAATAGAAAATCTAGATTTAAAAGCGAGATTTTGCATCGCAGATAAAAACAGCGTAGTATTCATGCTAACTGATGGAAAAAACCAAGTAGATCCAGCAATATGGATAAATGCAGGTATATTTGCAAAATCACTAGCTCAAATGTTTGAACTTAGCCTAACATCAAAAATTAAAGAAAAAAGTATAAACTAATACTTATTTCTAAACTAAATGATAACACAAAGATACACAATAGTAGGTACTAGCCACGTATCACACGAAAGCAAAGAGCTAATAAAAAAAACATTCTCAGAATTCAAACCAGATATAATAGCGGTAGAACTAGACAGACACAGATATAAAGCTATGTTAAGCAAAGAAAAACCAAGCTTAAACCCTTCTTCAATATTTAAAATAGGTTTTTTAGGATATTTATTTGCAATAATTGGGAGGTTTGTACAAAAAAGAGTGGGAAAAATAACAGGTATGAACCCTGGAGAAGAAATGCTCTTAGGAACACAACTAGCAAAAAACAACAAACTACTTCTTTGCTTAATAGATCAAGATATACAAAAAACTCTAAAAACAATGAGTAAAAAAGTAAGATTCAAAGAAAGAATGAGACTTCTAAAAGACCTAATTTTTCCAAATAAAAAAAAGATAAAGATAGATATAAACAAAATTCCAAAAGATCAACTAATAATAAATTTATTAACTGAAATGAAAACTAGATATCCTGGACTTTATAGTGCTTTAGTAGATGATAGAAATAAATTTATGGCACGCCAAGTATTTGGAATACTAAATAAATTCCCAGAAAAAAAATTAATGGTAATAGTAGGCGCAGGACACAAAGAAGGAATGCAAAAATACATAGATGAGCTAATAAGTAATAATTTAACTAGAAACTAATATAAACTAAAACTAAAATAATAATTTATATGAACAAATTATTTTGGAAAAGAGCACTCCATCTAGAAAAAAATGAAATATACTTTTTCCTAATAGCAATACTAACATCGGGATTTATACTTAGCTTTAGAAAATGGGGAACAGACGGCTTTGATTACATAATAGGGTTGACTAATCTTGCAATATATACCTTTTTATTTTTCTCACTATTCACAATCTTTGTTTTAACACAAAAAATACTTGCAGCAAGAAAAGGATACAAAGCAGAATTCACATTATGGACAAACGGACCATTAATAGGGGTTTTAATAACTTTTATGACTTACGGATTTCTACCATTCTTATATTTAGGAAACGTGAACTTAGATCCAATAAAAAGATTAAGAATAGGACTTTTTAGAAGAGAAACTCAATTTAAAGACTTGATGTTAGTAGGACTTGCAGGGCCTTTATCTTTGTTAATACTAATACTTTTAATCATAGAACCTCTATATTTTGTAACAGGGCATCCTTTCTTAATAGAAATCATGACTGTGGCAAGCATCATAATTTTGTTCACAAGCCTTCCATTACCTCATACAAACGCAATGAATATATTAATGTATTCTAGGGGATTATGGCTGTTAATATTTGTATTTGGGCTAGTGAGTATATTCTTAATACTTCTTTTAAACATAATAAGCTATGTCTTAGCACTAATAGTCTCTATGCTAATAATAGTAATATTTTATTTTTATTCCTCAGATTTTTTTTAGCTAATTAAACTAAACATTCCTTTTTGAAATAAATAAAGCATAATAATTATTGTAATAATTGTAATTGGATAAATAAACATAAGAACTATGTATAGTGCAATAAGTATATCTATAAAACTAGCTATGTCTCCTTTAAACATCAATCCTTTAATTATGAGGTATGCCATGAAACTAACCATGAATCTTCCACTAACAAGACCAAAATTAAACAAAAGCATCACAAACCCTGTTAAAAGATCTAAAAAACCCATAAATTTGAATATAAACATACTAATTTAGAAATAGTAATTGGTATAAAAAGCTTCTTAAGACGGGTTTCCGACTATAATAATCAAAACATTTAAATACTATGTTTTCGAGAATAGAATTAAAAAACATTTAACCTTAAAATAAGGGGGTGCAAATAAAAAATGGCAGAAAAAGTAACAAAAGTAGGAGTAAAAAAAGAATCTGGTTATCTTTATTTCGTAGATAAAGACGGAGATGTCTCAAGAGCTATGATGGCTAGAGGAGGCGGACAAAAAGGCAAAGCTAAAGCTGAAAAAGTGGCTAAAGCAGGCGCTAAGAAAGAATCTGGTTATCTTTATTTCGTAGATAAAGACGGAGATATTTCAAGAGCTAAGATGGCTAGAGGCAGAAAGTAATTTCTGCTTATCTTTTTTTTTAAAATAAATAACTTCTATATAGAAAATAAATATTTGTGAAAATATTTAAACAACTTTACATACCCAATATTATATGGCCGAAATAAGGAGACAAACAGCGTATAAACTAAACATTAACCAAATTTTAAGCTCTAAATATACTCAGATGCAAGGTTGGGAACCAAACTATTTACAATTTGATAAAATAAAAGTAAGTAGAGTAAACATAATAGCTATAGTAATCTCAAAAGAAAATAATCTTCTTACAATAGAAGATGGCACAGGAAAAATACAAGTTAGAGCATTCCAAGAAACAAAAACAATAAATGAACTACAACCAGGAGACATAGTATTAATAATTGCAAGACCAAGAGAATATAATTCAGAAAAATATTTAGCATTAGAAATAATAAGAAAATTAGACACAAATAAATGGCTAGAGTTTAGAAAAAAAGAATTAGAAAGCCAAATATTAAAACCTATAATAAAAGAAGAATCAATACAAGAACAACCCTCCTCATCAACAAATAACTTATCGTTAATAATAGAAAAAATAAGAGAACTAGACAAAGGAGATGGAGTAGATATAGAAAATCTTATTTCTCAATTAAATATACAAGATCCTAATAAACATATAACAACACTTCTAAACGAAGGAGAAATATTTGAAATAAGACCAGGAAAACTAAAAGTATTAGACTAATTAAAAAATTACAGGAGTAACAAATACTTCAAGCAAAGCAGCAATTAATAATAATACTAAACTAATAAAGATAAGATCTGCACTATCAATAATAATTCTCTCAAAATTCTCTGTACCAAAATCATGCCTAATAATAGCAACACTAATAATTCCTCCTGCAAGTGCGGCCGTAAAATAAGCTAGGATCTCAGGTATACCGTGAAGGGCAAACATTAAAAGACCAATAGTAACAACCTCAAAATATTGAGCAACCCTAGTTATTCCAACAAGTTCAGCTATATTATTAAACTGAGATCTAATAAAACTACCAATCGCAGCAGCAATAACAGAAGCATTCCAACTCAAAATAAATATTGCACCCGCACCAAATAAAAAACTAAAAATAATACTTAAAATTAAAACTTTCATATTATTAAAAAAAATTATGTTAAAGGTAGTAATTTGACTTTCAGTAACCATACCAGTCATACTATTTGTTATTTCTGCTAAAGTATGAATTTGTGTTTCAAACAAACCAACAGTTGTATTCCCTGGAGCAAAAACAAAAATAGTAACCATACCTAGTATCATGCCAAAAAATAAAAACATAAATGCTATAAGTGCTTTACTATGCTCTTTAAGCAAAGTTTTTTCACTAACAGCCTTCAAATCTTTTTCTTCCTCATACTTAATAATAGCATACATCAAAGGAATAGCAGGAATAGCTGTAAAAAAAACAAATAACATACTTTGACTAGGACCCTTAAGAGCACTTGCAAGTATACCTCCAACTATCGCAAATAAAAAACCAAGCAACAAAACTAACCCGTACCTCTTTTCTGCCTTAGCAGGATCCATCAAGCTTTCTAAAACCATTACACTTTAAATTTTAAAATATTCTTTAAATATTTATCTAAAATCATCAAAAGAATTATTCTTAACAAAATCTAAAATAAGATTAATTGCTTCATCAACATTAGAACACTCATAAAAGCCACCAGAAGCCCTATCATGACCTCCTCCAACTCCTAGCTTTTCTGCAAACAGCCTAACATTAACACTCTCTGGAAGAGATCTAAAAGAGTAACTATACCCTTTCTCTTTCTTTTTAATAGTAACTCCCCAGCTAACGCCTTCAAGACCACGAGTATACTTATTTTTAAACATAGCAGATGCCTCATCAACAAACGCGTTATCTTCATCAATATAAGAATAAACAAAACAAGGCCAATTATCAACTTCAACCTTAGTGAGATTACTTAATAAAACACTCAAATATTTAACCGTTTCAAATTTTAAATTATTATATTTAGACTGAAGACTCTGAACTTCTATTTCGCCTTGAACAATTAAATCACTTGCCATACTAAGCGCAGAAGTTTTTTCTTGATTAATAAAACTAAAATTGCCTGTATCAGACAAAACACCCATAAGCAAAGTTTCACAAACATGACTTTCTATTTTTTCTCCTTTATAAAATAAGTCATAAATTATTTCTGCAGTACTAGAATAGCTAGTATCAACAAACTCCAAATCCAAAGTCTTTTCTTCTTTAAAATGATGATCAATACACAAAATAGGTTTATCTGGTGCATCTTTTTTACTAAAGCGACTCCACTCATTACCATCAAGCAAAACAACAACATCAAAATCTAAATCTTTAACATCATCAACAAATAAAATTTTATCCGAATCCTTAAAATAAGTCCATCTATCTTTTTTTTCAGAAGACACCGCTATTTTTGATCCAAACTTATAATAGCATCCAAGTAAACTAGCAATACAATCATCATCAGGACCCATATGTCCCACGAATAAAACATCTTTTCCTTTAATAAACTCATAAAACTTATCTCTAAATTCATTTATACTTTCTTTTTTATACATAAAACGATGTAATGACCAATTATTTATTAAGATAACTAAAAAACAATAAAAACAACAACCCATTTCTAAAACTTATATGAAAATAAAAATAGAACGTCCAAAAGAAGAAAAAGAACTATTTTTTGAAGGGAAAGCAGAAAAACTACTACATCAACTAGAAATAAATCCAGAAGAAGTAATAGTAGTAAAAAATGGCGAAATAATAACTCTAGACGAACAACTAAAAGATACAGATAACATAGAAATTCTAAGCGTTGTTAGTGGAGGATGAAATGAGCTGTAGTAAATGTAGTCAAAAAGAAATCATAAAAAACCCTACTTATTGTAAAGACCATTTCATAGAATATTTTGAAAACAAAGTAGAACAAACAATAAAACAACACAAAATGCTTTTTTTTAAAGACAAAGTATGCGTTGCAGCATCAGGAGGAAAAGACTCAATAACAGTACTGTATATGCTCTGGAAACTAGGTTACAACGTAGAAGCACTTGCAATAGATGAAGGAATAGAAGGATATAGAGACTCTTCATTATTAACATTAAAAACATTCTGTGAACAACACAAAATACCCTTACACATAAAAAGCTACGAAAAAGAAGTAGGAAAAAGACTAGACACAGTAGTTCCAAAAGGAAAACCAGCATGCCACATATGCGGAACCTTTAGAAGACACCTGCTAAATAAATACTCACAAAAATACGATAAGATTGCAACAGGACATAACCTTGATGATGAAAGCCAAGCAGTAATGATGAACATACTAAAAGGTCAAACAAAACTATTCAACAGACAAGGTCCAAAAACAAAAGAAATAGAAGGATTCACCCAAAAAATAAAACCTTTATACTTAATGAAAGAAAAAGAAATAATGATATATTCAGTGCTAAAAAAATTCAACACTCCCTTCAATGAATGTCCATACGCAAAACAAAGTTACAGAGCAAAAGTTCGAGATCTTTTAAACGAACTAGAATACAAACAACCAGGAACAAAAGAAAATATTATACTAAAATACTTAGATATAAGAACAACTAACAGAGGAGAACCAATTAAACGATGTAGTGTTTGTCAAAGTCCATGCTCGTCAAATATATGCAAAGCATGTCAGATAAAACAAGTAATAAACGCCTAATTTTTTTCTTCTTCAAAAGCCAAATCAACTTCTTCTTCATCTAATACAGCTTCTTCCTTAGGCTTTAACTCTTCAATTTCTTCTTCAGCATGATCAATTCTGCCCTTAACACCAACAAGCCTATTCTCAAAATCGTCCAAGAACTTCTCAACGTCCTCACTAGACTCGGCAGGAACTTGCTTTTTCATTCTATCAATAATTTTTTCCTCAAAAGCCTCATCATTTTCTTCTTTAATTTCAACGACTTCTTCAATTACAGGCTTTTCTATATCTTCAAACAAACTCTGAATCTTAGAATCATCAACATCAAAATAATCATGGAACTTCTCGGTAACTTTTAACTTGTAAGTCCTACCGTATCTTTCACGAGTAATAAATTTCTTTTGTTCCAAATAAGAAATATGATCATAAGCAACAGTTCCACGCGTATTAACAATTTCAGATTGCATAACTGGGCTTTTATAAGCAATTAAAGCAAGAGTTTCCATCACAGGATAAGGCATCTCGACACCAGAAACAACTTTTTGAACCAAGTCACTATACTCTGTTTTAACATTAAGCTTCCACGAGTCTCCATCACTAAAAACTTCTAAACTAGAATCTAGTTTATCATAATGATTTTTTAAATCAGCTAATGCTTTTTGCGCATTTTTTTTAGAAAGACCTGTAAGCTCACAAATAGTAATAACTTCGACGTAACTTCCAGAAGCAAATAAAACTGCCTCGACCTTCTTCCAATCACTCATAAAAATAATAGAAGCTAATCAACTTTTAAATATTACTATTTAGCCCTACTATACTTATTATTATCTTTTTTCAAAAGACCAATCTTGACCATGTCTTCAAGATAAGGCGTGATATATTCTGTTTTAAGACCTAGCGGTTCTCCAATAGTATTTGCATCTAATTCTTTATCAGATAACATGTATACAACAGAGTTTTGTAACAAAGCATTAAAATTCCTTTTAGAAGCCATAGCTTTGCTATTAGCATCAACATGTCTTGCATTAGTTTCATGAAGTAAAGCAAGCATATCCCCAAAGAAATTAGTCATGTCAGCTTCTTTAAACTCAAACTTACTAGGAGCAATAATATCAATAGATGCAGGCATATAATTAAACGCTAAATAACTCAGTCTATAAAAATTCTTAACTAATAATTCAGCGTCACAAAAAGCACCAAATAAACCATCTCCAGCTTCTTCAGGCTCGCCAATCTCGCTATCAAGCATGATAACACTATCTTCTTTTTCTACTTGTTCTTTAAGCATAACAATAGTTTTAGCAATATGCTCTTTAGGATTTCCAACAACCTCAAATAAAATCTTAACTCTTATGTAACCTTTCTCTAAATAATCTTGTATTTCTTGCTTTTTCATAATAAATATAAGAACAACTTATATGTATAAAAAGGTTATGCTTAAATTCTAAAAATTTTACTCAATATTTGTCTAAACCTACCAACCTCTGGCTCGGCATTAATAACTATAGGATTTTCAAACACTAATTCTTCTTCGGTTCTTAAACTAAGATTTAGCTGAATAAATCTTTGATCAACAAGCACGCCGCTAGAATCATGTAACAAACCCAAAACTACTTCGTTAGGAAACCCAACCTCAACATCCAAACTGCCTGTTCTAGAAGTAACAATTTCTGAATAAGTGCCTTTACTAGTAATAACTAATAACTCACCACTAAAAACATTATCCACACTATACTGTATAGTTAAACTTCCATCAAATAACTGTTTTCTTGTATAAAAACTATTAAACTTAGGTAACAACTCAAAAACTTCAAGTTCTTTATCCTCTCCAATCAAATAAATTCTTTCTTCATGATAAAAATCCAAACCAGAAACAACCAACATATACATATCATTATAAGAAGAATCTTTATCAAATAAAACAACTGGAATAACAAAACTAAAACTAAAATCATCAACATAAACCTTGCTAACTTCACTAAACTTCACTCCGTCTTTCTCAACATAGATGTCTAAAACTCTTTTTGAGCTATCTTTTATACCAGTAACCTCAACGTTAAACACACTTCCAAAATTAGCAGTACTCGGAATTCTAACATCTAAAAAAGGACTAGGCAGATTCTTATAACTACTAATAACTAACCTATCTAACAAATTACATTCTTCAACCATTGCATTAATAATAAAAGACTTCTCTAACTCACTAAAACTCGGAGTAAAACTCTTAAGAGAACTACTAGTAGTATTAACTATGTTTCTAACAATACTTCCACGAACATCCTCGATCCAATAACTAACAGCTAAAGGATAAGGTGAACTACAAAACTCAAAACCATACCTAAAAGTTTCGCCTTGACGCTTATTAGCATCATCAACATAAATAAAAAAATCACAACCACAAAAACTTTTATCCTCTTCTTTTTCTTCAAAAGTAATATCTGTAGAAAACGATTTACAAACATAATTATTAGATAAATTTGGATCGAAAAAATTTATTGGAGTTACATTAACACATAACTCACTACCATTAGTAATATTTAAACTAGGACCTCCGCTCCTTGTAAAACGATTAAGATTACGAGTGTAATTACCGTTCAGGTCATTAAAAAACCATTCTACAAAAACTTCTAAAGAATCAGTCTTTCCACTAATATGATCTAAATTATTTATTTGCCAAACATCTGCGTATTCTTTTTCTACTAACGGATTATCAACTAAAAACTCCACGTTAACATCTCTAACAACATCTGCATGAACTCCAGAAACTAACAACAACATAATAAATATCATAAATAGTTATTAGTAAAAATATTAAAAATAGATTCCTATAAAAAAAACAAATAACTTCCGGGCAAAGCCCAAAAAACTTATTTTATTCAACATCTTAAAACAAAACAATTAAAATACTTTATGATTATTATTAATCATATGGAACTAATTTTTCACGGAGCCGCACAAGAAGTAGGAAGAAGCTGCATAGAACTAAAACTATCAAACGATGACAGATACTTATTCGATGTAGGTATAAAATTCAAAGAAAATGGCTTACAACTTCCAGAAAACGTCGAAAAAATACATGAAGTAGCAGGAGTTTTTCTAAGCCACGCACACCTAGACCATAGCGGAGGACTTCCATTATTCGAACACAAAGACTTACAAGGACCGATATTTTGCACAAGACAAACAATAGCAATATCTAGACTTATGCTAAACGATTCATTTAAAGTAGCAAGAATAAGGCATGTACACGCCGCATATAACAAAACTGATCTTGAAAACGTTATGAAAGATGTAAGAAAAGTATCTTTTGATAGATGGTATAAACATAAAGATATCAAATTCAAATTTTATAATGCGGGACACATACCTGGAAGTGCAATGATATTAGTAGAAGCAGAAGGGAAAAAAATATTATACACTGGAGACATAAACACTCAAAAAACTCAGCTCATGTTTAAAGCACAACCTCATCCAGAGCTAAAAGGAAAAATAGATGTTTTAATAAGTGAGAGTACAAACGGACACAGAATAATTCCTAATAGAGAAGAATTAAACAAAAAATTCTTAGAAAGCGTTCAAGAAACACTAGATAAAAAAGGAAAAGTAATAATTCCTGTATTTAGCGTAGGAAGAGCGCAAGAAATACTAATATTATTAGGTCAAAAAGAATGGGATGTCCCGATATATTCAGACGGTCTTGCAAACAAAGTAACAAGACAAATACTCGCAAACAAAAGCAAATACATAGATAACAAAGAAACATTAAGAAAAATGTTTTATGAAACGATACATTGGATTGGAAGTGAGAAAAAAAGAAAAGATGCAATGAAAAAACAAGGAATATTCATAACAACAAGTGGCATGCTTCAAGGAGGACCAATTCTGTCATATATAAAAGAAATGTGGCATGACGAAAATTCAAAGATAATGCTCGTAGGGTTTCAATGTAAAAATACGAATGGAAGACACTTAATAGACGAAGGGTATTTATACTTAGACGGATGGAAAACATATGTAAAATGTGAAGTAGAAAAATACGACTTTAGTGGTCATGCAGACGCAGAAGGTTTAAAAGAAATAATAACGTCTATACAACCAAAAAAACTAGTGTTTCAACATGGAGATCCTGAATCGGTAGGTGCTATGTATAGCTGGGCTATCAAAAACACAAAATCAAAAGTTTACAAACCAGAAATTAATGATTTAATTAAACTTTAATCACCTTAAAGAAATAACAAAAGTTTTAATACTAGAGAATGAGTTTTTAAATTTAGTTGGTTTTAAAAAAAAGAGGAAGAGATGGGATTTTTAGATTTATTTAAGAAACAAAACGCTGAGACAAAAACAGAGGAAGACATAAAACCTCCTGCGCAAGGCGAACTAGAACCATTAGATAATACTACCAAATCAGTTGATGAAAACGCAAGTTTTGAAATACCTGATTTTTCAGAAGAAGATTTAGATTTTGATTTAGGAATAGAAGATTTCATGCCTGAAGATAAACCTATGATGGAAGATCAAAAAGAATCCGAACTTGATAAACCTCTTCAAGATCACAATCAATTTAGAGACTTTTTCCAATTTGAAGGAGGACAAGAGTTACAAACAGACCCAAATTCACAATATAGTGATATAGCTCTTGAAGATACAAATTCTGAAATTCTTGAAGAAAACTCCGCAACAGAACAAGAAGTAAATGATTTTGATTTACCAAAGATAGAAGTAGAACAAAAAGAAGAATTACCTTTGTTTGAGTTAGAACAAAAAGAAGAAAAAGAATCAAATATTCAAAGCTATTCAGACCAAAAAATAGTTTTTTTAGAAAGACACAAATATGCAGATATAATAGATTTACAAATAGATATGAAATTAGAACTTGTCGATCAAATAGGTTCTGTATTAAAATCTCAAAAATTACCAAAATTAGAATTAAACATTTATGAAGATATAAAAGAACAATTAGATAGTATACAACACAGCCTTTTATATATAGATAAAAAATTATTTGGGTGAAAAAAATGGAAGATAAACCTTTATTTATAAAAATTGAAGAACACAGCGAAATAAAAAGTATTCTTAACGAAATAAAAAGCAAGATAGATATAACAAAAAATAAGATTCAAACACTAAAAGAATTAAAACAACAAGAAGAAGATTTCATAAACAAATGGGATTATGATACTGAAAACATAGAAAAGAAAGTGTCTCAAATAGAAACAATACTAGATACGGCTGAATAAAAATGTCATACTTTGTAAGAATAAAAGATCCGCAAGAATTAAAAACGACTATTTTGGAGACTGCTAGAGATGCAATAATACTTCTTAGAGGTCATGAAATAATTAAACCTTTTACTTTACAAAAAAAGGCACTAATAAAAGATGTGAATCAAGATCTTGAATACCTAAAAAAAAGAGTTGATGAATTACACATACTATTAACTAATACAGATACAAAAAAAGAAGTTGAAAAGGATGTGTCTGTTCTAAAGTCTACAAAAAAAGAATCTGAAACATCCAAAACAAAACCTGTTAAAGCTCATAGAACCGAAGAAAATAATCTTGAAAAAACAACAGATGATGATTTGGAAAGATTAGAAAAAACTCTTGATAAAATAGAAGAAAAATTAAAAAATCTTGGCTGAATTGAAAAGTTTTTTATTAAAAAAAATATTTCTACTACTTGTTTGCAGGGGTAGCGAAGTGGCCAAACGCGCTGGACTCAAGAAAAATCTTATGAGTGATGAGCTAATTTAAGCAATGAAATAACTAAATGTCTTTGAGGCATCCAGTCCCATACGGGTTCGGGGGTTCGAATCCCTTCTCCTGCACTTTGCATGAGAAGGCTCACATACTTTTGTTTGTGTTTGCCTTCTCCTGCATTCAAAATAATTATTAAAACGAATAAGAAAAAAATTTTGAAGAAATAATCAACACGCTAAATTTAGAGTTATCTGATGATAATTTAAAAGACACACGATTAGCTAAACTTTATCCAGACTAAATACTTAGTGACTTATTCACTGAGTTTTCAGAAATGATGTTAGTAGAAATCAAGTTTAGATATAAAGAAACTTTAATCAATAAGGGTATAGCTTTAAAAAGTATGTGCGAACATCATTTTATGCCATTTGTAGGAAAAGCAACAATAGCTTATATACCAAACAAAAAAGTTATAGGTTTGAGTAAACTAAACAGACTAGTAGATTATTTTTCTAGGCGCCCACAAATACAAGAAAGACTCACAATTCAGATACACTCAAAATTAGTAGAAATACTTAAAACAGAAGATGTAAAAGTAGAAATAAAAGCAGAACATTTTTGCATAAAAATGAGAGGAGTAAACCAAGACGCCACATCAACAAAAACAACTATGCAATCAGGTATCTTTAAAAATTAATACCACTCAATAAGTCCACCAACTAAGTTTTTAGCATAAAAACCATTATCTAACATAAATTTTACGACATAAAAACTTCTAGTTCCAGACCTGCAATAAACTACGTATTTTTTAGATTTATCTAATAACTTTATTTTTTCTTCAAAATCATCATCATAAAAATTGATATGAATACTTTCCTCAATCTTGTTCATGTTTCTTTCCTCTAAAGTTCTAACATCTAAAAACACGATTTTATTATTACTAATTAGATTTTTTGCATCAATAACATTAATTTCCATATTATATGAAACACAAATAATATATATAAACTATGCAGTTCTTATAATTAAAATGATAGAAATAATACCAGTAGGCGGTTTTTCCGAGATAGGAAGAAACTGCGTAATAGTAAAATATGAAAACGAATCCGTGATGTTAGACTTAGGACTACACATGGAAAATTATGTAAGATTAACACAAGATGACGACGTACCGTTTAACATACCTTTATCTAAGTTAATAAGAGAACAAGCAGTACCAGATTTAGATGCAGTTAAAGATGAACTTAAAACCCTAAAAGCAATATGTATAAGTCACGCTCACTTAGATCACGTAGGAGCAGTTCCTTTTTTTACTTCAAAAATAAAAGTTCCAATACACGGAACAAGATTTACAATAGAAGTATTAAAAGCATTACTTAGAGACAAAAGAAAAACAGCACAATCAAAACTGGTATCGCACCCAGAAAATTCGACTTTTGAAGTATCTAAAAACCTAAAAATACAGTTTATACATGTAACTCATAGCACTCCGCACACAGTGATAATAGTCGTACATACACCAAAAGGAGCTGTGGTATATGCAAACGATTTCAAATTAGATAACGCGCCTCTTATGGGACCAAAACCAAACTATCCTGCCATAGAAAAATTAGAAAACGTTAAGGCCTTAATAATGGACTCATTATATGCATTAGACCCAAGAAAAACGCCTTCAGAGAGTATAGCAAGAGAAATGATAAGAGATGTTTTACTTGGAGTTACAAGCAAAGACAAAAACATAGTAGTGACAACATTTAGTAGTCATATAGTTAGACTTAAAACAATAGTAGAAATTGCTGAAAGCCTTGGAAGAAAACCCGTCTTTGTAGGAAGAAGCATCTCTAAATATTTAGATGCAGCAAAAGCAGCAGGAATAGCGAACTTTGAAGACAAAGCAGAATTTGTAAGATTTGGAGGAAAAGTAGAACAATACTTCAAAAAACTAAAAAAAACAGAAGATAAACTATTCATAGTAACAGGACATCAAGGAGAACCAAAAGCAATACTTTCAAGACTTGCTAAAGGAAATATTTTTCCATTTGGATATGAAGATTTAGTACTATTTTGTTGTAAAATAATACCTCACGAAGAAAATTTCAAAAACAGAGAAATACTAGAATCCGAACTCAAAAAAAGAAAAGTAAGAATATTTACAGACCTACACGTTTCAGGACACGCATGCAGAGAAGATCACAGAGAATTTATAAAAATGATTAATCCAGAAAATATAATTCCTACACATGGAGAAATACCTATGCTTGAAAGTCAAAAAGAACTTGCAAAAGAACTAGGCTATAAAGACAACCAGGTACATGTTCTAAAGAATTTCTCTAAACTATACATAGAATGAGCAGAACAATTTATCTTAGTATATTTTTAGTGATAATTACACTAACTCTTACAGCAGCAAGCCTGTTTGTATTAAACAGATTAGAAGTATACTTTGGGTTAAACCTTTATTTTTTAGCAATTCTGCCTTTATTATTTCCAATAGGATTGATACTGGATAAAATAAACTCTAACAAAATAACAACAAAATTATATGCTTATAACTGGATACTGGCAGGAAGTATACTTATATCGTGGACTGTTTTTTTAGGAATAGAACTATTTTCTTTGTTATTTAACTTTTCAAATCAAGTAAAAGGGATATTAGCAATCATTATCACTGCAATCACATTAACTTCTTCTTTTATATCTGCAGAAAACATTATTCTAAAAAAAATAACCATTCCAACAAATACAAAAAAACCAATAAAAATAATTCAAGTATCAGATATACATCTTGGAACAATACATGGAAAAAAATTTTTGGATAGAGTTGTTAAAAAAATAAATAAAACAAACTCGGACTACGTTTTTATAATAGGTGATTTATTTGATGGATCAGGACTAGTCACAAAAAAAACATTAAGTCCTTTAAAAAAATTAACTAGAAAACCATACTTCGTAATGGGAAATCATGATTTTTACTCAGGTCAAGATAACGTTTCTAAAAAACTAGAAGGACTTGCAATAATTCTAAGAAACCAAGTAGTAGAAACAAAAGACTTACAAATAATAGGACTGGATAATCCAAAAACAGAAAAAGTAAAACACCTTAAAATCTTTGAAGAATTAGGAAACAAAATTCATAATAAAAAACCATCAATAGCTTTATTACATACACCAACAGCGATTGAAAGTTTCAAAAAAACAAAGTGTGATATAATGCTATCTGGCCATACTCACGCAGGACAAATTTTTCCCTTGAATATAATAGTAAAATTAACACATAAACATATATATGGTCTTTATAAAATAGGATTAAAATACTTAAATGTAAGTAGTGGAGTTGGAACAGCAGGTCCACATATGAGGTTATTTACCAGAAGCGAAATAGTACAAATTAATTTAAACCCAACAAAGACTTAAATTCATTTAAAGTGCCATCCAGCTTTTTCAATTTTAAATAATTACTAAAATATTTATTTCTAAAATCTTCTCTTTGAGTATAATTATAAAACTCATCAAAAGAAACATAAAACGCATCTATTATTTCTCCATTATCAAGTCTTGGCTCACTTACTTTATTAACATTTTTAACAACAAAATATTGTGTCTTCCACTTAAAATTAGTTCCAAAATCAACTTCTTTAATTAACTTAAAATCACCTTCTAAACCTGTTTCTTCTAATAACTCTCGTTTAGCGCCGTCCAAAAATTCTTCTCCCCATTCAACCATCCCTCCAGGTAAACTTATAAAAGAGCCTTTATCAGGTTGTTTTTCATTATAAAGCATTAATTTGTTATTTTTAATTACTAATAATTGAACACTTGATTTTCTTACAACTTTTTCAAATGTTTTGAATGATCCATCAAACATTTTTTGTTGCCACTCATAAACCTTAAATATTTCTCCATCATAAACTAATTTTTCAGTCATAATAAAAATAAGTTAACTAAAAAATCTATATAAACCTTTTTCAAACTATTTATATACTAATTAATTTAATAATTAATGTATGTTAAGAGAGGCTGAGTTAATTCATAGTATGGACCACGATAAAAGATGGGTCTTTTTTTCTAATATACCTAGTCATGAACAATCTACAATACTTTTAAAATTATCAAAAATAAAACAAAAACACTTAATAGAAAAACTCTCAACAAAACAACTTCACGATATATTAATTCATTTAGACCCTGACGAAGTAACAGACATACTACAACTAACACCTAGCAGTGTTAGAAAAACAATTTTAAAAAAACTAACTACGGAAATAAGAGAAAAAGTAGAATTTTTACTTAAATTTAACCCAGGAACAGCCGCCTCAATAATGAGTCTTGACTACATATTAGTAGAACATAACTCTAAACTTCAAGAAGTAGCCAAATTAGTAAAAAAACACGAACAAAGAACTGGAAAGTTCCCAGAGATACTTGTTGATTATAAAGGCGTTTTACTTGGCGAATTAAAAGGACATGATTTATTACTTAGAAGAAAAACAGATAAAATAAAAAAATATGTAAAACAAGTACCAACAATACACTTTGACGCATCAGAAAAAGAAGTCATATCTTTATTCAAAAAACACGAACATGAAAAAGTAGTCGTATTAGATGAACAAAATACTGTTCTTGGATTAATTTATAGTGATGATGTTTTAAAATTAGTTCATAAACATTCAAACAAAAACCTATATGATCTTGCAGGAGTTAGTGAAGAAGAAGAAATATATGATGGTCCTATAAGAAAAGTAAAAAATAGGTATAAATGGTTATTACTACATCTATTTACAGCATTTTTAGCAGTTGCAGTAATAAGTTTTTTCGAATCAACACTAGAAGCATTAGTTTTGTTAGCATTTTATATGCCTGTAGTCGCAGGGATGGGAGGTAATGCAGGAACACAAACTCTAGGTGTTGTAATAAGAGGACTGGCGCTAAAAGAAATAACCTTAGAAAAGAGTAAAAAAGTAATTTATAACGAAATAATAGCCGGACTTATAAATGGTTTAATTAACGGAATAATCGTGGCGATAGTAGCTATACTTTGGAATAAAAATCCCTTATTAGGGTTTATATTGTTTTTAGCAATGATATTTAACTTAATAATAGCAGGATTCTTTGGAGCAATAGTTCCATTAATATTAGAAAAATTTGGAAAAGACCCTGCAAGTAGCGCAATAACATTTATAACAGCAGCAACAGATATATTCGGATTCTTAATATTTTTAGGCCTCGCAAGTATACTACTTTGATTTTTTACAAAAAAGTATATAAATAAAGCCATGTTAACATATAATATGAAATTAACACTCGCAGAACCTAAAATTCTAAAAGAAAGCATGGCAATAATAAGTGAACTTGTAACAGAAACAAGAATACAAGTAAACCAAGACTACCTAGAACTAATAGCAATGGATCCGGCTAACGTAGCTATGATCATATTTAAAATGCCAGCTAATAGTTTTGCAGAATACTCTATAGAAGAAGAAGAAATATTATCTATAAATCTAAATAACTTAAAACAAATACTTAGAAGAACAAAAAATTCAGACGTTTTAACACTTGAAAAAACAGAGAACAAACTTAAAATTGTTATGAAAGATAAAAGTACAAGAACTTTCTATTTACCATTACTAGAATTAGAAGATAGAAAACAAAAAATTCCGTCATTAGATTTTAAATCAATAGTAGAATTGCCAAGTTCTGCTTTGTCTGAAGCAATAGACGACGTAGATGTTGTAAGTGAAAGTGTAACACTTAGCACACAAGATACTAAGTTTAAAGTATCTGCATCAGGAGATTTAACAAAAGCAGATGTAGAAATGCCTGCTGACGAAGAAGTTCAAATTAAAACAACAGAAAATCATAAAAGCAAATATAGTACAGAATACTTAAAAAAGATGATGGCTGGAACAAAAATCAGTGACCGTGTAACAGTTAAATTCAGCAATGACTATCCTCTACATTTAGAATTCTTAGAAAAAGACAAAGTAAGTTTAAGTTTTATACTTGCTCCAAGAGTAGACAACGATTAATAATGAGACCAGTAACACTTATCTATTGTATAAAAGGTGATGAAGTACTTCTGGGAATGAAAAAAAGAGGCTTTGGAAAAGGCAAACTAAACGGCTACGGCGGAAAAGTAGCACTTAATGAAAACATAGACGAAGCAGCTATAAGAGAACTAGCTGAAGAAGCAAAAATAACTGCTCAAAAAAAAGACTTAGAAAAAGTAGCAGAAATAAATTTCTATTTTAGCGATGTTCCAAAAGAAAAAGATTATGATCAAAAAGTACACGTATTTTTCTTAAAAAAATGGAGTGGAGAACCAACAGAAACAGAAGAAATGAAACCTTATTGGTACAAAATTAGTGATATTCCTCTTGAAAAAATGTGGGTTGATGACAAGTATTGGCTTCACAAAGTATTTGAAGGCCAAAAAATTAGAGCTTCATTCACATTTAAAGATCAAGGAGCAGCAATAAAAAAATATAGTCTAGAAGCAGTAAAACAATTCTAAAAATGACTAGTTACTGTGAATATACAAGGAATCTTCCAAAAGGAAACGTACACAGAGATCACCACGATACAGAACACGGATTTTATGTAAAAGATGACGATGACTTATTTAGAAGATTTGTACTAGAAATAATGCAAGCGGGACTTAGCTTTGAAACAGTTTTAAAAAAGAAAAAAGCAATATACCTAAATTTTAATAAAATAAAAAAAGTTGCTGAATATAAAGAAAAAGAAATAGAAATATTAATGCAAAATAAAAATATAATCAGACACAGATTAAAAATAGAATCTATAATTTATAATGCTAAAAAAATAATACAGTTACAAAAAGAATATGGATCTTTCAAAAAATTTTTAGATTTACATAAAGGATTAGAACTAGATGAATGGGTTAAACTATTCAAAAAAGAATTCAAATTTGTCGGACCAGAAATAGTAAACGAACTATTAATGAGTGCAAGATATCTTAAAGGAGCGCATGATAAAAATTGTGAAATAGAGAAAAAAATAATTAACTTCTATAATGTTTAAATACTTCAAACACTTAATAGTTATTGGGTGAAGTAAATATGAAAAATAAAGACGTAAGAGAACTAGTAGTCCAAGAATTTGAGAAAGGTGATGTAGAAGATAACGTCGCAAAATTAATTCCAAAATTTCATGCAAGCAGAGACGTAATTATTTTAACAGACCAAAAAGGCTACAAAGGCGTTTTAACACAAAAACAATTAAACAGAACCCAATTAGACATAGAAAACACTAAAGCAAAAACCTTAATGAGAACAGCTCCAAAAATAAGTCCAAAAACCACGCTTGGAGAAGCAGCAAGGCTTATGCTGGAAAGTAATTTATACCATTTGCCTGTATTTGAAAATAATAAACTAATAGGAGTTGTCAAATCATCTGATCTAATAGAAGCAACAATAGATATAATAGCGGATTATAGAGCAGACGAAATAATGACCAAACCCTTAAAAACAATTAACGAAGACAAAACACTAAAACATGCACTTATATTGTTTAGAGAAAACGCAATAAGCAGACTCGCAGTCACACAAGAAGATAAAATAATTGGTATGATTAGCTTACACGATGTAGTGGGTCAAGCAATAACACCAATAGAGAGACCTGGATTTGGTCAAACATTCAAAAAAACAACAAGTCTAGATGTGCATGTTTCTAGTATTATGAAAAAACAAGTAGTAACTGCAAAAAAAGAATTTATACCTAGAGAAATATTTGAATTAATGAAACAAAAAGATGTTAGCAGCATAGTTATTTCAAATAAAGGTATAATTACAAGAAAAGACTTGTTAGAAACAATTTCTTATGAGATAAACAAAGAAGAAAAAGATGTATTTATACAAATAAGTAGCAAAGTAGATTTTGACAGAGAAAACATACTAGAAGAAGTCAAATCTTTTGTTGTAAAAAACAAGAGTTTAGGCCCGGGATATATTTATGTACATGTACATAAGCACAAAGAAACACACAAAAACAAACCACTTATACATATAAGACTTAGAGTTAGATGTAAAGATAGCTTTGATGTTACAAGTGAAGGATATGGCGCAGAACACGCTATAAGAGAGGCTTTAAGAACACTAAAAGTATTATTATTAAAAGCCGATAAAAAACCAAGAGCTTCAGAAATAATGGAGTATTTAGACATAGATGCATACTAAACCATTATATATTAGTTAAATAACCTTTTTAAGATATGCTAAAAACATATCTTAAAGGACTTTTAATGGGCACAGCAGACCTAGTACCTGGGGTTAGTGGGGGTACAATTGCTTTAATTACAGGTATCTATGATGAGCTAATAAAAAGTATAACTGAATTAACCTATATACCTCAACAAATATTAAAAAAAGATTTTAGTTTTTTCAAAACAACTAATTATAAACTATTAATCCCTTTATTTTTAGGAATAATAACAGCCATATTTTTAGGTGCAAGAATTATTAGCTATCTTCTGTTAAATTATCCAGGATTTACATATTCTTTTTTTATAGGTCTAATAATTGCAAGTGTATACTTTTTAGCAAAACCTTTAGTTGATAAAGTAAATGCCACGATAGGCATAATAACAGGAACAATTATAGGAATAATTTTAAGTTTTTTAGTGTTAAATATACAAGTAACAGGTATAATAGGAACTTTTTTCTTAGGATTCTTTGCAATAACTGCTATGATTCTTCCTGGAATAAGTGGAAGTTATATTCTATTAATTCTTGGACAATATGAATATGCAATAAACCTAGTTAAAAACCTTCCAACTACGTGGTTTATGACATTAATATTTATGCTAGGTTGCCTAATAGGATTATTAGCTTTATCTAGATTAATAAATTATTTAATAAAAAAACACTCAGATATCACGCACGGAGTACTAGTAGGATTGATGTTTGGAACACTAATAGTCCCATTAAGACTGGTATTTGAAACAAATCCTTCTTGGATAATATTAGCATTTATACTTGCAGGAATAAGCACAATAAAACTAATGAAATAAATTTTATTCTAAATGATTTAAATATCTCTCAGCTTCCATAGCAGCCATACAACCACTACCTGCAGCAGTAATTGCTTGCCTGTAAGAAGTATCTTGAACATCTCCTCCAGCAAAAACTCCTGGAAGATTAGTCTTAGTACTATTAGTCATAAGATATCCTTGCTCATCCATATCAAGACGGCCCTTAAAGATCTTAGTGTTAGGAATATGGCCAATAGCTAAAAAAATACCATCACAACTAATCTCTGACAACTCACCGGTTTCAGTGTCTTTTAATTTAGCACCAGTAACTCCTTGTTCATCACCTAAAACTTCAACCACTTCTTTATTCCACAAAATATCTGTTTTTTCATTTTTAAAAAACTTATCTTGCATAATCTTACTAGCTCTAAGCTCATCTCTTCTATGAACAACAGTAACTTTTGTAGCGAATTTAGTCAAAAAAGTAGCCTCTTCCATAGCGCTATCTCCCCCACCAACAATAATGACTTCTTTACCCCTATAAAAATAACCATCACAAGTAGCACAAGTACTAACTCCTTTACCCATAAACTTCTTTTCAGATTCCAATCCAAGCCACCTAGCACTAGCACCAGTAGTTATTATCAGCGTCTTAGTTTTAAGTTCTTCTCCACTACTAAACTTTAAGTGGTAATGATCATCATGTTTTTTAAACTCTTTAGCAATATCGGTTTTATATCTTGCACCAAACCTTTCTGCTTGTTGTTTTGCATTCTCAACAAGCTCAGGACCTTGAATCCCCTTTGGAAAACCAGGAAAATTCTCAACATCAGTAGTCAGTGAAAGCTGACCGCCATGTTCAGGTCCACTAATAACCAAAGGATTAAGATTAGCTCTTGCCGTATAAATTGCTGCTGTTGAACCTGCAATACCATTTCCTAGAATAATAACGTTTTCCATAACATAATTGAAATAAGGTTCAGTTTAAATTATTTATGTTAACATCATAAACCTTTTTTTAATTCTTTAATCGTTTTCTTTGCAGCTTTAACTTTTTTCGAAAACCAATAATTAGGATTTAATTTATTTTTAGAATCTAAAAACTCTTTTGTAGCATCTAATCCTTTATGGATGAATAAATCTTGATAATGTCTAAGTAATATATTAGAATAATTTAACTTCTTCAAGTTTTTAATCAATCTTTCTGTCTCTTCATAAACATAGTGTTTATCTCCTTTTGTATAATAATTTAATTTTTTTAATCTGGCATCATATTTATTAATTATATTCACATACTCTTTTTGAGCATTTCTTTTTGCTAGTTCAAAAAATTTATCATCAATACTCATAATACTAGAAATAATCAAAATTATATAAATATTATATTCTTTTTCTAAGTTCTCTAAGAATAATAACCATCGCTAAGGTATCGAGCTTGCAGTATTCTAATAAATCCTTTTTTAATTTATCAGACAAATTTCCTTTATTATGCTTATACAAAATCATCGCGTCACTACCATTAGAAACTTCTAACTCGCTATGTTTTTTATCACTAAAAACTTTCAAAACATCCTTAATAGAACAACTACATTTTTGTCTTTGATTATAATACCAAAAATTATAAAACGGATCCCTAAGATCAACAACTCTTTTAATCACATCTTTTATGAACTCTTGATAAACTGGAAACACACTAGCTAACTCCTTTAGCCTTCCAACTTCAAACTCCTTATAATAAACAATCACACTTCCTTTTTTTGGCAGATCTTTTTTTAGGTTTTCTAAAAAACTAATTCTTGGATCTTCTTTTCCTTCATACAAAAATTCTTTATGAATTAACTCATCATGTTCTTCTATATGCATAGAATACTGAAAAGGAATATGAGTATAAGCCTTAGTTTTATTCAGTCTAGGTATTCCTTGTTGATATGCTTCAAAATCAAGATGGATAACAGGACTTTTAATCTTAGCTAAAAATATAGATAACTTATCTTTTTGTATTAAAACCTCCTTTGTTTTTAATTGAACCAGTTGCTTATCAGAAAATTCAAAACTGGAAGGTAAATCATCTATTAACTCATGTCCTTTCTTATAAAGCTCAACTGCTTTCTTTCTTCTAATACTATACAAATTAAACACGCTTCTTAAAGGAAGACTTTGCTTAAAATCTTCAACCAAGAAATTACCATTATCTGATTTATAATAATCATCGATGATAAAATCAGGACAATCCCTAAGATTAATTATATCTAACATGTAATTTGCTTTTTCTTCAACATCAAGTTTAGCTATTTTACTTGTAACGTTTTCTTTAACAAAAAACTTTTCTAACTCAAAATCATTTACCACTTCATATTTACTATTTATATGCATTAAATAATAATTATTAACATTCATTCCAAGACCTTCAAGAATCATTTTTTGAAACGCTAAATCTTCTAAGTGCTTCTTTTTAATTTTAGAACTACTTTTAACTTCAATCACATCAAAACCTTTAGTTGTAGGGACTAAAACATCAACTTTACAAAAAAAATCTTTATACTTAAAACTTGCTTCAAACAAAACCTTTTTTTCTTTTAACTCAGTTGTTAATTTTAATGATTCTTCTTCAGAACAATTTTTAAGGTCTACTCCTTCAAATAACTTTTTTGCAAGCTCTCCAATAAGTATTCCTTGACTAATCTTTTCTTTATCTAACAAACTAGGCTTAGGTAAACTCTCTGATTTATTTGCACAAATCCACAAATATTTATCTCCTTCAAAACCTTTCAAAAACAAAGACTTAGTTAAAACCTTCATAAAAATAAATATTTTATATATATTTAATAAATAATTCGGAAAAAACACGGTTTTAACCAGAAAAAATATATAAATGCTGAAAGAAATATAATATTATGTTAAAAGATAATGAACTAACACTTAGAAAAGTATTAGATGAAGATGCAAGTAGCATAGCAAAACTTGCAGATAACAAAAAAATTGCAGATAATTTAACACATACGTTTCCAAACCCTTATAGTTTAGACGATGCTAAAAACTTCATAAAAAGTATAAAAGGGTCAGAATATGACTTTGTTATAGATGTAAATGGGGAAGTTGCAGGCATGATTGGCGGAAAACCAAAAGACAAATATGATAACAGGATTTGCGCTACTTTAGGATACTGGTTAGGAGAACCATTTTGGGGAAAAGGATACGCAACTAGAGCACTAAAACTATATTCTGATTACTTATTTGACAATTTCAAAGAAATACACAGATTAGAAGCATCAGTCTTTGAATATAATCCTGCAAGTGGAAGAGTACTAGAAAAAGTAGGATTTACCAAAGAACACACAAGAAAAGAAGCTCTAATAAAAAATGACAAAATCATAAGTGAGCACATTTATACTAAATTTAGATCTTAAACATAATATTTATACATATTTTTTTTTCAATTCTTTTAATTTATTAAAAACATGACCTTCTTTAACATCTCTAACTGAAAATCCGCTATACTTAAAAAGTTCGCCTGTCATATCATTACAATCATACCAAGAAACATCTCTTGATATATCTAATTCTTTATCTAAAAATATTATGTCTTCTTTGTAATTAAAACTCCCTGCGCCTATTTCGTAATTACCTTGACTGTTATTTAAGTTAATATATGAATTTAACATATTTTTAATATCTCCTGGTTCTCTAAATATGTCTAAACTATATTTTCCATTATGTTCTCTTTCAGAAAATAAATAATCATTTGGAGCATCAGGTTTTAAATTTGCTAGAGTAATTCTAACTTCCACTGGAAATCCTTTGTTAACTAAATAAAACGTATCTATATAAACATCATCGCCTCTAATTAAAGAATTAACTTCGAAATTATTTATATAATCTGCTTTATCTGTTATTTTTTTAAGCTTAATCATATTATTTTTCATAGAAAAGGTAGACAGATTATAAATATTGACATTTATTTTTACTAAAATTTTATATATTATTTAACTGTACTAATAAGTATATGTATAAAGAATCTTATGAAAAAAAATGGCAAGATACTTGGAAACAAAAAAAAGTATTCATACCAAAAATAGATGAAGATAAACAAAAATACTTTGCAACAGTACCTTATCCTTATGGAAACTCAGCTCTTCACATAGGCCATGGAAGGACTATGGTTGCAGCAGACATACTTGTTAGATATCAAAGACTTCTTAAAAAAAATGTTTTATTCCCAATGGCTTTCCATATATCGGGAACACCTGTACTTGCAGTATTTGACGGACTTTCAAGAAAAGACCCGGATACAATAAATATGACAAGAAACGCAATAGCAGAATACGAACCTGATAAAAATAAACAAGAAGAAATACTAGATTCTTTTACAGATCCTTACAAAATAGCAGATTACTTTAGCGGAAAAATAGAAGAAACATTTGACGCAGTAGGCCTTAGCATAGACTGGACAAGACAATTTAACACAGGAGAAGCACATTACCAAAAATTTATTGACTGGCAATTCCATAAACTAAGAGAAGCAGGAATGCTAATACAAGGAAAATACCCAATACTTTTCAGCCCAAAAGATAATAACGCAGTAGGAGAAGACGATATAAAAGATGGAGACGTTGACAAAGTAACAATCCAAGAAATGATTTATATTTTATTCAAACACAAAAAAAATAATGAATATTTGGCTGTTGCAACACTCAGACCTGATGCTTTATTTGGAACAACTAATTTATGGGTTGACCCTTCACACGTTCTTGCAAAAATAAAAATAAACAGCCAAACCTGGATAGTTGGAATACAAGCATACGAAAAACTAAGATACCAATACGAAGGAGTAGAACTAATAAAAACACTAAAAGGAGAAGAATTAATCGGACAAGAATACATAACTCCTTTAATAGATAGAGAAGTAATAGTTGCAAGCGCATCATTTATAGATGAAAACCATGGAATGGGAATAGTGTACTCAAGTCCTGCTGGAAGTCCACATGATTATATGGGGCTAGTTGAAGCAAGAAATGATGGTAGACTTCCAAAAGAAGTAAAAGTCATAAACACAGTAGATACAAAGGACAAAAAAGGAAACAAAATAGAGTGGGACGGAGAGTGCCCGGCTCATCACATGATAAAAAAATATTCTATTAAAAACTCCACAGATCCAAAATTAGAAGACGCAAAACAAGAATTATACAAACTAGAACACTACGGCGGAGTACTTAACTCGGAGTGCGGAGAATTTGCAGGTATACCAATAAAACATGCAAAAGAAAAAGTAACACAAGCACTAATAAAACAAAAACTTGGAGGAATACTCTTAGAAACCTCAAGAAGAGCAAAAACAAGATCAGGAAACAACGTAATCGTAGCAAACTTAGAAGGACAATGGTTCTTAGATTATAGTAAAGATAAAACAAAAAGAAAAGCATACGAATTATTAGACCAAATGGACTATTATCCTGCTTCGCTAAAAGATAGCCAAAAAGGATACTTAGAATGGGTTCAAAAAAGACCTTGTGCTAGAAAAAGAGGAATAGGAACTCCTTTGCCGTTTGATAAAGATTGGGTAATAGAGAGCTTGTCTGATTCAACAATATACCAGATGTTTTATTTATTTTCACACTTAATAAAAGACGCAGATCAAAAAGAACTAACATATGACTTCTTTCAATACGTCTTGCTTGGAAAAGGAAACCCTGAAGATTTAGTGGGAGAAACACTAACAAAAGAAATAATTTCAGAATCAAGAAAACAAGTAGAATACTGGAAATCATTCGACTTCAGATACACAGCACCGCCTCATATGAGCAATCACCTAAGTTTCTTAATATACCATTACTCAACAATATTTGATAAAGAATACTGGCCAAAAAACATAACTGTAGGAGGCCTTTTAATTAGAGAAGGTCAAAAAATAAGTAAAAGTAAAGGAAACGGAATACCATTAATACAAGTCCCAAAAAAATTCGGAGTAGACCTCTACAGATTATATGTTGCAATAGCAGCAACAATAGAATCAGAAATGGACTTTAGAGATGAAGAAATACATCAACTAGAAAAAAGATTCACAAAATTCAAAGAATTACTATTAGAATCAAAAAAACAAGAAAAACCACGCTACGAAGAACTAGAAGACGTAGACAAATGGTTAATATCCAAATTTTACACAAGAGCAAACAATTACTTTGAACTAATGAACCAAACCAAAGTAAGAGAAGCATACGTAAACATACTATACGAATTCTTAAACGAAATAAGCTATCATCAAAGAAGAAGTCAAAACACATCAAAAGTATTAAGATTCATATTAGAAGATTACCTAAAACTAATGACTCCGGTAATGCCACACTTTGCAGAAGAATGCAACCCGTCCAATGAAATATTATCAACACTGGGCTTTGATACAGATACGTCAAAATATATCGATAACGAAATAGAAAACAACGAACTAATAATAGAACACGTACTTCAAAAAACTTCACAGTACGACTTTGAAGATAAAGAGCTAATAATAGTCCAAGCACCAGACCAAAGATTTGAACTATTCAACGAATTAAAACAATTATTAGACAAAACAAGAGATATAAAAGAAATATTCTCAGTGCTTCTTCCAAAGTACAAATCTGAAACTAAATTCATACAAAAATTTGTTCCAAAAACACTAAAAGACGGATTAGACGTATACTTATCAAAAGAAGAAGAAAAACAATTATTAAAATCAGCAACTAAATTCTTAAAAGAAGAAACAAAAGCTAAAAAAATAACCATAGAAGAATTCAAAGAAGAATACCCTGTAGGTCTTCCAGCAAAACCAATAATACTAAGACCTTAAGAACTCTTTAGAAATAACACCCGATTCAATTAATTCATTAAACAACTCGTTATTATAATCTTTAAGATATAATGTTAATTTACCAAGCTTTAAAGGTTCTAAATTATATTCTTTCATTAAATCATCTAAAACTTTATGTGATTTTTTATCATTACTACTAGACATTATTTCTATCTCTCCAACGAAATAAGTTTCACCATTAACAATTGCTTTATCTAAATCAATATTAACTTCGCCTAATTTATATTTAGTTCTAAAAGTTTCAATTTTTAAAAAAGGCTTATAACTATCTAAAGACTTAGGTAACGCATCTTTTATTTTATCTAGATCATCTAATTCTTTATAAGACTTTACTTCTCCAGTATTATCTCCTAACGGAAGCTTTAACTCATAATTTCCATCTCTTGTCCTAAGCCAAATATCTGACTTAAACAAACTGTTATCTTCATCATCAAAATAAACATTCAAAATACGAACATCCTTTAAAAAAACAGCGTCCTTAACTAAATTTTTTATCTTATATTCATCGTAAACAAACTTTTTTTCTATTTCAATCATAAAAAGACATTACTTCCTTAAACTATATAAATATTAAGATATTAACAAAATAATATGATAGCACAAATAATAACACTTGCAATAATAATATTTGTATTTGCAATACTCGTAGTTTTCATAAGAAAACTAGGATGGCTAATATTAAATAGCATAATAGGATTTTTTGCATTATTATTTACAAAAATATTTTTACCAGATTTAGTTATTAATGCATGGAGTATTTTAATAACAGCGATAGGGGGAGTTCCGGGCTACTTAATAGTTATAATATTTCACTTACTTGGAATAGCCTTTTGAAATACTATTATACTTTTTTAATAACTCATTTATAGTAGAATTAGTTCTTTCTAAAAACTCAGGCTTTTCTATTTTCTTATCTTCTAATAAACTACAAAACTCATCATATTTCTCATTATAAGTATCTATGTATTCAGGGAGTTTATCAATTGTATAATTTGCGCGCTCTATCAAATTCTTATTAAAATAAGCATTTGCTTTATTAATAAAACTATCAAAAACTAAACCTGAAAAGCTACCTGCTAAAAAACCTAAAGTCCCACTAGCCATAACTTTACTAACTTCATTCAAACTCTCAGGCAATCCATTATAAACAGATAGACCTGCAAAAATCCCTGCACCTATAGATAAACCTGTCGTGATTAGTTGATGTATTGAATTATTACTAATATTATCATAATAAACAGTACTAAGTTCGATTTCTGATAAAGTTATCATATTTTTAACATCATTATAAGAATTATAAAATTCATCAGAATTTGACACTTCCATTTCTAAATTATTAAAGCTTAATTTTTCTTCTTCACTTAACTCTAATTTCTTTGTTAACTCTCCCTCAAAGCTATTATCTTTTATTATTAAATCTATATCATAAGCAAAATCACGAAGTTCATAAAAATCTAATTCCATGTATTCACTGAGTAATAGATATTTAAATATTTTATTAATTACACAACAACTTTTTTATAACAAAAACAATTTATTTTTAATAAATGCTCGATCTGACAAATTTATTAAAAAAACTATACAAAAAACCCGCAACTATAAACGCTAGTATAAACAAAATAATCAAACCTTTAAACAAAAAAGTAGAATGGAGTGAAAAAGATATAATTCTCATAACCTATGCAGATGTATTAAATAATAATATAAAAAACGTAGTTAAAAAAATTAAAGACACAAAAATAAATTCTATACACATACTTCCTTTTCACCCATATGACGATGACAGAGGATTTGCAATAACAGATTATGAAACTGTAAGAAAAGAAGTAAACAGCTGGAATTATTTAAAAGAACTAGGAGAACAATACAAACTCTGTTTTGACTTAGTTTTAAATCATACAAGCACAAACCATAAATGGTTTAAATATTATTTAAATGGAAAAAACAATTATTACATAGATCTAAAAAATTTTGACTCATCAAAAGTCTTTCGTCCAAGAACTACGTCACTTACAACAAAATATAGAGATAAAAATATATGGACTACTTTTGGACCAAAACAAGCAGACTTGAACTATAAGAACCCAGAAGTTTTATTAGAAATTATAAAAATTCTTCAAAAATACTTAGAAAATGGTGCTAGCATAATACGATTTGACGCAGTAGCATATATTTGGAAAACAACAAAAACTACGTGTGTACACCAACCACAAACATACACACTCCTAAAAATATTTAGAAAAATAATAGACTACGTAAAACCAGGAGCTATACTTTTAACAGAAACAAACTTCCCACATGAAGAAAACATAAGCTACCTTGGAGAAAAAAAAGCGCATATGATATATCAATTCCCTTTACCACCACTTTTGATTTATAGTGTGTTAACAAACGAAAGTATTAATTTGGCAAATTGGATAAAAACTGCTTACAATAAAAATCACTATTTAAATTTCATAGCAATCCATGACGGAATAGGAATACTTCCACTATCCAAACTAAATATTTCCTTAAACCTGGATGATTATGTTATAAGTCACGGATCACAACCCTACGAAATAAATAACACTTTAACATCAATACTAAATAATTCATTTGAAAAATTCTTTTTAATACACGCATTAATGTTATCTCTTAAAGGAATACCTGCGATATACTTCAATTCGCTATTTGGAGTAGAAGACGACTTTGAAGAATTTGAAAAAACACAAATAAAAAGAAATCTGAATAGAAAAAAATTCAAAACAATAAGAAAAAACAAATATTATATGGCTTTAAAGAAATTAATAGAACTAAGAAGCTCAACAAAAGAACTAAGTCCTGAAATAACACAAAAAATAATATCAAAAGAACCCTTAGTCATAAAAAGAGGCAGTCTTTTAATAATTGCAAATTTTAAAGAACAAAAAATTAAAACTAATTACAAAAACAAATTTGATTTAATACAAAATAAATTTCATAAAAAAATTATTTTAAAACCATACCAAATAATGTGGTTAAAAGAACAAATTTAAATAAAGCGTGTTTGATTTAAAAAAATTATGCACGTTAGAGAATATTTAAAATTACCTACGGGGGTAGCAGATATATATTTAGCCCTATCTTTATATGGTGTCGGGATGTCACTTATAGGGATATTTATACCTATATATTTAATAACAATAGGATATACTATTAATTGGGCACTTTTTTATGTTCTTATAACAAAAATAATTTTTACGATATCAATTCCTTTAGTTTACAATTTAGACTCTAAGTACGGTTTACAAGGAACCTCTTTAATTAGATTACCTTTTTTTATAATAAGCTTTATAAGTTTAATTTTTATTTCAAGTTACCCTCCCTTATTTTTTTTAGCAGCAATAACAGGAGGCCTAGGCCTTTCATTTTTTTGGCTTCCTATACACACCTTTTTTACAAAACATTCTCATTTAAAAAAACAAGGATCTGAAGTTGGAAAAATGCTTAGCATACCAACATTCTTTAAAATATTGAGCCCTGCCCTTGGAGGATATATCTCTGCTTTATATGGATTTAATGTTTTATTTACAATAGGGCTTTTAATAGTTTCAATATCTACTGCACCTCTATTTTTAACAAAAAAACAAAAATCTCACAAATCAAAAATAAAATACAAAGAACTAACAAAAATGTTAGGACCAAAATTTTTACTTATGACAATAGCAGACGGATTTATATATGTTGTAGCAGCAATACTATTTCCCTTACTCATTTATGTTACATTATTTAGTCTTGAAACAGTTGGAGTAATATCTTCTATAGGCGCAATATTTTTTGCATTAACTAGCTTCTTTATAGGCAAAAAATTAATTAAATCAAACTTAATGAAAGTATATTCTTTAGGAGCGATAGCTTTTGCATTAACTCTTATTCCAAGACCATTTATTTCAACAACACTAGGATTTAGCATTATAATAATACTTGGAGGCCTAGCAGCAGCATTTTACGAATCAGCATACGTTACTAATTTTTATTCAAACGCAAAAAAAAGCAAAGACCCAGATATGTTTGTTGTCCCAAGAGAAATAATATTAAACATTTCAAGATCCCTGGTTTTGATATTAGTAATATTAATACCTTGGAAAACAGGTTTTTTCTTAGCAGCAATAATGCTTTTGGCAACGGCCTTAGTTACTAAATATTAAACCTGTCTTAATAAAAATAAACAAACCAAAATATTATAACTACTTAACAATTACTAATTTTTAACATGTTAGATGAACAAATAAGAATAGCTAAACAAATAGTACAAGGAACAACAGCATCAAAGCACAAAGAATACGTAGAAGATACTTTTAATAATACAAATAACAAGAACAAAGACGATTTAACAAAAAGATTAGTAATACTAGACACTTTATATTCTACGAATATGAGTAAAAGACTATTTGCATTCCAAGACCTAACACAAATAATACTGGATGTAGATGATGACATAGAACAATTAGATGAAATAACGTTAATGCAAACATATCTAAACGAAAATCACTTCTTAAAACCAGTAGGTATAGATAAACACGCAAAACCAAAAGGACACGCATTTTCACTTTTAAGCAAATACCTGTTTTTTAGATCAGACAAAAAAATACCTATATACGATAGCTTAGTTTATACGGAACTAAAAGATGATTTTGATTTAAAAAAAACACAAAAACCAACCACGAAATATTTCGAAATACTAAAAAACATAAAAGAAAAAAACAATGTAACATACGAAGATTTAGACGTATATTATTGGGTAAAAGGAAAAATTAGAAAAAACAACTACTCTATGCTTGCAAAAGATAAACAAGAATACCAAGATATATTAAATAAAAAAGGACAAAGATACGAACTCATAAAAAAAATAAAATTATGAATCTTTAAAAAAATATTTTTTTTTTTATCTTTGAAACTAATTATTTTGATTAAACCCTTGCTGCTGCTGATTTTGATTTAAACTAGTCTGATTATTATTATTTCCAGCAAGCGTATTAATTGCCCCTCTGATTGTTTCACCAACAGTTTTTGGAGCTTGTTCATAATAAGGAACACCAATAAAAGAAGCAACTTCTCTTAACTTAGAACTAATTCTCAAAGGAGGGCTATAAGAACCTTCTCTAAAAGAGCTAGTCAAAGCAGAAAAATTACTAATATTTTTTGTAAAAGTATAAATTCTAAAATCTCCATTAACAGTTTGCAGCATAACATCATAATCAATACTCTGAGAAGAACGTCTACTTCTAGAATTATAACTAGTTCTCATACGACCAAAAACTAATATTGCTTTAGCTTCATTAAAATTAATATTTGTTTCTTCTTTTTTAATAAAATTTTTAGAAACAATATTTATTTGTTGAGTTAAGTTATTTGCAACAAAAACAGTTCTTTTAACAACTAATAAAACAATAATCCCTACAATAACTAAAAGTGACCCGACCCCGTACTGTATTAAATATGTGTCTGTTTCAAAAATTCCAAGAATCATTACTATTCCAATTAAACTAAGAATTCCTGAAGAAATATATCCAAAAACATTATTATTTTTAAAACTTAAAACGTTTTCTCCATCTTTGTTTAATTTCATTAATAACTTATCTTAAAGGTTTATTATATAAAGTTTATCAAAACAAACCTAAACATCTTCAAGCACAGGGGTTTCACTAATAAATTCTGCATTTAAACCAAGATCCTTAAAATAATCAACCATTTTAATACAAGCAAATTTTTCAGAACTATAATGTGTTAAACCTATTACATTAATCTTGTTATTCATACAAAATTCATGTAAATCGTTATTATGTTTATTTAAAACAGTTATACCTGTAATCAGTGTATTCGATCCTAGTTCTAACATTTCATCAAAAACTCTTTTATTAAATCCGCCTCCACCAACAACACTAACTTTGCCTTTACCATCTCCATACTTATAAAAACCGATATCATGACCAACTAACTCTTCGCATTTATTTGCAAGCTCATAAACTTTATGTTCATCGTTTAAAGTAGCAGCTAAAGCACCTCCGTAATTAAAAAAAGCACCGCTCTTTTTTAAACCAAGTTCTTCTCCTAAACAAACACTAGTACCATATTTATGATCATCATCTAAAGGAACATGTAAAACATAGAGACTTATCTTTCTTTTTTTCATCAAATCTAAACTATCCTTATCTAAATACTCAAAAACATTTTCTTTACGAATATCCCAATTAGCAGCATGATGGCTAAACCAAAAAATATTTTCTCCTTCAATTTTACTCAAAGCCTCTTTTGAAGGAAAAGTAGATGTATAAACCTTATCTACTTTATCAGAAAATTCAAACATTAAACCCATCTTTCTTTTTTTAAAATTATCAGTCAAATTCTCTTCTACTTCTTGTGTAAAATAATCCCAAACATCTGTATAGTTAGGTTTAATAAAATCATTTTCTAAAATATCTACTAATTTTTTTAATTCCATAATTAATTAATAACCAAAAAACCTTTAAAAACTTTCTTTCTACAATACTTAATGTTTGACAAAATAGTAGATTTTCAATTAAAATACTCTAAACAAATACTTTTTGTTTTCTTAGTTTTAGTTGCTATAATGTCTACTTATGCAATAAATCTACCTATAGACCCTAGCTTTAGTGTACTTGTAGATCAAAACTCAGAATTTAATACGAATCAAAGAATAATAGATAATAGTTTTGAAGTAAATAATGCATTTACAATACTAATAGAACTTGACAAAGAATCAAACATATTAAACAGACCAACAACTATAAAAGATCAAAGAGTAATAAAGTATTTACAAGAAATTTCTCAAGTAATAACCGAGAGTCAATACGTAAAAACAATAACACCTATACAATTTAGTGATGATGAACAATTTGCAAGAGTAATCGTAGGTGTGGATATACCTAGAAAAAGATCAGGAGAAACACTTGTAATAAATGAGCTAAACCAATATTTAGAAGAAATAGGAACTAGGCCGGGACTTAAAACAAGCGTAACAGGTTTCCCGTTACTTTTAAACAGAGTCAACACATTACTAATAGGCGATAATCTTAAAGCAATACTTTTTACTTTAACCGCTATATTCCTCGTGTTATATTGGTATTTTAGAAACATAAAGTATAGTATCTTAGCACTTAGCATTCCTTTAAGTAGCCTAATAATGCTTGCTGGACTTATGACAATACTAGACATTCCTCTAACCATAACGCTTGCAGCAGTAGGAATACTTGTTTTAGGTCTTGGAATAGACTATACAATACACGTTTTATTATCTTATAACTTAGAAATACAAGACAAAACAAAACCAAAAGCAATACACGCAGCAGTAGATCACTTAAGTAAAGCAATAGCAGTAAGTTATGCAACAACAGCAGCAGGATTTGCAGCACTTATGTTTGGTATAAGTCCAAGTAGTCAAAGTCAAGGAATAGTATTAGTTATGGGAATAACCGTAATTTTTCTAATAACAATACTTATAATTCCAACCACATTAAATTTGTTTGCAAATAATAAAAAAATAACAGGTAACTTAATATTTAGAAAAATAAAAGCAGAACTAGTAAAACTTAGCCAATACCAAGCTAAACATCCCAAAAAAATAATTTTTATTATAACAATATTAACAATAATATTTATAATAGGCGCATCAAATATTCAAATAAGCACATCAAATAATAACTGGATACCAGATAATGATCCTATAAGCAGAGATTTTAGAACAAGCGCGTTTGCATTCGGAACAGACTTTGATCAAATAGCTATTGTTTTAATAGCACAAAAAGGAGATTTTAGAGATGTTCAAAAAGTAAGAGATATACAAAATCTTCAAGAAATATTATTATCTCACAAAAACATTAATGAAATAAGAAGTCCTTTTAACGATTTAGAACTAGACCCTGCGACTATAACTACCACTTTAAATTCAAGAAATCAAAGCTTTAACAACCAATTCACTTTAGCACAAATACAAATAATTGCAAATGATCTTGGAAGTGATGAAAGTGGAGAGAGTCAAGTATTTGATGATATAATAGAAATAGTAAACAATAACCCTATATTACACACATCAACTTCTTTTTATGGAGACACAGTAAGATTTAGAGAACTCGGAATAAGCCTTGGAAGAGACACAGGCATAACAACTATGATAAGCTTCATATTAGTATTCATAATAGCTTCAATTGCATATTATAGTTTAAGAGTTGGAATAATTGCACTTATACCTGTAATAATAGGAATAATTTGGACCGTTGGAATAATGGGATTTATGGGTGTTCCGTTCACCGCATTAAGCACAGGATTAATTGCTTTAGTTCTTGGAATAGGAGTTGATTTTAGCATACACTTAGTAAATAGCATATACAACTATTTAAATCAAAAAAACTCTTTAAACGATTCATTAAAAAAAACACTAGAATATACAGGAACACCAATACTTTTAAGCAGTATAACCACATTCATAGGATTTAGCAGTTTACTGTTTGCAACTCTGCTTGGAATAAAAAGACTTGGTATAAGCCTTGCAATTAGCATATTATCTGTCTTCTTAGTAACAATAATACTAGTACCTGCAATAATTAGTTTAGCGCAAAAGTTAAATAAGAAATAAAAACACTAACATATAACTAAAATGAAGAAATTACTAATATTACTAATATTGTTTGTATCACTAAATACAGCTGCGGCATATCAACTAGATATAGTTAATACGGCTCCAGCACCATTAACATCTGGAACATATGCAGATATAACAATAATGCTTAGCGCAACTCACAGCGAAGGAGTTAGAGAAAACATAGAAATAGAAATTTTACAAAATCAAAACATAGTTGTACTTGGAGATGCTACAAAAACAATAAACTTTTTGAGACCTGGAGATATATATACAAGAACTTACAGGATATTTATAGCAGAAAATCTTCCAACAGCAAACATTCCTATTACGTTTGAGATAAGAGATCAAAGAACCACTAAAACATCGCCACAAGAATTATTTGTTCAAAGATCACAATCACTCCCAAATATAAATATAGGTTCAATAAACACAATACCTTCAGATATAATAAAAGATTCAAAAAATAATAAGATAATAATTAACCTACAAAACATAGGGGATAAAACAGCACAACTATTAACTGCAAGACTAGTTGGCAATAACATAAAAGAATCAAGCGCATTCACATTATCAGATTCTATACCCGAACTTATGAGAGGACAAACACAACAATTAGAATTCAGATTTGATTTAGACGACGTAAATGATAATAAAATACCTATGAACTTAATACTAAACTATCAAATAGAAGACGTACACGGAAACTTTAAACCAATAACCCAAACAATACCATTTGATATGACTATAAAACAAACTCCGGATATTAAAATCGTAGATCAAGAAGCATTAAATAATATTTTAGTTGGAAGAAACTCAAACCAAATAAAAATAACCCTAGAAAATCAAGGACTAGAAGAAGCACAAGATGTAAGAGTAAGACTATATCCTGATGTAAGCTATCCTTTTGATTTTACAAAAACAAATTACTACGTATCTAGCTTAATGGATACATCAGAACAAGCACAATTAATAATAGAATTTGATGTATTAAACACAGGTACTGTAAGAACATATCCTATGAATGTTGAAATAGAAAGCGTAGTTGGAACTGCAAGATATATACAACGAGATAGAATAAACATAGAAGTAATCGGAGAATCTAGAAACTTAAGCCAATTAATAAGAAATAGCATGCTTATACTATCTCTTTTAATAGCATTATTCTTCGGATATAAAACATATAAATCTAAGAAAAAAGAAACTAAAGATTCTTAAGTCTTAGAATTTTTTCTATTTCATCAAATTCATTTCTAGTTAGTTTAACTATTAAAAAATTTAATTCATCTTCAATTATTTCCATACTAATCCACCTCAAATAAAAGTACTAAATACTTCTTAAAAACAATTATCTAAAAAAAACCGTAAATTTTCCGAGAATTACTAAATATTTATAAATAGAATTATCTAAGAAATTATATAAAACTTTTAGTTAAGGAGGAAAAAAATAAAAATGGAAGATATATTTTTAACAGGATCAGTCCAAGGATTTGAAGGAGTACTTGCACTGTTGTTGGGTATGGCAGCGGTTTTATCAGTAGTTAGCCTAGTAATATACGTATACTTAGGATTTGCATTTATGGCAATCGGTAAAAAAGCAAAGCTAAAAACTCCGGCATTAGCATGGATACCTTGGGTAGGACCTATAATCATAGCGTTTCAGGCATCAAAAATGGATTGGTGGCCTTGGCTATTACTAATAGGGTTAGTTGTACCATATTTAAATTTTATAGCATACTTAGCATTCGTAGTATTTGCATTTATGTGGATGTGGAAAATGTTTGAAGCAATTAACAAACCTGGATGGTGGGCGTTAACATTTTTAATACCTATAGTAGGATTTATTTTTGCAGGAATTGCTGCTTGGGGTAAAGACTAATTTTTTTTTTTTTTTTAACTATATCTTTCTACTTGAATAAACTCTGGCTTAACACCTTTAGAAATCAAAAAATCTTTAGTATCCAAAACAAGTTCTTTTAACCCACAAATATAAAACGTTGTATCATCAATACTTATATTAAGATGATTTTGAACCCTACCCGTCAAACCATTCCAATCATCACGAGTAAGAGTAACATCGTACTTGAAATTATCTCTTTTTTCTAATTCTTTAAACTCTAAATCAAACAATACATCTTCTTTTTTCTTATAACTCATAAGCAAACTAAAGTTAAAATGTTCATCTACTTTATCAAAAATAATGCTGTGTAAAGGAGCAATACCGGTACCTGCACCAATAAAAAAATGATTTTTAGTCTTACCTAAAAACTTAAACTGGCCAAAAGGACCAACAATTTCAAATTCATCACCAACTTCGCATTTCTTAAACTTATTTCCTGCAAAACCATCATCAACTAACTTAATACAAAAATCAAGCGTCTCACTTTTAGAATTAGATAAAATACTATAAGCTTTCATACGCATTTTACCTTCTTCTTCAATACGTATATTTACGAACTGGCCAGCTTCATACAAAAAATCTTTTGGTCTCTCAAATCTTAATAACAAAACATCTTTTGTCAAATATTTCTTTTCTAAAACACTTGATTTAATTCTTTGAATCATCTTAAAATTTCATCAGTAGCACTACTAGGATCTGACTTTTCAATAACTTTTGTTATAACTCCTTTTTCAATTACATAAGTACACCGTTGTATTCCTAAAAAACTCTTACCAAACATACTTTTTTGTTTTAAAGCGTCATAACTCTCAATAACTTTTTTATCTGGATCAGAAAGCAAGACAAAATTAAGATTATATTTATCCTTAAATTTTTCATGACTACTTAAACTATCTGCACTAACACCAAAAACAGTGTACCCTGCTTCTTGTAGTTCACTCATACCATCCCTAAAATTACATGCTTGAGTCGTACAACCAGGCGTATTATCTTTTGGATAAAAATACAAAACAACCTTGCTGTAATCTTCTAACTTATGGGTGTTGCCATCACTTCCTTCAAGTTCAAAACTTGGTGCCTTATCTCCTTTTTTTAATACCATAAATAAAAAAGAATTATTCCTAGTTTAAGTATTTTATCCAAATCTTTCTTTTTCTAGGACCATCAAATTCACAAAAAAATATTCCTTGCCAAGTTCCAAGTACAAGCTTTCCATCCTCATAAATAACTTGAACGCTACTTCCAAAAAGACTGGCTTTAAGATGACTATCACTATTACCTTCCAGGTGCTCGTAGCCATCGTTTTTTGGAATAAGCTCAGAAAGCTTTCTTAACATATCCTTTTCAACAGAAGGATCGGCATTCTCATTAATAGTTACAGCTGCAGTAGTATGAGGGACAAAAACAGTAACAAGTCCACTTCCACTCAAATTTTCTTCTACAACGGATGTTATATCAATCATTTCATTTCTCTTTGTAGTAGATAAATAAATTTCTTTCATATAAATAAAAGTTATTTATTATAAGTATAAATATTTTTATTAAAAATATATAAATAACAAATGTTTTAGCTTATTTATGATCAAGAAAACACCTTCTAAAACATCAAAAGAATCAATTTTTACAATGATTGCTTCAGAAGAAGTGCTCAAAAAAGAAGGGGATAATGAAGCAGATGAAAGGTGGAATGATGTATGATTAAATTAGTTTTTATACACTGGACATGTGTTCAGCTAACATATTTAACTTAATATTAATAGTTAATATTACGGGTCCGAAAAACACCTAAAATTTGTTTAGATTTTACTAGTACTAATTTTGAATATTTAGAACTAATAAAAACTTTATTAGATGAATATCTTAATATTAAAGCAACATATTCTATTCAGAATTATGTTTCTCGTAAAACTTGTTATCATCTGAGAATTTATAAAAAAGAATATATCGAAATATTTTTTAAAAATATTAATTCTATAAAATTATATAAAAATAAAAAAATTGTATTAAAAAACTGGCTTTCTATTTAGATTCATAAAGTTCATTAACTTTATTCCAATTTAAAACTTTAAAAAACGCGTCTATATAACTTGGTTTGTCAGGACCATATTTTTTATAAAAACTATGTTCCCACATATCTAATCCTATGATAGGCTTCTTACCAGTCATCCAAGGACTATCTTGATTAGGAGTAGTTATTATCTCAAGCTCTTTATTTTCATCAACAACAAGCCAAGCCCAACCACTTCCAAACCTAGCAAGAGCAGCATTTTTGAATTCTTCTTTAAAACTATCAAAATCTCCCCATTTATTTTTAATAGCATCAAATACTTCGCCTGAAGGATTACCTCCGCTAGGGCTCATAATCTCCCAAAATAAGTTATGATTAGCATGGCCTCCACCATTATTAATAACAGCTTGCTTTATACTATCAGGAACATGAGCTATCTCTTTTAACAAAGTCACAATATCTTTTTCTTTTAAATCATCATAACCTTCGATTGCTGCATTAAGCTTATCAACATATCCTTGATGATGTTTTGTGTGGTGAATCTTCATAGTTTCTTCATCTATATGTGGTTCTAATGCATCGTATTTATATGGTAAATTTGGTAGTTCATGTGTCATTTATATCACCTAAAAAAAAGTAATTATTAATCATTTATATAACTAATCCTTAATAAAAACGTATTTTTCATTAATATCTCTATTAGATGTTTTGGTTTTTAAAGATTTAAAGTAGTTATCTTCATTATCTATTTTATTAAACCTAAACCCGTCAATCATTTGTGTTAAAATAATAGAACTATTAGGTTTACCGATACCCCCAATCAAAGTGTAGTTATTAGAATTCCATAAATCATAAGCAACTCCATGATTATTAGTAGTAACAACGTAATGATTATCATCAAGAACTTTTTCAAGATTATCAAAATCACTAGTTATACCATTAAATAAAACAACTCCGAACTTATTTTTTACATCATCAATACTTCTATAAGATTTAAGATTATTTCTTTTAAGCGCATCACTAACTCTTCCATTATAGTTAATAAAAGTAACCTCATCAAAAACATGTTTTGCACTAATATCTAAACCCATATTAAATGATAAAACAGAATTATAACCATTAAATCTATCTTTAAAAACTCTAAGCATACTAACTTGATCATGAGTAGCTTCAGGAATTAATTTAACCGGATAATTTTCACTGAACTCTTTTAAGTCTTCATCTCTAATAATTATTTTTTTACTCATAACAACCAATCCTAAAAAAACATATATTAAAACCTTTTTATTTAAAAGAATCATATGTTTTTTTCATTAAAATAGCATCTTTTTCTAAATTAGGACTTTCACTAACAACAACGCCTTTGCATTTAAACTCTTTTAAAGCTTTAAACAAATCAACATAATTCATATCAGAATCATCTAAAAACAAATGATGTTTTTCTCCTTTTTCTCCATACTCTATACCTGATAAATGTATGTGCATGTTATCAAGAGCTTCTCTTCCAAGACCGTCCTCTAAATCAGTTAAAACTTCTCTAAATTCTTGTAATGTATTATACGCACCATTAGTTCTTGCATGAAGATGAGCAAAATCAACACAAGGCAAAACTCCTTCGACATCTTGACTTAATCTAATAATCTCTTTGTAATCTCCCCACTGAGTAGCTTTACCAGTAGTCTCAGGTCTAATCCAAATATCATTACCTTTATCTTTTAAGTCAGCCATAATCTTTTTCATTTGCTCTTTGACTTGGTTGTAAACAACCTCTTTTTCCATCTTCAAATAATAAGCAGCATGAAAAGTAACACTCCAAGCTCCAGCTTTTCTTGCAATATCTGCAGCTTGCAAAACCCTACTACGACTAGCACCAATTTTTTGAGGTTCTTTTGCATTTAAATTAATAAAATAACTACCATGACAAGTAAGAGTAACATCATCTTTTTCTCTAACTTCATTTACTTGAGCAGCGGTTTCATCATTTAAATTAACACTTCTAACAAACTCAAGTTCCATAGCATTTAATCCAAGCTCTTTTAGATAACTAACCCCGTTTGCTGTATTCCTATCTGGAGTGCTTAAAGGAATACCTGCTGTCCCAAACTTAAGCCTGTTTGGCTGTTTAACTTTTATACTACTAAAATCAAAACTCATATATTACTAAAAAAATAGTTCTACTATATAAAAATTAACATAAATTTTTATAAATTAATAATGATTAGCTAAAAATTAACTAATGAATCGCGCAAACTTCTTAAAAAACACAGCTTTAGGTCTATTATATTTTTCAACTCCTAAATTAATAAAAGAAAGCGTTGAAAAAAAAGACCACTTAGTAATAAAATCTAATCTTGATCAACACAAAAAAGACTACGATTTCTTAGATGAAACTCAAAGATTCTTAAAAGAAATACCTTGGCATAATATGTGGAAATACGTATATGATTATGACTCAAACAAAGTAATATTTTTTAGTGTAGAAGAAAAAAACGGATATAAACCAGGAGACATAATAGAAGTATTTGACAAATCAAGAACTTGGAGTTCAAACAATTCTTTGTTAAAAAATAATTTAAAAAATATAAGAGGTAATTGGAGAACAAAAGCAAACCTTTTAACAAATAAACTAGAAAACGAACACGAAATAACATGGAATAGTGGGAGAAGAAGCGATGTAATACCTTTCATTGAAAGATATAAAGAAATAATTCCTACATTAACAGATATATATGAAAAACATCACCTACCAAAACTATTAGTATCTCACATAATAGCTGAAAGCAGCTTAAACCCTTTAGCTCAAAGTAGCCACGCACAGGGAATAAGCCAAATACATAGAAATAATAACAGGTTGTTTAGATCAAAACTCAGACCTTACTTTAACTATGACTGGAAAGACTTTGTATCCCAAGCAGGACTTAGCGCAGCAATGATGAATATAGCTGTAAAAATGAACAACGACACCTATCTCCCCGCGCTAACAACTTATCATGCAGGAAGAACCAATAACGAAAGAATATTGGCTGTGGGGAGAGCATAAATAACCAATAACTTCAAAGAAACTTGCACTGAATTTGACACCTTAGATGAATATATACAAGGACTAATAACTCTTAGAAAACTAAGACATGCTTCAAATTACAGGGAGCTATTTGGAAGCGCAGGACCACAAACAAGAGTATATACAGGAATAGTGTTAGACCACGTAAAAAGAGTATTTGAAAACATAGGAGTGGACGAATTAAAACTACAAAGAAGCTATGTTGAAAATAAATCTTTAACAGACATATTAAAAGAATCAAAAATGCAACCAGAACTATTTAGAAAATACAACCCGCATATAACAACGAATATAACTGCTAAAACACCTGTGAATACAATTACAAAAATAGCTGGGTGGGAAGAAGCAAACTATGATAATAACCAATCTATTTGGAAGGAATGGCAAGAGCTAAAAATGCCTCGTTGGGATACTTCGTCAGTAAACACTTTAAGAGAATTCCAAGAAGAATTCAAAAACCAAGGAGTTCTCACAATGTATGCGGCACTAGAAGAAGTAATACAAACAACTAATGTCAGACAAAAAGTAACATTTAGACAAGAACCACTTATATCTTATTTAAACAGATTAGAAACACAAAGACCATGGATGAATCAAGCAGAATAGTTCTACTATAAAAAATAAATATTATAAATAAATTTGATTTTCTAATAAAAAAAATGCAAATAGATTTTTATACAAAAGGAAGAGAATATATTCGTTTAAATAATTATGAATCAAAATTAGAAGAAACACTAAGAAAAGAAGCAAACATACTAATTACAACGCGTCAAGATTATAATAAATTCAATGACGATGTCGCAAAACACTTATTTGAGTATACTAAGGGAAAACTAGATGAGTTAATATCTTCTTATTCTTTAAAAAACGTGTCAGATCTCACAATTAAACAATTAGACGAAGCATTAGAACTAACAAATAAAGATGACAGCTAATTTAATAGAAATAAGACATCATTTAAACCTAAAAAACCCGTTTTCTAAAGGCTTTATAACTGGATTATCACAAGAAATAGAAGGCAAACAAAATTTTAACCTAGAAAATATAACAAAAGCAATAGAATTAGCAGGATACGAATTTCAAAACGCATACAAAATACACTTTGATAAAAATATAAATCTTGATTACTCACAAATACTATTAACATATTACCAATCAAGGTACTTGGGAGTTCTTAAAAAAAATTTAACACAAAACCTACCTGAATTTTTAATAATTAACAAAGAATACAAAGACTGCGAATTAGATATAATAATTAATGACATAAACAAAACTAAATATATAACGAATCTAAAAATAAATAATCATTTAATAAAAAAATATGCAGACAGAACAAACAAAAAATATGGTTGCCCAACCATAAAAAAAGCTATTAATTACATAAAAAGAGGAATTAGTTAAAGTGCTACGATGTGCAATAAATAACCCGTCACTATTAGTATTATTGCAATTACACTAATATACATTTCTAAATGAATATCTTTTATAACAATATCGTCAATCTTTTTTTCCTCACCTACCTTTTTATGAACCAAGATAGTTGTTATAATAATCAACAATTTACCAACAAAACTTAATGTATATGCCCAAAAAGATATATCTGTTAACATAAAAAACTAATTAGACTAGTTTATTTATAAACTTTTATAAAAACAGCTCTAACTTTAATAAATATATATACTCATACATAGTTCTTATAATAAAGAAAATGGAAAAAAAAACATCACAACAAATAGTGTACGAGTTTGAATCACAAAAAATAAAGAATTTATTAGAACAAAAAAATTATCATGAATCAATAAACACAATAATTAAAAATTTAAGAGATAAAATGTATCACTTAGAAAACCTACAAAATCAAAGTATAGAACTATTTACAATAACCTATCTTGCAAATATACATTCAATAAAAAACCACTTAGACAACTCTTCAAAAGATGCAGAAGAGTCAAAATACGCATTATTAAGAAATGAATTAGCAAACCACCAAAAATATCTCGAACTAAAAAATAAGCCATTAGATTCTTTAGAAAAAATATTAGACGATCTAAATATAACATATAAAAAATAAAAAAAAATTATTTTTTTTTTTTTTAATTTTTTATAATTTTTTTTATTTTTATTTTTTAATTTATTTTAATTTTTTTAAATTCCTTTTTTAACAATT
>JBLKOK010000003.1:0-167132 GCA_047602735.1 Candidatus Woesearchaeota archaeon | reverse complement strand
ATACTCTTCGTATAACTCAACCCTTTTGTACATCTGGTAATAAGTGTAGTTCTACTATAACTGATGAACCTTGTGGCACAGGAAATATATGTATTGATGGAGAATGCAGGGAGGATACTTATCCTTGTACTAATCCTCCTGGAGATTTTGGAAATGAGGATGCATATATTTCGGGTGATGCGTTTATTTCTGGTGATTTTGAGTCAACAGATTGGACTTTTAAAGCAAGTGGAAGTTTAAACGCTTGTGAGTTTAGATGTACAAGTGATCATGGATGGGATGAATCAAATAACAGATGTGTTCCACAAATACAAGGAATATGTAGCAGTTCACGTGCAACAACGCACAGTTGGAGACAAACAAGTTGGCCCAGTGGAAGTGAATACTGTCAAACAGGAATTCCAAGTGCGTCACCAAGTTATCCTAATCAAGGAGGAAGTGTTACTTGGACATGTCAAGGTCAATTTGGAGGAAGTAATAGTGGGCTTTGTACTGCTTCAAGAAACCAAGCGCAATACAACGTATACGCAAGACTATTTTCTAATACAGGAACAAATATAGGGATAAACACAGGAAATGGACAAACACCAATAACAAACACAAACTATCCTGAAAGCACAGCTAATTATCCATTAAATTTTAATGCTCAAAACACAAACACTTACAGATTTAGAACATGGAATGGTTGCTCAGGAAGCACAGGAAGTGTATCAGGAAGCACATGTGGCTTAAGCAGACCGGCATCAAATTTTAACGGAGCAAACACAATAATTGCTGTATACGATCAATATTGTGGACAAACAACTCCTAGTGGTGATAGAGTAATTAGGGGTTTAGATTTTTTTAGTAGTGAAAGTCACAATCCTAAAAATTGGCAATTTGTTAGAAGCGAGTCTTTAAGCGCTTGTCAATGGACATGCCAAAGTGGCTACGTCCAAAGCGGATCAACATGTATTCCTAGAAGTATGAGTGCTACTCTTGATGGACCAAGCACGGTTTACATACAAGAAAGACAAAACACTGTTAGTGCTCAATTTATTGGAAGATACACTTATGATAGCGATGTCTTTGTAAACTACAGGCTAGTTAGACAAACAGGTAATATAAACAATCCTAGTTCTTGGCATAATTTATTAGTTCAAGGAAATGAAGTAACTTCATCTAATTACGTCGGAACAAATATGGAGTTAGCTAGAACAATTACTTTTGAAGGCCCGCCACAAAATTATGTTGTAAGAGCACAACATAAGTTTTCAGATCAAACATGGACTAATCAGGCTATGGGTGTTGAAGTATTATGTGCAGGTAGCTTAGTATGGAATGAAGAGTTAAACATGTGTACTCAATGTAATAGTGGACCTTGTTGTGATTTATCAACAGGAAATTTTAGGGATTCAAACTATGTTTGTCATGAAGCTCCTTTATTTTGTTCAGGTGCAGGAAGCCCGGGTACTTGTAGTTATACTATTCCTACAACTTACTGTCCGGGTAATGCTAATTCTTGTAGTGGTAACTTAGTAGATGAAGTTTATAGTGTAGAAAGTGGTTTTGTTTGTGAAAACAATGAATTCATTGAAGTTTCAAATAGTAGCTACGCAGAATACGATGTTTTTTGTGCAAACAACGGACAATTCACAGAACTGTACTTTAGCTGTGATGGATCTGGAAATATAAATTATGCATTGTATCATAATGATACTACTACTTGTTCAGATGAAGAGTTTTGTTGGGTCGAAACAAATAGTTGTGAGTATAGGTGTGGTATAAATCCTGGTGATGATTGTCAACGCGTATTTGATCGATCAAATAATTTTTTAATGTCTCAATATATTTCAAGCACCTATGATGGTTTAGGAGATGATGATTGGTGCGTTGCAGTAATTCCGCAGCTATATGATTTTGGCTCTCAAATCAAAAGTAATGCTTGCTGTCCGGTACTTGAACAATTTGGAATGATTAATTACAGAACTAGCCCAGATAACGTAGAAATATTCGGATAAAAAAACTAATAAATCTCAACTATAATTTTTTTTTAATCAAACTCCTTCCACTCATTTCACTTGGTTTATCTAATCCTAAGATATCAAGAACTGTGGGGGATATATCTCTTAAACCGCCATAACTTAAGCTAATCTTATCTTTTTGAAATTCTTTTTTATTACTAACTAAAATACAATCAACATCGTTAAGAGTATGACTGGTTTGATGCTCTCCTGACATCTCCTCACAATTACCATGATCTGCAAAAATCAAAAAATCATAACCTTTACTAAGACCAACCTCAACGGTTTCTTTTAAAGCAATATCAACAGCTTCAACAGCCTTAACAGCCGCATTCATATTACCTGTATGGCCTACCATATCTCCGTTAACATAATTAACAACAATCAAATCATAATCTTTATCCATCTCTTTTAAAAGTCTATTCTTAATTTCAAAAATACTCATCTCTGGTTTCTCATCATAAGTCTTAACATCTCTAGGACTTGGAATTAAAACTCTCTCTTCATCACTAAAAGCGTCGTTTCTTTGACCATTAAAAAAGAAAGTAACATGAGGATACTTCTCAGTCTCACTAATACGCAACTGTTTTAATCTGCTCTTAGAAATAACTTCTCCAAGCATATTCTTAGGGATATCTCTTTTAAAAACAATATCTGCATTAATATTATCATAATAATTAGTTAAAACAACCATTTTCAAACTTAAATTCTCAGTTTCAAACTCATTAAAATTATTATCTAATAATGCTTTACAAAGCTGTCTTACTCGATCAGTCCTATAATTATAAAACCAAACAACATCTCCTACATAAATACCTGAAAAATTACCAATAACTTTAGGTTTAATAAATTCATCAGTCTCATTATTATCATATGCAAAATCTATCGCGCTATAGATATCTAAAAATTTATTTCCTGTTCCTTTAACAAGCAAATCATAAGCCAATTTAGTTCTATCCCATCTTGTATCTCTATCCATAGCATAAAAACGACCTATTAAACTACCAATAACGCCAACCCCTATATCTTTTATCTTAGAATTCAAAGTATCTACATAACTTTTTAAACTCTTTGCAGGACTATCTCTTCCATCACTAAAAATGTGGATGATTACCTTATCTTTATCAATACCTTTATCTGCACAAAGCTTTAACATAGCAAATAAATGATCTTGGTGGCTGTGAACTCCTTTATTTTGCAAAAGACCCATAAGATGAATTGCCTTATCATTTTGTTTAGCATAAGAAATACTATCTAGAAATTCTTTTTTATTAAAAAAAGAACCGTCAGATATACTTCTATTAATAAGCTCTAAACTCTCCCAAACAATTCTACCTGCTCCAATAGTTAAATGACCAACCTCGCTACCACCCATATAACCTTTAGGTAAACCAACATCATTACCACAAGTTCTGAGAAGACAAGTTGGATACTCAGTCATCAAATAATCTGTAAAAGGAGTATCTCCAACAATAACTGCGTTATCTTCTCTCTCATCTCTTCTACCATAACCATCTCTTATAACAAGTACAACTTTATTTTTAGACATAACTAATTAAACAAAACTTAGCTATAAAAATCTTACTAATAACTTCAAACTAATTAAAACCTAAAACAAAGTATATAAACAACAAAAACAATGCAAATAATATCAAAATCAAAAGGTGAAAATAAAAAATGAAAAAAACAATCATTGTGATGCTTGCACTAACATTTTTAATAGTTGCATGTACAACACAAAACGAAATAACGAACTTTGAAGAATGCGTAGAAGCAGGAAACCCTGTAATGGAAGGATACCCAGAAGTTTGCGTGGTTGATAACAAAACATTTACAAAAGAAACAAACCAAGAAACACAAATAGAAGAATGTGAAGATGAATCAATGACTTATTGTCCAAGTCTTCAAGAATGTGTAAGAGTATACCAAACTCAATGCGAAGAATATTTAGAATACTACGTAGAACCTGCAATTTGTACAAGAGAATACAATCCTGTATGTGGAAGTTTAATAATACCAAACCAACAAGGATCTGACATCGTAAGAATAACATTTTCAAATCCATGTGAAGCAAACACGTATAATGCTACTAATATAATACCTGGAACTTGCGAAGAACCAAGACTTCCAGAAAACAAATTTGAAGCATGCGAAGTAGCAGGAGGAAATGCATTACCTGAATTTAGTGAATGTGAATACATATCACAACAAATATGTCAAGAACTAGGCGGTGAATTCTTTGAATGTGAAAGTGCATGTAGAAACGATCCAGAAGCAATGTTTTGCACACTACAATGTGTACAAGTATGTAAGTTTAACTAAAACTTAAATTTTTTTTTTCTTTTTTTTCATAAAACTTTTTAGAAGAACAGGAAATAAACTAAATAATATAATAAATCATGCTAATCCAGAACACTTATCTCAAGTTTTTTAGGATTACAAAAATTATCTATTCACGATGATGGACACGAAATACACTACAACAGATTATATAAAACAGACGTAGAAAAACTAGAATCTAAAGGAATAGAAGTTGTAGTTTTACAAGAATTAATATAATTTATTTTAAAAACTTTTATATACTTACTATAACTACTATATAATTATGGAAAAAACTACTATTCAAATAAAAAAATCCACTCTTAATAGATTAAAAAACTTAAAAAATTATGAAAGAGAATCATATGATGAAATTTTAAACAAAGTTATGGATAACGTTGATGAAGAAATTTTAACTGATGAAGAAATTAAAGATATAAAAATTTCTCTAGACAATGTTAAAAAAGGCAAGACTAAATCGATAGAACAAGTAGCAAAAGATATGGGTATATCTTTAAATTAAATATGTATGATATAATTATTGAAAGTAATGCAGAAAATTTCTTGAAAAAACTTGATAAAAAAGAAGCTGAACTAATTTTAAAAAAAATATATTCTATAAGAAAAAATCCATTTAGATTCTTAAAAAAACTTCAAGGTCATAAACTTTGGAGACTTAGAATAACAAATTATAGGGCTATAATAAGTGTGGTAGTATCAAATAAAAAAATAATTATTTTAAGAATTGGTTTTAGAAAAAATATTTATTAAAAAACCAAAATATTTTCGAAAAGTAATATAAATACGCTGTTAATACTACTTACTATGAAAATAAAATTCAAGAAACTAACTGAAAACGCTATTATACCTAGATATGCACATCCAGGAGATGCAGGAATGGATTTATTCTCTAAAGAAAACAAAACTCTAAAGCCTGGAGAAAGATATCTTTTCAAACTAGGAATCGCAATGGAACTAGAACCAGGATACGCATTCATAATAAAAGACAAATCAAGCATACCTTTCAAATACGGAGTAACAACACTTGGAGGAGTCGTAGACGCAGGATACAGAGGAGACATAGGTGTAATAATGCTAAACACTTCAAACCAAGAAGTAACATTTGAAAAAGGGCAAAAAATTGCACAAGCAATCATACTAAAAATAGAAACTCCTCAAATAGAAGAAGTACAAGAAATCTCACAAACATCAAGAGGCCAAGGTGGATTTGGAAGTACTGGAAAATGAAACAATACAAAGACCAAAAACATATGAGAAGAACAGAAAACTTAGACGATCACCAAGACATAAAAGGATATGACTTTGAAAAAAAATTTGACTTACAAAAATTCTTAAAAAGCTATAATACTACGGGATTTCAAGCAACAAACTTAGGAATAGCAATAGATATAGCAAACGAAATAGCAACAAAAAGACCAACAACTTACTTATCATTTACAGGAAACGCAATAAGCTCAGGACTAAGAGAAATAATAACTTACCTAGTAAAAAACAAACACGTGGACATAATAATAACATCAGCATCAGGAGTAGAAGAAGATGTAATAAAAAGCCTAGCAACATTCAAAGTAGGAAACTTTCAAATACCTGGGAGAATACTGTTTGAAAACGGAATAGGAAGAATAGGAAATATATTTGTACCAAACCAAAGATACTTACACTTTGAAAGATTCATGCAACCAATATTTGAAACGCTTCACGAAAAAAAAATAGTGACTCCTACATTTATAACAAACTTAATTGGATCAAAACTAAAAGAAGACAGCTACCTTTACTGGGCTTACAAAAACAACATACCTGTATATTGCCCGGGAATAATAGATGGAAGCCTAGGTGATCTAACATATTTCTTTAATCAAAAAAAACCAATACAAATAGATGTAGTACAAGATCACAAAAAACTAATAGACTACACGCTAAACCAAGACAAAACAGCAGCGATAATGCTTGGAGGGGGAATACCAAAACACTACTCTCTAAACTCTAATATATTCAAAGAAGGATTTGACTACGCGATATACTTAACAACAGCAAGTGAACACCACGGATCGGACTCGGGAGGAAACGAAGAAGAAGCAAAAACTTGGGCAAAACTAAAACTAGACTCAAAACACGTAAAAGTAGTAGCAGACTTCACAATAACATTCCCGCTAATAATAGCGGGAAGTTACATGCAAAAAAAATTTAAATAACATAGTTAAAATCATATATAAGGCAAGATTATAAATGCAAGAAATATTATTATATTTACTAATAACAATTGGGCTATCTGGATTTTTCAGTGGAGCAGAAGTAGCATTAGTAAGTGTTTCTAAACTAAAAAGCAAACAATTACTAGAACAAAAAGTAAAAAGAGCAAAATACCTCTTCTACCTAAAAGAAAACTTCCAAAAAACACTAATTGCAATACTCATAGGAAACAACCTAGTAAACATAGCGGGTTCTGCAATAGCAACAAAAATAGCACTTGATGCATTCGGAGATGCAGGAGTCGGAATAGCAACAGGAGTTATGACATTCTTAATACTAACATTTGGAGAAATAATACCAAAAACATTTTGCTCAAAACACTCACTAAGAATAAGCCTCATAATAAGTCCAATAATATATTTCTTAATGATAATACTCTCTCCAATAATATGGGGCTTTCACAAATTTAGCGTATTTGCAAACAAATTCGGACCAAAAACGCCAGCTGAATACGTAGTAACAGAACAAGAACTAAGATATATGATAAGGATAGGGGAAGAACAAGGTCAAATAAAGCCAGACGAAAAAGAAATGATACAAAATATCTTAAGATTTGACGACACAATAATAAACGAGGTAATGACTCCAAGAACTCAGATATTTGCTCTAGAACAAGAACAAACAATACAAGAAGTACTACCTCAAATAATAAAAGAAGGATATAGCAGAATACCGATATATGAAAAACAATTAGACAAAATAAAAGGAATACTTGTAGTTAGCGACATATTAGATGTCTTAAGCAAAAAAAAGCCTAAAACTAAACTAAAAAAACTTGTAAGAAAAGCAATATTTGTACCTGAAAACAAAAAAACAGATATATTACTAAGGGAATTACAACAAAAATCAAGCCATATGGCGATAGTTGTAAACGAACATGGAAGTGTAGAGGGAGTTGTAACAATAGAAGACTTACTAGAAGAAATAGTGGGGGATATCTATGACGAATCTGATGAAATAGAACAACTAGTAAGGCCACAAGGAAGAAATCAATGGTTAGTACTTGGAAAAACACCAATAAGATACCTAAACAAAAAACTAAAACTAGGACTCTCAAACAACGACAATTTTAACACTATAAGTGGATTTTTACAGCACTCACTAAACAAAGTCCCAACAAATGGAGACGTATTTGATTTAGATGATAAAAATATAAGATTCACGGTTAAAAAAGTAGAAGGACCACAAATACTAGAAATAATAATAACTAAAGAGTAGTAAACTTTTTAAATTGGTTTTGTTTACTTAATTATATGTCAGACATAAAATTTGTAAAATCTATTGATAAATTACTAGAAATGGATTTTATGGGAGATACTATACACTTACCTTTGGAAAAACCCAAAAAAATAATGGTGTATCAAAAGGAAGTGCCTTTCTCAATAGCATACAGTATATTTGGACAACGAATGTTTAATGAAAAGGTTACAAGCTCATATTTACAAACACTTGAAAACGTAACTGATATGAAATTAAATTTTGATCAACTAACAAAAGTTTTAGAAGATAACGCCCTCGATAATAACATACAATTTTATGGATTATCATTCACAGATCTAGATGCATATGAAACTTTAATGCAAAAATCAAATAAATTAGAATTTTTAGAAATGGATGACTTAATAATTTCAGAATTTAAAAAACAAGCTGCAAAAGATATGGCAAACAACATATCGCTATCCTCAAAAAGAGATAACGTAATATACTTAGATGATACTATTTATCAAGCATTTGAACAAAGAACAATATTAAAAAAATTTAATGCTCAAGGCTAATAATATCAATCAGAACTTCTTCTAACAAAACATCTAAATCATCGTCTGTAAAAGCTTCTAAATCAAGATTATCGCCAAGCTTTTCTGCTTCATCATTACCATACAAAAAAATCTTCTTAGCTTTCAAACTACCACTAAAATTACAAGGATTATTAACAACAAAAAAAGCAGCCTCAATACTTCTAAGCTTATGCTCCAGTACACTAATACCTGAATTAACAGATTCCCCAACACACAACAAATAATCCTCAGGCTCTAAAGCATTCAAAGACTCCTTAAAACTATTACTACTAACATCAGGACTAATAATCTTAGTAATAAAATAACCTCTAGCCTCAAGCTTCAAAATAAGCTTATACAACTCTTTAGAGTCATCATCTGCCAAAATCATTATGTGAACCATTAGAACTTAAACCCCTTCTTGCTTTGCATCTTTTGCATAAGCTTCTTCATATCCTTCTCAGAACCACCTTTCATCATCTTAACCATCTTCTTACTCTGACGATACTGCTTTAAAAGACTACGAACATCAGCAGCGTCAACTCCGCTACCATTAGCAATACGCAAAACCCTATTACCAGTAATAATATCTGGCTCCTCTAACTCTTGCTTTGTCATACCTTGCATAACAAACTTCCACTTATCAATCTTTTCCTCTTGACCTTTAAGCATATCCTTTGGAACATTACTCATACCAGGAATCATATCAATAATCTTATTCAAAGGACCCATCTTACGCATACTCTGCATCTGCTCATACAAATCAATAAGATTAAAATCACCCTTCAAAAACTTCTTACCAAGATCCTCAACGTCTTTGCCCTCAAAAGCCTCCTTAGTCTTCTCTAATAAACCTTCCAAGTCACCCATACCAAGAAGTCTAGAAACAAAATTTTCAGGCTTAAACTCCTCTAAATCATCACTCTTCTCCCCAACCCCTATGAAACGAACAGGAGCACCAGTAACACTACAAGCAACCAAAGCACCACCTCCTCTAGCAGTACCATCAAGCTTAGTAATAACAACGCCATTAACACCACAACTCTCATTAAATGCCTTAGCCTGTGCCTCAGCACTCTGACCAATATCAGCACTCAAAACCAAAAAAACATCATTAGGAATAACAGCTTTATTTAACAAATCAAGCTCGCCGATAAGCTCATCACTCAAAGCATCACGACCAGCAGTATCAATAATAACCAAATCAAACTTATTCAAATCCTTCTCAAACTTCTTATAAATCTTAACAGGATCCTTAATTGACTTATCACCAAAAAACTTAACTCCGATACTCTTACTAACTTGCTCTAACTGATCATAAGCAGCAGGCCTCCAAGTATCAGTACTAATAACACCTACATTAATACCACGTTTCTTAAAATAACTAGCAAGCTTACCAGTAGTAGTGGTCTTACCACTACCAAACAAACCAACAAGCATCAACTTATAAGGCTTATTCTTTAACACTTTTTGCTTAAAATCAACCTTGTCTCCCTTACCCAAAAAGCTAACAAGCTCCTCATAAATAATATTAACCAAATGCTCCTTTTTAGAAATAGTACTAGGCGTCTTCTCATTAAGCAAACGCTCCTTCATCTTACTAGTAAGATCTAAAACAAGCCTAACATTAACATCAGCCTTCAAAAGACTACGCTGAATATCTTTAACAAGCTCATTAATAAGCTTCTCATCAACAAACAACGCATTAGTTACCTTTTTTAATGTGTTCTTTAAAGACTCAGACAAAGAATCAAGTACCATACTAATAAGAATAACACTTCATTTATATACTTTTTTCATTAAAAACAATCATCTTATGAGATCGGTGCTTCTTTGTCTCTAAACTACTAAAACACTCAATCATATCGCTCTCAGCAACAAAATGCTCACCGCTTTTTGGATCAATAACCCTAAAATTACCTCTCTCAAAACCCAAAATAGCCAAAAAATTACTACTATTCTTCTTAAGACCTCTAATACTCTTAACATTTAAACGAAGCAACAAAATCTTCTTTTGTAAAACCAAAGACTTAACAAAACTAAAATCAATACCTCTCTCAATAACCCTAATACCTAGCGCTTCACAATCATTCAAATAAATAGAACTACTCTTTTTTGCAAGCAAAACATCATCCTTTGTATACCTATAAAACCTATAATCAGGAAAATCAAACTCTTTATCTTCAACAATAACCTCAACATTCAAACCTTTTTTAAAAGCATAACTAGCAACCCCGTAAATACTACTAGCTCTAATAGGTAAATTAGCAGAATTATGCCAAATAAAAAATTCTTCTTCATCCAAAACCTTGACTTTCAACTCTAAAAAAACATTGATCAAACTAGCAGCCAAAGTAGTATAACTAGTCTTTTGTAAATACACCATGATTATATATCTAAATTCTTAACTTTATAAGCATTTTCTTCTATGAACTTACGCCTAGGAGCAACATCACTACCCATAAGCATACTAAACACCATATCTGCTTCAACAGCATCCTCAATACTTATCTGTTTTAAAACACGATTATCAGGATTCATAGTAGTCTCCCATAACTGATCAGGATTCATCTCACCAAGACCCTTATACCTCTGGATACTAGTTCCTTTACCAAGCTCTGCAACCAACTTATCCTTTTGAGCTTCAGTCCTAAGATAAGTCTTAGAATTACCTTTCTTTATAAGATACAAAGGAGGCTGAGCAACATAAACATAACCAGCTTCAATTAAAGGCTTCATATACCTAAAGAAAAACGTCAAGATCAACGTAGTGATATGACTCCCATCAACATCTGAATCTGTCATAATAATAATTCTATGATACCTAGCTTTCTCAATATCAAACTCATCACCAATACCAGTACCAAGAGCAGTAATCAAAGTCCTAATCTCCTCAGAACTAATAATCTTACCAAGCCTAGCCTTTTCCACGTTAAGAATCTTACCTCTAAGAGGCAAAATAGCTTGGAATTCTTTGCTTCTCCCTTGTTTTGCACTATTATGAACAAAAACACCTGAAGCTAAAGCAAAATTATGAGTATTTGGAACCTCAATATCATAAACATCTATTTTTTCATTTAAAACAATTTTTTCTTTAATTTTATGATTATAATTCAAAACAGCCTCTTTTAGCGACTCTTCATCATTATAAAAAAATCTTTCTTTAAAAGTAGAATACTTCAAAATATTAGGATTTCTTATATTTCTTCTATGTTGTTCAAAGAGCATACTATCTAATTTATCATGTGCTTCTTCTACTGCTTTAAGTAAACTCATAGTATTTTTAAAATAAGTTTTATCATAAGCCTTTTTTCTCTTATTCCTAAAATCTTCAGTCCATTGCTTTTTTGTAAGCTCACTTCTCCACATAAGTAAATCTTTATCACTCCATTGTAACTTAGAAATTTTAGATAACTCTTTTTTCTTATTTGGATTCTCTTTGAAATATTTTTTTACTTTTTCAGACTGTATCTTCCTATTTTTTAAATCTCCCCAATATTTATATTGAGCTTCAAATAGTTGCTTATTATTTTGTTCTCTATACTCTTTGTTATTATTATAAAAGTCTAAGAACTTAGCTCTCATATAATCTTTATACTCTTCACTTTCCCATTGTTTTTTGGCTCTTTCACTAAGAACATGTCTTTTCTTAAGCATAGATTTACTAACTTTATTTCTAAATTCAGCTGTTTTCCTTAATTTTCTAAGTTTATCCTTAACTTCCTCAGTTAAAATAGTTTTTTTTGCATGATTTCTATGTAACTCTAAATGATCCTTTTTACTTAATCTAATAATATTAGAAGGGTTATTGTTTAACTTATTAAAATCAACATGATGTCTATGAGATCCTATCTTAGCATAAACTCCTCTATTAAGATTATATTGATCAGATAAAACATGAGTAAAAATCCATTTATGTTTTAAGTTATCATAAATCATTTCATACCCTTCAATAGTTATTTTTCCTTCTTTTTTAGAATGTTTTTTGTACAATGGCATTAAAGAATCTTCTCTAGACAAATCCTTTGCTTCTTTATAAGATCCATCTCTTAACATAAACCTATGATCAGGAGTACATATAATTTCCTCATCATTATTTAATACTATTTTTATTACATCGGCATTTCTCTTAGTTAATCTAGGGTAAAGTATCTTTTCAACCCCTATACTACCATCTTCTTTTATAGTATAACAATAATTAACTTTACCTTTCTTATCTTCTTCAATTAACTCTAAAAATGACAATTCTCTACCATCAACTAAAGCTATCTTTGTATCACCACTAAAACAACCCCCCGCACTATCTCCTTCTACTATGTATATCTCGGATTTGCTAGGGTCTCTTTCTTGACAATCACTAAGCTTACCTGGAAGAGTACTACTCTCTAAAACACTCTTTCTTCTTGTAAGCTCACGAGCCTTTTTAGCAGCCTCACGAGCACGAGCAGCAGTTAAAGACTTCTCAATTATTTGTTTAGCATCACTAGGATTCTCTTCTAAAAACTCAGATAAAGCAACACTAACAACGCTATCAACAATACCCTTAACCTCAGAATTCCCAAGCTTAGTCTTAGTTTGACCCTCAAATTGAGGCTCACTTACCTTAACACTAACAATACCTGTAAGACCTTCACGAACATCCTCGCTACTAAGCTTAGCCTTCTCCTTAGTATTCTTATCAGCATAACTATTCAAAGACCTAGTTAAAGCGGTCTTAAAACCAGAAACATGAGTTCCTCCCTCATGAGTATTAATATTATTAACAAAACTAAACAAGCTCTCATTATAAGCATCAGTATATTGTAAAGCAACCTCAACGATCACTCCGTCTTTTTCTTTTTCAATATAAATAGGACTATGAACGGCCTTTTTACCCTGATTTAAAAACTCAACGAAGCTAACAACTCCGCCTTCATAATAAAACTCTTGTTTTTTATCAGCTCTCTCATCAATAACAATAATCTTAACTCCTTTATTCAAAAAAGCAAGCTCTCTTAACCTATTAGTAACCAAAGAATAATCTAAACTAATACCTTCAGGAAAAATCTCAGGATCAGCTAAAAACTTAACAATAGTTCCTGTATCAGAAGCATCACCGATAACTTTTATATCCTCAACCTTGTCTCCTTTCTCAAAAGACATAAAATACTTCTTACCATCTCTTCTAACAGTAACTTCTACTCTTTGGCTCAAAGCATTAACAACACTAATACCGACCCCGTGAAGACCTCCGCTTACCTTATAACTATCTTTTTCAAACTTACCGCCAGCATGAAGCTTAGTCATAACAACTTCTAAAGCACTCATATTAGAACCTTCGTGCATATCAACTGGGATACCTCTTCCATCATCATCAACACTAACACTTTGATCTTTATGCAAAGTCACAATAATCCTAGAACAATGACCTGCCATAGCTTCATCTATACTATTATCAACAACTTCTTGAAGTAAATGATGAAGTCCTCTTTTACCAGTGCTACCAATATACATCCCTGGCCTTTTTCTTACTGCGCTAAGACCTTCTAAAACCTTAATATTTCCTGCTTTATAATCGTTTTCCATCCTCAAAAAAATTAAAGTCTAAACCATTTATAAATGTTATGAAAAACAAGCTAAAAAGAACGAAATAACATTTTTTTAATATTCGTTGTTTGACTCAAAAAACAATAATTTTTTACTAATAAGTAGTTATAGAATGCGAATATTTATAAATTAAATGAGTTTCATTAATAACAAAATGTCCTATCTTAAACAAGCTAAAAATTTATCACAAACACAAGCAATAGATAACTTAAACGCTGTAATAAATTCAAATCACTTTAAATCATACGAATTCTATCCAAGACAAAATAATATACATTCAGATATAATAAATATAAATTCAATTGGAGGATTTAAATACGGAACAATTCAATCCGAAACATTCAAACAATTCAAAGTAGAAGATCTTTCAGATACTATAACTACAATTCTAAACACAATAGAAAACAAAGGATCACTACAGCATATTTTTATCACACTCAGACCCTCTGAAGAAAGATTACGAGCAATGAATTTTGAAGAAAAATTATATGAAGAAGATTTTAGTTTACCTATCTCTTTTGGTATTTTAAAAGACGGAGACTATGATCTTAACAAATACGCATTTAATATTTCGAATTGGGGATTTAAAGATAATTATTTTGAATCTGAAGGACTTGATTTGAAAGACGCAAAACAAAAACTAAACATTTGGTATGATGAATTAACTGCGAATTTTAAAAAAGTTTTACCACATCAAGTTCAAAATATTAATCATAAATAATTATAAAAAACAATATAAATAAACAAACATTCCAAAAGGTATGATTAATTTAATGAACACAGTATTATCATGGTTAACACTATCAAGCCATATACTACTAATACTATTCTTAATATTTTTAACAATATACCCGATTAAAAAAGTAAAAAAACATACAAAAAAACTAGTCTTACATGTTAGAAGCCACGCAATAAAATATGCGTTTGTAGTAGCAACAACAGCCACACTAGGATCACTATTTTACTCAGAAATTGCAGGATTCACACCGTGCCTTTTATGTTGGTGGCAAAGAATCTTCATGTACGTACTGCCAATAATACTATTAGTTGCAATAATATACAAAGATTACAAAGTAAGAAGATACACAATACCTTTAGCAACAATAGGGGCGTTAATTTCTATATATCACATAATGGTCCAACTAACACCCACATTCACTTGTATTGGACAAGGAGGAGTAGATTGTGGATTGACTTATGTTTTAGGATTTGGATACATAACAATACCTATAATGTCACTAACTGCTTTTGTAATGATAATAATCTTATCATACATACAAAAATAAGTTACTTATAATTTTTCTCTAACTTCTCATAAAAAGAATTATAGTCAGGCAAACTCCTAAAAACAAGATCTGGCCTACTACTTCCAACAGTAAAAACAAATATGTTACCATTACTATAAACCTTATTTAACAAACCCTCAGACTTAGAAATATGATCAATTCTCTCATACAAAACACTCTTCTTCTTCCTATAAAAAACCCCTCTATACTTAACAACCCTATATTTTTCTAAAACAAAATCTTTTCTTCTTTGTTTAATAACAATAACAGGAGCTAATACAAAATAAAATGGAATATAAACAACGGTGATTAAAGGAAAACTAGCAACTGTCAAAGCATTTGCAAAACTAGGCTTTTTAGAAACACTAACTTCAAAACTCTTAGCACCTAGAACTTCATCAAAAAAATCATGAAGCTCTAAAACATCACTCAAAAAACCAACACTAAACCCATTACTCTTATAACTATTTTGATTATTATCTACAAATACTTCTCCGGTAACATCAAAACTCAAACTGCCAACATTGGTTTTTGGATACCTCAAAGAACTAACACTCTTAACATTATCAAACAAAGCAAAACTCTCTTTAACAAATATCAATCCGCGCTTATAATACAAAATATCTTTCTTAAAACCAAAAACTGCTCTATTATAAAACTCATTCAAATAAAGATGAATTCCTAAGAACAAAGCTAAAACTAAAAAACCCAAATAAACATTAATAACTACTCCAACAAAAAACACTACAAAAAACAATGCTGTTAATGGCAAAAAACCTTTAACAAAATTAACAAAGCCATAATTAAAACCGTGATTCTTAAAACCCTTATAATCATAACCTAAATTACTAAAAACTTTTTTCACAACACCTTCATCAACATACTCAAAACTTAAAATCTCGTTACTACCAATACTCATAATATTAACGCTAACAGTCTTAAAAAATCTATCAATAGGATTTCTCAAAACCTCAACAAAAGTAACCTTATCAACACTAAACTCTCTGTGCCTACTAGTCAAAAAATCAAAATGAGACTCAAAACTATTCTTACTAATAAAATACTTAGTAAAATAATACTTAACAAAACTACCTAGCACACCAAAACCCACAGCTACAACAAACAAAAATACAACTCCGATACTCATAAAACTCAAAACCAACTGATTCAAACTAAGTAAAATAACGCCAATAACAAAGAAAACAAATAAACCAAAAACCAATAACAAAACATTAGCAGAAATCATCCTTTTAAAATTCATCTTAAAACTACTAATATTAGACTTATCAATCTTTTTACTAGCAGTCTTTTTAACACTAACTTGTTTAGAACTCTTAATCAAACCCTTCAAATTCTTCTCAAACAACTTACCATTAACAATATTAGAAAAATGAATCTCATTACTCTGACCCTTACTACTAATCTTCAAATCATACAAATCAAGCAACCTATCAATAAAAGTTTGTGTAAGATCAGTATCGCTCAAATTCTCAATAGGAATAAAACTATAATTCTCAGTCAAAAAACCATCTTCGTAATAAATAGTATCTTCATACAAATAGTAAACTTTTCTTTTTAAATCTAAAAACCTCAAAATACTCCTAGTAATATAATAAACACCTAAAACAAAAACAAGTAAAATTAAAGGAATCAAGCTAGTATTAACATCGGCCAAAACATCAACTATGAAACTAAAATAAAACAAAAAGAAAATAACAACTCCTAACACAAATTCTTTAAACACATCTAAAAAAACAGCGACACTATTTGGGACCTCTCTTTGCAAAAGATTCTTCTTAGACAAAGTAAAACCCTGGCTCTTCATAATATCTAAAATATCTTCATAAACTCTCTTAGGATTTTTTATGTTAGACAACTTAATCTCAACACCTGAGCTACCTGCGGCTTTAACACTAATAGTACCAGTACCAAAAAACTTATACTCTAAAAAAGGAAGCCTCAAACTAACTTGAACAATGTTTTTAACAACAAGCTCAGATTCAAAATCACTAAAAAAAGAACCGCTAAAAACCTTAAAAACTTCTTTTCCTAACTCATAACGCTCTTTTCTATACCTAACAAACAAGCTAAGCACAACAAAAAAATAAAGAACTGCTAAAAAAATAAAGAAATAACTCAAACCAAAATCTGAATAAAAACCAAAAACACTCAAAGCCAAAAACAGACCGCAAAAAAACAAAGTTATTTTTACTAAACTAAAATAAACAAAACTATCTTTAAACGGCTTAATCATATAACCAATATATTATAGGAAGTAATATATAATAGTTTTTATAAAAAAAATCACAACCTTTAAAAATCTAAATTAAAAAAAATAAAATAAAAATAATAATAAGCTTACTAGACTACTTTTTAATATCAATAGCCGCACTATTTGTAATCGTAAATCCGCTAACAACAGCATTCGTATTCCAATCACTAATGCCCTATGGCTCAAAAGAACTAAAAAACTCAATAGCAAAAAGATCAACAATAATCGCAGCAAGCGTACTAATAATATTTAGCTTATTTGGAAGCTTCATCTTCTCACTATTTGGAATAACTATAGCTGCATTCAAAATAGCCGGAGGACTAATACTATTTGGGATTGCTATGAAAATGATAAAATCTAGTGGGGGAGAACACGATGAAGCACATCACACAAGCAACGAGATGGACAGCGATGACATATCAGTAATACCTTTAGCAATACCTTTTATGAGCGGACCTGGAAGTATTGCAACAGTAATGCTATTATCAACTGAATCATCTTCAACAATGCACTTATCAATAGTTCTTCTAGCAATAATAACTATAATGTTAATTTGCTATTTCGCATTACTATACTCTCATAAAATAACTCAGTACGTAGGAGAAACAGGAAAAAAAGTAGCAACAAAAATATTTGGGCTCATACTTGCAGTAATAAGCGTACAATTCGTAATAAATGGATCACTAGACTTACTACCAGAAATAATAGAACTAATAAGATAAAAAATGTATTAAATTATTTTTTTTATGTGCTTAACTATGTTGCTTTAGAGCATCTAACAAATCTTCTTTAACTTCAAAATAAGGACGACCAGAAATATCGCTTCTCTCAAGAGCAAAAACAACCTCGTTATCCTTAACTAAAAAAACACTAGGGCTACTAGGTAAAAAACCTTCAAGCTTAGACCTTGCATGCTCAGTTGCTTCAAAATCAACACCTGCAAAAACACTAAATGATTTAACTTCTTGTTCTTCTAATGCTTCAATCACTGCAGGTCTCATACTAGCACCGCTACAACCACAAACACTATTAACAATTAACAAAAAACAAGGCTCATTAAAAGCTAAGTCAACATCTTCTTTTGTTAAAAGATCCTTAACTCCAACACTGTTCAACTCTTCCTTCATAGGTTCAACTAATTCCTTTGGATACATAATAAAAAAGAAAAAAATAATTAATATATAATTCTTTGCTTATGAACAACCAGTGGTAGTACCACAATCATCACAAAGCAAACAATTACCATTTCTCTTCATCCTAAGACTACCACAATTAGCACACTGATCACCAGTATACCCCTTGCTCTTAGCCTCAAGCGTCTTATGGTCCTCAGTAGTTTCTACTTGTCTTAAACTAAGCTGCTTCTCTCTTTCCTTCTTACTATTCTTTTCTTCCTTCTTATCAAGACTAGCCATACTCTTTACGTGAACAAAGTCAGACCTACCAAGATACTCATAGCCAAGCACTCTAAACACATAATCTAAGATACTAGTAGCACTCTTAATACTAGGATGACCTGCTACCATACCGCTAGGCTCAAACCTTGTAAAAGTAAAGCTCTCAACAAACTCAGATAAAGGAACTCCGTGCTGTAAACCTTTGCTAACAGCTACAGCAAAGCAATTAAGCAAAGCACCATAGCTAGCTCCTTCTTTGTAAGTATCTAAGAAGATCTCTCCAAGAGTACCATCTTCATATTCTCCTGTTCTAAGATAAACTTTTTGACCACCAACAACAGCTCCTTGAACAAATCCATAACGCTTAGCAGGAAGCTTTCTTTGCTTACTAATAGCCAAATCGTTAATTTGCTTTGGAGTAATAGTTTCATCAATATCATCTTCTTGCTGAAGCATTAATAACTCGGCTTCATCTTCACTAGAAGCATTAAGTGGCTGAGATAACTTACTACTATCTCTATACAAAGCAACTGCTTTTATCATAAGCTTCCAAGAATCCATGTAAGCATCTTCGACTTCTTTGATACTACAATCTTTATCCATATTAATAGTCTTACTAATAGCTCCACTAATAAATGGTTGAACTGCAGCCATCATCTTAATATGGCCCATAACGCTAATAAATCTCTGTCCTTTCTTACCACACTTATTAGCACAATCAAACACAGATAAATGCTCTTCTTTTAACCCAGGGGCTCCTTCAACAGTCATAGTTCCACAAATATACTCTTCAGCCTCAGTTATCTCTTTTTTACTAAAACCTAAAGCCTCTAAAACATTAAGTGAAGGATTATTAATCTGTTCTTCACTAAATCCGAGTTCCTCTAAGAAATCATCACCTAAAGTCCACTTAGTAAAAGCATACTTTAACTCAAAGCTAGTAGGAAGACTTGCTTCAATTGCACTAATCTTTTCATCAGTAAAACCCTTCTCTTTTAAACTCTCAATATTGATATGTGGAGAATCTTTTAAGTTACCACTACCAATAGCATATTTAATTATCTTGTCTACTTCTTCATCACTATAACCTAAGTTCTTTAGAGCTGGAGGAACACTTTGATTAACAATCTTAAAATATCCTCCTCCTGCAAGTTTTTTGAACTTAACAAGCGCAAAATCAGGCTCTACTCCGGTAGTATCACAATCCATAACAAGACCGATAGTTCCTGTTGGAGCAATAACAGTTACTTGAGCATTTCTAAATCCGTGTTGTTCTCCAAGATTAATTGCTTTATCCCAAGCGTTTTTAGCAGCACTAGCCAAATAACTTGGACAAACTTCTTGATTAATACCCACAGGTTTAACAGTCAACCCCTCATACTCTGAGGGTCTTTCATTATAAGCTGCTCTTCTATGATTTCTCATAACTCGCATCATACTTTCTTTATTATGAGGATATCTTTCAAAAGGACCCTTAACGCTAGCAATCTCAGCACTAGTAGCATAACTCTCACCACCCATAATGGAACTAATAGCTCCAGCAACTGCGCGTCCTTTATCAGAATCATAAGCAAGTCCTTGAACCATCAATAAACTCCCTATATTTGCAAAACCTAAACCAAGAGTTCTATACTGGTAAGATTTCTTTGCAATTTCAGGACTTGGAAATTGAGCCATTAATACACTTATTTCTAAGATAGTAGTCCAAATCCTAACAGCATGCTTAAATTCATCAACCTTAAACATCTTAGTTTCTTTATCATAAAACTTAATCAAGTTAATACTTGCAAGATTACAAGCAGTATCATCTAAAAACATATATTCAGAACAAGGATTACTACCATTAATTCTCCCATCGGTTGGACAAGTATGCCACTCATTAATAGTTGTATCGTATTGAACTCCAGGATCTGCACTCATCCAAGCACTATAAGCAATCTTATCCCAAAGCGCTCTAGCACTAACAGATTTACTCACACTCTTATCAGTTCTATTAATCAGATCCCAATCTTTATCTTGTTGCAATGCTTCAAAGAAACTATTTGGAACACGAATACTATTATTACTATTTTGACCACTAACAGTAAGATAGGCTTCACTTTCGTAATGTGTATCCATAACAACAAAATCAACGTCTTTTTGACCTTGCTTTACAAGTTGTAAAACTCTTTGAACATAGTTAATTGGAACATTTGCATCTAATGCTTTTTTAATAGCTTTTCTAAGTTCTTGATTTTCTTTCAAATCAATGCTTTTCTTAGAAATAGCAATTTCCATAATTTCCTTAAGATAAGTTTTATTTGTCAAACTACCACTAACAAGTGCTGCAACTTTTTGCTCCTCTTTAACCTTCCATTCAATAAAACTTTCAATGTCAGGATGGTCTAAGTCAAGACAAACCATTTTAGCAGCTCTTCTTGTTGTTCCTCCACTTTTAATCGCTCCAGCTGCTCTATCAAAAATATGTAAAAAACTCATAAGACCACTACTTGCTCCGCCTCCACTAAGCTTTTCTCCTTTACCTCTAAGATTAGAAAAATTAGTACCTGTACCGCTACCATACTTGAAAATTCTAGCTTCTCTTGTGACAAGATCAAAAATTCCCCCTTGGTTTACAAGATCATCTTTTAAGCTTTGAATAAAACAAGCATGAGGCTGAGGCCTAGTATAAGCATCATCAGATTTTTTAAGCTCGCCAGTATCAGGATCACAATAATAATGGCCTTGAGCACTACCTCTAATACCATAAACTTCTGCAAGACCTGTATTAAACCACTGAGGACTATTTGGAGCAGTCATCTGATTTATAAGCATATAAACAGTCTCATCATAAAATACTTCTGCATCTTCATCTGAAGCAAAATAATTATGTCTTTTACCCCATTGCATCCAACATTCTGCAAGTCTATGTGCTACTTGCTTAATACTGTTTTCTGCACCTAAAACTTTATTTCCATTTTCGTCTAATTTAAAAGAACCATCACTATTTCTTTGAGGAACACCTTTTTTTCTAATATATTTTTGAGCTAAAATATCTGTAGCTACCTGACTCCAACTCTTTGGAACCTCGATGTTGTTCATCTCATAAACAACGCTACCATCTGCATTTCTAATAACAGAACTCCTAATATCATACTCTACCATGCTATAAGGACTAACTCCTTTTGTTGTAAAAACTCTGTTAAATTTTAATCCTTTCACTGTTTCCATTCATATTCCTCCTATTTACTTAATTTTTCAAGTTCTTTTTTAAACGACTTAAGAGTTTTAAAATCTCTATATACGCTTGCAAATCTCACATAAGAAACATCATCGAGTTCCTTAAGCTCATCCATAACGTAGCCGCCTATCTTTCTGCTAGACACTTCTTTTTCCATCGAATTCCTAACTTTTGCCTCGATTCTTGAAGCGATATCTTCGATTTGGTCTAGGCTAATATTTCTTTTTTGACAAGCAACTTGCATACTATTGATAATTTTTTGTTTATCAAACACTACGCGTCTGCCATCCTTTTTTATAACATTTAAATTTGTAAGCTCAACTTGTTCATACGTAGTAAAACGTTTTGAACACTTCAAGCATTCTCTGCGCCTTCTTGTAATATCTTCTCCAGTCTCTCTTGTTTCGAGTACTTTTGTCTCGTCATGGTTACAAAAAGGGCATCTCATATTTCACACATCTAGTAGTGCTTTATGTCAATAAACACTACCCCTAGTGTTTTTTTGATTTTTAATCATATATAAATGTAATTGTTATGCAGTATATATAATTCAAAAACATATAATGAAGAACTAAACTTTTTGATTTGCTAATTCGAACTCTTTTCTACTTATTGGAAAACCATGATACTCTATGTAAGTTGTATTATTATTGCGTCTTCTATTAACTTGTAATTTATGATATTTAGTTCTAATGCCATTTGTAGTACCTATGTCTTCATCAAATTCATTATATAAAAACAAAGTGTCTTTCTTTTTATGACATAAATGTCCTTTACCTTTTTTGAATGTTTCTAACTCAATATCGTTTATTGATTTTAAATCCAAATACTTAGAACCAAAAGAATTCTTAGACCAAGGCAAATGTTTCTCGTATTCTTTAGGACTTAAAAATTTCCAAGATTCGACAACGCCTTCAACACCGTATTCGTCTAACTTTATTTTCTTAGGATTATCTTTGTTATTGGTGGGGTTTAACAAAATTATTTTATGATCAAATCTAATACTTGGCAAAACATCGTTTTTATAAAAAATATCTTCGTCATAAGTCTTATTAGATTTAAAAAAAACATCTATATCTCTTCCTAAAAACTTATTTATTTGCTCTAACTCATAGCCGATTAATTTAAAATTAGCTGGTTTAGCTAAATTATAAAAATCTTCTTCTAAACTAGTATTTAGCGTAGGGTAATTTTCTTTTATTCTCAAAAACTTAGTATGAAGAGAATCATACAATGTTTTATACAAAGTATCTAAATCTGTATTTCGAAAAATATTTGTCTTTTCAGCTTCATCAAGTATTTTATGTTTAATTATTTGATTTATTTTAAACTATACAAAAAATAAGAATATTTGTTTATATATATAATTTTATCTTATACTGAATTATAAATATTACAAATTCGGTACTGAAATAACGCTCCAAAAAAATCTTTACTCAAAAACATATTTAAAAACATATAGCTTACAGAATATAATGGTAACTAAAAATAAAATAAACAAAAAAAACATAATTTATATGGTAAGTGGATTAGTGATTGGATTAATATTATTTACTTTTATATTAATTTTAACAGCTCCATCACTAATGATGAACGAATACAAAAGCCAATACGACTTTAATCAAACAGTAGAAGTATTTGAACAAAGAGTATCTGACGCGGGATGGGGTATATTGAACACACATGATATGCAAGCAGTAAAAGCAAACCTAGGATATGAAGTTCTACCTGTAAAAATATTTGATTTATGCAGCGGTCAATATTCATACGAAATACTTCGTGAAGACGATGAAAGAATAGTAACTCCTATGATGCCTTGCAGAATATCTATATATGAAAAAAGCGATGGACAAACCTATATTGCTATGATGAACTCAGGCTTAGTAGCAAAACTATTTGGCGGAACAATAAATGATGTTATGCAAAAAGCAACAAAAGAAATAAAACAAATAGTAATACCAATAACAGCATAATTTTTTTTTTTTTTTTTTTTTTTTTTTTTTTTTTTTTTTTTTTTCTAAACAAGAAAAGCTTTTAAGCAAATCATTGTTCTAAATAAAGATATGGGGGAACTTGAAAGCAAAAAAATCTTATCTGAGCTAACAGGAAAAAAAAACATATACTATGTTTCTAAAGGAAGACTAGCAGCAGAAATACTAATAGATATTCTTCCTAAACGTGAGATTTTATTACAAGAAGAAGGAAGCTGGCACACATACCCAAAACTAGGAGATGTATTGTATTTGAAAATGATTGATGGCAAAATCAATGTTGAAGATATACAACCAAACAAAATACTTCTAATTAACACAATGCCTGCATACGCATGGCTAGAAGACGCAAAAAAAGTGTACGAAGCATGCAAACAAAAAAAAACTATAATGATAAATGATGTATGCGGAAGCATAGGAAAACAACAAGCAAAATATGGAGACTACATAATAGGAAGCTTTGGAAGATGGAAACCAATAACAATTGGACAAGGAGGATTCATAGCAACAAACGAAGATTTAAACGTAGAAGAAGTGATGCTGGATGAAAAAGCATTAGTAGAAGCACTAAAAAACATACCAAAAAAACTAGTTAGATGGGAACAAAAAAAGCAAGAAGTACTAAAACTCATAAAAAAACAAGAAATAATAGCACACGAAATAAACATACTCACAAAAAGAACAGAAACATTAATAAATCTCCTAGAAAAAAACAATATAGAATACGAACTTTGTCCAAAATATATAAGGACAATGAAACAAGCAATATCAATTGAAATAAAAAGGTGGTAAAATGGCATTAAAAGAACCAGAAAACATGGATGAATTATTCTATTACACAAGAAGAACACTAGAAAATGGTGGCTGGCTAAGAGCATGGGTATACAGACCGCCATCACCAAACGGAAAAGGACTACTAAGCAAACCAGTAGATGAAAAAACAGGCAAACCAAAAGTTAGAAGTAAAGTATATGTAGATGATGATGGAAACGAATATCCTTGCAGCGAAATAGACAAAACTTTGAAAGTAGAAATAAAATACAAATCTCCGCATACAGGAAAAGAAGGAGAAGCAACCTGTCCATTTGTAAGAAAAACATATCAAGGCGTAAAAGCATTCGTATTTGAAGACCAAGAAGGAAACAAAATACCAATAACAAAAAAGATGAAAGCGCCAAAGAAAAAGAAAAAAAAATGAAAACCATAGTAACATCAGCACTACCATACGTAAATAACATACCTCACCTAGGGAATATGGTCTGTATAATAAGTGCAGATGTTTACACAAGGTTTTTAAAACAAACAAATCAAGAAGTAATATCAGTACTTGGAACAGACGAACACGGAACAACAACAGAGACAGTAGCACTACAAAAAGGCATGACGCCAAAACAAGTAGTAGATCACTACTACAAAATACACAAAGAAATATATGACTGGTTCGGATTAGAATTTGACTGCTTTGGAAGAACAAGCAGCGAAGAAAATCACGAAATAGCACAACACTTATTCTTAAAACTCCACGAAAACGGATACATAACTGAGCACGAAATAGAACAATACTTTGACGAAGAAGCACAAAAATTCTTATCAGACAGATTCATAGAAGGAATTTGTCCAAACTGTGGATATGAAGATGCAAGAGGAGACCAATGTGACAAATGTCAAAAACTCTTAAACTCAACAGATCTTATAAATCCAAGAAGTAAAATAAGTGGAAAAAAACCAATACTAAAAAAAACAACTCACTTATACATAAAACTAGACGAATTACAACCATTACTAGAAAAAAAACTAAACTTTGAAACCTGGACAGAGAATGCCATAACAACAACTAAGGCATGGCTAAAAGAAGGACTAAAAGAAAGAGCAATAACACGTGATTTAAAATGGGGTATACAAGTACCATTAAAAGGATTTGAAGATAAAGTATTCTACGTATGGTTTGATGCACCAATAGGTTACATATCAATAACAAAAGCCTCAAGACAAGACTGGAAAGACTGGTGGTACAACGATTCAAGACTAGTACAATTCATGGGAAAAGACAACATACCTTTCCACTCAATAATGTTTCCAGCAACAATAATAGGATCAAAAGAAAACATAACCTTAGTAGACACACTAAATGTAAACGAATATTTAAACTACGAAGATCAAAAATTTAGCAAAAGCAGACAAATAGGAGTCTTTGGAGACGACGTAATGAACCTAGACATAGAATCAGACGTTTGGAGATACTACCTAACAATAAACAGACCAGAAAAAACAGACTCAAACTTCTACTGGAAAGACCTGCAAGAAAAAAATAACACAGAACTTTTAGGAAACCTAGGAAACCTAGTAAACAGAACACTAACATTCATAAACAAATACTTAGACGGACAAATACCAAATATAACCAAAAAAGAAAACTACGAAGAAGAAATACAAATAATCAAAAAAGACTATGAAAAAATAGAGCTAAAAAAAGCACTAAAAAACATTATGAACCTATCAAAAAAGTTCAACGCATACTTCCAAGAACAAGAACCTTGGAAAACAATAAAAGAAGAACAAGAAAAAGCAAAAAACACATTAGCCAACTTAGCACACATGATAAGAGACTTAGCAATACTAACTTATCCTGTACTACCAACCACATCAAAAAAAATATACTCGTTCCTAGGACTTCAAAATATTCCTAATTATGATGACTTATCAAAAAACCTAACTGGAAAAATAAGTAAGCCAAAAACACTATTTAGAAAATTAGAAGATATAGAAATAGAAGAACTACACGAAACATTTAGCGGAAAAACAGAACTAGACCTGACCGTTGGAAAAATAACTAGCATAAAAAAACACGAAGAAGCAGATAAATTATACGTAGAAGAAATAGACTTAGGATATGAAAAAAGACAAATAGTATCAGGACTAGTGCCCTACTACAAAGAAGAAGAATTACTTGGAAAAAAAGTAATAATAGTAACAAACCTAAAACCAGCAGTGCTAAGAGGACAAAAAAGCGAAGGTATGTTACTTGCAGCAGGAAAAAAAGACGTAGGGATACTAACAACAGACCTAGAAATAGGAACAAAATTACACAGTTCTAAAAAAGAAATAACAATAGATGAATTCATGAAAATAAAACTAGAATACAAACAAAACTCCTTCTATATAAACGGAAAAAAATTAACACAAAATATAAAAACAGATAAAAATATAGAAGGAAGAGTAAAATGAATAAACTACTAATAACAATACTTATACTATTTCTATTACCGACGGTAGCTTCATTTGAAATAACTAATACAAAATTCACACTTCTTTCAGGCCAAGAAATAACACAAATACCTCATGACATAGGTCCTAACCAATTAGTTGCAAGATTTGAAGTAGAATATAGAGGTAGTTTTAGAAATCAAATAAATGCTGATTTATCATCAATACACACAAGTCCTATGTTTAGTTATAACGATCAAATATTAACTTGTCAACAATTACAAGACGACTTGGTGAGATGTTCAAATTCAGGACCATACAGGATTTATACTCAACAACAAAATAATATACTTAGATTCACTGCAGGATTTAATAGTGATAATTTTACACACACTTTTAACATAAAAACAACCGATCCTGAAATAATTTCAATACAAATACAAGATTGTGATGATTGTCACATAAGAAACAACCAGTTATATACAATAAAATTTAATTTTAACCAAGAAGAAAAATTCAGTAACGGGTTATTTTTTGGATTTAATAACCCACAAGGATCTCCAACAAATGATTGCGAAGGAAATTCTTGTACTGGCCAAATAATAGGTTCATGTAGTAACGGTCCTTTAAATCTATTAATAGATCAAGAATCAAAAAACGACGCCGGGCAACACGTTAAAGGACAATTAATCAAACAACTAATATGTGATAACGACGCACCAATAATAGATGATATAGAATCTTCTTTTGAAGTAATAGAAACAGACCAAAACCTAAACTTAAAAATAAACGTAACAGACCAAAGAGCAACAAAAATAGACTTCGAATTCAAAATAGACTCAGTCGGATATAATCAAAACGTTACTTGTACAAATAAACAAGGACAAACATTTGTATGTGACTTAAACATAAATCTAAGAGATCAAAGTTCAAATCCTTTAATGCCAGGAACATACAACTTAGAAATAATTGCAAGAGACAACGCAAAAAACTCAGCTAGAAGCCAACAACAAATAATAATACTTCAATCAGACGAAGACACAATATCTAATTGGGATTTTAGATCTGCTAATATGGCTCACCCATCTATGAATGTTCAAACGTTAGTAGTATCTAGAGATAGTTACGCGGAATTTAGTTTATTTTCTTCAAATCCTAATTTAAAGCTAAGAGATGTAATAGTTCATTCTGCAGGATGTGTTCCTACAAATCCAAATGTTACGGGTATGCAAGGAGATATACAAAGTATGAGTTTGATAAATATAAATGATAATTCATTTACAACAAGATTTACAGTTAGAAGTCAAGGTCAAAGCATGAGATATGATGATATGGATGAATTAACATTTAAATGCCCTATAACTGTTTATTCAAGGACAAACTTTGCTATATTACAACAACCTCAAGAACTAAATGTTACATTATCTATAAGACTTACAAATCAAAAACGTATTGATCAACATTTAATAGAACAATTAGAAGAGGACTTTGAATATTTATTAAGGGATGCTAAGACGGTTGCTTATATGAGAAACTTATTTACTGGTATGCAATTTTTATGTGGTGGATCTACTGCGGTTCACGGAGTTTATGGTGCTGCAGGAACCGCGGTTCAATCAGTTAGCACTATACTTAGAGGTGTAGGTGCGCAGCCCGCAGCACATGCTGTTGATGAAAAATTATCACTTAGCAGACTCGCAGTTTTACAAGGACAAGAGTGGGGTACAAAAGTATGTAAACTATTTACTTGCGATGGTTCCATAATTAGTGAATCGGGCGTTCTTGGAGCAGGACTTGTAGATAATGATGCATTTAGACATGTAGGTGCAATTAGTGGAATAAATGCATCAGACTACGTAGCAAACCCTTATAGCAATTTGTTCTCTGCAATAAACAGTGCTTGCTTACCTGCAGTAATATATTTTGTTGAAAGAGGAGTTCAAAGAGAATGTGAATACGTACAATGTATGATAGAAGGGGTTGCAATGCAAGGTTTAGATCCTAATTTCTGTGAAGAATCAAGAGCTGTTGCACAATGTGTAGGAATAGGGGAACAAGTAACATCTTTACTTGCTCCAGTTCATCTTGTAAAACAAGCATTTGCAACAGTTCAATCATGGCTTAGTGATCCATTAAGCTTTATGTCAGGAGTAGGTTATTATGCTGCATGTGGTCCTTTATTTAGTCCTGGAACTTCTGGCTTTTGTACTGCAACTGACTCTATATTAAAAACTGCGCAAAGCGTTGAAATATTAAATAATATGAGAAAAGCACTAATGGACCCTGTACCTAATAGTTGTGAGAGAGCAGCATTAGTTGTAGATGCTCACAGAGAATATTTTAACAATCCTACACTGCAAAATTATGCGGTTCTTCCTCAAAACATAGAGAATCAAGGTGACGTAGAATCAAAAAGTCCTAAGACGTATAATTTAGGTGATGATAGAACATTAGCATGTCAACAAGGAAAATGTACGGTGTTTGAAGGAGATATAACGTATGATGGTAATCAGAATATAAATTTCGATGGTAAAGATTTAATTGATGTTCGTGTATATCGTGAATCAACATCAGATTACAATTGGTCAACTTCTGATGTAGTATTTCTTTATGAGTTAGATGATGATGATGCAACTCAAAGAGCGGTAAGAGAAGCATTAGAAGAGTATAGAAAGGTTATGCCTCCGCTAACTCCTGAAATTCAAGAAGGATCTGAAAGAGTACAATCTGCAAGACAAAGATATAATGATATAAATAAAGAAATAGAAGAAGCTAAACGTAAAAATGATGAGATACAAAGTAGTATAGAACAAAAAACTAATTTTATAAATAATATAGATACAGAATTTAGTGTTGGTCATTGGGATTCAGAAATAAAGGAATATAGAGATTTAGTTAGTATTAGGGGTGTAATAGAAGCAGATCCTAGTGGTCATGCACCTGAAGCTAGAAGGCTTCAAGAATTATCTACTAAAGAAATACTTATTGATGGTCAAAGAGTCACTATGGACCAAGCAGTTGCCATAAGAGAAGAGCGTAAACAAGATAGAATACAAAGAACTAATGAAGAGTTAAGAGATTTAGAGAATCAAAGAATTTCGGATGAACAATTAGAAGAACTAGAAAATCAAAGAGAAGAAGCATTCGAGCAATTTATATCTGAAGGAGAAGAATTAGAAGAAAAAGTAAGAGATAGAGAACAAGAAATGAGGGATAGAGATCAATCTTTCTTTAATCATATGAGATACCTAAATGTAGGTATACAAGGATCACAATCACTATTTAGATTACTAGGTATAGATGGGTCTAGATTTGACAGAGGTTATAGAAGTTACTTCTTTAATTTTGGAGGAGTAGGTGGTGTATTTAATTGGATGGATAACTGGATGGGTCAGACAAGAGAATTTTTAAACACATTCACTCAATTTGAAAGAAATATTTGTTTAGACAGGATTTCAAATGGTTTTAATAGAGGATTAGATGGTGAAAGGTCTGTTTTACTATCAGAAGAATACCCGATGCTTAGAACAAGCGGTATGAGCTTTAGACCAGGACTTTACATGGTTGCAAGAAAAACAATTCTTGAAAATCCATTAACTGAGGAAATTGAATACTCTTACTTAGTCGGAGGAACATCAAATCCTAAAATAGATGTAAGATACGATGTTTATTTATTAAGAGGATCTACAAAAGAATATATAACCGATCAAATAACTAATAATCCTAGGATGGCGGCTAACACTCAAAACTTAATAGCTAATAGGATTGGTAATCAAGCAAGAATACAAACGGATGTATTATATGACTCTGTGTGTATAGAATTTGAAACAAGACTATATGATTTGTTTGATATAACAGGTAATTGGGGAACACAAGTAACAAGAGGGCTTCCAAACGTTTATTGTAGGAGCTTTGAAGGAGATAGGTAAAGAAAAATGAAAAGAGGTCAAGTAACAGTATTTGTATTAATAGTAATAGTGCTTATAGTTATGGTTGGCGTGGGAATTTATATGTATAATCAATCACAACTAGATGGTTCTTTAACACAAGAATTTTTAGAAGACAGAAATCCTGAAATGATGGAAATTAGAAGTCAAATAGAATTTTGCTTAGATGAGTTAACAAAAGAAGCATTAACTATTTTAGGAAGACAAGGAGGATACATAGAACTACCTGATGATCTTACTTATAATGCTCTAAATCCATATGACAATAATGCTTTAAGATTTATTGACGGTGTTATAATTCCGTACTCATATCATGTTACTTCAAGTCCTGACTGCACAGTTTGTATGTTCGAAAATAATTTTCCTTTACTAGAAATAGGCCCAAACAGTATAAGAGCTCAAGTTGAGAGGTTTGTAGATGAAAATATTGAACCCTGTTCTAATCTAGATCAATTTAGTCAAGATTATTTAATAACAACAGGTATTCCAAGAACCACAGTTTTCTTTGATGATTTAGATGTAAAGACAAACTTGGAATGGGAAATATCCGCACAAGATTATGTTTCTGATCTAATTCTTACTGAAAGGTTTTATTCTAGTATAACTGATATAAATTTTAGAGATATCTATGAAGTTGCAACAACTATCTTATATCAAACTTTAATAAATGAAAGAACAATGGAGGATTATACTTTAACTATTATGAGACAATTAGGTTACGGGGATATAATTCCGCCTCTAAATTACAGGGTTGTTTCTAGCTCAACACCAACTATTTATAATTTAAGAGATGGGTTTAACACTTTAAGAAGTGAGCTTTCTCAAAATATTAATATGCTTCAAGTTATAGGAACTAAAAATTTCCAGGTTCCATTTGGGTTACCTGAACCTTTACAAAACTTATATGAATACTTCAGAATACTTTTATTTGCTGATCAAGACGTTCTTAATGAATTAAATATAAATTTTATGTACTTAGAAAGCTGGCCTTCTTACATAAATGTAAATCCTAATAATGGTGAAATAGCTCTTCCTAGAAGTAATCCTGAGTCTATGCTTGGTTTGATAAGAATTCCTAGGATGGAATATGATTTTAGATATGATGTTTCACTGCCTTATTTAATTGAGATTATAAATGATAAAGGTTTTGGAGATAATAATCCTTATATGTTTAGATTTGTTTATGAAGCAAATATAAAAGATAGTGGTCCTTATCAAGATGTTTACAGTGATACTGTTGTTGGAGTTGCATTATCTGATTCGGATCAATTAAATACTAATATAACTGTTATAACTGTTGACGGATATACGGGAGAGCCTATAACTGGCGTTAGTGTGAGTTATAATTGTGTAGATCAAAGCATAGCTCTTGGATTGACAGATATGGTCGGGGCTAGATCGCAAGTTACTAGACAAGTCCCTGAATGTATAAGTCCGACAGTTGATGTTATAGATGTAAATTATTATTCTGATGAAGTGTTAGTTGAAGATCAAATAGTAACTTTAACTGTTTATCCTCTAAAAGAATTAGATTTATCTTTAGAAAAGAAAATTATAAAGCCTAGAGTTATTTCTGGAGAATATTCTCAATTTGATTTTGAATGGTTTTTAACTTCTGATACAAGGACTGATTTTACTAGAGGAGAAAATGTTTCTGTACTATTAAATCTTTTAAAAGATGGAGAACCTACTCATATAATAGAATTTTTACAATTTGAATCTGGAGTAACAAGTCAGCCTGTAAGACTTGCTCCTGGAGATTATAATGTTGTTGTTACAAGTATAACTAATTTAACAGAATTCTTCGATGGTGAAAAAGATTATATTCAATTAGAAAATGAAACAATAAAAATAGAAGTTGACACTCCTTGGTATGTAAGTGCGATAAGTGCTGTTGGTGGTTTATTTAGAAAGAAACCTGATGTAGAAGACGAGTTTGAAATAGAAGGTATTAGGATGAATGATAGTATAATAACTGGTTCGTTTACTTTAGTAAATGATACTTTATCTATAACTTCTGGGGACTTAAATAATAATAGGGTTATTTTGCCATTTGTATTTTATGATATAGAAGATTTAGTTTATACAAGGCAACTCACTGTTTTTGTTGACATGCAAGATATTATAGATGAAAACATTTCTGAATTTAGATTTAGATTTGAATAAAAAAGAAAAAAAAGAAAAAAATTAGGGTTGTTTAGTCATCTTTTTTAAAATACTTGTTGTGTATTTTATCATTTAACAAGTATCCTAAGTTGCTTCCATTTAGATTTCTTGCTAACATTTCTTCATCCACATTTCCATTTTTATGTGCTTCTGCTAAACCAGTTACAATTCCTGCAAGGCCTTTAAATCCACCTTCTCTTGCTATTTGGCCTTTATCTATAACATCTGCTAGACCAATGTATTTTGCTGCACTTGCTAGTTCTTCTTCTGAAGGCATATTAGCTTTTAAGTGGTAGCTACTAAAGTTTTGCATTGCTTGTTTTCTAGGATCACTTTGAGTTATTGCGTCAATAGCTCCTCCTGTTATACTTCCGGTCTTAGCTATGGATTGTGCTAATACTTTTTGAATCATGTCTTGTTCCCATCCATGACCTGTTCCTAAATAGTATGCTGCATTATCTAATTTATCTAAACCATAAACACTCTTATGATTATCTATTAAAGCACTAGCGTAGTTTTCTGCAAAATTTTTGTCTTGGGTAGGATCTGTGCCTTTTCCAACACTTTGTTCTGCCATTTCACCAAGTACTCTAAGTGAACCATAATTTGCGCTTAAATCTGCTTTTTTTCCGTCCCAACTTATTTGAGCTAACTTTTCAGCTGCTTTTTGTTCTGGACTTTTTTCTTTTTTTTCTGACATATTAAATCACCTCAACTCTTTTTCTTTACTATATAATAGTAAAACTACTATATAAATGTTTCGTTTATTTGTCACTTATTAGTTACAAATCTTTTGTTTTTTTTCAAAATATTTATATATGATATAGCTAATCAGTAATACATGGCAGAATCTAAAGATAAAAAACTACAAGATCTAAAAAAAACCTTAGAAGAATTCAAACAAAAAGTACTAGATAAATACGAAGAATACATACTAGGAATAGGATTAATGCCTCCAACCAAAGAAGAAAAAGACAAAATAAATGTATTACTACTCGTAGACGACTTCGATTCTACAAAAATGGACAAAGAAGTCCTAAAAGAAAAACTATCAAAATTATACGTGGATCTAGCACACAAAATATCAAAGAAACTAAACCCGCAAATAACTCTGGGAAGTGAAATGATCCAAAATTGCTATGATGGTAAGCCAGAAATACAAAAAATGATAGCTACATCAGCAATATTATATGATAAAGGAATATTTTCTGCGATGAAAGTGGGGGAAATACACAAATCTATGATTATAGAAAGATTTGAAAAATATATAGTAAGCTATGTCCTTGCAGGAAGCATAGTAACAGACAAAGCAAACAAAGACTCAGACATAGACGCATTTGTAATCATAGATGACACAGACGTCAAAAAAATGAGTAGAGCAGAACTAAAAGACAAACTAAGAGCAATAATAATAGGGATGGCAGCAGAAGCCAAACAAATAGCAGAAACAAACAGAGAATTTCACATCCAAGTATACATACTAACAGACTTCTGGGACAACGTAAAAGAAGCAAACCCGGTAATATTCACGTTCTTAAGAGACGGAGTACCGCTATATGATAGAGGAACATTTATGCCATGGAAACAACTCCTAAAAATGGGAAAAATAAAACCAAGTCCTGAAGCAATCGAGATGATGATGCACACAGGAGATCAATTCATGCAAAGAATAAAACTAAAACTAAAAGAAATAGGCATGGAAGACTTCCACTGGTCACTAACAACAGTAAGCCAAGCGGCACTAATGCTATATGGCTTACCGCCGCCAACACCAAAAGAAACAGCCTCGGTATTAAGAGATGTATTTGTAAAAAAAGCAAAAATACTAGATGACAAATACGTAAAAATATATGAAAAAATATACAAGCTAAGAAAAGAACTAGAACACTCAACCAAAAAAGAAGTAACTGGAAAAGAAATAGATGAATTATTCAAAGACGCATCAAGTTACTTAAAAGAAATGAAGAAACTATTTGAAAAAATAGAAACTCAAAAAGAAAAAGAAAACGTACAAAAAACATACGAAGACTTAATGCAAATACTACAAGAACTATACAAAGTAGAAGAACTAGAATTCAAAAAAGACAACTACTTAAAACATTTCAAAAAATACTTCATAGACACAAACAAACTACCAATACAAATACTAAATAACCTAAAAGAATTTGAAAAAGCAAAAAAAGAATACGCATCAAAAAAACATAACAAACAAGAAATGAACAAATCAATAATGACTGCAAGAAGCGTACTTAGGACATTTATAGAATACATACAAAGACAACAAAACAAGAAACTAGAACAAAGCAAAATAAGAGTCAAAACACAAGAAGAAATAGGAGAAATAATTTTTACAGAAAAAGGAATACTTATAATAAAGAATCTTGATGACTCAGATAAAGTATATATGACTATAAAGAAAGGAAAAACATATACAAAACCAAAGATAGTAGAAAACCTAGAAGACTACTTACAATCAAAACTATTAAAATCTAATATAACAAAAGAACTATTAGAAACAATACAACAATTATATGATAAACCAATAGAGTTAATCATGGACTAAAAACAAAATGGAATCAAGATATAAAGTATCGGACATAATGACAAGAAGCCCTGCAACAATAACTGCTGAATTAACTGTTAAAGAAGCAGCTAAAAAAATGACTGAAAAAAAAGTAGGAAGCCTACTTGTAGTACAAGAAAAAAAACTAATAGGTCTAATAACTGAAAAAGACATAGTCATAAAAGTAGCAAGCACAGACGCAAAAGCATCAGACTTCTCAGTAGCAGACATTATGACTCCTATAAAAGAGCTAATCACTACAACGAGTAATCAAGGAATAGATATAGCAATAATGCTTATGAAAGATAACGATGTTAGAAGATTACCTGTAATAGATGGTGAAGAACTAACAGGAATAATAACTAGCAAAGACATACTAAAAATAGAACCAGAACTATTTGAACACGTCTATAGTAATTTTGATATAAGAGAAAAAGATAGAAAACTAAAAATTCTAAATAGGTAAATTCTATGAAAAAACCAAGCCATATAGGCATAATACTTGATGGTAATAGAAGATTTGCAAAATCACTAAATCAAGACGTTTGGAAAGGACACGAATATGGCTATAAAAAAGTACTAAAACTACTAGAATGGTGCAAAGAACAACAAATAAAAGAACTAACACTATATGTGTTCTCTATACAAAACTTTAACAGACCAAAAAAAGAATTTGACTACTTAATGAACCTATTTTTAAAAGCATCAAATCATGCATTTAAACAAGATTCAAAAGAAGATTTAAAAGTTACTTTTGTTGGAAGAAAAGAACTCTTGCCATTAGATGTAAGAGAATCTATAAATAAAATAGAAGAAAGGACAAAAAACGCTAAATCTTATAATTTAAACATCGCAATAGCGTATGGTGGAAGAGAAGAAATAGAAGATGCAGTTAAAAAAATAGGTAAAAGTCTAATTGAAGGAAAAATAAAATTAGAAAACTTAGACCAAAACACAATAAGTCAAAATATGTATTTGGATTCAAGCCCAGACCTTATAATAAGAACTGGGGGAGAAAAAAGAACAAGTAATTTCTTAATATGGCAAAGTCCATACTCAGAATGGATATTCTTAGATAAAAAATGGCCTGAATTTGAAAAACAAGATTTTTTAGACTGTCTAAAAGAATATTCAAAAAGAGAAAGAAGGCACGGAAAATAATTATTTCATAGCCTTATAATTTTTTAAAAAATCCTTATTCTTATCTTTCAAAGCCTTAATTGCAGCTTCAATAGCTTTCTTAGGAGAATTCTTTTTTGTCTTAACAAAGAACTTAGGCACACCAACTAAAGGATGACTAATGGTATACGTAGCGATATCAATATCGTCTATTTTAGATAATTCTTCTTTGAATGCATTACAAAATGTGTGATCTACTCCTTTAACTTCAAAAGTCAAAGAATTTTTTTCGTTTTCAAGAACATTAATTTCCATGTGATATGTGAAAGAGAATTTATTTATAAAGGTTTTCTTTCAAAACAATATGCTGCTAAATATATATTATAAAACATATTTTATATAACTATGTTTCTTTTTTTAGAAATATTTAAAAAACAAACTAAATCTAATAAGTATGGGGTTGAAAAAAAATATGTTCAGAATAGATAAATTTGAAGCTATAAAAAGGAGTCTGGTTGCTGCTTTTAAACAAATTAAAAATGAATTTAATGAGCATTTAGAAACAATAAATCAAAATACAACAGAGATTCAAGGACTCTACGATTATCTTTCTGAAGTAGAACAAAAAATAGATAAATTAAACGAACGTATGGACGAAATGCAAATGTCTGTAAACCCTGATATGAACTACGAACAATTCTCCGTTGAACTAACACACAGAGAACAAGAAGTCTTCATGATACTTTATGCAGAACAAGAAAAAATAAATGCTCAAACAATAGCAAAAAAACTAGGATTTACAGATGAAATGGTCCACAGATACATCTATAACCTAATAACAAAAGGAATACCTATAATAAAACATTTTGAAAAAGAAGAAATGTTACTTGCACTCGATGTTAAATTTAAAGACTTACAAGCAAGAAGAAACATCTTAAAAATAAACGAAAGCATAAGTCAGCAATTACTAAGTGATAAAATTCTATAAACAAAGACGAATATGAAAAAAATTGCTGCATTCACAATTGTAAGAGATGAATCTTACTTTCTTCCATTATGGATAGCTTACTATAAATCGGTAGCTGACTATATATTAGTATTGGATAATAACACAGAAGATGGTTCTACAAAAAATTTAGACGTAGATGTTAGAGAAGTAAAAGGAGAATATGCATACGATCAAAAATTCATAAATAAGGTGGTTAGAAAAACACAACGAGAACTGCTAAAAGAATATGACTATGTGATCTATGCTGAGGCAGACGAAATACTAATACCTTTAAATCAAGATTTAAGAGACTACATAATAGAAAAAGACGAAAACGCAATAATGGCTCAAGGATATGACGTAGTACAACTAGAAGGAGAAAAAGAAGCACCTTATGACTCAAATATTTTATTTGAAAGAACAATGATGGAGTTTCAATGGGATATATGTAAAACCCTGATAGCAAAAATACCTCTAAACTGGGATTTAGGATTTCACAACCCAGGAGTTGACTACTATGAAGATCCTGACTTTTATATGATTCACCTACATAAAATAAATAAATACTACGCATTTCATAGAAGACTAGAGAGAACAAAATGGAAATGGGATCCTGAAGACCTAGAAGAGAGAAGGACTTGGCACTACTGGCTACTTGATGAAGAAAAATTTAACGAATGGTACACGCCAACAAACCTACATTTAATACCTGAACAAATTAAAAAAAGATTTAAAGAACATGTACAAAAAAACATGGAAGATTATTAACAATAGGTTTAAATATTAATAACAATTCTCTTATTTTATGGCGACAGCGACAAAAACACTAACATTCACAGGATTCACACTACCAAAAGTATTATTATATGTTGTATTGACAATATTTATATTACTAACTTGGACCTACCTAGGAGCACTTGTAATAATAGCTGCAGGAATATACATGGCTATCATGTTTATAAAATTAGCAGCAGGAGGATTTAGCTGCATGCACTGCTACGCAAAATTCTTTGTGAGCCTAGCAATATTCATATTCTCATTTGGAGCTCTAAACCAAGGATCAGTACTAATACCTCTAGTATTACTATGGCTAGATGGACTAATGAAAGGAGTACACAAATGAAACTAATAATACTAACAGGACAACTAGGAAGCGGAAAAACAACAATACTAAACAACGTAGTAAATACGCTCCCTAAAATAAAAACAAGCATAATAATAAACGAATTTGCAGTAATAGGCGTAGACAAAGAAAGCATAAAACAAAAAGTAGTAGAAGTAAACGCAGGATGCGTTTGCTGCAGCAAAGGCGAAGAACTAAAAGAAAAAGTAGACGACTTAGCAAAAACATCAGACCTAGTACTACTAGAAACAACAGGACTTGCAAGCGTAAACCAACTACTAGAAGTACTAAGCCAAACAAAAGCAAAAATAACAAACGTAATACTAGTAATAGATGCATACTCTTATAAAAACAGTAAAGGACTAAGTGAGATAACAAAACAACAAATAAAAAACGCAACAACAATAATCATAAACAAAGCAGACCTTGTAACAAACAAAACAATACAAGAACTAAAAAAAGAACTAAAAGGAAAAGACATAATAGTTAGCAAAAACGGAAAAGTAACATACTCACAAATAAAAAAAGAACACAAAATAAACATAGAAGTAAAAAAAAGTTTTCTAAAAACACTAATACCTGAACTAAAACTAGACAAAGAATCAAGACACATACAAAAAGCAGGAGTAAAAAGCATAAGCTACAAAACAACTAACAAAATAAAAAAAACAGCACTAGAACACTTCATCCACGAATTACCTTCAACAATAACAAGAGCAAAAGGAATGATTCAAGACGATAAAACGTATAAGTTCAACTATGCTTCAGGACTATTTTACATAGAACCAGTAAAAAAGAATATAGAAGAATCATCAATAGTTCTAATTGGAAAAATGAGCAGAACACAAAAACTAAGCTTTATTTCTAAACTAGACAAGTTAACAGGAGAAAAAACATCTGTTGGTGATAAATTAAAAAGTTTCTTTGAATAGAAAAATATAAATATAGAAATAACTATAGTAAAAACTATGGTAACTACTATACAAATATCAAATGAGTTAAAAAATAAACTATCTGATATTAAAAAAAACGAATCATATGAAGATGTCATAAAAAAACTTCTAAAAGAATACGAAAAAAATATTGTAGCCGAACAAATGAAAGACTACGGTAAAAAATACGGAAAAGAATCATTAAAAGAATTAAAAGAATGGGAAGAGACTGATCTAAATTGGTAAAAAGAGGAGATATAGTATTAGTAGATCTAGATCCTGGAAAAGGAAGTGAACAAAAAAAAACTAGGCCTGCATTAATAATACAACACGACTCATTAAACAAATACGGTGATACTACTATAATAATTCCAATAACATCAACAATCTATGATAAAGACTATGCTATGCATGTAAGAATAAAAGGCTTTGGACTAAAAAAAGAAGGAACGCTAAAAGTAGAACACATAAGAAGCATTGATAAAAAAAGAATAAAAAAACACGTAGGAAAAGTAAATGAAGACATATTAGATAAAGTTAAAACTGCTTTCTTAAAAACATGCGACTATTATTAAAATTTAAATAGTTATAAATTATTTAATAACTAGCATGGTGGAATTAAAAAAACCAATAAAGATAACAGCATACATTCTATTAGCAATATTAGCCATCGTACTAGTAATGGCCATCTTTAAAATATGTCCTCCTAACGGACCTTGGATTATGCCTCCTTGGTGTAACGAACAACCAAACTTCAGTAACTTATTTGATCAACAAATAATATTAACTAATATTGACATGAACACAATTCCTCTAATTAAAAGCTCTAAATTAAACCAACTAAACGTTCATAGTATTGGCTGGCAAGGATTTAGCGTTGAAAACATAGGATTTAGAAGTGGTTCTTGGAACTTTGTAAATACAGCAAACAAAAACAACTTACCAGTAATAAGCAGTATGAATCTTATTTATCTAATAAGAAGCAACCAAATAGACTACGTTCATACAGCATCAGTAGACCTTTACTCAAACCCAATAGATCTTAGCACCATAGAACAAGCTCAAGGAATAATTCACGGCTCATACTACAGAAATATATTACACCCAGAATACAAAGAAATGATTCTTAAAGACGCAAAAAGAAACATAGATGTAGGAGTAGAAGGAATAGTATTTGACGACTCTGGAAGTGTTAGTGACTTAATTTACAAACAAGGAGGATCATTTGATCAATACTCTATGGACGGATTTAAAGAATTTCTAAAAAGCAAATACTCGACAACAGAACTCTTAAATCTTGGAATTGAAAACATAGAAGAATTTAACTTTAAAGACTACATATTTGAAAAAGGACTTGAAAATACATGGAATTCTAGAGAACCATTTCCTCTACAAATAACTTCTGACTTTGAAGAATTTTTATCAAACGCAAAAAAACAAGTCATAAAAGAAATAGTACAAGAACTAAAAGAATATGCTCGAAATAAAAACCAGAACCTCTTTGTTTCATTTAACATAGGTCCATTGTTTTCTGAAAACCTACAATACGGAGTATACGACCTTGCAGACTTTTTATACGCAGAACATTTTTGGTTTGACAAAGAACACATTAAAGGAAGCGTGGCAATAAAACTAGGAGAAGGCATTTACAAAAATAACTATGTCTTATTATTAGAAGTTAAACACGATCACGGAACATTAAAATCTGGAAAAAATCTCTACAAATACGCATATGCAGACGTATTTTCAACAGGTAAAGGAAGCATGCAAATAAGCTACCCTACATACTGGACAATGAAAGATTGGAACTACGTCGAAGGCCTAGCTTATGATCTAGATGTTTTAGAACGATACAACTCTTTTTTAAAAAACAATTCGCATCTATTTAGTTTACAAGAAACAAGTAACGTAGCAATAATACACTCAACCAAATCAAGATTTTTAAAATACACTCCTCAAATACAAGGCTTTGATTATACAAAAGATCCTGATAAACAACTAATAACGCTAATAGATATGATGTTAGATATAAACATTCCATTTGATATGATTGTCTCGGGCAATAACAATATTAAAAACAAGATAACTTTAGACCAACTAAAAGAATATGAATTAATAATTTTACCTTCGATAGTATTTATAGAAGATGAAGAAATAATTGCACTAAAAGAATACGTACAACAAGGAGGAAAAATACTACAAATTAATGATTTTGGATCATTAGCTAACAAAGATTTAATTAACGAAATTAAACTACTAAGTCAATCAAACACAAACTCTTGGATAACAAAAGATTACAAAAGATTCGAAACCTATTTATTTAACGACAACGGATTTAATACTCTACTGAATAAAAAAATAGAAAACGAAGTATTAAAAGATCTTAAAAACACCATTCTTGAAATGATAGAAACTGACTTCAAAACAAACACAAACACTAATATTAATGTTAGAAGATTTGTTGACAATGGAAGAAAGGTTTTTCATATAGTAAACTATGACTATGATCATTTAACAGATACATTTAATCCAACAGATGAATTCAACATATATTTAACAAAAAACAATTATGAAACAGTATATATTTATGATATTGATACAGATACCAAATCCAATCTTGAAATAAACGACTTGGTGTTAACAATACCTAGCTTTAAAAACTATGTAATAGTAGAATTAAAATAAAAAAGTATTAGAGGAATTATTAAAATGAGCGAACTATTAGAATTTAAAGGATTTTTAAGCTTCTTAATACTGCATGAAATAAGCTACAGACCGCTAGCAGGAGATGATTTAGCTAAAAAAATAGGGGCAAGAAAAGGAGGAATGCTAACTCCGGGAACAATATATCCTGCACTAAAAAAACTAAGACAAAAAAAACTAGTAACATTTAAACAAATAGGAAGAAAAAAACTATATTCTCTAACAAAAAAAGGTCAAAACGAACTCGAAAAACAATACTTCTTATTTAGCAAATATTTCTTTGGATTAAAAAACAAAATAAGACGAGAAAAATGACAAAACTAACATTTGAAAAACTATACACTGGTGGCTGGGAACCTCATTTTAAAGAGTCATTTAACAAAACATATGACTACATAAAAGAAGGAAATTTAGATATATCTGGAGTTATACGAAAGCTTGAAATAAGTTCGAAAAGATTAGAAGAAAAATCATCTGTTCTTCCACACGCATACGGTATTTGGTCGGGTGTAAAAGACTATTATTTTATGGATGTATTAGAAGATTCTCTAGCAACACAATTATTTATAGAGTCTGGATTATTATTAAAAGAGAAACTAGGGTTGTGGGATCATAAAAACATATTTTTTGACCAATTATATTCTATGATGTATGGAAATAAGCGATTTAGTAAATTAATTTTAGATCAAGACCAAAATCATGGTCTTTCTACTAGTGCTTATGATAATTATATGAACATAATAAGTAGTTTATATAGATTATAATCAAAAACTAAAAATATTAGAACTACTTAAGTATATTGTTAAACCAATATATAGCATATACAATAAATAATATTAATTCTAAAAATTTTAAGCAATAATTAAATTTTTATACATTTATGTTTTTCTAAAAACTTTAAGCAAAAACTACAAGTTATCTAATGGGCTTTGAACCTTCTTTTTTTGCTCAGAACTAATATGGGTATAAATTTGAGTAGTTTGAAGATTAGAATGACCTAATAATTCTTGAATCATACGAATATCTTGGCCGCTTTCAAGTAAATGTGTGGCAAAACTATGTCTTAAGGTATGGGGAGTTACTTTCTTATCTATATTTGCTTTTTTAGACGCTAAATTAACAATTAATTGAATATTTTTAGTCGTCAGAGGACCATTTCTTCCAGGAAAAACATACTCTGAACTCCTATCTAACTCATTTAATTCATCAATTAAACTAGAAGAAAAAATAACTAAACGATCTTTACTGCCTTTACCTCCTCTAACCCAACCAGTATTATCTTTATTCAAATCACTCCATTTCAAACTAACAAGTTCAGAAACCCTAAGGCCAGAAGAATACAGAGTTTTAATTATTAACTTAGATTTATTAGAAGATGTGTGGTTGATCAAAGATCTAACTTCGTCTTTAGTTAAAACAACAGGTAAACTATTTTCTATTTTAGGAGTTTTAATTTTTGCAATATTTTTCTCAAGCACATCTTTATGATAAAAAAGTATGGCTGCTCTTGCAAGATTTATAGATCTTGGTGCAAGTTCTTTATCTCCAACTAAATAACCAAGATAAGATTTTATGTCTTGCGTAGAAATTTCTTTAGCAGTTTTTTTAGTAAATTCTAAAAGCTCTTTGTTAAATTTTAAATATGCGCTAATTGTTCTTTTACTATAACCTCGAAGTTTTAATTCGTTAATTAATTCGTTCATATAGGGTTTTTAGACGATAAACTATATAAAACTTCCTATAATATACATTATGCGAAGTTTTTTCAATCTAAAGTGCTTTATTTTTATTAAATAGGCCAACCTTTTCAATAATATTGTAATGGGGTGTTTATATCAAAATTTATATATTAGTAAAACAATAATAAATTATGGTTTCAAAAGAATGTGTAGTTTGCGAAGAAGTATTTTTTAAAAAAGATATAGTTGTTTTGAAATGGGGATTAGAACAAGAAATATCTGATCATCATTTTAATCTAAAAAAATATTGTTCGGATAAATGTAAGGATAAAGCTAAAAGAAAAAGAAATCCTAGATCTTCATATCATAAAGAGTGGGGAGAAAATAATAAAGATAAAATTAGTACTTATATATCTAAACAAAAAGAGAATAGGAATAAAGCTTCAAAAAAGTATTATTATAAAAACAAATAGTTTCTAAAAGTTTTAGTTTTTTACTAAATATTTTATTAATATATATTTTCTATATGGAAAATAATTATAATGTGTTGTTTCTAAAACTTTTAAGCAAAGATTTAAAATTATAGATTTATTTATGTTTTAAAAAATATAGTATTTGCTTAAAGGTTTTAACAAGTATATTTTTCTAAAAATAATTGGCAAATACTAATATATTTATATATTGGATATGCAATAAATAAATTAATGTAAAGTTTTTTAAAATACATATGATTATATAATATATGTCGGATTTATTAAAAAAAAGATATTTAACAAATGCACTAGCTCGTTCTTACCTTAAATATATGAAGAAAAAACCCTTAATATTAGTAGATCTAGGAGCAACAAATTGCAGAGCTACAATTAGAGATTATAGAGGAGAAAAAGTACTAAGAGGGCTAATTAATTCTAAATACCAAACTAAGATTAAGAAATCAAAAAAATCAGTAATAGAAGCAATACAAAAAGTAACAGAAAGATATAGAGAAATACTAGAAAATCCAACAATAAAAATAGCCGTTCCAGGAATAGTAAAAGACGAAGTTACATTACCTAACTTAAACATAGAAAACTGGGACATGAAAAAAGCTTTGCAGACTAAGCTTAAAACAAAAGATATAACGCTTGTAAACGACGTTCAAGCAGCCTGGAAAGGAGAACAAACACAAGGAGTAGTAATCTATGTAGGATCTGGAATAGGAGCATCAGATAAAGGAAAAAACATAGAAATAGGAAGAAGCATAACTTATCCCAACTATAAATATATGGGATATTCAAAAAATCCAAATATAATAGAAAACTTCGCATCAGGACACGCACTAAAAAAAATAGGAGAATCTAAAGGTCTAAAAATAGACGCAACAAAATCAGAATACGCCTATAAACTTAGCCTTAGCAAAGACGAAAAAGCAAAAGAAATACTAAAAGAAGCAGGAACAATACTAGGAAAAGCAATACTTACATATCACAAAATAAAACGATACAAAAAAGACAAAGAATACATAATAGGTGGAAGCCTAGGAACAAATAAACATTACTTTGAAGGTATAAAAAACTCAAATAACCTCAATATTAGAAAAACAAAATACAAAGGATCAGAAGCAATATATAGAGGCCTTATTTAGTAACTTTATCTATCCAAGCAATAAACTTTGCCTTAACTTGATGATTATATTCTTGCCTAACTGCTCTATCTGGAGCTTTATCTGATTTAAACATTTTAAATGAATCTTCTAAGAACTCCCAAACTTTCTTTTTAACACCTTCATTTTTTAAAGAACCATGGAATTCTTCCAAGACTTCAAAATTAGAACGTTCTATAGTCATAATGTTAAACGAATTTATAACTCCCTTTAATTTTAGTAAGACTTGCTTATCTTCATCACTAATAGTACTAGATGTTATGTTTTTCTTGTTAAACGTTTCAGAAATAATTTGAGCATCTTCAGCTAATAGCTTAGCTGTGATCTTTTTAAGAGTGCTATTTTCAGGTAATCCAGACTCAATTTTTCCAATTTCTCCTACAATATCTTCTTGTTCATCCACAGTTTTAGCATCTTTAAACTGACTTTGAAGTAACTTTATCTGTTCTGCTGGCTTTTGTAAAGATTTTATTTTTTCATTAAATTCTCTAACAACCCTGTCTTTTTCAGTTACTAATGCACTTAAATCTTCAGAAGTTAACTCATTATTATAAGTCTCTATACTTATATGGTTTTTAACTAATTGATCAACTAAAGTTTTCATATCTTCTATTAAATCTTTATAATTTTTAATTTCTGTTTGCTCACGAGCAGAATCACCACTTGTGCTTGCATTATATAAATTAGTAATAGTCCTATCTAAACCATCTATTTTAGTTAATAAATCAGTAATTATTTGCTCAGTCTTCCTCTTAAGTTTTTTAATATTATCTAAATGATCTAAATGTACTTTTAATTTTCTTTCTATATTAATAAATTGATTGTTTAACTCATTTTTATCATCATCACTTAATAAAGTATTATCTTCTACAATTTTTCTTTCATCATCAATTTTTTGTAATAGCTTTCTAGCACTTCTTAAAATATCATCTTCAACAATTTTCTTAGCTCTATAAACATCATTGTGCTGCTCAGTAATTTTTTTAAGATCATCAACAGCTTTTTTTAAAGCACCACTTATGTTTATTCTTTTATTTCTATCCTTAAAATTATCAGTACCTTGAATATCATACAAAGCTTCAACAATATTTTTTATACCCTTTAGACCTTCCCTACTCTTAATATCTAGTTCTTTAACAGATTCTTCCAAATCTTTTATTTTATCAAGCTCTTCTTTTTGTTTTTTTTCTAAATTAAATTCTTTTTGAACGTCTTTATCTAGTTTATTATTAGCTTTATCATCAAACCAACTAAGTCCTGGTTCATCAGCTACCTTTTTATTTCTTTTTTTATTATTTCTCCTACTAAACCAATCTGTCAAACCATCCCCCCAAGGCTCACTAGGTTTAGAATCAGGATCACCTTTACCAGAATTTCCAAATGCTCTAGCTAATTCAATTAAAGCAAATATAAAAATTATAAAACCAAAAAACTCAATATAAGTTATAGCACCAATAGTTTCTAATAAACCAATTTGGCTTAAAAAAGTTTGAGACATAAACAAAGCAGATATAATAATTAATATAAAGAAACGAGCAAGATGACCTCCTTTATTACCACCATCAATCTCTGCGTATGCATAATAAATAAGATATAGAGCAGGACCAAATAATATTATTATTCCCAATAACCCACTATAAACATTAAAAACTGAAGCTACTAAGTCTGCAGGCATACTCATAGTAGCAATAGCGCCAAGAACTAAAGCAAGAGTAATACTAATACCCTTTTTATTAGTAGCCTTGTCACCAAAAACCTTAGAAGTTTGTAAAACCGCATAAAAAATAGTGAATATACCAATAAATAAGATTAATCTTTGATAAGCAATATTTTCTAAGCCACCAAATAAAGCCTGAACAGTTGAATTTAAAACATCAGGTATAGGCAAACCCTGAGCACTAACAACTGGTAATGCTAATAAAAATCCTAGTAACAAATTTAATTTTTTCATTTAATTGTCTGTTAGTTCTTCAGTTGTATTATCTTCAGCTTCACTTTCTACTATCTTTTTTTCTGTCTCAACATATTCTTTATTAATGCTTTGATTAAACTTAGTTAATCTATTATTAATATCTATAAATAATTGTCTAACTTTATTATAATTAGTTATATCTTGGTTAATTTTTTCTTCTAATTTAGCTGTCCATTCTATAACTAGACCTATAGTGCTTTTACATTCATTTAAATAGTGAATGTCTTTTGTTTTATTAAATAATCCTAAATGTTTATTTATTTTAGGTATGCTTGTTTCTTCTGAATAACCACCACTATAGTGACTTTTGCGTGTAAGTAATTTATCTCCTTCTTTTAATTCTTTTAGAATTACTTCCAACTCTTTTTTATTTTGTAAAGCCTCAGTTTCTTCTTGACTATCGATTTCACTATCCTTTGCTTTTTGATCTTCAATATTAATAAAACCTTGAATTAAATCTTCAAATTCCGTCATTTCAGTTGATAATAATTCTTCTTCTGCAATAACTTCTTGTTGTATTTGTCTTAGAGTTTTAAAATCTTGTTCAGCACGTCTAAAAAAAGTTATATAGGTTTGATAATCTTGGCTAGTCAAATCACTAGTAGGTTTGTTACCTATTCTTTTAATTTCTCTAGCCATTCCTTGTAAATCATTTTTTATTTTACCAACAGCAGTTCTTTCTTGTTGTTCTAATCTACCTTCCTTATCAAAATCTCGTTTAAACCTATTCATCAAATTAGATTCTTTATCAATTAAACCTCTTTCATCATCCAAAACGTTTCTTCTCATCTTAAAAGGATTGCCTGCAGCTCCACTAAGACTAGAACCAGATCTCAAAGCACCAATAGCTTTGCCTAGATAAACAATAGCAACAATTAATATAATCATACCTGTAAACTCAACGTAACCAATAGCGCCAATGGTTTCAAGAATAGGAACGTTAGCTAAAACTTCTTTAGACATCAACATCAAACCAACAATAGCCAAAATAAGACCTTGAGCAATATAAGTTCCAGCATCTTGACCTCTAAAGTTTTTAAAAACAAATATTAAGATAGCAAGAGCAGGACCAAATAATAATATAACTCCAAATATACCGCTATACATACCAAACAATGTGTTTAACAAAGTTTGAGGCATACTAAGAGTTGCAATAGCTGCAAGAATTAAGCCGATAGTAATACTAATACCTGACTTACCAGTACTTTTAGCACCAAAAGGACTAACTTGAAGACCAGCATAAAATATAGTGAAAGCTAATATGAAAATAAGAAGTCTTTGATAAGCATCATCAACATCACCTCTAAACAGAGTTTCAATTAAAGTAGTTAAAATATCAGGTATGGGAAGACCGCTATTTTGAGCAGAAACCATAGGAAGAACTAATAAAAACCCAAAAATTACGCTTATTAACTTTTTCATTTTTCACCTAAAACGGTAAGTAATCCCCAACGAAAGGTTCTAATCCATACATCCAAATATAAGGACTTGCAGCAATTAAAACTCCGATAATGAAAACGTGAGCATTACTCTCGCCAACACCGCCCTTACCAGTGATACTTGCAGCAGCTTTAACCTTTACCATTGCAACAATTCCAACAATTGCTTGAGCTATTATAGTAAAAGCTAAGCTTGCATCAAGATTTGCAAGACCTAAAACATAAGGGGTGTTCATAGCAATAAATGTAAATATAAACATTGCAGGCAAAGCATGCAGAGCGTGTTTAAGCCAATGCATACCTGCTTCATCTTTAGCAACAAAATATATTTCTATTAAACTAAGAACTATTCCCATAGCGATTGCAGGTATTATAACGAGATCTGTAAGTACCATCAAGATTATTTGATTAAAACATTATTTAAACCTTTCGATAAAATAAGATAAAACTTATATATAAAACAAACAAATTAACTAATTAATGGCAAAAAAAGATATCTTAGAAGAAATAAGAAAAGATCAAAAGAAGATTTTAAGCTTACAAAAAAAGATATTAAAAAAAGAAGAACAAATAGAAAAAGAGGAACAAGAAGTTTTAAGACTTGAAAGAAAAGAATTAGCAAATGAAAAAGAACTTTCTAAACTAGAACACGAAGAATTAGATGAACTTAAAAAAATAGAAGAGCTAGAAAAAAAGATACTTAAAGACGTGGAAGGATCAGCTCTTAAAAAAATTACATATAGAGACGTAACAAAAGGGATGATAGGAGCGTTCTTTGGAATAGTAGGACACTTTGCATTTGCAAAAGGATCAAGTATAGCAGAAGGATTTAGCTATCTTAGAAGTACAACTCTTTTGATTACAAGCTTTATTATTATAACTATATTCTTATACTTTGCAGGTTTTAGAAAAGTAGATGATAAATTTAAATTTAAATTTATACCTGTTAGAGCAGTAGTTATATACTTTTCAGCAATTACAACAATAGTAATCGTACTTTCGTTATACGGAGTATTTACTCTGCAAAGCACATTTACAGAAATATACAATACAATAGCAGCAATAAGTCTTTTAGCAGTGCTAGGAGCAGGAACAGCTGACTTAATAGGAAAGGTGGAAGAATGACAGCAAGCAAAGCATTAGAACTAGCAAATAAACAAAGAAATTTAGCACAAAAACTAAACGAATACTCGAAGAAATTAAAACAATTACAAGATCACAACAAATTAGAAGAAGAAGATCTTGAAAAAGCAAGACAGTTAGATGAGTTAATAATAAAGATTGAAGAAATAGAAATAAAACTGTTTACAAACGATGAAAACAATAAACAAACAATACAAGATTTAAAACAAACAATTAAAGACTCACAAGATTGCCTAAATGATATTGATCACGAAGACATAAAGAGCTTGATAAAAGATTCAGAAAAATTATTCTTAGATACATCCAAGCTAGTAGAAGATATAGCTAAACTAATTTAGTTAATACTAACTTCTTTACCAATAGCTTGACCAGGCATACCTTTTTCAAAGATAACTCTAATACAGCCACTATTACCATGAGTACTAGCAACCTTTCCGTTAATCTTAGACTTGCCAGTATCATAAGAAACACTTTTACCAACAAAATCCTTTGCCTTATCCATTGAAGAAACACCTTCAACTTCAACAATCATATGATTACTACTAGTAACATGCTTTGATCTTCTAAAATTTACAATTCTTGCTTTCATAACTAAAAAGAATACGTATTGTATTTATAAATCTTATTATAAGTATTCTCTTGATAAAGCCCCTCTAACATTTGCAATAGGGGGTAAGAACAATATGCCTTTATTATCTTTCATATAATTAGATTCAGAATTTATTAACTTAGTTAAAGGATTATAATAAACTTCTTGACCAGAAACATCAGTTTGGCTAGGATCTCCAGTAAGAGTTATCCTACAAGAATCAGTAGCTCTTGTAAACGCAGTCTTTAAAGTGCTTTGAGAGAAATTTTGAGCCTCATCTAACATGATAAACGAGTTATGAAAACTTTTACCTCTAAGATACAAGGCAGAAACAACTTCTATTTGATCTCCTTGCATTAACTTATCAACTCTATCTTGATCACGTTCTTGCTTTTTGTGAGCAGCAGATAATATTATCTCAATATTTTCTTTAATGGGTAGAGCATACTGAAACATTTTTTCATTTAAACTACCGGGCAAGAAACCAAGGTCATCCTCATCTAACGTAGTAGTAGGTCTATAAATAGATAACTTATCAATTAACTTTTCATAATCAAGAGGATTAGGAGAGGTTGCAGGATTATAATTACTAAAAAACTTCTTTCTAATATCAATGTTAAGACCTTTTTTATTTGTTTTAATAGGCATCATTAAAGCATGAACTCCAAGAGCTAAAGGAATTAAACTTTTACCAGTACCCGCAGCGCCATAAATTATATTTAAATCAGTATTCATTAATAACTCAAACTCAGCTTCTTGATATTTATTTAATGGAGAAATTCCATAAAAACCTTGTTTGTTACCATTAAAAATTTCATTTAACTTGTTATTATAATTAAAATAAATTAAAGCATCTTGCTTAGAATCATATCTTAAATTAGCAGTTTCTCTATCTTTGTTTAAAAATAAGATTTCGTTTGGTTTAAAATCATGCTTATGAAAATCAACAACATCCTTAGTTTTTAATTTTCCTTTAGATTTTAACTTACTAAACAAATTTCCTAATGCTTCTCGTTCATCATTAGAAGTTACTAAATTAATTGCCTTTTGAACTTGCTTTTTTTCAAAATTATTAATATAACTAGGATCAATCGTCGTTATCTCAGACCAACCATAATAAAGACTAGTGAGGCTTGTAAGACCAACATCTTTCCAACCGTCAGCAGGCACACCTAAAGACTTCAGATTAGCTAAAATGTGTTTGTCTACACAAACAAATTCATAATCCGTATCTAATTCTTTTAATTCGCCACCTAAATCTTTTGCAATTTTTTGAAATTCTTGAGAATATTTATCTGTATTTAAAGGACCATTGCTATCAACAGCACTTGGAAGAGTTAAAAAACCTTTATTTTTACCTAAAACACTATGAGCTCCATCATAATTTAATTTAGTTCTAAGATCGGATAATTCTTCAAAATTTTCTCTATGCCTAGGCGATACCCTATTACCATTAGTTTTAAAGTATAAATGATCAAAAGCAGTTTGACTTCCAATAACCAAAGTTTTTTTATCTTCTTTAGTAAAAGATTTTTTATCAAAAATCAGGCTAGGCGCTTCTAAAAAAGCAGAAGCATCTAATACTTTAACAGAATTATATTTGTGCTTATCAACAATATCTCTAACTATTTTCTTCAAATCTTTCATTTTAACAATGCTCTATATATATTATTATATTCTAAAAATAACTTCCAATTCCTACCTTTTTGAGCTTCACTTTTTGCAATGCGAGAATAAGCTTTACTACCTAACAACATTTTGTTTCCTAACCAAGAGATATCCTCCTTTTTATTTACCAAAGAATTATAAATTACATGCTCGATACTTTGAGGATGCGACTCTTCAAAATCGTGTAATATCTCCTTTATATCTATCTTTAACTTATCTAATTTGTATATAGATGAAGTGTCCAAACCAACTATGTTAGATCTTATTTCTTGAATGTGCTTTCCTTTTAAAAGTCTTGAAGCTTGAACGGTTAACTCATCATAGGTATCTTCGTATCCATTATCAAAATTTTTAGAATGACTCAAAGTCTTATATTTAGGCACATTTAAAGAACTAAAAACTAATATTTCACCAACATTTTTGGGTTTTAAATTGATTCCGTTAGATGCGTATTCTTCTTTTAAATTTTGAATCTTAGTATAGATGTCTTGACCCATAAAATAGAAAATATCTATTATATATAAAAACATTTCGTTTTGTATTTATTTTAAAATAGTAACAATTATTTTATGTTGAGCTTTTTCTTAATACTGGCTTTTCCTTTCCAATCAAAAACAAGCTTTAAAACCTCGCTAATATGTTTTACAGGAATAATCTTTATTTTCTTAAGCCTTGAATCGTCAACAACTATATCATTTAAATTACTGTGAGGTACAATAACATTTTTTATACCTGCATCAATAGCAGCTTCAACCTTACTAGTAACACCACCAACAGGTAAAACGTCTCCCCTAACAGATAAACTACCTGTCATAGCAAACTCTTGTTTTATAGCAATATCTTTTAAAGCACTAATTAAAGATACAGCAACTGCAACTGAAGCACTGTCTCCTTCAACTCCTTCATAAGTTTGTAAGAACTGAACATGAACATCATACTTATTCTTTATGTCTTCACCAAAGTACTTTTTAACTATAGCACTAACATTTTTAACAGCCTCTTTAGCTATTTCTCCAAGTTTTCCTGTAGCAATAATTTCCTTACCTTCCCCAGGAGCAACTGCGGCTTCTATAGGAAGTAATATTCCTGAACTATTACCATCAGACCCCATAACTGCAAGACCATTAACTCTTCCAACCTTTTTACCTTTAGTTGTAAATACATCATATTCTTTTTTACGCTCAATGTACCTATCAGCCATTTGACCTTCAAGACCACGACTAACTTTTCTTGCCTCAACTAAATGCTTTATTTCAACGAGCTTATCTTTTCTTTCCAAAGCAACATCTCCTGCAGCCCTAACAAGTCCGCCAAGCTCTCTTAATTTTAATGTTAAATGACCCTTTCTATTAGCCTTTCTTTTCGCTTCTTCAATTATAGCAAGAACAGCTTTTTTAGAGAAATGAGGTATCTTGCCATCTCTAGCTACTTCTTGAGCAATAAACTTAGCTATTTTATAGCGATTTTCTTTAGTATTAGGCATACTCTCTTTCATGTACACTTCATAACCATAACCTCTAATTCTAGATCTTAGAGCAGGATGCATGTGTTTTAATGTATCAAGATTACCTGCAGCAATAAGAACAAACTTACAAGGAACAGGCTCAGTTCTAACCATAGCACCCGCACTTCTCTCAGACTGACCAGTGATACTAAACTTTCCTTCTTGTAAAGCAGTTAATAATTCTTGTTGAGTGTTTGGAGCAAGAGTTGCAATTTCATCAATAAATAATACTCCTAGATGGGCCTTATGAATCATACCTCCAACTACTCTTTCATGAGGAGGAGTACCAAGACCCCCAGATTGGAATGGATCGTGTAATACATCTCCTAAAAGTGCTCCTGCATGAGCGCCTGTTGCATCTAAGAAAGGAGCTTGTTCTTTTTTGAAATTATCAACTACCACTTTTGGACCAGAACCTTTATCTGCCATTCTTTTTGTAAAATTCATAAGTATTGCAAATATTGCAAGGAAAAATAGGCCTCCTATAAAAAAAGCCATAAACATTATAGATCCTGCTACAGGGCCTAATGTGTTAGAATAATAATTTAGAGCAAACCAAGGAATAACCATTGCTATAATTGCAAGTATGAATAATATACTTCCTTGATTTTTCATCATCTCAGGCTGCTTTGTAGATTTAGAAATATCTCTTCCTTTTCCTCCACTAACAGTTCTAATTAAAGGAGTGTTTTCATCGTTTGGATTTGGAAATGCTAAGATATCAACTAATTTTTCTTTAGGAAGCATCTCGGCCATAGCAAGACCAAGCATACTTTTACCAGTACCTGGCTCGCCAATAAGTAATACGTGTCTTCTTTGAAGACTTGATTTTTTAATTACCTCAATTGCTTCTTCTTGACCTATAACTTGGTCAATAATTTTTTTAGAAGTTTTAATGTCTTTAGTTGTTTTAAAATCAAACTCGTCCTTTTTAGCCATTTAATTATAAGGGGAGTTATAACTATTTTAAAACTTTTCGTATATCTGCATATTTTCGATTAATTTTAAACTATTATTATAAAATATTAAGATTAAATAGGGTTTATGGATGATAATTTTATTACTAAAATAGCAATCGCTTGTATTTTAATAGGGATAATATTGCTTTTTTTCACACTTGATTATGATATAGACGACGGATTTTTTGAAATAGAAAATGATTATGTTTATCTAGATGGAGTGGTTGTTAGAGCAACACAAAACTCAGCAGATATAATGAGCTGTAGAAACATAACTGTATTTGCAACAGGACTAGAGTTAAATGATAAAGTAATTATAACAGGTAATATGTTTAATGGAAGAATAAATGTAAATAATATAAAAAAAATTAATTGACAGTCACACTTAATATTTTAACTTCTTCTAAAGGTCTATCAGAATTATCAACCTCAACACTACCAATTGATTTGACAACATCTTTTCCTTCAATAACTTTTCCAAAGATAGAATGCTTATTATCTAGCCAAGGAGTAGGAACTAACGTTATAAAAAACTGAGAACCACCACTATTAGGCATACCTGTATTTGCCATAGATAAAACTCCAAGCCTATCATGCTTTAAGGAAGGATGAAATTCATCTTCAATAGTATAACCAGGACCACCAGTACCAGTACCAGTAGGATCTCCGGTTTGAATCATAAAATCATCAATAACTCTATGAAATATAACTCCATCATAAAAACCATCATTAGCTAGCTTTAAGAAATTATCTACAGTTATTGGTGATTTGTCTTTGAATAATTCAACTTTTATTTCTCCCATATTTGTTTCAATGGTTACTACAGGGTTTGTCATTTGGCATCCTCCAATAAGTATCAAAATTAGTATTAATACGTATTTCATAAAAAAATAATAAAAGTAAATATTTTAAATATCTTACTACTTTAAAGGATTTATGAAGAAGTTGTATAAAGAATTTTTAAGACATGACGTTTTAAGACATTCAGCAGCACTTAGCTATTATATATTTATAGGACTTAGCAGCATGCTCATAATTGTAGCAAGTATTCTTTCATCAATCACCAGATATGATGTAGCAAGACAATACTTGATGGATGTTATAGCCTATTTTTTTAATAGCGATATAGCAGTAATTGTAAGTGAGGTTTTAGTTAATCAACCAAATATAATAAGTAGCGGTGTATTTGGGCTTATAATTTTAATTATTAGTGGAACAGCAGCGCTAACATATATGCAAGATAGTTTAAATCAGATGATGGATAGCTATGAGGCTAGGTCTGTTAAAGGATTTTTAAGAAGAAGAATAATTAGCCTTGGACTTTTGTTTTTATTTGCAATCATAATAGTTTTATTAATACTTAGCGCCACCTTCATTAATAGTTTTATTGATAGCGAGCTTATTTATAGTTTAAATTATTTTTTCCAAATAGTTGTTACAGTTATATTTTTAGCATTTTTATATAAGTATCTCCCAAATAAAAAAAGAACGTGGAAACAAGTTCTTAAAGGAAGCATTATAACGGGCACATTACTTATGATAGGTAAGATATTATTAGAATTGTACCTAGTTTTATTTGATTTTAATAGTTTTTACGGAGTAGCAAGTTATAGTATTATAACTTTGATATGGATATATGTTAGTATGATAATAATTTTTTTAGGAGCGATAATTATAGCACTGGACAAGTCCTAGACAAGAGTTTAAAAATAAGTTTTTATTTAGGGTATTTATGATTAAAACAAAAACAATCTTAGAGAGAGCTTTTTTTGGAAAAACAAATTGCTTAAAAGTACAGCTTAATGATAAAGGAGAATTTTATTTTCAATTCGGAATTAACACATCAAATAATTGGACGTGGAAAAATATTAAGATGAACGATATGGAACTTGGAGACATACTTAGTGTTTTAGAAGACAAAAAACAAAGTACAAGTTTTATACATGATTTTAAAGGAGAAAAAACACAGCTTTGGATAAGTAAAAAAGAAGATTTTTTGTTTTTAAAGATTAAAGAGACAACAAAAGGACTTAATTTTAATGAAGCAATTGTGCTTAGAGAATTGTTAAAACATTGTATTGTCAGAATGAATATAAAAATATAATAACTAAAACCTTTTTTTAATTTTTATATGGAACACTTTAAAAGACACTATGGGGCTGTACATGCTGAAGCTAAACAAAGACTTAGCGAGTTTAAATCTAAAAAAGATTTAGAACACGAAGAATTATTTGAAGAACTAGCATTTTGTGTTTTTGCAGCAAATAGCAGTGCAAAGATGGGTCTTTTAGCAGTTGAATTACTAAAACCGGTGCTTCACAATGGAGAGTTAAATCACTATAAAGAAGCAGTTCATAAAAAAGTAAGATTTTACAATGTTAGATCAAAATATTTGTATTATAATAAGGATTTTATAGAAAAAAATCACGGATCACTTCGTGAAATGTTAAACAAATTTGAAGATAAACATGAGTTGAGATACTATATAAAAGAGAATCTTAAAGGTTTTGGGATGAAAGAATCAAGTCATTTCTTAAGAAACATAGGCTATAGTGGATTTGCAATAATAGATAAACATGTATTAAATGTATTAGAAGAGCTAGGGGTTAGAGAAGCAAAACCTCCAAGAAACGTAAAAGAATACTTAGAGATAGAAAAAGAAATAATAGAATTTGCAAATAAACACGGATTTGACGTAGACGTTTTAGACCTAGCATTTTGGAGCTATAAGACAGGAGAGATAATAAAATAATAATATTTATATAATCTATAGTATTAACGTATTATATGGCATCCACAATATCTATATCTAAAGAGACTAAAGAGAAATTAAAAAATCTTGGAAGAACAGGAGACTCATATGAGGATGTAATCAAAAAAATGTATGAAATAACTAAAAAACAACTTATTTTAGATTATTTATACGATGAAAAAGATTGCATTACAATTGATGAAGCTATAGAGCAATCTAAGAAAAAATGGCAAGAGTCATAATAACTGAATCTTTAAAACAAAAGATATTCAAGAATTTTAAAAAACAATCAACAATTATATTTAAACATTTAAAAATACTTGAAAATAATCCTCATAAAGGCAAATTATTAACTTCTGTAAATAAATTTTTAATAAAAGAAATAAGGTACGAAGGATTCAGATTTTATTTTTTAACAGATGGAAAAATATTGAAGTTTGGAACACAAGAAGAACTTGCCAACTTACTGATTAAATTTGTTAATATGTCTGATAAAAAACAACAACAAAAAACAATAGATCAGATTAAAAATATGCTTGAAAATCTAAGCTTTGATGATTTCAAGTAAACTTTCCTTTGTGTACCTGGATTTTTCTTTACCCCATAAAACAAAATATCTGTTTATTTGACCCCAATATTTTTTTGGAAGAAGTTCCATTAACGCAATTTCGGTATCATTAGGGTTTTTAGTGTTTACAAAACCAAACATGTTAGAAATTTTATGAACATGAGTATCTACACAAATAGCGTCTTTTTGGAAACACTCGGCCAATACTAAATTAGCAGTTTTTCTGCCAACACCAGGGATTTTAATTAGCTCATCTAAGGTATTAGGAACTACGCCGTTATGATTTTCAAGCAAATACCTGGCAGCTAATACTAGGTGCTTAGCTTTAGTATTATTGTAATTTACACGTTTTATTACTTGTTTTACATCAATTGGATCTAAAGAAGCAATTGTTTCAAGATTTTTATATTTACTAAATAATTCTTCGGCGGCAGGAATAGTAGTTTCATCAAGAGTTTGAGCACTCATAATAGTAGCAAAAAGAGTTTGCCAATTTTTTTCCCAGCCCTCACCAGCTAGTCTTTTATTTTCATTTTTGTAATGAGATTTTACTTTTTCAAATAACTTTATGAACTCTTTTTGCTTATCCATACAGCTAAGATAATAAAAATTTATATAAAACTTTTATGATAATAAAAAAATATTATGAAAAAAGCACTATATATGGACGATTCCTATCTAAAAGAGTTCGAGACAAAAGTTAAATCTGTAAAAGATAAATTTGTAGTTTTAGAACAAACAGCATTTTATCCAAGAGGAGGAGGACAACCTTGCGATACAGGTAGCATATTTTTAGATGGAGAGGAGTATAAAGTTGTGTTTGTTGGAAAGTTTGATGGGGAGATCAGTCACGAAGTTGATAAGATTGCGTTAAAAGAAGGAGATTTAGTTAGGGGCGTTATTGATTGGGATAAAAGATATACTTATATGAGGTATCACACTGCAAGTCATATTTTAAGCGGTATATTATATAAAGAAATAGGTGCAAAAATAACAGGTAACCAAATAGGTTTAGATAAATTAAGAGTTGACTTTGATTTGGATGATATGGATAAAGAACTTATGAAAAAGTTTGTTGAAAAGACCAATAAAGAGATTTCTAAGAACTTAGATGTTAAGATTTATTATCTTAATAGAGAAGAAGCTTTAAAACAAGAAGGGATGGTTAAACTTTTAGGTGCTCTTCCTCCAGCTATAAAAGAGCTTAGAATAGTAGAAATAGGGGATGTGGATGTTCAAGCAGATGGAGGAACACATGTTAAGAATACTTCTGAGATAGGTAGGTTAGAATTTGTTAAAGCTGAGAATAAAGGTAAGAGTAATAGGCGTTTAATAGTAAAACTTATTTAGTATACATTTTTGTATACTCGTATAACTAATTATAGAAAAGTTTATATATTTGTAGCATTATTTAGTATTTCTATGGATTATGTGGCATCATTAAAAAGGCAAGGAATAATATCAAACAATGCACAACAAGCAATGAATCAAGCATTAAATGATCAAGATATGCAAGCGATGCTAATGAGGCTTGCAAAACAAAACAGAGACCGCATAACCTCCCTGGAAAAAGAGGTATCACAACTTACACAAAAACTTAGCAACGCAGTATCTTTCATTGAAAAAATGAAGGATACTGAAACAGTTGCTAACGCAAGACAAGCTCTACAAGAAAGAAGAGACAGACCACCGGCTGATAGGCCAATAGATAGAAACAATGTAGCACCTAGTCAAGTTCAATTAGAAAACATATTCTACGTAGGGAGAAGATAAAAATGCACCTACAATTTGCCCTACTATTTTGCGCTTACAACATGGTAATGCTTAGAATTGAAAGAAAAAAATAATTATTTCTACACCAAAAGGTTTTTAAATTAAATAGAATTCTCAAGTGATATTATGGCAAAACTAATGAGAGCTGTTGCATGGAGAAGACTAGAAAGACCATACACCAGAAAATCAAAATATAGAAGTAAAGACTTTATTAGAGGAGTCCCAACAAATAAGATAGTTAAATATGTAATGGGAAACCAATCAAAAGATTACGAATACAAATTATTAATGATATCAGAAGCAGATATCCAACTAAGACATAATAGTTTAGAAGCTGCAAGAAAAACGGCAAATAAACACTTAGAAAGAAAAGCACCATTAAATTATATATTTAGATTTAGAGTATACCCACATCACGTTCTAAGAAACAACCCGTTAGCTGCAGGAGCAGGAGCGGACAGAATGAGTACAGGAATGAGTCACTCATTTGGAAAAGCTGTAGGAATTGCTGCAAGAGTAAAAAAAGGACAACCAGTTCTAGAAATAGAAGTTCCAAAAGAAAAAATCTTAGTAGCAAAACAAGCAATCCACAGAGCAAGAAAAAAACTACCATGTGGATTTAAAGTAATAATTGAAAAAAATAAATAATTTTTTTTTAAGCTTTTTTTACTATAAAATCAATTAATTCTTCAGGATTAGTTATTATCTTATTATTATATTTCTTAGAAAACTCTTCAAACTTTTCTCCGACTAGATCTTGTTTAGATAAATAGATAACAATTTCCTTATCATACTTTTTTATATTTTCAAACAACTTAGTTTGATCGTTTAAGGTATAAGGCTCAGTTAAATCAAAAATATATACTATTAAATCAGTAACATAACGCATAGCAAGATATGCTTGTTTTTCAATAATGTTCATCTTATCAGGTCTATTTAGAGTTCCAGGTGTGTCTAAGATCTGAATTTTTTTAAGACCTCTATCTATATAGCCTATATTTATTACCTTAGTTGTAAAGGCATAACTATTAATTTCAGGCTTAGAACTTGTGATTTTACTTAAAAGAGTAGTTTTCCCGACATTTGGAAAACCAGCAATAGATACAGTGTATAAATCTTTTATGTTAGGAAATTCTCTTAACATTTTACGTGCATTTTCAAGGTATTCAAGACTAGGTTTTATTTGGTGCACGACGCTACTTGCTCTTCCAAAGAAATGCTTTTTATCCTCATTAAAAGATTTTTTGTACTGATTTTGTAAAGTCCTAATTTTTTGACTAGCCCAATTTAGGGTTCCAAGATGCTTTTTCACAAGATCATAATCAAAAAAATTAGAAACAAGCTCTTTGTGAAATTCAGATAAATTATCAAAGCTAGGAAAACTTCTAACAATTTTATCAAAAGTATCAATTAAGTAATTTGAAAATATTTCTAACTGATTAGGCTGACCCTTACTTCTCTTAAAAGCAACGTCCAAATAAAAATCTGGCTCTCTTAACTGAATTATTTTTTGAAAATCCATAAAAACTAGTAAATACTAACTGTTTATATTAATTGTTTAAAAAACCCGACTTAAACTTTTCTATAAAATCATAAAAATCTTCTTCTCTAACACAACCACCGCAAGCATAATCATGACCGCCCCCATAACCATCAAAACCCTCAAGACTTTTAGCCAATACATCAACAACTTTGTATTTACCACTTCTAATGCTCATCATGACCTTGCCGTTGTGCTCTCTTCCAACAACAATAACTTTATCAGGATACTCATAGATTAATTCGTTACTTAAATCGCCGGTAATACTTGTAGTATCGCCATATTTGTATATAACAAAAATAGAATCATCACTGCTAACATTTTTTTTATGCATCTCATAAACTTTGTTTACTTTTTCATATTTTTTATATATGAACTTACCTCTACTAGATTTTTGTTCTAAGATCTCATAAGGATCAGAAATTCTTGTCAAAGTCTTTACACTTTTCATAACGTCAGAAGTTTTACCTTTGAGATTAAAATTAATAATTTTAACAAGTAAACCAATCTTTGAATTAAACAAAGCATCTTTTGGAGTAGTTATTTCTTGAGGCAATAAATCAGGATATTCTTTTTTAAACTCATCACCAAGACTCATATCCCAATCACCTAAGACTCCAACCATGGCCATCCACAAACTTTTTTTATCCTCGTCCCTTAAAGATTTATATACAAAATAACTAGTAGGAAGACTCTCACCAGAATAATTAAGAGGATTTAGATAAAAAACACCTTTAGGATCTTGAACAGGATGATGATCAAGCCAAATCTTTTCTTGAGAAACACCATTAAAAAAATCTTCAGAAACCAAAGGCTTATCCAAAACAACTACTAAATCAGGACCATTTTCATCAACATTTTTTACAAAACGCTCCTCTAGCTCTGGCTTACCCTTAACAATAACTCCTCTACTATCTGTGTTTATCCAATAATATTGTATGAAACTACTTACACCATCACAATCATCATCAAAAAAAATAAGTGGCCTAGAACTATTTTTTATTTTATCTCTAAACTCATATAACTTTTCTTTTGGAATCATTCACACACCTAAAAATTATCAACATCCAAAACGTATGAATCCTTAACCTTTTCATCTTTTAAAAGCTTATATACTAAAGAGCTAATAAGTCCTGCAGCAGTATAAGTAGTGCTACCAAGCACGCCTTTTTCTAAGACGTCATAATCTTTTAACTTAGAAGATATATCTTTGCTGTTTTGAACTAAGATATTTACTTTTGTATCAGTTGCCCCAACAAAAATACAAGGAATCTCTTGCTTTAAAGAATAATCATGAATCATTTTACTAACAACCTGACTATTAGTACAATCGACAATTACATCAGCATCAAGCAAATAAATAGTCTCAGGAGTTAATTCTTCATGAAACGCTTTTATTTTAACATCAGGATTTATCGCCTCAAGCCTTTTTTTAGCTTGCTTAGCTTTAAATTTTGTAACATCTTCTTCAATAAAAACAGATTGACTTTGAAGTTCTTCTTTGTAAACACGACCTTTATCAATGATTCTTAAATTAAAACCAGACCTTACAAGAATTTCAGCTAAAACACTACCTGTTCCCTCAAGACCGACTATTGTAACTGTAGCTTTAAGGTCTTTGTAATCTTTGACTTTGTTAAAATAAAAATATCTGTCTTTTGCCATATAAATAATAGATATTGAAAACTATTTTATAAAGATTTCGTAGCTTTTAAGATTAAACTACATATTTCGCGAGGTGTTTTATTATCGGTATTAATTACTAAATCATAATGCTTATGATCTTCATAATTAACATCATACATGTCTAAGTAACGTTTGTGCTCAGAGTTAAGCCTTTCAGCAGATTCTTTTTTAGCTTCATCAAAACTCTTATTTTCTCTTTTACTAACACGCCTAGCTGCCTCATCTAAACTAACATCTAAATATATCTTAAAAGACCAAGGAATAAAATAAAAACCAAGCCTTGCATCAATTACGAAATTGTCTTCATTTAACGCTAATGATCTTTGACGTTCATCGAGTTCTTCATCAATAGATCTGTCTTTTTCAGCTATTTTTAATAGCTCCATTAAAGAAATCTTTTTCTTTTTAGCAATAAGCCTCATAAACTCACCAGTAGAATAGTGTTTTAAATTAAGTTCTTTAGCAACAAGTTTACAAATAGTACTTTTACCACTTCCAGGTCTTCCAGATATAGTTATTATCATGTTAATTTTTCTTTATTTTTTTAGCTAACAACTCTAATTCTTCAAGATCAGTTTTTTGGCTATCATTTGATGCGATGTATCCTTCATATTTCTTAAAATATTTATCAAAGCTACTACTATGTTGTTTCCACTCACCCTTTTTCATATAACCAGTACCATGCATAGGGAAAAATTTTATGTGAGCATGATTTATACCAGTACCCTCCATTATTAAACCAACACGGCCGACATCATCAAAATAATCTTCTAATAATTTAGCTACTTTTTTACTTGCAATAACAAATCTGGATAAAACATCATCATCTAATTTTAATACATCGCTAGGATAATGCTTTTTTGTAGTAACTACGCTAAAACCCAATGTGTTTGGATAAGGAGAAAGCCAAGCCATAAATTCTTCATCTTCATAAATTAAACCATTACCTAAAGGATTAATTTCTTTTCTAGATATTTTGCAAAAAATACAGTCTTTTTCATCATATCCATAATTAGCCATATTTTTTATTTAGAATTAATAATATAAATACTTATGCACAAAAATTAATTTCTATACAACACATTTGAACTATTTACATCCACAATCTTTTGTACTTTAGCGCCATCAAATTTAATATAATTAATAGAGGTATTAAACTCGGTTTCATAATCAAAATAAGAATCTATGTCTGGTATTTCAATTAAGTTATCCTCAATTTCTAATTTAACATAGTTATTTTTCATTTCATATAACTTGGCAGGATAACTATTTACATGAGGCAAACCATGCTCATTTATATAAACTAATATGTCTTTTATTTCTGTTTCTAAACTTATATTTTTCATAAAAAAAACGAAAATATGATAAATTTATAAATTTTATTTTTTATATAAAAATATGCCCTTATCAATATCAATAATTTTTTCTATATTAGCATCATCAAACTTAATGTACTCAGACTCAGTTAAATTTGTACTTTCATAGCTAAAATTTTTATTCAAATCATCAATTTCAATAATGTTGTTATTTAATTCTAATTTAGTATAACTTTCACTTAAATCATACAAATTAGCAAAATATTGCTTTGCTGCAGGATCCATGCTTTCCTTAATATAAACTAATACTGCCTTTTTAACTTCTGTATCTAAACTTGTGTTTTCCATAAAAAAAGAAAACGAGGTAGGCTTATAAATTTTAGTTTTTTAATAGAGAATAAATCTTATCAACAGACTCTTTTTTATTTTTTGAACTATACCACATATCCAAACCATCATCTTTAAATCTTGGAACTACGTGAAAATGAAGATGAAAAACAGTTTGCTGAGCATCCTTTCCAGAAGCATTAAGTATGTTAAACCCAGTAGCATTTAATTTTTCCATTAACAAAACACCTATTTTTTTACATGTATTAATAATTTCTTTTAAGTATTTTTCATCACAATCAACTACATTAACATAATGCTTTTTAGGTATAACTAAGATATGGCCATCAGTAACAGGATCTATATCTAAAAAAGCATAAGTTTTTTCATCTTCAAAGATTTTTTTTGAATGAATCTCTTGGTTTATTATTTTACAAAAAATACAACTCATAAATAAAATAAACAACTTAATTATTTATATAATTTATCTACTAACTAATAATATTTAAATAATAAATTATATTCTTAAAAAAGTATGGGGAGCGAAGATAACAGTATTTATTCTGAAGGAACAAAAAGAAATAGTGGTAAAAGTGCACAAAGAATGAATATTTATGCAGCAAAACTAGTAGCACAAACAATAAGAACAACACTTGGACCAAAAGGCATGGATAAAATGCTAGTAGATAGCCAAGGAGACGTCACAGTTACAAACGACGGAGTTACGATTCTAAAACAAATAGACGTAGACCATCCTGCTGCAAAGATGATAATAGAGATAGCAAAAACCCAAGAATCAGAAGTAGGAGATGGAACAACAAGCGCAGTAATAATTGCAGGAGAACTACTAAAACAAGCAGAAGAACTACTAGATAACAATATACACCCAACAATAATTGCTAAAGGCTATAGAATAGCAGCTGAAAAAGCACTAGAAATACTTCCAAGACTAGCAGAACCAATAACAAACAGAGAAGAAACACTTCTAAAAATAGCACAAACAGCGATGACAGGTAAAGGCGCAGAAGAAGATAAAGAACACTTATCAGAACTCATAATTCAAGCAATAAAAAAAATAAGTAAAAACGACCAATTCTCAAAAGAAGAACTTAGCGTAGAGAAAAAAGTAGGAGCATCAATTAAACAAACAGAACTAATACAAGGAGTAGTAATAGACAAAGAAAGAGTTTATAGCGCGATGCCAAAAAAAATAGAAGACGCAAAAATAGCTCTAATAAACTCACCTATAGAAATTAAAGGATTAGAAAATGATGCAAAGATAAACATAACTGATCCTGAAAAAATTCAAAGCTTTATTGAAATAGAAGAAAAAATGATTAAGAGTTTGACTGATAAAATAATTGCTACAGGAGCAAACGTTGTTTTTTGTCAAAAAGGAATTGATGACTTAGCACAACACTTCTTAGCAAAAAAAGGAATATATGCTTGTAGAAGGATAAAAAAGACAGATATGGAAAAACTAAGCAAAGCAACAAATGCAAACATAATATCTGATGTTCAAGATATAAAAACAGAAGATCTTGGAAGAGCCGGAATCGTGCATGAAGTAAAAGTTGGTGAAGAATACATGACTTACGTTGAAAAATGCGAAAATCCAAAAACAGTAACAATACTGGTTAGAGGAGCAACACCGCACTTAGTTGAAGAAGTTAAAAGAGCAATAGAAGACGCAATAGGAGATATTCACGCAACAAAAGACTTATGTGTTACAGGAGCAGGCAGCCTAGAGATAAATCTTAGCCAAAAACTTTTAAGAGAAGCAGAACTTTTATCAGGAAGAGAACAACTAGCAGCAAAAGCATTTGCAAAAAGCCTTGAAATAATACCTAGAACACTAGCAGAAAACGCAGGTCTAGACCCAATAGATATAATAACTGAGCTAAAAAGCGAACACGAAAAACAAAATAAATACGCAGGCATAAATGTTTATACAGGAAAAGTTATGAATGCAAAAGAAGCAGGAGTAATAGAACCATTAAAAATAAAGATGCAAGCAATAAGCGGAGCAGCAGAAGTTGCAATAATGATTCTTAGAATAGATGATGTAATACTTTCAGCAATACAAACAGAAGAATAAAAGAGTAAGTTTTATATACTTTTAAATAAAAAAAAGATAAAAGAAAGGTGAGATTACTTGTCTGAAGATAATAAAGAACTAATAACTGAACTAAAAAAACTTAGAAACAGTATAGAAAAACTAACAATCTTATTCGAATTTGTAAAAAAAGAACTAGTAGAAGACTACGATAAAAAAGATAATAGTGAAGCACTTTTAAAAAAACTTCTAAATCAAAATCAAGTTATAGCACAAGGAATGGTAAAATTATCAGATAGCGTAACAGATTATACTCAACAACAAAGCAAGACACCAAATAATTCTTTAAACAACCAACCAAAAAATAATGCTTCGCCAAGTAATCCACAAAAACCATTTCAAGATAATACGATGAATCCGGCAAGTAATACTTTGCCTCCAAATCAACCAAATCCATTTCAAAATAATACGATGAATCCGGCAAATAATACTCCTCCTCCAAATAACACTACTAATCCAAACACTGTTAATCAACAACCAACTAATAATCCAAACCAAGCACAACCTCCAAAGATGGACTTCACAAACTTTAAATCATTAAACGACACAAAACAACCAAATAATGTGCCTCCTCCGCCAAATCCTACTAATACAGAACCAAAAAAAGAGGAAAAAAAAGGATTTTTAGGAATGTTTAAAAAATGATTCTAAACAAAGCCAAAAAGACATTTATGCACCTAGCATTGGCTTCATATAAAATTAAAAAACAAAAAAGAGAGCAAAGAAAACTTATTCTAAAAAGTATAGAAAAAGAAATATTTGTAGCAGATCAAATACTAGCTAGTATGAAAAATAAAGGAAAAATAGAACTTTATCAAAAAAACCTAGAAAAAATAAATAGGCTAAAAAAAATAATAAAAAAATTTGACTTTTAAAGATCCTTAGCCATAACAGTTTTTCTATTATTGCCTTCAGCTCTTTTAACAGCTGCAGCAACTAATTCTTTAGCCTTAGCATCTAAAGCTTCAGCGAAATCTCCGCCTATGTTGTGTCCTGCTGCTAACTCTTTAATTTTTGACTTTACTATAATTGAGTCACTCATTTTATATCACCTATAATACCAGAAAAATTCATCATATAAAAAGGTTACTTATGAGTGAACCAAAAATTATCGTTTTTACAAACAAAACCAAACCTTTCAAACTGAATGACTTTACCTTTAGCAACACTCAAAGCACCTGGCTCAACAAAACCTTTTATTAATTCTTTTGTTGGCATAAGAACTTCTCCCTTAACATCATCAATAACGAAATGAAACATTCCTTTACCCTTATTTTTGTAAGTAGAGATTTCATTATCTAAATATTTGAAAGATTCCCCGTCAAATTCAAAGTTTAAACACTCAATTAATCTATAAACACCAGGTTTTAAAGAATCAAAATCTTGTTTTGATATGTAATAATCTTCATGAACATTAAACTCTCGTTTACCATCTTTTTCATCTGGATGGCTGTGAAGCTTAATAGTTTTTTTAGGAGCACCCACTATCTTTATTTTAATAGGATCTCTAACAAAGAAAAAACGCTTAGCTTCCTTATCTAATAATCTTTTATTATGTAATATGAAATCATCCCAAGTAAGAGTAGACTCATTTTTAGTAATACCAGTACTTAACACAAAGCTCTTAATAGCTTCTGGCTGAAAACCTCTTTTTTTAAGTGCTACAAGAGTTGTTAGTGAAGGATCATCCCAACCAATAAGCTCATTAGATAAAATTTTTTCTCTGATAACTCTACCTGAGCTCTCAACTCCTTTAAGATTAAACCTAGCAAACTCATATATACTAGTTTCTTTGTAACCAAGAAGCCTTTGAATATATCTTTGAAGCTCATTTCTTAACTCAAACTCCTTACTTCTCAACCTATGAGTTATGTTAAAATAACCATCCATTATACTATTTTGAAAATCATAATTAGGCCAAACCTTGTATTTGTTACCATGTCTTGCATGCTCCTCGTTTAATATTCTAAAAATAGTAGGATCACGCATAGTGCTGTTTTTGTGAGAAATATCAATTTTTAACCTTACAACAGCCTCGCCAGGATTTAGATTAGCCAAGTTATTCCAAAGCTCCAAGTTCTTTTCAACTGAATTTTTATAAGCAGGAGGCTCAATACCCTTTTCTCTAAATTCCTTAAATTCTTCGGGCTTAGAAAAACAAACATAGGCCTCTCCTTTTTTTATTAGCTCTTCAGCGTGCTTGTAATATAAATCCATGTAATCAGAAGCATAAACCAATTTATCCCAACTAACACCAAGCCACTTAAAATCCTCTTGCATAATTTCGTAAAACTCAGCTTTTACCAAGCCAGGATTAGTATCTTCAAACCTTAAAATGAACTCGCCTTCATACTTTTTAGCAAGCTCATAATTAATTAATAAAGCCTTAGCATGACCAATATGAGGATATTTTTCAGGACCAGGAGGAAAAGCAGTTATTACTTTTTCACCCTTTTTTATTTTTAAAAAACCAAACAAATCATGCTCTTCTTTTTTAAGAGCATCAGGATCTAATTCTAATAATAATTCTTCTTGAGCTTGTATGTCTAAAGAATTTATGTTTTTAACGATATTATTTGCAGAAATAGCCAAAGACTTCATATCTTCTTTTAACTCAGGATACAAACCCAAAGAACCACTTATAACAGTCCCAGGATTAGCCTTTCCTTTGTATTTGACAGCATTTGTTAGAGCAAGCTTTAATAACTCCTTATTCTTTTTTTCATCTAACAAAGAACCTTTGTAATAATCCATGAATAAAGGTATAGAAAAGTTTTTTATAAAGGTTATGAAATAAAAAAAACAAAATTAATGCGGGCTCTTAGGAGCTCCAATGGTTTAGTCCATTGACACCAAAGTAAGTTTCGCTTAACGCTTCAAGCTTACAAAAAAAAACAAGATCACGGGCTCTTAGCTCAGTAGTAGAGCGCTACCTTGGCATGGTAGAGGCCGCGGGTGCGACTCCCGCAGAGTCCATATATAAAACGTAATCAAAACAATTATAATATTTATTTACATTTTATTATTATGAGCAAAAAAGAAACACCTTTAACAAGAAAATATTGGCAAGAAATTGGAGGAACACTTATTGAAGAATTTTTAATGGTTCCAAAAGGAAAAAATAACGGCGCTAGATTAATTGATGCAATTATAATACCAAATGAAGAAACTAAAATTTTAAATCAAAAAGAAATAAATCTTAAAGGAAAAGATATAATTGCAGTACAAACAAAAGCAAACAGGCTTGGTATGTATTTAATGGGACAAACATTATTTTCAGAGCAACTATTAAAAAAATATCACAATCCTAAAAGCATAGTTTCTGTCGCGCTATGTACTAAAGATGATTCTGTTCTAAGACCTCTTTTAGAGAAATATCAAAATATAAAAGTAATTATTATTAATACTGATTCATAATACAAAATAAGGATTATATTTTTATTAAACAATCTTTATTTAGCTTATAAAAAGTTTTTATCATAGTAATATTTATAAAAAGATAAAGATTTGTAAAAAACAAATGAAACTACTTATATTCGATGTGTGGGGAACAATAATAGAAACAGGGGTCAGACCAAGTCCAAGCAAACAAGTAAAATACTTTCTTAGATCAAGAGATGACTTCTCAGAATTCGTACAAAGATTTGAAGAAGTATTCATGACAAAAGAATACGACTCACTAAAAGAAGGATTTGAAGACGTAGTAGACCACATGGGACTTAGAATCCCAGATTTTGTATATGATAAACTAATAGGGATGTGGAACAAAAACAGTATTTTATCAAAAGAATACGAAGACACATTTGAATCACTAGAAGAACTAAAAAAAGACTATAAACTAGTTTTACTAGCAAACATAGATAAATTTAGCTGGGAACAACTACAGCAAAAATTTGAATTAGAAAAATACTTCGACAAAGTATATTTAAGCTTTGAGACAGGCAACTTAAAGAGTGACGAAGTAACAATTAAAGGTATTTTAAAAGACTTTAAAGTAACAAAAAAAGACGCGTGCTTGATTGGAGATAGCCTAGAGAGTGATATGAAAGCAGCAGAACAAGCAGGAATAAAAGGCTTACTAATTGATAGAAACGATAGAAGAGAATTCTCACCAAAAATTAAAAGCCTAAAAGAAATTAAAGAAAACTTATGACGCGGTCATAACTCAGTCTGGTTAGAGTGTCGGTCTCATAAGCCGAAAGTCCCGAGTTCAAATCTCGGTGACCGCATACTTTTTTTAAATAAAAACATTTATAAATTGTTTTAACTTACTAGTAGTTATGAAGCTTGAAGATGATAAATTAGGAGATTTAGAACAAATAGCAAATTACATTGCTAAAGATAATAAAGATTTTACTCGCCAATTATTCTTAGTAGATAATATTGATGGCCTTTCAAGCGAAGCAAACAAAGACGCATTATATGCTGGGATAGCTGCAAACATAGCAAAACAAATTGACGACCATAATAATTTATTAGATAACAAAGTATATTCTCTAGACTCTGAATATATAAAAATCTTATCTAATATTCTTAAAAATGTTTCAGATAAAACAGAATATTTGAAATAATTAGTTTTAAATAAGTTATTAGTAAGTTAATAGGTATGAATAAATATCAAGAATTATTTGAATTTCTTTCACCAAGAGATAAACTCAAAAAATCAGATGCAGTAATAGGATTTGGACATTTTGATATGAATATTGCAAAGACTTGCTGCGAAATTTATCTTAAAGGCCTAGCCAAAAAAATAATTTACACAGGAGGAGTTGGAGCAGGCAGCGCGGATTTTAAAGAACCAGAAGCAACAGAATTTTTTAACTACTCAAAAAAACATTATCCTCAAATACCCCTAAACGATTTCATGATAGAAAACAAATCTACAAATACAGGAGAAAACATACTTTTTACTAAACAACTCAAAGACTTTGAAAAAAATATTCGCTCAGCCATATTAGTTGCAACACCTACAAGACAGCTAAGAGTTTACCTAACAACAAAAAAACACTTAGATATAGCTGTTATTAATTATCCTCCAAAGACTTCGCTAGACGAAAACGAAGAATTATTCAAAACTAAAAACCAAGATTTTAACAAACAAATAATAGGAGAAATAACAAGGCTTATAGAGTACCCAAATAAAGGATTTTGCAAACCAATAAAAATACCTGATAAAATAATGAAAGCCTACAAAGAACTAATTTAAATTAATTGTTTTTTCCCAAGGAAAACCTTCTCTTCCAAAATGACCATAAGCAGCAGTATCATAATAAATAGGTCGTTTAAGATCAAGACCTAAAATAATTCCTCTAGGAGTCAAATCAAAATTATCTTTAACTTTTTGAACTATTTCTTCATCACTTAACTTGCCGGTACCAAAAGTATCAACATTAATACTAATGGGCTTAGCAACACCAATAGCATAACTTAACTGAACCTCAACTCTTTTAGCTAAACCAGACGCAACAATGCTTTTAGCAACCTGACGAGCAGCATAAGCACCACTCCTATCAACCTTACTAGGATCCTTTCCACTAAAAGCACCACCTCCATGCCTTCCAACACCACCATAAGTATCAACAATTATCTTCCTACCAGTAAGACCAGTATCACCCTCGGGACCACCAATAGTGAACTTTCCTGTAGCATTGATATGAATTATGGTACGTTCATCTAAATAACTACCAATAACAGGCTTTATTACATGCTCAACAATCTCAGCCTTCAAATCAATCTCGGATATGTCATCGGTGTGTTGCTGAGCAATAACTAATGTATCGACTCTTATTGGCTTACCTTCTCTATACTCAACACTTACCTGGCTTTTTGCATCAGGACCAAGACCAAAAATTATGTTTTGCTTTCTAACTTCAGCTAATCTTTTAGTTAACTTATGAGCAAGAACAATAGGAAGAGGCATAAACTCAGGTGTTTCATCAGTAGCATAACCATACATCATACCTTGATCGCCAGCACCATCTTTATCAACACCCATACTAATTTCTGGACTTTGCCTATTTATAGAAATAAGAACTCCACAATCATCAAAATCAATGCCAAAACTAGGATTTGTATAACCAATATCTTTTAAGGTACTTCTAACTATTTTTTGAATATCAACAACGCCGTTACTGGTAACTTCTCCTGCAACAACAACTAATCCTTTAGTCGTAAAAGTCTCAACAGCGACCCTGCTATCTTTATCTTGACGCAGATACTCATCTAATATAGCATCGCTTATTTTATCACAAATCTTATCAGGATGACCTTCAGCTACACTTTCACTAGTAATTATCATAAATATTAGAACTCGATACGTGTTTATAATTATTTTGACTATAAAACTATTTACAAATATTTTTATACTCTTCTCAATGGTAGATTTTCGCGCACTACAGAATACTTATTTTCAAAATAAGTTTGTATTTTATCTATTGGATTTTTAAGTGCTGTTACTGCTAAAGATATACCTGCTATTTGGAGGGCTGTTCCTCCTGCATCTAAAACTGTATGTGCTATGTCATGAGCACTTTTTATTTCTTCAGAATACATCATTCTTTGACTAAGATCGGTAAAATCTATGTTTAAATCATATTTTTTATCTAATATTAATTCTTGAATACTTCTTTCTAATTTACCACTATAAAAACCTATGGTGTTACTCATATTTTCTAAGTAAGCTGTTCCAATACCAAGACTTGCAAGTAACGTATTTGTGCCTGCAAATGCTTTTGGTCCGCAACATATGCTATGTCCAGCTACTATTTTAGTAGTTCCAGTAACTAAACAAGCAATATTTTTTTTATCATTAACCATAAAAATCAAGATTTATTAATAATATATAAACTTAATGTTAATAATTTTTATTATTTTTTTACTTTTTGTAGTGCTTCATGAATAAAAAATAAAGCCAAACCGTGCAGTAAAGAGACCAAACTTTCAATAACAGCGCTTATTAAAACAAAGTATAAACTTAAAAAACCAAAGAAAACTATTATAAAAATATTAATTACGTGTTTTAACATAAAAACAAAGAAATAAGGAGTAATATAAAAAGATTAACAAAACAACGCTATAATGCGAAGCTTTATATATTAGTATACATATTTGCTCATACATGACGGTATCAGTATCAAACGAAGACAAAATATTCTCTATACTCTTTAAAGAAGATGAAGTAACATGGCAAACAATAATCCATGAACTAATAAGAGAAGAAAAAATGGATCCATGGAACATAAACGTATCATTACTAGCAGAAAAATATCTAAAAACACTAGAAAAACTAAAAGAAATGGACTTTAGATTATCTGGAAAAATAATCTTAGCAGCAGCATTCTTCTTAAAAATAAAATCAGACAAACTACTTACAGAAGACTTAGCGTTCTTTGATGATTTAATAAATCCTCAAGAAGAAGAATTCTTAGATATATTAGAAGATATAAACCCACAATCAACAATAGGTAAACCAGAACTAAAATACAAAACACCACAACCAAGAAAAAGAAAAGTATCTGTATATGATTTGATAAATGCACTAGAAAAAGCATTAGAAACAGGATACAAAAGAAGCGTTAAACCAGCAGTAAAACAAAGCTACAAAATACCAGAAAAGAAAAAAGACATAACTCTAGTAATAAATGAGTTATATGAATCAGTAAGAAAAACATTAACAAAAATAAAATCTATAGAATTTAGCAAATTAGTGCCTAGTATGGACAGAGAAGATAAAATAAATACATTCATACCCCTACTTTATTTACAAAACCAAAGAAGAATAGAATTAGAACAAGAACACGCATTTGCAGAAATACTAATAAAACTAGGCCAACTCAGAGAAGAATACATAGAAGCAGCACAAGTAAGTGAGTAAAGTATAAATAGCCCTACTAATTCTTAACAAGTATTATGAAAACAGAAATACTATCATTTAACGGAATAAACACCGTAGGACTATACGGATATGCAACAAATAACTATGTCTTAATAGGACAAGAAGTGCAAGATAGATTCTTAGAAGAACTAGAAAAAATATTTGATGTACCAATACATAAAATAACAATAGCTGGAACAAGTCTAATAGGTGTATTTTTGAATGGAACAGAAGAAAAACTACTTGTACCAAACATAGCATTTGATAGTGAACTAAAAAAATTAGACGATCTAAAAATACCATACGAAGTAATAGAGACAAAATTTACTTGCCTTGGAAATAACTTGCTGATTGGAAAAAAAGAAGGATTAATTAACTCAGAATTTAGCGATGAAGAAGTAAAAAAAATAGAAAAAATCCTGGGAATTAAACTTCACAAATATAAATTATCAGACATAGAAGCAATAGGAAGCATAGCAGTCCTAAATGAAGATAAAGGCTTAATTAGCAATAATATAACTGATAAAGAATATAAAGAAATACAAAAAATCCTAGGAGTAGAACTAACACCAGGAACCCTAAACATGGGATCAGAATACATAAAATCATCTATTTTAATTAATAAAAATGGTTTAATTATTGGAAAAGGAAGTGGAGGACCAGAAATTGCAAACGCAGACCAAGCCTTCAGAGATTAAAGAAGCAATACAAAGGATGCAAGAATCCTTAGAAGAGCTTAAAAGAATAGAATCCAATTTATTAGATCTACAAAAGGTTGAGATAGGAGAAGAAGTCCTAGCGCCAATAGCAAACGGAATATTTATACAAACAACACTAAAAAGTCATACTCTAAAAGTTAATGTAGGAAACGGAGTAGTACTAGAAAAAAACGTCGAAGACACAATTAAACTTCTAAAAAAACAAGAAAAAGAAATACTAAAAAACTTAGAAAAAGCAAATAAGATGAAAAATGTTTAAAGCACTAAAAGAAAAACTAGGCAATGTAATTGGCAAATTCTCAAAGGAAGTAGAAGAAAAACAAGTACAAGAAGAAGAGATAATAGAAAAAGAATTAGAACAAGATAAAGTAGAAGAAGTAATTGAAGAAAAAGTAGAAGAAAAACCAGAAGAATTAATAAAACCTGTTGAAGAAGAACCAGAAGAAATAGTAGAAGAAAAAAAGAGTTTTTTTAAAAAAGTCAAAGAAAAAGTAACCACGACGCAACTAAGCGAAGATAAATTCGAAGAATTATTCTGGGATATTGAGATAACACTTATGGAAAATAATATGGCGCAAGAAGTCATAGATAAAATAAAACAAGATCTAAAAGAAGAATTAACAGCTAAACGAATACAAAGAAAAAAACCAGAAGAAATAATAAAACAAACACTAAGACAAAGCCTAGAAGAAATATTAGATGTTGAAAAAATAAACATAGATTCTATGATTTCTAAAAAGAAACCATTTGTAATAGCACTTATAGGGGTGAATGGCTCTGGAAAAACAACTACTTTGGCAAAAATAGCAAATAAGCTAAAACAAAAACATTCAGTTGTAATAGCAGCAAGCGATACTTTTAGAGCAGCAGCAATACAACAACTAGAAGAACACGCAAAAAGACTAGATATAAAGCTAATAAAACACGATTATAAATCAGATCCTACAGCAGTAGCATTTGATGCAATAAAACACGCAGAAAGCAAAGGAATAGACGTTGTACTTATAGATACAGCAGGAAGACTTCACAGCAATGATAACTTGATGAATGAACTAAAGAAATTAGAACGAAAATGTCAACCAGACTTAAAAATATTTGTAGGTGAAAGCATAACGGGAAACGATTGTGTTGATCAAGCAAGAACCTATAATGAACAAATAGGAATAGACGGTATAGTTCTTAGTAAAGTAGATGTAGATGATAAAGGCGGCGCAGCAATAAGTGTTAGTAAAGTAACAGGAAAACCTATACTTTTTATCGGAACTGGTCAAACATATGATGACTTAGAAGAATTTGATAAAGAAAAAATAATAGAATCATTAGGTTTTAATTAAGTTTAATTTTTTTATAAATTTAGAAAATTATACGAGTTTTCACCCAAAAAATATATAAATAAGTATCTACTTTGTATATACATGGAACTTATTATATCAAAATGGGGAAACAGCTATGCAGTAAGGCTTCCTAAAAATATGATTAAAGAACTAGATGTTCAAGAAAAAAGTGTGCTTGTAGTTAAAAGAGAAAAAGAAGGATTTCTAATTAAAAAAAAAGAAAAAGAACTAGAAAATATGTTAAAAAACATAACACCAAGAGAAGAACTTGACTGGGGAGATAAGCATGGAAGAGAAGTTTGGTAGAGGAGACATTGTTTGGATAAACTTTTCTCCAACACAAGGCCATGAACAACAAGGTAAAAGACCTGCAGTTGTTTTGTCTCCACAAATTTATAATGATAAATCACATCTTATGATTGTTGCACCAATAACTAATAAACAAAAAGGATATCCTTTTGAAATAGAAACAAAATCAGATGTTATAACAGGAGTAATTCTTAGTGATCAAATAAGAACAATAGACTGGAAAGCAAGAAAAGTACAAAAAGTAGGAGTAGTATCTGATGAAATAATAAAACAAGTAGGTCAACACTTAAAATTACTTTTACCAGTTCAATAATTAAGTTTTTATATGATATAGCACTGGAACTTTAGACACAAAATATATTAAAGACTTAATTCTTTTATTATAACATATGGCTACGTATTCAAATTCTAGGATAAATACTTTTGAACAATGTCCTAAGAAATATGATTTTCAATACATACAAAAAATAGAGACAGAAGTTCAAAACACAATAGAAGCATTCATGGGAGATATTGTACATAGAACACTTGAGAAATTGTATAAAGACTTACAATACATGAAACAAAATTCTAAACAAGAACTAATAGATTACTACGAAGACTTATGGACAAAAGAATATACAGATAATATATTGATTGTTAAAGAATACGGTCCTGAAAATTATAAAGAAAAAGGAAAAAAGATGATAGAAGACTATTATGAGTCTTACAAACCCTTTAACCAAGGAAAAACAATAGGATTAGAAACAACTGACTTTTATGACTTAAACGAAGACTATAAGATACACATAAGAATAGATAGACTAGTAGATGCAGGAGACGGCGTTTACGAGATACACGATTATAAAACTAATAATTCTTTAAAAACACAAGAAGAAGCAGATAAAGATAGACAACTAGCAATATATAGTATGGGTGTTAAAGAAAAATATCCTGATGTAAAAGAAGTTATATTAGTTTGGCACTTCTTAGCATTTGATAAAGAAATAAGAAGCACAAGAACAGATAAACAACTAGAAGAGTTAAAACAAGAAATAATAAACGATATAAAAAATATAGAACAAGAACAAGAATTTAACACAAAGAAAAGCGCGCTTTGTGATTATTGCGAATATAAAAAGATGTGTCCTGCATGGAAACACCTATATGAAAAAGAAATAACTGATGATCTTGGAAAAAAATTAGCAGATAGATATGCACTGCTTAAAGAAAAAGAACAACTACTAAACAAAAAACTTCAAGAAATAGGAGATAAAATAAAGATATATGCAGCTAAAAAAAATATAAATGCGGTGTATGGAGAAAACACATGTGTTACTATATGGAGTAAAAACACAGTTAAATTCCCAACAAAACAAGACCCAAAACGCCCAGAATTCATAAAAGCAATTAAAGCATTGAATATATACGAGATATACTCAGATCTAGATAACTGGGCACTAGAAAGAGAATTTGATAAATTAACAGAAATAGAAAAACAAGTTCTAACACATTTTGCAACAAAACAAAAAATAGAACGCCTATATGTTAAGAAATTATAAAAAGATTTATAAAAAAAAGCTTCTAAAAAATAAACTATGGGGGAAAACGTAGGAGGACTTGCAGTAGTCGAAGGAGTAATGATGAGAAAAGGCACAAAGATGTGCACTGCTGTAAGAAAACCAGACGGAAAAATAGTTCTAAGAAAACAAGAATACGAAAGCATAACAAAAAAAAATAAACTTTTTAGACTACCAATTATTAGAGGAGCAATAAACTTCTTTGAATTTTTAATAGTAAGCATAAAAGAAACAGTGTGGAGTAGCAATCAATCATTAGAAGAAGACGAACAACTAGGAATAAAAGAAATGATACTTATGGTGCTACTATCCTTTTTATTGGCACTCGGACTTTTTAAACTACTACCTTGGTTTATAGCAAGCATAACACTTGAAGGAAACCTCGCAGTTAACTTGTTTGACGCATTTATTAAAACAAGCATCTTTATTTTATACTTAGTACTGCTTGGAAAATTAAATGATACAAAGATGCTATTTGAATACCATGGAGCAGAACACAAAACAATTAACTGCTACGAGAAAAACCTAAAATTAACAGTGAACAATGTTAAAAAACAAACACTTTTAAACCCTAGGTGCGGAACAACATTTATAGTACTTGTTTTTTTAGTTAGTATATTCTTTTACGTTTTAATTCCAGTACAATTTGGATTTTGGCTAAACTTTTTGTTTAGAATAATGCTGCTTCCAATAATAGCAGGATTTGGATATGAATTATTACACCTAGGTAATAGGTTTTATCACAAAAAAATAATTAGAACAATGATGCAACCAGGACTTTGGTTCCAAAAACTAACAACAAGAGAGCCAAATAAAAAACAAATAGAAGTTGCAATAAAAGCAATAAAACAAGTTATTTCAAACGATAAAGCTCAGACCTAGATAATAATTCTTCATACTTAAAATTATCAATTTTAGCCTTAGTAGTATTAAAATTTTCTTTCTTTACAATATGCTTAAAACTAGAAATAGCCTGATCTTTTAATAATTGTAATTCACTTACCATAGACTCTAATTTTTCTATTTCTTTTTTTATATGATTAATTTCTTTAGTTATGTCTTTTCTTAAAAAAAATAATGAATTATCTCTATTTATAATATCTTTAGATAATTTCTCTTGTTCTTCTTCTAATAAATTATATCTTGTAACAATATTTATTGCTTGTTCCTTTGACATAACTAAGAAAAATATAATTTAAAGTATATAAAAACTTTGAAAAATTTTTTTTATAACTATTAATAAAAAGTAACAAATGTTTATAAAATAAAGATGAGGTTAAATATTTGAATAAGTTCATAGTTAAACTAAAAGAGGGAGGATTAATAAGAATGGTCAATGAATTGCCGCCGTTAAATAAGGCAGAAGAAAAAACAGAACAAAAAAAAGGATTTCTAACAAAACTCTTTGAGAAAAAGAAGAAAAAAGAGACAAGAAATTTTGATTTACCGGTGTTTGAAGAAGAACCAAAAGAAACACCAATAACAGACGAAGATATTAATAATATAAGAGAAGCACTAGGAATATCTAAGCAACAAAAAAGTGTACAAAAAGAATTTGAAGATAAAATAGAAAAGAAAACAAAAAAAGTTGCTAAGAAGAAACCAGTAAAAAAAACTAATGCTAAAAAAGAATTAGAAAAAATACAAAAAGAAACAGAATCTAAAAAAGAAGAACTCAAAGCAACAGTTGCTAAGAAGAAACCGGTTAAGCCTAAGACTTCTACTAAGAAGGTTGTTGCTAAGAAGAAAGCAGTTAAGCCTAAGACTTCTACTAAGAAGGTTGCTCCAAAGCAAGTTGTACCAACAAAAATTGATGCAGCTAAATTAAAAGAGTTAAAAGATCTAGAAAAGCAAGTTAAAAAAGATATAAGAAGCTTAGAACTAAAGAAAAAACAATTCTTAAAAATAGAACAAACACATAACAAAAAAGTAACAAAATCAAAAGAGATGTTACTAAAATTAGAAAAAGAATTAAAACAAAAGAAAAAAGATTTAGTAGAAGCTAAAAAAGAAGTTACAAAATTAACAAAGGAAAAAACCGAAGTTAAAAAACAAACAGACAACCTCAAAAAAGACTATGCTTCAAGAAAAAACTTATTAGAAAAAGACTATAAGAAAAAAGAAGAAGCATATAAAAAGAAACTTAAAGAGCTAAAAGATTCAATGACTAAATTTGAAAAACAGCAAAAAGATGAACAAAGAATGCTAAAATCAGATACTAGTAAATTTGAATCAAAATATAAAAAAGCTAAATCTGAATTAGAAAATCTAGAGCTTAGAAGTAAAAAGTTAATGCGAGAACTAAAAGCAAAAGAAGAAGAGCTTTCAACAAAAGAATACGAGCTAAAAGCTATGGTAGAAGAAGAAAAAAGAATATTAGATGAGCTAAAAAGCACATCTTCAACAAAGACTTCTATGCCTAGAAAAAAAGGTTCAATTCAAAAAGAATCCGAAGATGATATCGAGATACAACTTGATGATGAAGGAGATTTTGAAGAACAAGGCTCATTAGCAGAAAATATTGATAGATGTAAAAGTTTAATCGAAAATAATGAGTTAGATGACGCAAAAGCTTTATACAACGATATAAGAAACGAATTTATGAACTCAGACCTTGATGCAGATGAAAAGAAATCAATGTATGAGGAAATAAAGAACTTATATCACGAAATATCAAATAACTGATATTTCACCACTTTTTTTATTTATTTTATATTTTACTTCTAAAAATAATTCACAAACATATATGCTGCTTAAAATATGATCTGTTATTTCATCACAAACAATTCTTCCCTTAACAAGACCAAGTAAAGGAATAAGTTGATCAGCAAGATGAGAATCAACCCCTAGACCTAAACTCATATTTTTTTTGACATAAGAAACAGCATCCGAAGCTAAATTATCAGCATTATTACCGATCAAAGAAACACCAAGCTTTAAATTTTCAAAATAAGCCTGTAAGAAAACACCACTTCCAGTACTAGAAGACATACCATAAACTTTTTTAATAGATAAAGGCGTATTAGTATCAGATAATAATACTTCTAAACCCTTATGTACACGTTCACAAAACTTAATAGATTCTAAATCAGAGCTAGCATGACAAACACCTCTAAAAGCCATAAGTTCACCTCTTTCAACAAGATTTAAAGGCTTTAAGTCTTTATTTAATTTAAAAGATAACTCTATGTAGCCTTGACCCTTAGGATAATACCCTCTTCTTATTATCTCACAATTAATCTTAGCATAATCACTAAATGTTGATAAATAAATATCTTTAAAATAGTCAGCCCCAGGACTAAACGCAACATCAGTACCTCCAACTGCTTTTAACTTAAATTTTTTTTTAGATAAAAGACAAGGTAAAAAAACGCTTTGCAATAACAAAGTAGTACTTCCAGCAGTTCCAATATCTATTTCTATATCTTTCCCATTAGTTATTTTGCTTGGAAAAAACTCGACTTCTTCACTTCCAAGATGAGTATTAGTGGATTTAGAACCACTTACAAGCTTTGCAAGCTCAATACATTTTAAATGCTGCCTTTTTAGACCAGAACTACTCCTATTTTTTCTTATATTGGTTATTTTAAAAGGCTTTTGAGTGATTAAACTAAGAGTTAAAGCGTTTCTTAGTATTCCTCCACCACCTTCTTTAAAACTTCCATCTATTTCAATCATTTTCCTGGTTTCATAGTAGGAAAGAATATGACATCTCTTATAGAATCTTTACCGAGTAAAAGCATAATCATTCTATCAAGACCAATACCAACGCCCCCTGTAGGAGGCATACCGTGCTCAATTGCTTCAAGGAAATCTTCATCCATAGGATTTGCCTCCTCATCACCACCCTTTAGCTGGCGAGCCTGATCTTCTAATAACTTTCTTTGATGAATAGGATCATTTAACTCAGAATAAGCATTACCAAGCTCCATACCGCAACTAAAAGGCTCAAACCTTTCAATTAGCCTAGGATCATTTCTATGAGCCTTACATAGAGGAGTTGTTTCTTTTGGATGATCAATTATGAATACAGGATTGGTATATTTATCCTCGCAATATTCTTCGAATATAGCAGCAACTAAATTACCCCAATTAACTTCTTTATCAAACTTAACCTTGTTCTTTTTAACAAAATCATATAATTCTTTTTCTGACATGTTACTTGCATCAATTTTAGCATACTTTTTAATTGAATCAAGCATAGGGATTCTTGACCAAGGAGCTTTAACGTCAACTTCTTTACCTTTAAACAAGGTTTTAGTTGTTCCATTAACCTTTAAAGCAACAAACTCATATAATTCTTCAAATAAACTCATCATGTCATTATAATCAGCATAAGTTTGATAAGCCTCAAGCATAGTAAACTCAGGATTGTGAGTTGTATCAATCCCTTCATTTCTAAAATTCTTGTTTATATCATATACTTTAGAATAACCTCCAACGATAAGTCTTTTAAGATATAATTCAGGACTAATCCTTAAATATAAATTTGATTTTAGCTCATTGTGATACGTCTTAAAAGGCTTTGCAGCAGCACCACCATAAATAGGATGAAGTATTGGTGTTTCTACTTCTAAAAAACCTTTCTTAGTAAAAAACTCACGTATAGCAGCCATTATTTTAAGACGCTTAGTCATAGTAATCTCAGTTTCTTTATTCATAATAAGATCTAAATGTCTTTTCCTGTATTTTAACTCAGTATCTTGTAAGCCATGATGCTTATCTGGAAGAGGCCTTGTAGCTTTTGCTAAGAACTCTACGTAATTAGCATAAATTGTTAATTCACCAACCTTAGTTGTAAATACTTCTCCTTTAGCACCAATAAAATCACCAATGTCTAAATTTGTTAATATATCAAAATTCTTTGTATCTTGCTTTCTTAAATAGAGCTGAATTGTATCAAAATCATCTTTTATTGTTATAAAAGCAGCCTTACCCATATTTCTTAAAAGCATTATTCTTCCAGCAACAGTTCTTTGTTTACCTGTATGAGTTTGGGATTCAAGACCATCAAATTCTTTTTTTATCTTACTTATATCTTGTTTTTTCTTAGAAAAATTATGAGGGAACGGTTCAATTCCTTGATTTTGTAAATTAGCCAACTTATTTAATCTGTCTTTTATTAATTGATTTTCTGGTTGCATAAACTAATTGAATGATATAAGCTTTATATTTTTTTTGTAGGTAAAAATATAAAACCCTAAAAATTTCTATACATATATGATTATACTTGGAATAGAAAGCACAGCACACACATTTGGAGTTTCTGTGTTTAAGGATGGAGAAATACTAAGCAACATAAAAAAGAATTTTACGACTACAAAAGGAGGTATGATTCCTGCAAAAGTAGCAGATCACCACGTAGATAATTGTGCAAAAGTGTTTGAAGAAGCAATACTTGTTTCAAAAATAAAAAAAGAAGAAATAGACAAAATAGCATATAGTGCAAGCCCTGGAATAGGACATATGCTTAGAATAGGCGCAGTTTTTGCAAGAGTTTTAAGTTTAAAATTAAATAAACCATTAGTTCCAATAAATCATTGCATAGCACACTTAGAAGTAGGAAGGTTTTACTCTGGATTTGAAGACCCGATATTGTTATATGTTAGTGGAGCAAACACACAAGTGATAGCATACGAAGCAAATAAATATAGGGTTTTTGGAGAAACATTAGATATTGGAATAGGTAATTTTTTAGATAGTATGGGAAGAACAATGAAATTAGGATTTCCAGCAGGGCCAAAAATAGAACAACTTGCAAAAAGCGGATCCTATATTAAATTACCATATGTTGTTAAAGGAATGGATGTTAGCTTTGGAGGATTACTTACAAATGTTAAACAAAAATTAAGACAAGGAGAAAAAATAGAAGACTTATGTTATAGCGTTCAAGAAACTATTTTTGCAATGATAGTAGAAGTTACAGAAAGAGCAATAGCACATACGGGAAAAAAACAAGTAGTACTCGGAGGAGGAGTTGCGTGTAATAAAAGATTACAAGAAATGCTAAAGGAGATGTGCAAACAAAGAAACATAGAATATTTTTGTCCAGAACCACAATTCTTAGTAGATAACGCAGCTATGATAGCAATAGCAGCTAGCTTTACGAATGAAACACTAAGCGTTGAAGAAAGCTATATAGATCCATATCTTAGAACAGATGAAGTAAAAATAACTTATAGGAACTAACTGTTAAGAATTCCTGTTAGTACAGCCCCTGAAAAATAATAATAATTAGAACCACCAGCTCTTTTATAATAAATTTCAACCCTTAATCTTTTAATATCTCCAGCAAAAAAACTTCTTCCTAAATCAATATTGACAGCTTCTATCTCTCCTCTATCAATTCTTAGAGAATCTAAGTTGTGGAAATGATTAAAACTACTTGAATAAAAAGTTATGTTGCTTAATTCTATGTCTACTCTATGATTGTTTCTAATGAAAAAAGTTATGGTTCCATTATCATATAGTCCTACTTCTACACAATCAATTTGAGAACCCATATCGCAATATTGAGAAACAAATCTTTCAGGAGTTAAGACATTGAAATAGAGTAATGTTACAAGAGTTATTGTTATTGCCATTATGGCCCAACCATAAGTAAATAAAAACTCTATTGCTACTTGACCTCTTTTATTTTTCATAACTTAACTCTTTTATTTAAATATTTAAAGATTGTTATTCAACTACTAACTACTCCTGTATTAACAGTTCCAAAAAATACGTAGCTATTATCACTATTAGGGTTTTTAAAATTAACTTCAACTATTAATCTTTTAACATTAATATCTGAAACTGCGGACTGTGGAACTGGCACATTTATTTGTTGCATGCCACCACTACTTATGTTAAAAGGAACAGAATAAGTTTCTTGATTAGATATATAATATGTTGTTATGTTAGTTATTTGAATTAATATATTATGATTATTTGTGATATTTAAAGTTAGAGATGCATTATCAAATAGAGCATATTCTATACAACTAAATTGTGGACCTAAATCGCATCATTGAGGAACTATGTTTTCAGGAGAACTTATGTTAAAATAAGCTAATGCCCCAATAGATACAGATATTGCAAGTATTGCCCAACCATAAGTAAATAAGAACTCGATTGAAGTCTGTGATTTTTTCATTAATAGTTATTATTTGGTTTTTTATTTAAAACTTATTATTTAGATAAATATTTTAATAGTTTATTCCATTATTAATATATATGAAGTATATTTCGGGCAGAAGTCAAGGAGTTCATGTTTTTACAAATAAAAATACGGGAGTTTTGTTTGGTAAATACAACTTTTTGATGAATTCAAAATTTTTTTTAGATAAAAAATTAGATTTTGATTCAGTTTTAATGTATCGTAAAACTGTTTTTAATGCGCAAAATTCATTTAATAAGTTTAATGATAAAATAAAAGAAGCAGGACTTAGTATAAAACCAATAGAGTTGGATATTGGTATTGAAAAGTTGAAACAAAAAGATATGGATAGAGAAACTATGCCTGTTGGTATGAGTGGAAAGCTTCATAATTTAACTATAAAAGAAAATGTTAAAGTACCAAGGTTTGTTGATAAAATAGTGAATGATGATTTAAAAGCAGAAAAGAGCGTTAATAAACTTTATGAGCGAGGATTTGATAATGATTATGTTTCACAACTGTTTAGCACAAGTAATCTTGGGAGTTTAAAAGATAGGAAGTTTGTTCCAACAAGATGGAGTATTACAGCAACAGACGATATTATATCTAAGAATATTCTTTTAAATGATGATAGTGAATCAGAAATATTGTTTTTTGAAGGAGAATACATGAGTAATAATTTTTTTGTTTTAATTTTTCCAGGAAAATTCGAATATGAGTTAATAGAGAAATTTGGAGATCAAACAGCTACAGATTACGAGAGTGCGTTTGGTAGAAAAAATTATGCGTCAAATACTACAGGGGGATATTATGCTGCAAAACTGGGAGTTATGGAGTACTTAAAGAATCATAATTTGGAAGGTAGAGTACTAGTGATTAGAATTGTAAATCCACAGTATAGAAAAAGCTTAGGAGTTTGGGTTGTTCGTGAAGCAGTTAGAAAAACAATGAACAAATCGCCAAAACGCTTCAAAAACGTTGAAGAAATCAAAAAATACGCAAAAATATATATAGCAGATGTGTTTTTAAAGTTATTCCCACAAGCAATATCTGAAAGTAAAATACTTAATAATTCGTTGAAACAAACGAATTTGGCTTTATTTACCAGATAAAATCGAAACATTTAAATATATTAAAACCTATAAGTAGTAACATAAGAGGTTGAGAGGTAACTTCTTAGATATAACTTGTGAGAAGATAAACAACATGAGCAATAAAGAAGTATTAAAAAAAGTTGTAACAGAACTTGTACACGAAGATGCAATACCATTAGTCATGTATCTTAGAGGAAAAACTAGGATCTCAGAGTTTATTATAGCTGAAGAACTAGAGTTGGAAATTCATAGAACAAGATTCTTATTGTATAAATTATTAGAACATAACATCGTTAGTTTTATTAGAAAAAAAGACAAGATAAAAGGATGGTATATTTGTTACTGGGACTTAAATGAACATATGCTTGACCATCTAGAAACAAAAATAGATAAACAAAAAATAGAAAAACTAAAAGAGAGACTTAGAAGAGAAGAAGGAAACCAATTTTATTTATGCAGAAATGCATGTAGCAGAGTAGATTTTGACCAAGCAATGGAATTTAACTTTAAATGCCCGGAATGCGGCGAAATTATGAATGTTCAAGATAACACAAGAACAATAGAATTCTTAAAAGAAAGAATAAAAGAATTAAGCAATACTAGTTCACCATGAAACTTCATGAAGATATAGAGATATTCGGACTAGGATTATTTTTTGAAGACACACTCATTTTATCAGATATACATTTAGGTATAGAAGAAAGTTTGAATAAAGAAGGTATGTTTATACCAAGATACCACTATGAAGATATAGTAAAAGAAACAGTAGAACTAATAGAAGAGTTAAGACCTGAAAGAATTATTATTAACGGAGATCTAAAACACGATTTATCAAGTATAAATAAAGCAGAATGGAAACAAATACCAAAATACTTAGAAATTTTATCAAAGCACGCAGAACTGATAATAATTAAAGGAAACCACGATATACACCTAACATCAATGCTTAAAAATACAGATTATAAACTCGTTGATTCATATGTCATAAAAAATAAATTTGTTTTACATGGACACGAAATAATAGATACGGATTGCGATACTATAATAATTGGACATAATCATCCAGCAGTAACTTTATCACACGATAATAGAGATGAAAAATTTAAGTGTTTTTTAAAAGGAAAATACAAAGATAAAACATTAATTGTTATGCCTTCTTTTTCAAATCTCACAGAAGGAACAGATATACTAAAAGATAAACAACTAAGCCCATACCTTACAGATTTATCAGAATTTGAAGTATTTGTTGCAGAAGCAGATGGAATGTATTTTGGAAAAGTTAAAGACTTGGAGAAGATGATGAAATGAAAAACATAGAAGATTTAACTATGAGCTACTTTTTTTTAGATACCAATATTAAATCAGAAGATAATTTTTATAAACCACACGAATACAAAGACCTAAATATAATTACATCAAAAGGAGAAAATCTTGGTAAAATTAAAAAGATTATAAGACATAAAGATCATTCACAAAATTTTATAGTTACAAGTAATAATTTAATTAAATTAAATAGGCCAAAAGATATGTTGGACTTAGGTATTAACTATAAAGAGTTAGAAGAAGGCTATAAATTTAATTAAATTAACACAAGACACTCCTACAATATATTTATATAAATACGATAATTTACTAATGTAATGTCTATAGAGTACATGGATTCTTCTTTTGAAGATAAAGATATTTACAAAGTTTTTAACCCTGTGATAACTTCTTGGTGGAGGAATAAGTTTAAGGAATTTACGCCGCCCCAAAAATATAGTATTGTAAATATACATAAATACGAAAATACTTTGATTAGTAGCCCTACAGGAAGTGGTAAAACTCTCAGTGCATTTACAGCAATTTTAAATGAACTTACAAGTCTTAATGCATTAAATAAGCTAGAAGACGAGGTTTATTGTATTTATATTAGTCCACTTAAAGCATTGGGTAATGATATTGAAAAGAATTTAAACGAACCACTTGAAGAAATAAAGAAATTATATGAAGAAAAGATTAAAGATAAAAAGAATAAATTATCCATAAGAGTTGGAGTTAGAACAGGAGATACTTCTCAATATGAAAAATCAAAGATGGTTAAAAAACCACCACACATATTGATAACTACTCCAGAGAGTTTTGCAATAATGCTTACAAGTATTAAGCTTAAAGAAAAACTTCAAAGCGTTAAATGGGTTATCGTAGACGAAATTCATAGCCTTGCAAATAATAAAAGAGGAGTTCACCTAAGCATTAGTTTAGAGCGTTTGAGCGAGAAAGTAAACTTTTGTAGGATAGGGCTTAGTGCAACAGTTGCACCCTTAGAAGAAGTAGCAAGATACCTTGTTGGACTTAAAGGAGAAGAAGAATACAGAGAGTGTAAGATAGTGGATGTTAGCTTTGTTAAAAAACATGATTTAAAAGTTATTAGCCCAGTAGCAAACTTGATTAGAACAGACTTAAAAGATATAAGAAAAGAAACATACGGGATAATTAACGATTTTATTCAAAATCACAAAACAACACTTATATTTACAAATACAAGGAGTGCAACAGAGAGAGTAGTACATCATTTAAAAGATAGATTTCCCTCAAAATATAGTAAGATAGAAGAAGACGAAGAAGAATATCAAGATCTTATAGGTGCACACCATGGAAGTCTTAGCTATGAACATCGGCTTAATGTTGAAAATAAATTGAAGAATGGTGAGCTTAAAGCAGTTGTTAGCAGTACTAGTCTTGAGATGGGAATAGATATAGGGAGCATAGATTTAGTTTTACTTTTAGGAAGCCCAAAAAGCGTTGCTAGAGCACTTCAAAGAATAGGCAGAGCAGGACATAGATTAGATGAGACTTCTCAAGGCAGAATAATTGTTTTAGATAGAGATGACCTTGTAGAATGCGCAGTTTTACTTAAGGCATCAATAGAGAGAAAAATAGATAAGATATCTGTTCCAAAAAATGTGTTTGATGTTTTATCACAACAAATTTATGGTATTGTAATAGAACAAAAGCAAAGAGTAGAAGATGTTTATAATCTTATAAGAAGAAGCTACTGTTTTAAAGATTTGACAAAAGAAGATTATTATGATGTTTTAAAATACCTGGCAGGAGAATATGTTTCGTTGGAAGATAGAAATGTTTATGCAAAGATATGGGTAGATAATGGAGAGATGGGAAAAAAAGGAAGGCTTGCAAGAGTTATTTATATGACTAATGTAGGCACTATTCCAGATGAAACAAATGTTAGGGTTAAACTTGGACAAAAATACATAGGAAGCATATCAGAACCATTCTTAGAACGTCTTAGAAAAGGAGATATATTTGTTTTAGGTGGTAAATCCTATGAGTTTAGACACGCGCAAGGTATGACTGCATTCGTAAATAGCAATGTTTCAAGATCACCAACAGTTCCAAGCTGGTTTAGTGAGATGCTTCCTTTGAGTTATGATTTAGCATTAGAAATACAAAGATTTAGAAGGTTTATGGAAGAACAATTCGAAGCTAAACTGAATAAAAAAGATATAATTAGTTTTATTAACGAATATTTGTACGTAGACGAATTTGGAGCAAATAGTATTTACGAATATTTTAGAGAACAATATTTGTTTAGCGAGATACCACATGATAAAAAGCTAGTTATAGAACACTATGATGATTCAAAAAATAAACACTATATTTTTCATACAGTTTATGGAAGAAGAGTTAATGATGTTTTGAGTAGAGCAGTAGCTTTTGTAATTAGTAAGATGATAAAAAGAGATGTAGAGATTAATATAAATGATAATGGTTTTTATGTTCTTGTTCCAAAAACAGTTAATATACAAATTACAAATGCCTTGAATCATATAAATCCAGATAACTTTTATGATATTATGAAAGCAGCACTTGATAAAACAGAGGTGCTTAACAGAAGATTTAGACATTGTGCTGCAAGGAGTCTTATGATACTTAGAAATTATAAAGGAAAAAGTAAGAGTGTTAGTAGACAACAATTAAATAGTAGGCTACTTATTTCTGCTATTAAAAGAATAGATAATAACTTTGTTATTTTAAGAGAAGCAAGAAGAGAAGTATTAGAAGATTTAATGGATATAAAGAATGCAAAAAGGGTTTTAGAAGATATACAATCTGAGAAAATAAAAATAAAAGAAACATTTACAAAAATACCTAGTCCATTTGCATTTAATCTTATTAGCATGGGTTATTCAGATATAATGAAACTTGATGATAAACAAGCCTTTTTGAAAAGAATGCACGAATATGTTCTTGCAAAAATAGGTATGAAAACAAACCCTTATGACTAAAACTTATTCTTGCAATAATCCTCAAGGCTTAATAAGAAATCTCTAGGAGTATAACTTTTATTATAAACATCTAAAATTTCTTCATCAGATAATATGCTTTGGTTTTCACCTAGTCTGTCCTTAACGATGTTAAATGCATCTTTTTGAGTGAAATTCTCAAGGTTTATTTTTATTTTAACATTGTTATTTAGCACTTCTGGTAAAACAAAATCTTGCTTACTAGAAGATAAAATTACTGATTTGAAATTAGTATTGAGTAAAGGTATAACACCCTCTAAGTTATCACTTGATAAATTATGAGCTTCATCAATGAATAAAATAACATCTTTAGATTTAACCATAAAGAACTTACTTATAGGATTACCTGCATTTTTAAGGACTTCATCATAATTTAAAGGTTTATTATTACTATAAGCATTATAATAAAATAATTTTTTCTTTCCACCAAATTCAGCTATTATTTTTTTTAATATACTTGTTTTCCCAGTACCAAAAGCCCCTTTTAATAATATATTTTGATTATCTTCAATATTTTTAATTATGTCATTTACAAGACTTTTATCATCAAAAAATAATTCAAACTCTGCCTTTGGCTTAATGCTTAACGGATTACTTTTATAGTTGAATTTTTCATACCAAATCAATTTAACACCTTCCTAATAAAATTAAAATCAATATCCTTATTATCTTTATATGCTAAATGCTGAGCTATTTTTTCACAATTAACAACAAAACTTTCAAAATCTTCTGATTTATCATATATAAATTCTAAGTGCTCATTACTAAAAACCTTGCCTTTTAATCTTGAATCAATTATTTGTATTGCTTCTTGTTTATTAAAACTATTTAGATCTATGTACTTATTACCAATTCTACTTACTAAACTTAAAGGCATATTAACTATTTTATTAGATTTATATACAAAAATTAAGGATTTTATGTATCCTTCATCAAAAAAGTATTGCAATCTTTTGTAAAAATCAGGAGCAAAATTAGAAGTATTGTCTAATATTAATATCATGTTTTTAGGATATAAGTTTAATAATCTCCTATGTAAGGGCTGACTTTTTATTAATAAGCTCCCTATATCTATTTGTTTGTTGTACTTGTTTAAATCAATATATATTATTTTACCACTAAAACTTTTTCTGAGTTCTAAAACAATCTTAGTTTTACCAGAATACTTAGGACCTCTAACAACTACTATGCTAGACGCTTTAACCCAATAAATTAAATTATCTAAGTGATTTTTATTAAACATAAATCTGTCTTTAAATTTACTTGGATCTAATACGAACGGATTCTTTTTTAGTCCTAATTTTTTAAACCAAGTCATATGCTTAAGGATAATAATTCATTATATAAATGTTGTTTTTTTTATTACTTTATAATAAGAACTAATATGAATCTAAGTCTTCTAAAGATAATTTGTGAGGATTGAAATTAGCTAATGAATTTATCAACTTATTATTTTCATCTTCAAATAAAGCTACTTGATCTACTAGATATAGTGTAGAATCAAAAGAATTATGAGTGTTAGATATAGTTGTTTTTATTAAATACAAATCTTTTGGACTAAGATTTATTTTTATTTTTGGCTTTTTGTTTAAAACAACACTATTTATTTGCCCATACCTTAAATTATTTTTATGAGCGTTAAGCTTATCTAACATAGTATTTGCAACCCCTACAATATTGTTTATATCAGAATCAAAATAATATTTATCTTTAATTAAACAAGAAGCATTATTATAATCATTTGGTGCATTTGTAAACATTATCTTATTATTAGAATTTAAAATATGATCAACAATCGAGGTAGCAACATAAGAAGAAATTTTATTGAATTCATACAATTTACTAAATTTTTTATTATTTTTAATTTCCTTTCCCAAACTATTTTTTAGTGATCTTTCTAATCTTGAATATAAGCTAAATACATCTCTAAATTCAGCTAAAGTACCATTTATAATTACATTATTTGGACTAACAATTTGTAATAATTTATCTAACCTTTCTTTTCCTTTATAATCCAAAGAATCTATTCCTGCTATTAATAAACTCATAAATTTATAATGAATAACTAATATAAATAAGTTACTACTAAAAAGTAATATTTATAAATAATTTTGAGTTACCTAAAATATTATGATAGATATAAGAGCTATAGACGAAGTAATTTTTGGAGAAGATATGAGTACTAGAGAAAATAAATTTAGATCCTCAATACTAATAGGAATACAAAATTATTTTTCTAAAGAGAACACAGGCCTAATACCCCAATACGAACTAGATAAAGCATATGAAAAAGCTAAGATATATCCAGAATCAAAATTTGGATTAGATCATGTAATAGCAATAAACGAAGACCAAGAGCTAATAAAGAGACTAAACAAAGCACTTATTGTTTCACCAAACGTTTATTTTGATATAGACTATCCTTTAAGACTAGAAAAAGAAAATAACGTTTTTGGAAAATTTAACTCAACAAGAAAAACATTAGAGCCAATAAATGATTTTGGAAATAGCTACATCATAGGATCGAGTTTTGATAATGAAAGTTATATGCAAGGAATAACATTAGTAACTAAAAAAGAACTAAAAAACTACCTTGTAAGAAACCCTATAAAAGATATATTATAGATAAAAATGAAAAAAGTAACAAAAACAGACTTGATTAAAAGAATTGAAAAAAATCCAGTAAATGCTCTTGTTAAATATAGCGATATTAGATTTCATATAAATTTTGATGGATTAGATAATAAGTTTTATGATGAAAGTAATAAATACGAAACATTATTTTTATTCATGAACCAATCTTTAGAAGAAGAATTAAACAAAGAAGAAATAACAGATGTAAATTTTCAAAAAGTAGGAGATGTACTAAGTAATATTTTTTCAGGTAGAAAAATAGGTATAAATTCAAAAACAAATCAAATTATAAATACTGAAGAAATAAATCCATATAAAGTAGAAGATTTTATAAGGCTTCATTACTTTAAACACGAGTTCGGTAAAGAAATTTTATTTTACGGACCTACAAATTCTCAAAAAAGAGAAATGGATAAAATTTACGATAAACTATTAGAAGATTTTAACAAAAATAATTATTATGAATTAAGCCAATATGGATTAAAAATAATTTCAAATAATTTAACTAAAAAAATAAAAACAATAGAAAATAAAAAAGTTTTAGTAGATACACACTTTTTGATGTTTAAAAATTATCTTAATCAAGCTTAACTTCATCTAGACTCAAAATCATTTTTTCCTTAGGATAATTCTTAGCAGCAAGGAAAGGACCATAAAAACCATACCTTAACTTTAACTCAACACCATCCTTAGTGTAACCTTCTTTTTCAAGCCTTTCAATTAACTCTTTTTTATCTTCAGGAATGTTATCTTGAGGATTAATAGATAACTCTTGAGGTTGTTTACCCCTAGCAATCACAGTAACTACAGGATAACCCGTACTACTTACTTTATCAGCAGGCTTTATCATAACACCTTTTGGAATACTAAAAGTAGTCTTACAATCAGGATACTTATCACAAGCAACAAACATACCATACTTGCCTTTTCTTATTTTAAGATTACCCTCACCACATTTTACGCACTTACCAAGATTTGTAGCATTATCAATATCTTCTTTGTTAGCTTCAACAAATACAGAGCCAATTTCTTTTTCGTGCTTCTTAAACTTATCTAACACTTTAATTAAGAAATCTTTAGCTCTATCTAATATTTGTTCAGGAGTTAATTTTTTTTCACGAATTTTCTCCATTTCATCTTCTATTTCTTTAGTTAGAGCTTCGTCAACAATATCAGGTATATATTTTTCTAATACATCAATTAACAATATTCCAAGCTCAGTTGCTTGAATACTCTTTTCATTTAAATAACCCCTATCAAATAAGCTTTGAACTATGTCTGCTCTCGTAGCTTTTGTTCCAAGACCTCTTTTTTCAAGCTCACTTACAAGACTTGCAGGAGTATACCTTTTAGGAGGCTCAGTTTGCTTTTCATCTAAAGAAATACTTTTAACAGGTAACTCTTCACCTTTAACAAGTTCAGGTAGTTCTTCATCTTTGAACTTTACATAAGGCATATAAAAATCATGCCAACCCCTCTTTATTGTTTTTGTACCCTTAGCTAAAAATATTTCAGATTTTATATCAAAATTCAAAGTCATAGTTTCTCTTACAGCAGCTTCACAAAATGTTGCAAAGAACCTCTTTACAATAAGATCATAAACTTTTTTATCCCTACCCTCTAAGTTACCTCTAAGACCAGTAGGATAAATAGCAGGATGCGCAGGATCAGTTTTTTTACCATTGTTTGGCTTTAAATCAGATTTTTCTAATAGTTTACTTGTTAATACTTGATACTCAGGATTTTTAGAAAGCTCACCTAAAATTTTTCTGTAACCAATTTCTTTTGGAAGCTGCTGACTACTTGTTCTAGGATAACTTGTAAGACCCTTTAAGTATAAGTCTTGAGCTATTTGAAGAGTTTGCTTTGGATTTATTTTAAACAAAGAATACGCTTCACTTTGTAAGCTTCCAAGATCAAAAGGATTTGGAGCAGCTTGCTTGAATTGTCTAGAAGATAAATCTTTTAATATGGTTTGCTTAGAATCTTTTATTTTATTATAAACTTCATCAACTTTTTGTTTATCCCAAAACTTATCTTGACTATGAAGTGTTTTTATCATAGTTTTATTCTTAGAAGTAACCATAGATATTTGCCAATAAGGAACAGGCTTAAAATCCTTTATTTCTTTTTCACGATCAACAATTATCTTAAGAGCAGGACCTTGAACACGACCAGTACTCATTATCTTAAAACGACCACTATTTTTTATTGAAAGAGTCAAAGCTCTACTTATATTTATACCATAAAGCCAATCAAGAAAATGTCTGGTTTCACCAGCCTTAGCCTGACCCCAATCAATTGTTTGACTTTTATTTTTATAAGCTTTAATAACGTCCTCTTTCATAAGAGTAGAGAACTTCATACGATTAGCATCTTTTTGATTACATAAAAAACGAACGATGTTATAACCAATAACTTCTCCTTCAATATCATAATCACAAGCAACAGTATAAGAATCAGCCTGCTTTGCCACCTTTTTAATAACATTTAAATATTTTTTACTAAAAGCAGCAGTCTTAGAAGACTTATGTGAAGGAGTCCACTCAATATCAAAACTAGGATATTTGAAACTTTTTTCTTTTTCAGCAACAGTAAATAAGTGACCAACAGCACATACAACAATTATTTCCTTGCCGTCATGATGTAGAGTATAATAAGGAACACCGTTCTCAGAAATTTTTTTTGGCTTAGAATCTGCTAAGTTATCTGCAATCTTTTTAGCAGCACTAGGTTTTTCGGTTATAATTAATTCAGCCATAAATAAAACAAAATAATAAATGGTTTAAAAAAGTTATGATAAACGTTTGATTTAGAAATATTTATATAGTATATGTTACAAAAAAGTAATATATGTTACAAAAAAGTAATACATTTATAGTTTTAGGTTGTTTTTTTAACAGACCAAATAAAGAATTTGAACTTAAAGAATTGTGTAATGAATCAGATTTAGCTCACACGTCAGTAAAAAGAATTTTAAAAAAACTTATAGATAAAGATTTAGTTTATTTAAAAGAACAACAGAAAGGAAAAAGAACATATCCTATTTATTACTCTAATAAAATTAGTGATGAATATAAAAAACATAAAATTATTCATAATATACAATCCATATTAGGATCTGGCTTAATTGAATTTTTAAAAAATAACTTAACACCAAATTCAATAATACTATTTGGAAGCTATCTAAGAGGAGAAGATGATGAAACTAGTGATATAGATCTATATATTCAATCAAAATCTAGACCTATTAATTTAGTTAAATATGAAAAAAAACTTAAAAGAAAAATCCAACTTCATTTTAATAACACCTTTGAATCTTTTCCTTCAGAATTAAAAAATAATATAATTAATGGTTTTTTGCTGCAAGGATTTTTAGAGGTTTATGAATGATTAAAAAAATAACACCTGATAACCAAAAAAGTAAAGCATTAAAATTAATGGCTGAGAAGAGCCTAGAACGATTAAAAGAAACCAATATAGATAAATATCCTAGTAATAGTTTATCAGACTATTATGATATTATACATAAACTTTTAGATTCTATTATGTATAAAAAAGGTGTAAAAATAAAAGGTGAAGGAGCCCATTATGAACTTATTGAATATTGTTTTAAGATAAATTTGTTTAATCTCGCAACAAAAAATTTTTTACAAGATCTAAGAGAATACAGAAATAAAATAGAATATGAAGGATTTAACATAAATAAAGAATTTATACAATTTAATAAAGAAAAGATAGAAAAAATAATTGAAAATCTAAAAAAGTTATGATAACCAAGGACTATGACCAAAATGAATTATAAGGTCAGCACCAGCACGCTCAACATCAACTGGAAGATCACAAGCACCAAAATTAGAACCCGCCCAGATTATTACGTTAACACCTTCAGTGTTAGCATAAATATAATCACAAATATCTGCGCCTTTATTTTTGAGTCCGTCAGGCAAGTGCAAAACAACAGTTTTAGCATCTTGCTTTTTTATTGACTCAACAACTTTTTCAAGTTCTAAATCGTACTCATAATCAGCAATCATTGTTCTACTGCTACTTCTTCCTTCTTTTCTTCAACTTTAGTCTTAGGACTTAGCCTTTTTACTATTTGAGCAACTCTTACATCAACATATCTTAAAGGATATAACTTAGACAATACGTCTTTTAATTCCTTTTGAGATTTTTGTTGTAATAATAACTCAAAGAACTCATCAGCGTTATTCTTTTGAAGCAAAGCAGTTAACTTTTCTTTTGTTAAAGCCCTTATCTTACTTGCAACACTTTGATTTACAACGTTATTTGTTACAACAATTGGCTTAATCCTTAGAGTATAACCATCTTTTGATTTAGCAGTAAAGCTGTCTTCAACCTTAGATTTTCCACGTCTTACAAGTCTCTTAACATAACCATTAGTTAAACTAAGTCCTGTAACTTCTGTGACACCTTTGTTATCAACAATACTTTTTACTGTAAAAGACACCTCTGTGCTTTGTTTTTTCATATCTCTTGTGAAGATAGAAAGATTTAGTGTTAAACTTTTACCAATCATAGCTTGCTTGTCAGAAACTAAGCTTTCACCTAAGAAAGATTCATTTAAGAACTTTGGAGCATACATTGGTACCCAGACTTTTTTCTTTTTCTTAATAGTACTTTTAATAGCCATCTTAAATTACCTCTTAGCTCTCCTTCTTTTTTCTTTCTTCATTCTCTTTCTTTGCCATTTCCATCTCATCTGACCTTTCTTTTTCCATCTTCTTGAACTTCTTTTCACTTTATATTCTTCGCAACACTATGTGTTGTTACCTTAACCTCCACTTAATTAATTGTATATCGTGATACTTTATTATTTAAGTACTGCCTAGAAACAGCATTATATTTAAAAACTTTTCCTAATAAAAAAAAGGTGTTTAGCGTCTATTTTTTCTTTTTCTTTGCCTTTTTATTTGTTTTAGTATCTGACTTATTTGGAATAATTATCCAAGCTATAAGATAAGCTAAAACCCCTGTTCCAAATAATAATAGCGTAAATAATACCCATAAAAATCTTACAAGTACAGGATCTACATCAAAATACTCTCCAATTCCCCCACATACTCCTGCCACTATTTTTTTATCCTCAGATAAATATAATAATTTCTTAGTCATAATATCACCTGTTTTTTATGTAAAAATATGATGTATAAAATACTTGCTATTATAGGCATAATTAGCATAGAAAACACCCAAAATAGCTTTTGATTAGCAGTTAAGTGTTTGTTTATTAAACAATGAATTATACTCCAAACCCAAAATAGTATTACAAATAATGCTGCTAATAAACTTATTAATAAAATGATTAGCCCTAACATATAGTTATGTAGTGATTTTATATTTATAAATATTTGTTTGCTTTTGATATTTCTTCATAATTAAAATGATGTTTAATAGAGTTTATAACATCACTTTTTACTTTGTTTATAGATACTTTTTCATTTAAAACTTCTTCAACGCTTATAACACTAACCTCATCATGATCATAACCACAAGGCTTAACAATATCAAAATTTTTTGTTCCTTCTTTATCTAAATATAAAACAAAACCATGATACGCAATGTTTTTAGTCATAACAATTCCCTTAGAGCCAATTTTGTAATGTTTATCATCAATATCAACCCAAACATCTCTTCTATCACGTCCAAGCTCCTTATTGTAACCTTTAGCTATGTATATATCTGTTAAACTATTATTTTTTAGAGCATCATACATTACTTTATCGATTAAATTCTTATAAACATCAAGCTTAGACACAGTATCATTTGTGTTAAATAGCTTTTTGAGATCAACAATAGGATAAAAAACGAGTTGGCCAGGAGCTAAAACTGTTGCACCACCACCTCTTTTTGATACAGAAAACTTGATGTTTTTAGACTCTAAATATTTCTTTATATCCTCATAACCATAATTATCACCGTGAATAGAAATAAGTTCTTTTTGATAAAAGTCATTTAACAAATTATCTTTTTTATTACTCCCAAAATTTATTTCAAACGGATGCTGAGCAATTAATAACGTGTCAGATATTTTGTCTTGTTTTCTAAGTTCAACTAATTCTTCTTGTAACTTATAACTTTTAAAATAATCAATTAATCCAAGATCAACTATGTTTAATATTCTTTTTTCCAAATTCACAAAATAAAATACATTACTAGTTTTTAAAATATTTGCTAAAAAAAAGATTAATAGCCAAGCCAAAAACTGGCTTGGCAAATATATGCTCCATCCGGGATTCGAACCCGAGTCTTCGCCTCGAAAGGGCGAAATGATTGGCCGGACTACACCAATGGAGCGTCCAATGAAAGGAATGGGCCTGGGGAGATTTGAACTCCCGACCTCTGGCTCACTTAAGAGCTTTCTATATACGAAACGCAGCCATATAAGACCAGCGCTCCAACCAGGCTAAGCTACAGGCCCCTGGAACTTAAATGCGGAAGACGGGACTTCCGACACTAAACCTTCCAATTTAACGATTCGAACCCGTGTCACAGCCTTGGCAAGGCCGTATAATAACCACTATACTACTTCCGCATCTTTAACCTAGAATACACGTTCATCTTTTAAAAGTTTCGAAATTAACGCTTAATTAAAGGCTTAGGTTTACGCTTAGGTTTTTGCTTAGTTTCAGTCAATAAATGACTTTTTACCATGAAAACAAACAATATCAAACCCAAAAAACTACTTTTAACAAAGAACCTAAGACTAGTAGCCAAATCAAGATCGCCCGATAAAATATAGACTAAATCAAACAACATAAACCCAATAGCAGCAACTAAGAAATACATATAATCAATCTTATAACCCTTATTTATAGAATCCTTAAATATAAAATATGCTACTAATACTAAAAACATAGAGATTAAAAAATTAGCAATCTCAACTATCACCTCTAAACTAAGTACCATATATAGTAATAGTATTAGACTTGTTTAAAAATATTACCAAAATTTTATAAATAAATATCAACTTGCAAAATAATGATGCCTCTTTAGCTCAGCCGGTAGAGCATTACCTTGGTAAGGTAAAGGTCCCGAGTTCAAATCTCGGAAGAGGCTCCATTTTATAATAAATCAACATATTTTTTTGAGATCATATTCATTGCTTTATCTTTTAAACGAATAGTTGGTTTTACATCTAAACCATAAACAATACTAATATCTTCAACTTTAGAACCTCGAGAAGTTCCATTTATACCTATTCTAAATATTTCAGGAGTATTACCATCGAAATGTGGTTCAAATAATCTTTTAACTTCACTGTATGATTTTATTCCTTGTTTACTATTTGAATGAATAATCTTAGGATTCGAAGGATTAGCCTTCGCTAAAGATATGTAAAATTGTAATTTATCTGAAAATGCTTGACTAAATATTTTATAAGAATCTTTAGGATCTCCATTAATTCTTATACGAACTACTGGCCAAGTACTATAAACATCAAATGCAGGATGAACTTGTTTTATTTGAAAAGCTTCAACAACATCCAAGTCTAATCCTTGAAGTTTTTTTACTAATCCAGTGTATTCGTCAGCTCTTTCTAATGCCTTAGCAACAGATTTGTACATAAACATATCTTTTAAATCATATTTATACATAGATACTATTTCTTTAGCTTTTTCATCCGATAAGTGTTCAAAATTCATTTTTTAATAACTTCTTCTATAATCATATAGTTTTCCAATTAAATTATCCACGCTATTAGCTTTAGCCTCTTCTTTTCTATATGTTTTTAAGACCTCATCTATTTTTTCATATCTTTGTTTGTATAAAACATCGCCTATAACTGCAGTTAATCCATTTTTGATTCGTTTTAAAGCAGTACCATTTGCAAATACTAGAGGTTCAAATGTGATTCTTAAAGCAAATCTATCTATCATAGAAGTATCATCTAAAGCACTTACAGTAACTATTTTTTGTAAATCTTCATATAATGAATAAATTTCTCTGTTTGTAAAACTTGGAAAATCATCTCTAACACTAACTGAAGTAATATCGCTTTTATTAAATCTTAAAGATCTTAAAAAATGCTCAGTGTAAGCATGTCTAATAAATCTACCTTTTTCAATAGCATCTGAAACTAACTTGTTTGTTTTTGATTTTTCTTCTAATACTTTTTGAAATATATGAGTATCACTTTCTTCATAATCAACTCTACCGTTTTCGCCAAATGCACCCAGAGTAACTAATTCTTCATATAAATTCATACAATTGTTAATCAAAATACCTATTTAAATGTTACTACTTTAAAGTTTACATATTTATTCTGATAAAATGTATACTCTTCCTTCTAATAAAACTACGTTTAAATTTAATAAATCTGCAAAGAAATTTATCAAAAATAGCTGTAAAGAAGGCAATAGCCATGCTAAGAAATAAGAAACTACTAAAACCCCTAAAACTATAGGAAAAATTTCTGATTGAATCAAATCATAAAATACCATTAAGTAAACATACACAGGAATTAATAGCACTACTATAAAAAAAGCCCAAGAAGCAGGATCTGAAGGTAAACCAAATAACTCCAAGAATATCATAAATAAAAACCCAAATAAAAAACTCTTTTTAAAACTATTATTTGATTTAGTATTAGCTAAAGAAACACCTCCTTTTAGCATTAACCCTATGACTGATGCACCAATGAAATAAACAATTAATAAAGGAAAATAGTTTACGAAATTTACTTTATTAAAAATAGCCCAATAAATAACTAGTAATGTGCTTAATCCAAATAAAATTAAATAAATATTTTTGAATATAAAGATTAAAACTTGTTCTAATAGTCTGTATAAAAAAGAAGATTTAGGCTTGTAATTTTCTAATATATCATTAACTTTAGACACATCATAATCTCTTTCTTTTAATTGTTGTCTTATAAAATCATCATCTAATCCTTTAGATTTTAAATCGTCAATCAAACTTTTTATGCTCTCATCTAAATCCATAACAAATTATTTTTAGTAAACTAATATAAAAAATTATCCAAACCTAATTAAGATACTTTTATACTTATTTTAATAAGTCAACATATGTTTTAAAAACCTTGTTTTTAATTTTACTAACTAAGTTATTTTCAGGAGACATATAAAGTCCATGAGATATCTTTATATCATCAAAATCCTTTACACCACTATTACCAGTCATAAATATAGTGTTTATCTTAAAATAATCAGGATTATCCAGTTTAGTATAACCCATTGATTGAGCGTATTCATCATATAAACTTTTTATTTGATCAAAAGAATTTATAGATTTATCGTTATTTGAAAAAACAATATTACCCATAGCCCCAGATACATAAAAATTATTTTCTTTTAATTTATCATTAGAAAATATTTTGTAAATCATTTCAGGATTACTATTTATCTTAATATTTAAACTTGGATGAACAAATTTTTTATTATCTTTTACAAAAAACTCTTTTTTTTGAACAGCTTCAACAACATTTAACCTCATATCTTTTAGTTCCTTAATTATGTTTAAGTATTGGTCAGCCTTTAATACTGCATGATACTCAAATCCGTTGTTATTTGGAGAAAAAACATTTTCAAAATCAAAATCATATAATGCCATGATTTCCATCATCTTGCCTTTAGTAACATTATTAAAATTCATAACGCCTGGTAATACACAACTATTTTTAAATGTTACTACTAATTAGTATAGTTAGGTCTTGTTTTTGTTTAATTCTAATATCTGAACATATGTTTTTACTAATGCTAACTTATGAGCTGTTTTAACATTATCTGTTACTTCAAAATCCTCTTTATCATCTGCTAGGGTGTAAGGTAATAAATTATCTGCCAGAGTCTCAGTATAAAACCTCATTACACTATCACAAAAGCTTTCTTTAGAACCAACATAATTTTTAGGTATGTTATTAAAAGCAAAATCCTTTAACACCTCATAAGGTTTTTTTATTTCTTCAGATATAGAAATTATCTCGAAAATATCTTTTACTTCTTTAAAAGGTAACTTTTCATTAATAGACGAGTCAGAATAATTATTTTGAATAAAAAAAGGATCTAATAACTCTTCTTTATTAGTTATTTCATATAGGTGATGCTCTTCTTTTGGAATAAAATTTTTCCAATCCATAATTTTTTGTAGTAATTAAAAACTTTATTTAAATTTAATTAAAACAATTCTCCCCCCTACAACACTCATCTATATTGATTTTACAATTAGCACATTGACCATGACCATGTACCCATACAATAGGTTCTTTTGAATTACAATAAGGACAAACCATAAATATATTGTAACAAAAAACCATATTTATAATTAATTATTTTTAGAGTTTGAAACTTAATTAATAAAACTTTTTTTTTAATAAGATTTAAAAATAAACAAAGAATTCAACTAATATAATGCAGGGGTAGCAAAGTCTGGTCAAATGCGCAGGACTTAAGATCCTGTCCCTTATTGGGTTCGGGGGTTCGAATCCCTTCCCCTGCATTCTTAATTATTTCTAACTCAACAATAACAACAAGAAGTTAAATTTAAATAAAAACCATTATTAGCAATAATTACATGACATATCACCATAACATAATTTTATCAAAAGAAATAGAACAAGGCAATTATTTACATAATTTACAAGCAAGAATGATTATAGAACCTTTAAAAACAACAAAGAAAGTATTTTTAACCACAACAATAAAAACATATGAAAATTACGAATTAAAAAATCACCAAGAGTCAAGATTAGTACTACCGCTTGTTGATTCAAAGAAGATCTTAAATAAAAATAAATGGGTTAAAGCAGTTAAAAAGAACAAATTTTATAAAGATATGTTAAAAGGCTCAGAACACGGATTTTTAGTTTATTTGTGTAAAAAATATAATCATAGATTATACCACTATCATCAAATTCAAAGAAATATAGATTTAGAAGACACAGTACTAGATATAGTTTCACAAAAATGGTACCCCGAGACAGAAGATCAAAAAGATTTACTCATAGGTTTTTTTAATATAGATACTAGGAGTAAAAGACAAAAAGTTTTTTTAGATTTACAAGATTATGGTTTAAATTTTGAAGATATGAAAAAAGAAAAAAACTACTACATGATAGATGAGCTTATAGATAAAACTGAAAGAACAAAAAAACAAATAGACAAAATCATAAAACCAAATAAATAGGTAAAATTATATAAATAAATCTTCTTTTACAATATCTATGAGTAAAGGTATTTTAATAGATAAACAAAAAGATTTCTCAGGATGGTATACAGAGCTTTTAGAAAAATCAGAATTAGCAGATGTTAGATATGGAATAAAAGGATTTGTAGTGTATAGAGAATGGGCACAAGCAAGCATAGAAAAAATGTTTAGGATATACTGCGATGCCTTAGATAATAAAGATCATATGCCTCTTTGCTTTCCAACACTTATACCAGAAAAAAATTTTCAATTAGAAGCAAGTCACGTAGAAGGATTTAGCCCAGACGTATTTTGGCTAGAAAAAGACGGAGACGAAAAATATGCATTAAGGCCTACAAGCGAGACTGCTTTTTACCAAATGTATAATTTATGGATTAGAAGCCACAGAGACCTACCTTATAAAAGATATCAAAGAGGTAGTGTTTTTAGAGCAGAAAAGACAAAGACAACAAGACCTTTTTTTAGAGGAAGAGAATTTCATTGGATAGAAACTCATAATGGTTTTGCAACAAAAGAAGATGCTATGAACCAAGTTCATGAAGATATGCAGACCACAAAAGAAGTTATATTTGAAAGATTTGGAATACCCCACATATTTTTTGAAAGACCACAATGGGATAAATTTCCTGGAGCAGTAAATACTTATGCAGCAGATGCACTTATGGGATCTGGAAAAGTATTACAACTTCCATCAACACATTATCTTGGAACTAATTTTTCAAAGCCATTTAACGTTAAGTATCAAAGCAAAGAGGGAAAAGAAGAGTTTGTACATTTAACTTGTTATGGACCTGCAATTAGTAGGATATATGGAGCTATGGTGGCTTTGCATTCAGATAATAAAGGACTTAGAGTTCCATTTGAATTAGCACCACTACAAGTTGTTATAATACCTTTGAGAGCAGAGAAAAATAAAGACGTATTAGTTAAAGCAGACGAACTGAAAAAGAAACTTAAAAACTACATAGTTAAAGTTGATGATAGAGATGATCAAACACCGGGCTTTAAATTTAATCAATGGGAACTTAAAGGAGTACCAATAAGAATAGAGCTTGGTCCAAGAGAGCTTGAAAATAATGAGGTAGTAGTTGTTAGAAGAGATACTCAAGAAAAAATTACTATTAAAGAAAAAGAATTAGAAGAATTTGTTAAAAAAGCTTCAGAAGAATATACTAATAACTTAATTAAGCAAGCAGGAAACGAATTTGAAGAGAGCATAATAGATGCAAATAGCTTAGAAGATATCAAAAAAGGTATAGAAGAAGATAAAATAGTTAGAGCTAACCTTTTAAGTTTAGAATTAGAATCAGCAGGATACGCAGAACAAATAGCTGAGCTTGGAGGAGAAGTTAGAGGTTCTAGGATAGATATAGATGAAAAACCATTTGGACCATGCGTTGTTAGTGGTAAAAAAGCAAAGAAGGTTATCTATATAGCAAAAAGCTATTGAGGAACATGAACTTTTTAGAAGATAGCTTTAAAGACTTAATAGAGAAATATAAACCAAATAATAATTATGACTTTGTATTCTTAGATAACCCAGGTTATCTTAGCGAACTAGCAATAGAGATAACAAATAAAAGCCATATAGAATTTGAATTGTATTCTGATTCAAATAATGGTGTTTGTTTAACTTATAATAATAGACCAAACGCAGTAATGGGACTTGAAATAGTTGATGATGTATTGATGATGACCCAGCTTCAAGGTATTAACGGATACGATTTTTGGAATAAGAAAAAAATACACCCCGCAGGACTTCAAGATATAAGATGGAGAGAGCTATTTTTAGAAGTAAAGTATGATTTAGCAAAGGCACTAAAAAAAGAATTTGTCGGAATAATAAGTGCAGATAACTTAGAATTCAAAACGACAACTATAAAAAAGAACTATGATTTGTTAGCACTAAATAATAGTTATAATCAACTTTGTGATTATAATTGGATGAAAAAAATATGAAATACAAAACTTATGATAGAAAACTAAGACACATTATTAGTACACCATTTATTTGGCTTATGATAATACCTATATTTATTTTAGATATAGCACTTTTTTTGTATCAGCAAACATGCTTTAGATTATATAAAATTAAACGTGTTAAAAGAAGAAATTACATAATACTTGATAGACATAAATTAAAATACTTAACTTTTGTTCAAAAATTAAACTGTATGTACTGCGGATATGCTAATGGATTATTTGCATATTCAGTAGAGATAGGAGCTAGAACAGAAGCATACTGGTGTAGTATAAAACATAAAGAAAATACTAAAGAATACAACCCCAAACATCACGAAGAATTCTTAGAATATGGAGATGAAAAAAGTTATAATAAAAAATATTCTTAAACTATTATTTTTTGTATATGTGAATTGCTAAGTTATTAGCATCTTCAGCAGCTTCCATTAAACCCTCACTGTTTGTTGGATGAGGATGTATAGTTAAGGCTAAATCTTCAAGAGTTGCACCAAGCTCAATAGCTAAAGCAACCTCAGAAACGTATTCAGAAACTAAAGGACCTACTGCTTGCATACCAAGTATAATATCTGTTTTTTTATCACCAATTATTTTTATGAAACCAATAGGTTTTCTCTCAATCATAGCCCTACCACTATTACTAAAAGGATACCTACCAATTTTTACTTCAAATCCTTTTTCTTCTGCTTCTTTTTGTGTTAAACCTACACTAGCAATTTCAGGATCGTTAAAAACAACGCTTGGAACACATAAGGGGTCATAAGCAGATTTTAAACCACCAATTACCTCAGCTGCAACTTTTGCTTGCTTACTAGCTTTGTGCGCAAGCATAGGCTGACCAGCAACGTCTCCCACAGCAAATATGTTAGGGTTTGATGTTCTCATTTCTTCATTTACTTTTATGAATTTATCAAATTCAACACCTGCAGCTTCTAATCCTAAGTCCAAGTTTGGTGTTCTACCAATGACAACTAATACTTTGTCAACTTCTAAGTCTTTATCTAAACATAATCTAAATGGATTTTCTTTAAAGCCAGAAGCTTTAGTGTTTAGCATTATTTTAACCCCTTTGTTTTCAAGCTCTTTTTGGATAACATCAGTTATTTCTTTATCTAATAAAGGAATGAGCCTATCGCCTAGCTCAATTAGATAAACCTCGCTACCTAGCTTAGAAAAAACAGTCGCCATCTCAGTACCTATGTATCCCCCACCTATTATTGCAAGACGTTTTGGTATTTGTGTTAAAGATAATATTTCTTTATCACTAATAATTTTTTCATGATTAAAAGGAAGTTCTTTTAACTCAATACTTTTACTCCCTGTAGAAATTATACAATTATTAAAAGTTATACCAGTAACATCGCTTTTACCTTCTATTCTTACCTTTTTTTTATCAGTAAAAACAGCACGCCCATGTATTATCTCAATTCCAAACGATTTGCAAAGACCTCTAATTCCTTTTTCTAATTTAGTTATTATTGATTCTTTCCAATCACGCATCTTATTAAAGTCAAGATCATAATCTTTAATTGATATACCCATCATTTCAAGCTCTTGGATTACAGCATAATAATTACTTGCCTTAATCATAGCTTTTGTTGGAATACAACCCCAATTTAAACAAACACCACCCAGCTTTTCTTGCTCTTCGACAAGCATTACGTCCAAGCCAAGCTTAGCAGCCCTAAGAGCAGCAACATAACCTCCAGGACCACTACCTATTACTAGTAAGTCCGTGTTTACATCCATGCTTCCAACAACCATTTTTAATCAAAGCTCCAAAACCATACTAGATGGCTCTTCCAAATATTTTTTTAATGTATTCATAAACCTAGCAGCCTCAGCTCCATCAAGTACTCTGTGATCAAAAGATAAGCTAAGAACTGCCACCTTGCCAATTTTTATTTCACCATTTTTTATTATTGGTTTTTCATCTATTCTTCCAACACCCAAAATCGCTGATTCAGGACTGTTAATTATAGGAGTAAACCCCATAATTCCTATGCTACCTATGCTAGAGATAGTGAATGTCCCACCTCTTATTTGCCCGGGAGTTAACTTTTTTTCTCTAGCATTTGTAGCAAGTAGCTTTATTTGTGAATTAATTTCTAACGTGGTTAATTTGTCAGCATCATGTATTACTGGAACAATTAAGCCATGAGGCGAATCAACAGCTATTCCTATGTTATAATTAGATTCTAATAATATTTCATCCCCTAACAACTTCGAGTTTAAGTAAGGATGTTTCTTTAAGGATAGAACTGTTGCTTTTACAATGAAAGGAAGATAGCTCATTTTTTCTAAGTTTTGTTTTAATTCATCAATTTTAGTTAGGTTAACTTCATCCATAACAGTTACTTGAGCATTTGTGTGAATGCTGCTAGCCATTTTTTGAGCAATAATTTTTCTTGTGTTAGTCATAGGTATTTTTTCACCTATTTCCGTGTTAGATGCTTTTGAATCATCATTAGTAGCTTGAGGAGTTATTGGTTTTTCTAGATCTTCTTTTAATATTAACCCGTTTTTTCCTGAACCCTTAACGTTTTGTATGTCAATTCCTTTTTCTCTAGCAAGCTTTCTTGTGCTAGGACTTGCAAGAACTTGATTTGAATTAGAGCTAATCTTAGAAGAATTATCTTCTTCGATTATATCTTTGTTATTTAGATCAGATTCTATTATTTCACCTTGATTTCCACTACCAACTATTTTTGTTAAGTCAATTCCTTTCTCCCTAGCAAGCTTTCTTACTTTTGGAAGAGCTAAAACTCCTTTGTAGATTTTAGGTTTTTTTTCTAATTTAACTTCTTCTTGTGGTTTTTGATTAGTTGAAGGTTCTTCTTTAGACTCTATGGCTTTGTTAGAATCTGAGCTTATTTTCATTATTACTTGGCCAACATTTACTGCTTCGTCTTCTTTAAATAATATTTCTTCAACAACTCCTGTTGCAGGAGAAGGTATGTCAACTACTGCTTTATCAGTTTGAACTTGAACAACAGCATCATCTTCTTTTATGCTATCTCCTTTTTTAACAAGCCACTTAACTATAGTACCTTCTGCTATTCCTTCGCCAACATCTGGAAATTTAAATTCATAAACCATTTTAAAAATTAAGAGTTTCTTTTACTTGAGTTAAAATTCTTTTTTTACCAGGAAGATAAACGGTTTCTAAAGCAAATTGAGGATAAGGAACATCAAACCCTGTTACTCTGCCAATAGGAGCATCAAGATGAAGAATTGCTTTTTCTTGTATCCTAGCAACAATCTCAGACGCCCAACCACCACTTCTTGGAGCTTCTTGAACTATTACCACTCTGCTCGTTTTTTTAACGCTCGTTAGTATTGTTTCCATATCAAGAGGATATATAGTTCTTAAATCAATTAATTCAACATCGATACCTTCTTTTTCAAAATCTTCTAATGTCTCTTTACAAAGATGAAGCATAGAACCCCAAGAAATAATAGTTATATCTTTTCCTTCTTTTACAACATTAGCCTTACCAATAGGAACAGTGTATTGTTCTTCAGGTACATCCTCTCTAAAACTTCTATAAAGCTTTTCAGGCTCTAAAAATATTACAGGATCATGATCACGTATAGCACTAATTAAAAGACCCTTAGCATCATAAGGATTGCTCGGAACAACAACTTTTAATCCCATGCTGTGAGCAAAAAAGGTTTCAGGACTTTCACTGTGAAGCTCAAGTGCTCTAATACCCCCGCCGTAAGGTGCTCTTAAAACCATAGGAAGACCTACTGCTCCTTCTGTTCTTTGCCTAAACCTAGACATATGATGATTTATATGATGAAAACCCTGATAACTAAACCCAACAAACTGTATTTCTACTATTGGCTTCATACCATTTATAGCAAGCCCTACAGCAGTTCCAATTATACCCGCTTCAGCCAGCGGAGTGTCTATTAATCTCTCAGTTCCAAATTCATCAACAAGACCATCTGTAACCCTAAATACCCCCCCATCAACTCCTACGTCTTCACCAAGTACAACAATTGACTTATCTTGGCTCATTTCTTGTTTTAAAGCTTCATTTAAAGCCGAAACTATATGATGCTTAGTCATTTTTCAACCTCTTTTTTTAAAAATTCTTTTTGCTCTGCTAACTCAGGGATGAGCTCAGAGAAAATATTATCAAATAATTCTTCTGGCTTTCTAGGCTCAATTTTTAGAGCCTTATCGACAGCTTCATCTACTTCTTTTTGATTTTGCTCATCAAGCCACCTACCATAATCATCACTCCAAGTACCAATTTTTTCAAAGTATAACTTTATTCTTCTTAAAGGATCTTTAGTTTCCCAATTATGAACTTCCTCTTCATCCCTATATTTTTTAGCATCATCACTAGTTGTGTGATCTCCTAATCTAAATGTTACACATTCAATTAAGGTCGGTATTCCTTTTTTTGCATCTTCAACAGCTTTTTTTGTTGCAGCATATACCCCTAAGACGTCGTTTCCATCAACTTGAATTCCATTAATTCCATAAGCTATTGCTTTTTGAGCAATTGTTTGAGAGGCAGTTTGAAGCTTTCTTGGAGTACTAATCGCCCACTGATTATTTTGACAAACGAAAATTATTGGAAGCTTGTAAACACCCGCAAAGTTTAATGCTTCATGAAAATCACCTTCACTTGTAGCACCATCACCAAAATAAACAAGTGTTACCTCATCTTTTTTTTGTAATTTAGACGCCCAAGCAATACCAGTAGCAGTTAATAACTGAGAAGCAACAGGAATAGCAACAGGCAAATCCTTACCACCAGGATTGTAATACGCCCTAGTATCCCCATTCCAAGCTTGAACAAATTTAACACGATCTATTCCTCTTGTAAGATAAGCCGCAGCTTCTCTAAACGCAGGAACCATCCAGTCTTCTTTTGATAGAGCAAAACTACTTCCAACTTGAGCAGCTTCTTGACCTTTAACAGAGGCATAAGTCCCTATTTTACCGCTTCTTTGAAGATTAAACAGCTTATTGTCAAAAGTTCTTGCAAGAGTCATTAAATGATACATCTCTTTTATTTGATCCTCAGATAAGCCATGCTCAATAGAATTATCTATATTTCCCTCTTCATCTAATACTTGTAAGTATTCTATTTTAAACTTTGCAATCTCTTTTTTGATTTTGCAACCACCTCTTTTTATAAATAATTGAGCGGTATTTTATATAAATCTTTTTATAATTGTCTAACTAGAAAAATATAAAAGCAAAACTAAAACTAATAATTATAAATGAAAACAGGAATAAAAATAATTGATTCTATAATAAAAGAAGCAAAAGAGCTAAAAAAAAGCATTGTTTTTCCAGAATTAGACGATAGAATACTAAAAGCAGCTAGTATTTTAAGTAAAGAAGAGATAGTAAAACCAATACTTATAGGTAAAAAAGAAGAAATAGAAAAAAAAGCAAAAGAACTTAAGATAAGTATTGAAGGAATTAAGATAATTGAGCCAGACGATAGGTTTTCTAAAGATATATTTGATAATAGGAAAGGAAAAATAACATTAGAAGATAGTATTATTTTAAGTAAACAACCAAATTATTACGGAGCATGCCTTGTACATAACAGTGAAGCAGACGGCATGGTTTGTGGAGCAATTTATGCATCTGCAGATACTTTTAGACCAGCACTTCAAATTATTAAAACAAAAGATCATACGACTGCAAGCACTTATTTTTTGATGGTTAAAGATGATAAATTGTATTTATTTGCAGATTGCGCGCTAAATATTAATCCCTCAGATATTCAATTAGCAGAGATTGCAATTAGTACAGCAAATAGTAGTAAGAAATACGGAATTGAACCACGAGTTGCTATGCTTAGCTTTTCAACAAATGGAAGCGCAACACACGAACTTAGCCAAAAAGTTAAGAATGCAACAGATATAGTAAAAGAAAGAGAACCAGAGCTTGTAGTAGAAGGTGAGATACAACTAGATGTTGCTATGATTAAAGAAGTAGCAGAACATAAATTTAAAGATAGCAAGATAAAAGGAGACGCCAACATATTTATTTTCCCAGATCTAAATTCAGCTAATATAGGTTATAAATTAGTTGAGAGATTTGGAGGATACATGGCAATTGGACCTATAAGTCAAGGTTTTAATAAACCAGTTAATGATCTTAGTAGAGGATGCAGCGTTGAAGACATAGTGGTTGTTGCAGCAATAACAGCGGTGCAATCAAAATGAAAATTTTAACCTTAAACGTTGGTAGTAGTTCTGTTAAATACGCTTATTTTAATGATAAAGAATTAGTTGACAAGAAGTCTTATGAAAGAATTAAGACAATAGATGAGAGAAAAGAATGTTTAAAGAAGATAAAAAAAGAATATACTGATGCTGATTTGGTTATTCATAGAATAGTTCATGGTAAAGATATTACAAAGACTAGTTTTATAGACGAAGAACTTATAAAAAAATTAGAAGAAGCAAAAGAACTAGCACCATTACACGTAGGACCACAACTTGAAATAATTAAGCTTAGTCAAGAATTGTTTGATTGTAAACATATAGCTGTGTTTGATACAGCTTTTCATAGTACAATACCAAAAAAAGCAAGGATTTATGGACTTCCACATAAATATTTTGATAAAGGTATAAAGAAATATGGTTTTCATGGCATAAATCATAAGTTTGTTACAAGAGAAGAAAAAGGTAAAGTTATTAGTCTTCATCTTGGAAGTGGTTGTTCTATTAGCGCAATTAAAGATAATAAAAGCTTAGAGACTAGCATGGGATTTACCCCTCTCGAAGGTCTTATTATGGGCACAAGGAGCGGAAGCTTAGATCCTAGCATTGTTCCATTTATTTTAACACACGAGAATACGACTGTTTTAGAAGTTATTAAGATATTAAACAAAGAATCAGGCCTTTTAGGTATTAGTGAAAAAAGCAATGATTTAAGAGATTTACTTGATAGCGATGATGAGAAGTCAAAGCTTGCAATAGATGTTTTTATTTATAGAATAATTAAAGAACTAGGAGCATATATAACTATACTTGGAGGAGTAGATACTATTATTTTTACAGGAGGAATAGGAGAAAATAGTGCTTATATTAGAAAAGAAATACTTAGTTCACTGAGCTATTTAGGTGTTAAAATAGATAAAGAGCTAAATAAAAAAAATAACTCCATTATAAGTACTGATAATTCACAGGTTGTTGTTAAAATTAAAAAAGCAGATGAAGAACAAGAAATGGTTATAGACGGTATAAAATTATGGGAGACTACAAACAAGTAATAATAGTTAGAGCAGATCTTAAACTTCCAAAAGGAAAAATGGCAGCACAGGTAGCACATGGTAGCGTTGAAGCTGCATTAAAATCAGATAGCTCCAAACTAAAAAAATGGTTAGATGACGGACAAAAAAAAGTTGTACTAAAAATAGAAGATGAAAAAGAGCTAGTTAAGATTTTTCAAAGAGCAAAAGATCAAGGACTTACAGCCAGCCTTATAACTGATGCAGGCCACACCGTGTTAAAACCAGGAACAAAGACAGTCGTAGCAATAGGTCCTGATTTAGAGGAAAATATTGATTTAGTTGCTAAAGATTTAAAGATGATGTGAAAATCTTTATAAAAAGACAATAAATACAGGTTAATATAATGAACGAATATAAAGATAAGGTTATATTAAAAGCAGTAGAAAAAATAACAATTAAAAATCTTAAAGAAGATAAAAAAGAAACAGTTCTTGCAAGGATAGATACAGGCGCTAGTAAGAGCAGCATAGGTTTAACACTAGCAGCAGAACTTCACCTAGGACCTATAAAAAGCTATAGCAAAGTAAAAAATGCAAATGGTATAACAACTAGGCCAATAGTAGAAGCAATAATTGAGATTGGTGGTAAAAAGATCAAAGAAAAATTTACTATTGCAAATAGAGTTAACATGCAATACAAAGTACTTGTAGGAAGAAACGTTTTAAAAAACGGATTTTTAGTTGACACAACAGAAGAATTTTATAATGACGGAGATATTGAAGAATGAAAGCAGCAGTCATTAGTCAAGGAAGCGTTAGTAGCCAATGGGTAATTGAAGCAATGAAGAAATATTTTGACGAGGTAAAAGACGTTAACTTAAAAGAGCTTGAAATTAATATTTCTGGAAATAACGCAGAAATTTTGTATAGAGGAAAAAAATTAGAAAATTTTGATTGTATATACGCTAAAGGAAGCTTTAGATATAGCCAAGTTCTTAGAACACTTACAACTATTTTAAAAGAAACAACATATATGCCAATTAATCCAGAAGCATTTACAGTAGCACACGATAAATTGTTAACACACCTTATGCTTCAACAATACAAAATCCCTATGCCAAAGACATATATTAGCACAACTATTGATGCAGCAAGAGAAGTTTTGTCTAGTATGAATTATCCCATAATTATGAAGTTTCCACAAGGAACACAAGGTAAAGGAGTTATGTTTGCAGATAGCTTTAGTAGCGCATCTAGTATATTAGATGCACTTAGTGCCTTAAAACAGAGTTTTATAATACAAGAATTTATTGATACCGGAAATAGCGATATAAGAGCTATAGTTGTTGGAGAAAAAGTTGTCGCCGCAATGGTTAGACGTGGTAAAGAAGATGAAAAAAGAGCAAATATACACGCAGGAGGCGTAGGAGAAAACTTCGAACTCGATAGCAACACAAAACAAATAGCAATAAAAGCCGCAAAAGCTACAGGAGCAGAAATATGCGGAGTAGACATTCTAGATAGTATTAGAGGACCATTAGTTCTTGAAACAAATGTTAGCCCAGGACTTCAAGGAATAACAAAAGCATCAAAAATAGATGTAGCAGATAAGATAGCTAAACACTTATACGAACAAGCACTTATGAGAAAAAACAAAAAACAAAAAATAGAAACAAAAAACGTTATGAATGAAGTTAATAATGAAGGAGAACTTATAACAAACCTCGATTTTAGAGGAACAAGAATCCTTTTACCAGAACTCTCAAGCCTAATTTCTAAGATAAAACAAGAAGACCAAATAGAAATAAAGATGAAGAAAGGCCAAATAACTCTAAAGAAATTAGATATTAACTGATTCGTGATTTAATAAAAATTCTTTTATATTTATACCTTGGTTAAAACCACCAATACCACTATTAGATTTTACTCTGTGACAAGGTATAACTATTAGTAGCTGATTTTTGTTTAATGCATTACCTATAGGTCTTGCATATTTTTTTGAATTAAATATTAGATTAGATAACTCACCATAACTAGTTGTCTTTGAAAAAGGAATTTTAGCTAAAGCAGCATATATTTTATTTTCAAAAGTAGTTCCATGAAGTTGTATTGGGAAACTAAATGTTTTTCTTTTTTTTAAAAAATATTCTTGTAATTGAGCTTTAGCTGTGTTTGTTAGCTTAGAAGGATTTTCTTTAAAGTCATCAGATATTATTATCTTATGTATTTTAGTATCGCCTAATATACAAATTCTTCCAATACTTGAATTTAGAATAGAACAATTCATTTAAAAACAGTTTTTTCAGATATGATTGAGCTGTTACCATGAGGATCTTCTAAGCTAATAGTTATAGATTCTTGACCCCAAAGTATCTTAGTTAACTTTTTTATTAAGTTCTTAGCCTTCTTCTTCTCAGCATTATCATCAGAAGTATCCCTTACATTCTCAATTTGTTTTTTAACTCTGTTAAGAATTCCCTCGATGTTTGTTACATAACCACTACTATTATCAGTAGGCTCAATGGTAGTTATTCTAGGAATAGTAATCTTAGCAGTGCTACTTTTTATTACTCTAACCTTTAAATCATCTTCAGATTCGACTGTAAAAGAACATTTAACTTTTCCTTTGCTTTCTTCTGCTTCAACGTCAGATACAAAGTAATCACAGTTTTCATCTTCACAATTCATAGAGAATAATATTAGCTTACCAAAGTAAGGAACGTCACGTTCAGCTTGTCTTAAAGTCAGTGTATTCTTTAAACAAAAAGGACATCTTTCCCCTTCTAAAACTTCAGCATTAGTATCTTGTGTCATAATAAATATAGAAAAGAAAAAAGAGTTTAAAAAAGTTTTTATTCTTCTAGTTCTTCAGTTGCACTATTTCTATAAATAGATGCAAAGTTTGGAACAACTATTATGTAGTCTTCGCCAAATCCAGCAATATCTCCACTGATAGCTTCAACTGTTTTTTTAATTTTATTAATAGATCTTTTAAGTTCAACAATATCTTTTTCTCTTAAAGGTTTTATGTTTAATAAACACACAGTGTTTCCTTCTCTTAATACATCTAGTATTGGTTTAACATCAGCAAAATCATCTAATACAAAAGGTCTTACAACTACCTTTTCTGAACTTCTTGATTCTTGAGTTGTGTTTAACTCTAAGTATTCGTCTTCTGCATCTTGAAAGTCGTCATCATAACTTTCCCTTTTTAATTTGTGTTTTGATAAGAATTTTTTTATCATTATTTACCCTCCTAAAACTATAATAAGATTTACTCGGACAGATATATAAAGGTTTCGATTAAAAAACATGTTTTTAGTTATAATTTCTTTACCATGTAAGGACCTTCAAGCTCATAACCAATCTTTTTATAATACTCTCTGACCCCAACGCCACTTATAACAAGCATTTTATCCTTACCATTTTCTTTAGCAATTCTCTCAGCCTCAGCCATGAGTTTTTTACCAAAACCTCTATGCTGTCTTAGACCATCATCTCCTATAGCTACAGCCTCACCATAAACGTGGAGTTCACGTATTATAGCACTTTTTTTTGTAAATTCAGGTCTTAGAGTTTCACTTATTAGTCTTAATCTAACAAAACCAAGTAACTTATCATTTGCATCAACTAAGCTAATGAAATAATCCGTGCTATTGCTGCTTTCATATTTTATTGTTTCAAAAACAACAGGATCTTTTATTTTGTTTCTTCCAATTTCACGAGCCTTAATATCATTTAAGACATAGCCTTTTTCTTCCATTTTATTTTCAACTAATTGTCTTAAATTGTTTTTATCAACACCAGCTTTGCTATACTTAGTTGGTATGTCTCTTTGAACCCTCATAATCCTACAATATTTTGGAACAAATTTTACCATTTCACTTATTATGTCTGCTGCTTGCTCAGTAGATAAAGGAGTGTATTTTCCTTGTTTGTAATCTAAGAATAGCTTTGTTCCAGGCATAACCATGGTAGGATATACTTTGAGCATGTCCGGTTTGTAAACTTGGTTTTTGAATAATTCTTCAAAACACCAAATGTCTTGTTCGCGAGTTATGTTTGGAAGACCAGGCATCATGTGAAAGTTTAATTTAAACCCTAAGTCTTTTAATATCCTTATACTATCTTTACTATCTTGTAAGTTGTGACCTCTGTGTGTTTCTTTTAAAACCTCCTCGTAGAGTGTTTGAATACCAAGTTCAACTCTTGTACAGCCAAGCTTTAGCATTGTGTTTCCATGATCTAAAAGTCCCCAGTCAGGCTTTGTTTCAATAGTCATACCAATACATCTAATAAAAGCAGTTTGATTTATTTTTTGAGACTCTAATAGATCTATTTCTTTTTTTGATTGTTTTAAAGCCAATAATTTTTCTTTTATCCTTTTAGTTCTATCAACATCTTTTATGCTTCCAGGTAACTCAAAGAATTCTTTGAATTTGTCAAGATCTAAACCTTTTTGGCCACTTTCTTTAAAGAACATTTCTCCAAAGTCATTCATTGCCATAAATGCATCTCTTGCAAATCCTTCTTGGTATTCTTTTGCATAACTTGGAAAAGTACCACCCATTATTATTAGTTCTACTTTGTCAGGATTTTGACCAATAGCGACGTATTGTTCTAACCTGTTCATTACTTGAAGATAAGCATCATAATCGTTTCTAATACCCCTCATAGTAGCAGGCTCATTACCTGTATAACTCATAGGGACGTCTCCGAAGTAGCTGTTTGGTCCACCAGGACAATAAGTACATTTTCCATGAGGGCATCTAAATGGAGCAGTCATTATAGCAACAACAGCGACCCCACTACCTGTCCTCATAGGTTTTGTCATTAAATATTTTCTTAAGCTCTGAAGCTTTTCATTAGGAGTGTTTAACATTATCTCTATGTCAGTTGGAATTTTGCTAACAGAGAGTTCTTTACAAAGTCTTACTTTTTCTTTTGCAAGCTCTTTTTTAGTTGGCTTGTTTTCTTCAATAAAACTTATTATTCTATTAAAGTAAAGTTCTTTTTTTTCATGCAAAGATAATTTAGTATCCATTGTTTTTAGAAGAATTAGATGTAGATATATAAATGTTTAGAGAAACTTTATAAAATACTAATTGTACAAAATAAATTATATGAGTCAAGAAGTGAACGATATGAGTGCTGAAGAAATTGCTAAGAAACAACAAGAAAATTGTATTTTTTGTAAGATAATAAAAGGAGATATACCCTCACATAAAGTTTATGAAGACGAAGATTTTTTAGCAATATTAGATATTAATCCATCTACTAAAGGCCATGTACTTATACTTCCAAAAACACATGTTCCTATAACTCCTTTACTTCAACCAGAGATAACTGCAAAGCTAGGAAGATTTGTTAAAATTATTAGTTCTAAACTACTAAAAGCACTTAATTGTAAAGGCACTAGTGTTTTTGTTGCAAATGGCTATGTTGCAGGTCAAAACGCGCCACACCTAATTGTTCATGTTATTTCAAGAACTGCTTCTGATGAAGTTAATCTTAATCCAAAAAGAGAAGAGAGAGAAGGATACGACGAAGTTCATAAAAAAATAGTTGAGACAATCGGAGGAAATGTTGAGAGCGATGTTTTAATGGAAGATGACGATATAATTATTGTTCATCCTAAAAAAAATGTTATTAACGGCGAACTTAGAATCTTTGTAACTAACAAATACGTTATATTAGAACAAGTTCCAGATAAACTTATTGAGAAAATATTCCAAGTTACAAATAAGCTTTCAGCCCTTTTATTTGATAAATTAGGATTTCAAGGTACAAATATTTTAATTCAAAACGGAGAAGAAGCAGGACAACAAGAAGCACAATTTAGTATTAGCATTATTCCACGAAAAGAAAACGATGGATTGAATTTGAAGTGGGAACCAAAACAAGCAAATCCTAATGACTTAAAAGAAGTAATAGGACTAATAGAGAGTGCTGAGAATAAGATAAAAGAAGAAGAATATATTAAGAGTAAACAAGAAAAATTAGCTAAAACTGAGCCTAAAGAAGATGTTGTTGAAGCTAAGAAAGAAGAAAAAGAAGAAGATAATTATCTTGCAAGAAGTCTTGATAGAACCCCTTAGATTATTAAGAATGCTAAAAGGAATGCTGGAACAAAAGGTATTCCTTCAGTTGTTTCAACAAATTTTATTTTATGTTTTTTTAAGTAAGCTATTTGTTCTTCAGTCACACCAATTTTTTCACATTCAAACTTTTTGCCATTTACTTTAAAATCATTTGTTATCCAATCACCAGGAACAAGATCTTCAACTTTTGTGTTTTTTACTAAACATTTTGATTCAACTGCTTTTACAAATAAGAAAGAATATAGAGTTATTATTGATATTGCCAGTAATAAGAATAATAATACCATTATTTCAAATACAGGATTAAAAAAAGCTATGTATATAAGTATTAAAGCTCCAAATGCAAGGTACGAATATCTTAGGTATTTAATAGATTTTTTTGATTTTAGCTCTTTGAACTCTTTTAAGAACTTTAATCTGTGTTTTATAGCCAGATATATTAGCCATAAAAAGCCATATACTGCTCCAGCAATCATGCTATACACTAAGAAGATTAATAAGAACGGGAAAGGAAGTTCAGCTAATGAAAATCCAGCAAGCGCTCCTATTCCCCAAAGCATCTTGGTGTCTCCACCACCCCACTGACCAGTTTTAAACAAGATCATACTTATTATATAAGCTACTATAAAACCAAAAGAAGCATTTAATAAAGGTGTGAATGAGTAAGTGTTATAAGAGTAGAGTAGTGCTAATAAAAAACCAATAGCAAGTAAACTATAATTTAGCATATCAGGAACTTCTCTTCTTACAATATCTGTAACACTTCCAATTACCAAACCAATTAATACTACTAGTTCCCAGACCAATCTAATACCTCTAATTGCTTTTCTTTGAACTTCTTTATATTTTTTGCATTTAACTTATTTTCTTTTAATAATTTAGCTATCTTAATACCTGCTACATAGTGAGGTAGTATTACGTAATCAAAACCTTCTTCGTATAAATGCAGTGCCTCATTTTTGTTTGTAGCAGTAACAATTACTTCTAAATTCTTATTTTGAGCATAATTTTTTAACAATGAATTATTTTCATAACCCGGCACAGTACTTATGATTATTTTTGTTTTAGAAAAATCAAGAGCTTTGATTAATTCTATATCAGTTATATCTCCATATAGTGCGTTGTAGCCTTTTTGTTTTAAGTCTAATATTTTATTTGGATCAAAATCAACTATTAGTATGTTCGATTTGTTTTTTATTGAATTTAAAAGTATCTGACCCATTCTGTTTGCTCCAAATAATACTATTTTAAAGCTTTTTTTGTCTTCATAGTTTTGATCTTTAAGATTCTTTTTTTCAAACTTCTTAATGAAAGGATGTATTACAGGAAGTATTTTGTGACTGTAGAGTATCATGTATGTGCTTCCAGCAATTGTTATTAGACCAATTATTGTAACAAAACTAAGTATTTCTACAGTTAAGTGACCTACTCTTACTCCAAGTGCTACTAATATTAGGCTAAACTCAGATATTTGAGCAACAGTTAAACCTGCTAAAAAACCAGTTCTTGAGCTATACCCCATCCTAGTCATTAGTATTAGTACTATGAGTACGTTTCCAATGAGTATGAATAATGATAAGAATATTATTGGTAATATGTAATTTGATATTGAACTAAATACCATGCTGCTTCCAAGGTATATGAAAAATATGAATATGAAGAAATCCCTTAGAGGTTTTAATACACTAGAAATTTCGTGTCTATAAGGACTCATAGCAAGAGTTATACCTGCAAGTAATGCACCTACTTCTATTGAGAAGTTTAAGTAGTAAAACAATGATGCTGCTAACAAACACCAAGCTATGCTAAATAGCAATAAGTATTCTTGGTTTTTTGCAATTTTATTTAAGTAATCAGGCAACAAGTAGTATCCAAATAATAAGAATAAAAGTATTATACCAGTCCCTAAGAAAAGTGTTTCCATTATTATACTAGATAAGCTTCCAGTTTGTGAGCTAGCACTTATTACCATCAATAATATCATAGCAACAATGTCTTGAACTATTAAAAATCCCATAGCGATCTTTCCGTAAAGACTATCCATATCGCCTTTATCAGATAATAATTTAATTATTATAATGGTACTGCTAAATGTTAAAGCAATAGCTATGTATATACTTTGTACGAATGTGAAACTTAAAGCTATTAAAAATAAAAATCCTATTAGACTTGTAAAAATTACTTGGCCAAGACCAGTTATTAAAGATATTTTTCCAACATCTTTTATTATCTTAGGATTTAGATGAATACCCACCATAAATAATAGTAGCGCTATACCTATTTCAGCAAATATTTCAAGTATGCCCGAACTAGTTGTGAGATTTAATAAATAAGGACTTACAAGTATACCAGTTATTATGTAACCGATAAGAAGAGGTTGTTTTAAATAATTCATTACTGCACTTACAATGACTGCTAAAAATATTATTAAACTAATTTCTATGAATATCGAAGCCAATTATCTCACCTTTTTTCCCATGTAAACTCTAAATCCTGAGCCTTTACCCAAGATTTCTAAGTTTCCAAATACTTCTTGTATTTTTTCACCTAAAACTTTTCCGCCCTTATTGTGTCTTGCAACAAGCTGTAAAGAGCCATCTTCTTCTAGGTTATTGAAGCTTTGAGTTATTATATCAAAACATAATTTTCTTCCAGCCGCATAAGGTGGATTTGAAAGTATAACATCAAATTTATCTTCTATTGAATTGAATACGTCTGATTTAATAACTTTTGCATTTAAAGAATGTTTTTTTAAGTTTTTATTTACAAGGCTAAGTGCTCTTTCATTTACATCACTAAAAGTCATATTAAGACTGTTTAATCTTAACAAACTTATACCAATAACACCTATACCGCAACCAAGATCTAATACTTTTTGTCCTTTTTTAACTAAACATTTTTCTATTAAGAGCTTTGAGCCAAGGTCTAATTTTTTTTTAGAAAAAACACCATGAGCACTTATTAGCTCAAATTCGTCTTGTTTGTGTTTTATATTTATTTTAAATTGATTTGAGTTTGATTGTTGTTTTTCACTATAATAATGACTCATATCATAACACCAAGAGTTTTAAACACAAATAAATTAGACATCATAACAGCGTCTCTTCCAGTAGGCGCATGAATTATTGCACAAGTCCCATTACTTACAGCCTTCATTTCTTCAGATTTCATAAACTTTACAACAAAGCTTGTGTTTGAAGCATCATCACAAGTAAAAACTCTTGAAATATTTTGAATAGGCTCAGTAAAACCACTCGTTGTTGGCATACCAAAAACCCTACTTGTTATCTTAGATATTTCAATTCCTGCAACAACTATGTAGCTGTCATTTATGAATTCTGTATCAATAGCAAGTTTTAAGTCGCTACCTCTTCTTTGAGCAAGGAATAATTCAGTAGTTATATTTTGATCATACTCTAAGTGTCTAAGTTCTTTTGGATGATGATAAAAAGGAATGACTTGATCTCCCATCATAGTATTTAATTCAACATAATAAAATCCGTCTGGCCCTTGAACAAATTCAAAATCATTGTAGCTAGTGTCTTCTGTTGGCCAAAAATATATGGTTAAACCAATAGCTAATACTATTATTATTAAAGTACCCCACACTATTTTATTTTCGTTCATATTATCATCCTATTACTATATATTATGAAATCCCTTACTAGTATAAAATCAAAATTAATTCCGTTTATTGCATAACAATTTTCTTGTATTTTAGATATTAAACTTGTTTCATTTGTTATTCCAAAGTTTATATCAAATACTATTGTTTGATTGTTTGCATCATTACAAGTTCTAACAGGTAAAGGTTCAAATGGATCACTAGCTGTAAAAGCTCTTGATGCGCTAGCAGTTGTGAATATGTTTGTGTCTCTTTCCAGCAAAGTTAATAGTCTTAAGTCTACTCCCTCTGTTAGTGCTTCAGATATAGGCTTACTTGTAAAAATTATGTTTTCTATAGCCGGCAATTTTTGTCTTAGTTCATCATCAAATCCTTGAGATTCAATAAAGAAAGGATCATTGTAAAAACCTATTTCTAACCCATCTACTTCAGTAAAATATAATGTGTTTGTCGGACTTCTTTGAATACTAAAAGAAAAACCATTGTGTTCAAATGAACCACCAGTAGTGTTTTGACTTTGAAAAGCAAATCCTACGACTGAAAAAATCATTAATCCTACTAATAGAACACCCATTATTATAGCGTTTCTTTTCTTATTTTTATCCTCTCTTCTTCTAAACTTTTTAGCCATTATGTTTGTTGTAAATATATATTGATATAAAAAAGTTTTGTGTAAAAAATATTATAAATAAAGACTTTATACTAATAAGTAATGGATAAGAAAATCAAACAAGATTTTAAGAAGAAAGCTAGTGCTAATCCCGACGATTTTTATGCTACAGAATTTTTAAAAAAACAAGGATTTATAAGACAAGTTTGTAATAAATGCAATACTTATTTTTGGTCAGTTAATAAAAGAGATGTTTGTGGGGATCCTAGTTGTTGTGACGGATTTAGTTTCTTTGAAGATAATCCCAGTAATCAAAAGCTTAGCTATTCTAAAACATGGAGCGTTTTTAGCGATCATATGAAAAGCAAAGGATATACACCTATAACTAGGTACCCTGTTGTTGCTAGATGGAGAGATGATACAGATTTTGTTCAAGCAAGTATTTATGATTTTCAACCATATGTTGTTAGTGGAGAAGTAGAACCTCCTGCAAATCCTTTAATTGTACCACAGTTTTGTGTTAGATTTAACGATGTTGATAACGTAGGAGTTACAATGAGTCATTTCACCGGATTTGTTATGATAGGACAACACGCATTTGTTTCAAAAGAAGAATGGGATCAAGATAAATATTTTTCAGATCTGTATTTGTTTTTTGTTGATGTTTTAGGTATTGATAAAGAAGAATTAGTTATGCATGAAGATGCTTGGGCAGGAGGAGGAAACTTTGGTCCATGCATGGAGATTTTTTGTAGAGGTATGGAGCTTGCAAACCAAGTTTATATGCTTTATGAGAGAAAAGAAGATGATATAACAGAGCTAAAGCTTAAAGTTTTAGATATGGGTATGGGTCATGAAAGAGTTTGTTGGTTTACCCAAGGTAAAAGAAGTGCATATGATGCAGTTTTCCCAAAAGTCATGGAGAACCTTTATTCAAAGACAGGTTTTAATATTGATGATGAATTTTTTAATAAATACGTAAAATACGCTCCTTATCTTAATTTAGATGAAGTTGAAGACTTGGATAAAGCATGGAAAGATGTTAGTGAGAAAACAGGTATTGAGCTTGGTAAGATACAAGAAGTTTTACCTAAGATGAGTGCAATTTATAGCATAGCAGAACATGTCAGGAGCTTAGTTTTTACTATTAGTGATGGTGCTCTTCCAAGTAATGTTAAAGGAGGGTATAATTTGAGAGTTATTCTTAGAAGAGCCCTAAGCTTCATAGATAAATATGAATGGAACATAGATATTAGAGATGTTGCAAGATGGCACGCAGAAGAACTTAAGAATACTTTCCCTGAACTTTTAAAAAATATTGAACACGTCGTAAAGATACTTGGAGTTGAAATTGATAAATATAGAGAGAATAAGAAGAGAACTAAACAACTTATTAAAAAAGTTATAAGAAAAGATGTAACAACAGATATGTTAATTGAACTCTACGATAGTCAAGGAGTTGATCCTGAAGATATTAAAAAAGAAGCTGAAAAAGAAGGAGTGGTTGTTAAGATTCCTGATAATTTTTATATGCTTGTTAGTGAGAGACACGAAGTTAGAGAAGTAGCTGAGAAACAAAAAGATAAAATTGAAGGTTTTGAAGAAGTAGTTAATACTACTCCTTTGTATTTTGATCACTTTGACCTCGTTGATTTTTCTGGTTATGTACTTAAAATTAAAGATGATTTTGTTGCTTTGAACCAAACAGCGTTTTATCCAACTAGTGGAGGCCAACAACATGACTTAGGAGAGATAAATGGATGTAGAGTTGTAGATGTTGTAAAACAAGGCGGAGTTATACTCCACAAAGTTGAAAATATTAATTTTAAAGAAGGAGATAAGGTTTATGGAAAAGTTGATTATAATAGACGTGAACAGTTAACACAGCATCATACAGCAACACATATACTTACAGGCAGCGTGAGGCGTCTTTTAGGAGATCACGTATGGCAAGCAGGAGCTGCAAAGACAGTTGAGAAAGGAAGATTAGATATTACTCACTTCCAACAATTGTCTGATAGTGATATATTAGCTATAGAAAAGCTTGCAAACGATGTGGTAAAACAAAACTTGCCTGTTTACAAATCATTTATGTCTAGGAGTAAAGCAGAAGCAGCACACGGAATTAGGATATATCAAGGAGGAGCAGTGCCTGGAAAAGAGCTTAGAATTGTAAATATACAAGGTTTTGATGTAGAAGCTTGTGGAGGAACACATGTTGATGTTACAGGAGATGTTTCAAGTATTAGAATAAGTAAAACAAGCAAGATTCAAGACGGAGTTGTAAGAATAGAGTTTGTTGCAGGAAAAGCCTGCGAGGATTTAATTAGACAAGAACAAGATATAATTAAAGAGAGTAGTATGCTTTTAGAGTGTCAAGAAGACTTAGTTGTTTTTAGAGCAAAAGAGTTGTTTGATAAATGGAAACAAGCAAAGAAAGGAAAGCTCAAAGAGTTTAAATTTGAATCAACCCAAAAACATAGTGGTAATACCTTAAAGCAAACAGCTGAAGTTTTAAAGACTCAACCAGAACACATAGTTAAGACTATTAAAAGATTTAAACTAGATATAGAAAAAAAGTTAGCTTAATTCTTTTTTTATGAAATCTAGTTCTTTTTGAGTTATAGTGTGAGATGAGCCAGGATACGTTATAAGAGTCATGTTTGCTCCTTTATCTTCTAATATTTTTTTTGAATCATAAACTCTTTTTATTGGTATGAACGGATCGTTTTCACTACAACCAATTAGTATCTTTGTGTTTAGCTCCTTAGATTTTAATTCTTCATCAGCTCCAATTAATCCACCGCTTAAAGCAAACACCCCCCCAAAATTTGAAGGATTGTTTGATAAGAATTCTAAAGCTAAACAAGCACCCTGACTAAATCCAAGTAAGTAGATATCTTTGTCTTCAACATACATCCTTGCTGTGTTTATTAATTTTTTAACTTCTTCTAAGCTATTTTGTAAGTAAGGATTGTTTAATTCTTTTTTTTCCAAGAAACTTAGAGGATACCACTGGTTGTTTTTTGCAGTTATAGCAACATAACAAGGCTCGCTTGGTAGGTGATGAGATAAAGATAATATGTCTTTTGCACTTCCACCTCTTCCATGAAACATTATAACAATTTTTTTTGCATCTTCTAATTTTTTTGTTGAAATCATTTTAGACTAGGTAATAATTTTTTTATTTGTTCTCTTTGATTTTCAAGCCATTTTGGAAGTACTAATGTTTTTCCAGGATCATCTTCATCTATATGCATTCCTGGTCCGTCAGTTGCAACTTCTAATAATAAGCCAGTTGGGTCAGGGAAATATATTGATTTAAAGTAAAATCTTTCCATTACAGGACTTACATGTATGTTGTTGTCTAGTAATTGTAATCTGAATTTTACTTGCTCCGTTGAGTTTTTAATAGCTAGTGCTACGTGATGAATAGAGCCAGCTCCTTGAACCGTGGTTTTGTTTGACTTATTCATAATAAATTTGAATCCGTCAGGTAACTCATAATTTTTAAAAGATAAAAAATCATAAAAATCGTCATTAACTGAATATGCATATATCTTTGATATTTTTATATCTTTAACATCTGATTCTTCTAATTCTAATTCTAATCCATCAGGATCAGTTATTTGTAGTTTATTATCTTTTATTTGATAAGGATAATTGTGAAGCTTTATGTTTTTTTCATATTCTTTTAATGAGCCTTTTGGTATGCTAAATCCTACTTTGTAAGCCGAACCCTCACCATTTACTCCTTTGTGACTTCCTTCATAGCCAAAAAAAGTCATAAGACTTCCAGTACTTGCATTTTTGTCTGCATAGTATAAGTGATATACTCTTGGATCGTCAAAATTAACTGTTTTTTTTACTAAACGCATCATTAATATTTTAGTGTAAAAATGATGATTTAGCTTAGAATCTGATGTTATCGCAGTTACATGATGTAATCCTAGAAGTTTCATAAAAAAATAAAAAAAACTAATACTATAAAAAAGTTACCTTTTACTTTTAGCCCTTCTTTCAACAATTTCTTTCGGAGGAGGATTTTTTAAGTACCTTAAACTTCTATCAATTTTAAGTTCATCCTCCCTTTTAGCTTTTTGTTGCTCTTCTGTTAAATCAGGCATCTTTATATCTAAAGCTCCAGGCTTATCTCTTCTAAATTTAGCATATCTTTCTTTTTTAATACTGACTTTTTTTTGCTTATTCTTTTTTCCCATTTAATAAACACCCTAATATCTACGAATTAAATTTTATTTATAATACTTTTTATTTACATAAAACCATATAAGAAACTAAGAGATGAAAAATTACTTAAATAATATATTGTTTGAGTTAACATTAATATTCCTAACGTTATTAATAATAACCCAGCAACTATATTGAAATATTTTAAGTATGGTTTAAATTTATCTAAGTAACCTATTGATTTTTGGCCAAAATATCCTATTAATAAGAAAGGTATTCCTAAGCCTAAACTATATATCATTAAGTAGATAAATCCAAGGCTTGGATTAGTTATTGCTAATGTAAAGACACTTCCAAGTATTGCCCCAACACAAGGACTCCAACCAATAGCAAAACTTGCACCAAATAAAAGACTTGTTAAATAGCCATTTTTTAGTTTTATTTCAAAATTATAGTTTCTTTCAAGAAAACCTATTTTGAACAGTCCTAATGTGTATAATCCAAATAATATTATGATTATACCCCCTGTTCTTGCAAGAGCTGTTTGAATTGTGTACGCTGTTCCTCTAAAAAACGTGCTTAATAAAACCCCTAGTAATGCAAATACTATTGTAAATCCAAGTACATACAAAAACGTGTTTACAAACATATTTTTTTTACCTAAAGCACCAATATAAGCTAAGAACCCAGGTATTATTGGAAGCACACAAGGACTTAGAAAAGTTATTATACCTGCAAAAAATATTATTAGTATCGTTATATCCATTTTATTTAAAGTAAAAAACAGAGCCAATTGTTATGTTTAACTCTTCTGATAATCCCTGATTTATTTCAAGTACATACAATGCGTTAGCTAAAGGAGTGTATACCCTGCAAGGGTCTTGTGTACAGGGAATTGCTTTTTCTATGTGAACTACTTCTAAATCAGAGTTTAGCCATATCATGTCAAGAGGTATAAGCGTGTTTTTCATCCAAAAACTATGCCTTGCTTCTCTTTCAAATACAAAGAGCATGCCTTTGTCATCTTCTAAGCTTTCCACATACATTAATCCTTGTTGTTTTAATTCATTTGTTAGAGGAACTAATACATCAAAACAGTTTTCGTTAAAACACATAGTTTTTTGATCATAACCTTCTTCATTAAGATTTTCATCAAGAATGTGTTCGTTGAAAACATATTGATTTGTTTGACAACCAACTAGAAATACTAATAAAAATATTAACAAGATTTTTAGTTTCATAAATACCTTATAAGTTTTGATTAAATATAAAGTTTTGGTAAATGAAAAATATTATAAAATACCCCTTAATTTTTTTTGATTATAATGAGTCTTGAAGATATTTGTGCTAATTGCGGTGAGACACAAGATAGCTTTGAAGTTAAAAGCTTTGAAGATATAACATACTTAGTTTCTAAATGCGAAGTTTGTGAGTATGAGAATAGAGTTAAGACTAATGATATACTTCAAATAACAACTTTTTAAATATTAAAGCGACACTAATTAAAAAAATTAATATTGAACTAATTGCAATTATACTAATACCTTGAATTAAAGGACCGCTATTTAAATTAACAAATGCTATAAATAGCATAAGACACATAGTTATGTATAAAACTAGTGAGTCAGAAAAAATTAATGATCTTAGTGCTAATTCATCTTTCTTGTAATCATCCATAATTAATAATAATGTGTGAATGTGTTTAAAACTATTTTGTTTTAAAACCTAAAAAAACCTCTTCCAAATCTATTATTTGAATAATTTAGGTAAAAAAAACCTGCACCAATTAAGATAAGTCCTAATAATAGCCTAAAAAACGCGAGTAAGTAATCAAATATTACTATTACACCAAGAAGTATTAGTAAAGCTCCAACTATTAGTTTTATTAGTTGTTTTGTGTCTCTGTCCATGTTTATTATTGTCACTCTTGGCATTTTGTTGTAATTATTGGTTTGTCTTTAATTATTATTGTGTGCTCTGATTGGCTTACAAAACCATCGTCATCAGCTAGAGGAGGGTGCTCTAATATCATATTGTTATTTTTTAATTCTCTTAGAGCAAAATTTGTTTTTCCCTCACCAAATTCTTTTATAAGCCACCTTGAGGTAAAAGGTAGTCCTTTATAACTTTTTATTTTTTTTAATACTTCCCGTGTAAAATTAGATCTTACAGGTTTTAAGCTTGTTAAGTTAAATACAGTGGCATTTCCTGCGCTAGATACTATGCCTGTGCTTGTTGATGCAAAAGGCTCAATTGCAATAACATCGCCTTCATTTAATTTTTCTGTGTTTAAAGAGTGATAATTTGGTATGCTTGGAGATTTGTGTATTTGATAGTTTCCAAGACCATGACCAGATAAGTTTTTTACAGGTTTAAAACCCAAGTCCTCTATTGTTGTTTGTATTTCTTTTCCAATATCTCTTACAAAAACTCCTGGCTTTGCAATTTTTAGAGCGTTGTTTAGAGCTTTTCTACTCGCTTTTATTATAGAATCATCCGCATCTATTGCAACAGATAAAGCATTATCTCCAATAAAACCATTAACATGAGCTCCAACATCAAGCTTTATTATACCTTCAGGTATTAACTCATCAGGGTCTGTGCTGCACTGATGGGCAGCTACGTTGTTTAAAGATATTTGAGCAGGAAACGCAGGAAACGCACCTTTTGATAATATGTGTTGTTCTACTTCATCTAATATTTTTGTTATAGGAGCTTGCTTTTTTATTAATGATTCTCCGAGTTTTAATGCAGAACTAGCAATTTTTCCAGCTTGAGTATAACTGTTTAGTGTTTCTTTATCCATCTTTAGATATAAGCTATTTTGTTTTAAGTTTTAAATATTGTGAATATTTTTATAATAAAACGACTTACTAAGAGTATATGATTAATATTTCAAGAGAAGAACTAATAGAATTTTTAAAAGCGTGGCTAGCTATAAGCTTAGCATTTACCATACTTTTAAGGAATATGAATATAGGACTGGTTAACGTTTTTTTAATTAGCACCATGACTGTTGGAATAGGAATAGTTTTACACGAACTAGCACATAAACTAATAGCAGAGTATTATAGGTGTAGAGCAGAGTTTAAATCAGATAATAAGATGCTTATAGCTGCACTACTTATGGCGTTTTTAGGATTTATATTTGTTGTTCCAGGAGCAGTACACATAAAAGGATATGTTACAAGAGCACAATCAGGAATTATTAGTCTTTTTGGACCTTTAACTAATTTGGTCTTAGCACTTCTTTTTATTCCATTTTTGTACTTAGAAGGCTTATTTTTTGTTGTAGGATACTTCGGATTTATGATAAATAGCTTTTTAGGACTTTTCAATATGATACCATTCGGGCCCTTTGATGGAGCAAAGGTTTGGATTTGGAACAAAGTTGCATACGTAGTTACAGCGATAATATTATTAATAATGACAATTTCTTCATACTTAATATGAAATGCCAAATTTGTAGTGACAAAATAGAAGAGACCTTTCTTGGAAAAATAAATGGTACATATGTTGATAAGAAGGCTGTTTGTTTTAGGTGTCAAAGTAAGCTTAGCTTAGAAGAAATTAAAGAAAAATTATGATGCCTTTGTAGCATAGCAGTATTGCGTCTGCCTCGTAAGCAGAAGGTCGCGAGTGCAAATCTCGCCAAAGGCTTAAATAAAAAGATTTAAATATAACACCGAATTATTTTGTTACTACTATGAAGAAAGAAGACATTATTTATAAGTGGGATTTAAACCAAGAAAGAGAAATAAAAGCAACTAAATACATACAAGAAGCATTTAGAACAAAGAACGAGCTTAAAAGATTCTTCATACTACAATCACACGATAATAAAGAAGTACTAGAACAATTTAGAGAAGAATACGGAGAAGAAAAAGAGTTAGAGAAAATTCTTAAATCAATTGTTCACGAAACAAATAGGTTTTACTCAGGAGAACAAACCATCCAGTTAAATACAGATAACTATGTTGATCACCCAGGCTTTAGACTAGGCTTTTTTGATGTTGTGAATGAAAAGGTTGAATTAACAGATATTGGTTCAAATATGCTTAGAACATATAATACGTTTATTAATGGTAACAAAGAAGCTAGAAGATTATCTAAAGAATACCTAGAAACCTCAAAGATTTTTGATTATAAGTAATCAATTATAATTTAAATCCAAATTTTTTAAGATCTTCTTTTAATTTATCTATTACATGTTGCTGATTATTTTTTTTACTTAACGCTACGAACTTTATTATTAAATCATTTAATTCTTCTTTTGTAATTACGTGTTTTTTTGAATCTTGAACTACAAAATAAAATCTAAACGATTTTAATCTTTTTTCTCTTAAAACAATATTATGTATCAAAGCCACAAAATCACCATCAGAAGGAGTTGTTAAAGCTAATTTTTTTACTAGTTCTTTTGCATCAATTTTAGAAGTGTGTTTTTTTAATTCTTTAATAAAGTTCTTAGAGAATTCAACTACCATTTTTCTATTTCTTTTAGAGCTTCATCTAAAGATAAAGTATCTGAACCAAGAAATACTTGAGAATTTAACCTTGTTATTTCTTGCTCATATAACCTATTTAAAACCTTGTCCCAGCTCTCAGATTTATTAGCAATACTTCTAAGTTTATCTCTTGTTTCTTGTTTAATAGGAATTGTTGTTAATGACACCTTATAACTTTATAAGTATCTTATATTTATATGTTTTTTTGTTTATAGAAAAAAATAAAAAATAAAAAAAAGGAATAAATCAAAACGATTTATTCACTGTCTACTCTAACATTAACTGCACGTAGACCTTTGTCTGATTCTTCTGCATCAAATTCTACAGGATCATTATCTCTAATCATTCCTTCCACAGCTGAGCCGTGTACAAAATAATCGCTGCCGTCGTCGCCTTCAATGAAGCCGAAATTTTTTGTTCTATTAAAGAACTTTACTTTTCCTTTTGCCATACTGTTCTATTCCTCGTACTAAATTTTTTATAATTAAAGAAATAAATCCTTAACTACATAGATATTAATAATACCTCTCCCTATTTAAATATACCTATTTATATAAATCAAATAAAAACTTAACAAATAAAACAAAACCTATACCTAATTTTACAAATACCTTAGACATAACTAAAGCATCAGATATAAAATAAATTAAAAAAGCACCAAGAAACATAACCAAGGATAAAGCTAAGTGAAGATAATAAAATTTTAAGGAGCTTTTTAATAGCCAAATAAGAGTTATTAATGCAGCAAATAAAATTAAAGAACCAAATAATAAGTCAACAAATAACAAACTAGTACCTACAACCAGTTTTAATCCAAACAAGAGCCTTAATTTAACTTCACGATTTTTAAACATCTTTAAAGAAAAGGATATAGATGATTTAATAACTTATCTAAAATATTATCCATTACATATTTTTATGTAATCATCAAACGAAGTAACATGAACAGCCCTATTTAGCCGAGTTTTGTCTTCTTTGAATGCCTTTATAGTCGCGCCAACCCCCTCAATGGTTCTTTTATCAAAAAAATCAGACATGACTTGTTTAGCATCAGCATTACCCATACTTAAAAAATTTAGATTGTCAATTAACGAATGTTTATACTTATTTAATATGATATCTTGCACATTAGAAGCTAATTTGTCATAATCAACATGCTCCCAATTATTTAAAGAAACATAATTAAACGTTAAACCCCTAGCCTCTAATAAAGGCAGTCTTTCTAATTGATCAACATAATAATCAAAAGATAATTTGTGCAACTTTATCGCATTATCAAAAGATAACTCTTGTTTACTAGAAAGATCATTAAATAACCTATAATCAGAAAACCTAAAGAAATTAGACTTATAAACACTTATATGATCTAATTCATGCCTAATTGTGTTTAATCCAGCATCATCAAGCTCTAAATCCATAACAGCATCTAAATACTTATCAAATACTAAAACAGCCTCGTCTTTTTTTAAACTTTCAAAGTCATTAAGTTTAGAAAAATAATTTTTTTGATCCAAAGAAAACATATTATGAACTAAATTGTTTAAATTCAAAAAAATGACGTCATCATCCAAACACATACGAATATAACCAGAAGCATCAGAATCAGAATAAAGATTTAAACTATTATAAAAAGAATTACTAAAATCCAAACCCAAACTTTTCCTCTCAACCAAAGCAACCTTAGATAAGACACCAACATGCTTTAAAAAACGCTCTTTAACAAAAACAGCCTTTTTATAAGTAGAAGACGACTCGTCTAAGTTAAGGTTGTCAAATAAATCCATGTTTAAAAAGAAATAAAAACTTATTTATAACTTTTTTTTAAAATAACTTTTCTAATTCAAATAAAAACTCTTTTGCTCTTTTTAAAGAAGTTTTTGATTTCTTAGTTATATCTAACTCAGTTGTTTGATATTGAACTTTATTTCTTTTAGTTCTCTCATAGTCAAAATTATGTATAATTTCATCAGATTTTAGTTTAGCAATTTCTAATGCTTCATCTTTTACTTCTTCATAATCTTTTAATAATTCATCTTTTAACTTTGGCCTTACTAATACCATTAATGCATCCGCAGTTACTTTGTGAACTATTTTATCTTTTACTTTATATCCCAGTTCTAATAATGCCGCGTTTGCAATATAAAACATCGAATAATAAGAACATACTATAGTCCAAAGAAAATTTTTGTTTTCAAATAATAATTGAGCTGCCCTAATGCTTTCATTTGCATTTTTAATAAAAAATTTTTTAGCAACATAATCCTCTTCTTTTTTTATTAAACCTTCAGCGTAATAATTAATAAAGTTGTTTTTAGCTTGTTTTAATCTGGTTTCATGAATCATTGTTTATTAATCGATAATATTGCTCTATACCTATAAGTATTATATTGTTTTTCATAGCTTCTCTTCCAACATTTAATTCATTTGTATTTTTCATATTTAAGAATTCTTGATAAGAAACCGTTGTTAAATGGATTTTTTTCGGAATTAAATTAGTTATTTCCTCTAATTCTTTTGAATTTTGAGTTATTGCAAGTAAATCAATATCCGAGTTCTTTGTTTGTTTATTTTTTGCATAAGAACCAAATAGTAAAAGAATAAACGATTGTTTAGCTTTTTTGTAACGGTTTAATATTTGGTTAAAATCTTGATTTTTTAATAAATCAGTTCTTCTTTTATATTCTGCTAAAAATATTTTTTCACTAAATTCATTTGTTAGAGAACAAAGAGATGAATTTCCTGCTTTTTTAATTTTAATAATATTTTCTTTTTCTAATATTTTAACTTGTGTATGAGCAATCCTATAATTAATGTTTAGAGCTTTAGAGATATGATTTATTGTGAATTGTTCTTCTTTATTTTCTAATAAATATATAAGTATACTATTCATTTTAGTAATAATATTATTACAATAAGTAATATATAAATGTTTTTAATGAATATTCTCAACAATGTTTTGACCTAAGTTAAAATAGTAATTAATTTGACTGTCAAGCTCAGCCCTATCTTCTTTAGTAATATCTAAAGACTTTGGAGTTAGCGAGATACCTGTTTTTTCAAAGAAAGGACCAGGAGCTAAAAATATTATTGAATCCCCTTTAAAATAAACTTTAACGCCTCCACTTTGACTTTTAAAACGCTTCCTTTTTTTTAAGCCAAAACTTGCTAGTTGTTCTAATACTCCTGGAGATAAAACGTTCATGATATTCATCTGAGTTTCAGAATCTTTATTTTCATAACAAAAATAAAACCTTTCATTAAAATCAATACTTTCAGTTTGAATGTTTTTTTTAGTGAATAAATTTTTTAGCTTAGAACCCATATTTTTTGGGCCAAGATAGAAATTGGTAGATAGAGGAGTGTTTAGCTTTACTGCAAAGAAATGATCTGTGTATCTTGTAGTAGTTGTTCTTTTTCCAGAGCTTCTGCGAACAGCATAGTTAAAATCACCAACAACGAAAGGTACGCCGTTATTTGTTTTTCCCCAGATAACGTTTTGTAGAGATCTAAAACAATTACCCATATTAAAAAGCTTAGGAAAACTACCAAGATAAAAACTATAAAGACTGCTGTTTTCTTTAGGCTCAAAGACCCAACCCTTTTCTTTTGCTAACTTGGCCTTCATTAAACCTTTTTTTAGATTTCTTAAAGAACCAATAAAAAATATTACCACTATTATAGGAGTTATCACAGCCATAAAATAAACTTCAGCTAAATTACCAGAGCCATCATATAAAGTTAATAATACAGATATTACTACGGTTAAAAGTATTGTTCCTACGAGTATTTTGTAAAAGTGTTTTTTGTGAAACCGTTCTTTTTTGAATATTTCTTCTAGGTTTTTTTCAAATTTTTTTATATCTAGCTTTGCACCAGTAGGATCCCATTTATTTTGCAAAATCAACCACCACGTCTTCTTTTTTGGTTTCAAAGAACTGATAAGGTTTAAAACCAAACATTTTAGCAACTAACTTGTTTGGAAAAGTAGTTATTCTTGTGTTAAAAGTCATAACGTTACTGTTATAAATCCTCCTAGAAGCAGCAATGTTGTTCTCAGTTTTAGATAACTCTTTTTGAAGCTCCAAAAAATTTTTGTTAGCCTTTAAATCAGGATAATTTTCAGCAACAGCAAATAAGGATTTTAAGGAATTGCTTAGAGTTTTTTCTTCTTTAGCAATACTTCTAACATCATCACCTTCTAAGCTGTTCATTAAACTAGCCCTTGTTTTTGTTATAGATTCTAATAAAGACTTTTCGTGCTTAGCATAACCTTTTACTGTGTTAACAAGATTGGGTATTAAGTCATTTCTTCTCTTTAACTGAACATCTATTCCAGAATAAGACTTTTTTACGTTGTTTTTAATACTTACAAAATGATTATAAGTTAATAATACCCAAAGCAATAATAACCCAAGTAATACGTATAACCATGTCATAGTGTAAAAAATTGTTATAACTCATTTAAATACTTTGTTAGAAATTTATTTCACCTTGCAAAACAATGCCACTTAAGACATTGTTTATAAGGTGAGAGTTTTTTAAATCTTTTAAGTCTTTTAAAACGAATAATTGAAGTTGTTTTTTGAATATTTTTTGGAATTCGTTTAATTTTGGAAAGTCTTGTTTCTTTTCGGTTATTATTACTAAGTCTATGTCACTGTTTTTAGTATCATAACCTGTAGCTGTTGATCCAAATAGTATTATTGTAGGTTTTACGTAGAATTTGTTTAATTCTTGTATTAGATTTGAGTTTTTTATTTTAGTTATAGAGTAATATACTTTTAAGTCTCTGAATTTATGATTTTCAATGTTTGCTTTGTATAAATCATGATTTAATTCTTGTTTGTATTTTAATAATCCTTGTTTATTGAAATATTTTAATTTTTTACTTGCTGTTGCAGGAGATATTTTTAGTAATCTAGCTACTTCCCTTACACTAAACTTTTTTGTAGGATCTTCTAGGAATAGTTTTAAAGTGTTTAATTCTTTGAACATATGTTTAATAAATTAAACAAAGTATATAAATATTTTGATAAGAATATCTTTTACTCGCATAAAAAGCCACTACAACACACTGGACAACTATAGAGAATAAGTATTTAAATAAAAACAACTTACACTTAGTTCAAGAAACTTAAAAAAATAAAGTTATAAAAGAGTAAAAAATGAATTTAAATAATAAAAAAGGTCAAACACCTCAAACCATAATAGGAGCAGTATTATTTGTATTTATACTATTTTTATTAATAACAGAAGGAGTTTTTGGAGATTTGATTAATGCCTTTGAAGAATCTTTTGGAACTCAGGGTTTTTATCTAGGAGTATTAATCATTCTTATTATCATATTAGCAATTTTACAGAGGCTGCTTGGAAGATGAAAGAAGACAGATTAATAGATTTGTATCTTAATTGGAAAGGATTAGCATGTTCATATACATTCAAAAAAATTTCCGGATGGATTTTAATAATAATAACAATTTTATTCATATACTTATCGTATAAAAATAATACTGAATTATACTTGGTATTATCTTTAATTGTTGTAACATTACAGATAATTTCAAACAAAAATAATAAAGAATATTATCTTAAATATAAAGAAATATATGAAGCATATGCAAAAAATAAAGGCATATCAAAATATAGAGAATTATTAATATTCTTAGATAGGGTGTCGAGCATAAATGCAGTTTATAAATTTATTTTAATAAAATATCATAAGAATGAAATAAAAGAAATAAAAGAAAAATATAGTAAAAGTTAAGATATAAAGGACGATATTACTTATCTGCCTTCTTTTAATTCTTCTCTAGATTTTGTTTCTAAATCAGCATGCAGTAAACTCTTAAATGCTAAATCATTTTTTATTTTGTTTTCAAAGAATTGTTTATAATATCTAGAATCTAAGAAGTGAAAATCATAAATATAATCACCATTTAATTTTTCATTTAGTTTTTTAAAATAACTAATTGCTCCTTCTAATTTATCCTTATTATTTACAGTAGAATCATCTTCAGATTTTATTTCTACAACTATCATCTTATTTCCCTTTTTAAAAAAGAAATCAGGATTAAATTCTTTTTGTAATGAGTGAGTTCCAGGTCTGTGTATATAAGGTATTGAATAAAAAGATTTATCTTTAGACTTTATCCAAGAATCAACAAATTGCGAATAATTGTTAACAAACATCTCAATGAATTCTCTTTCAGTTTTGGTACCATAACAAAAAACAAAGAGGAAGTAATTCTATAAAACAAGTCTTGCCTGTGTTTAGCAATAAAACACATAAAGGACTAGTTGTGAGCAGTGGCTCAGACGCAATGGTTTTATACAAACAAAACCGAGGAAGACTCACAAAAGAGTTAAGAAAAGACTTGCTAGATTACTGTGAGCTAGACACAGAAGCTATGGTTATAGTTTTAGAAGGACTTAGAAAAGAATTGAAAAAAACACACAAATAAATAGTTGTTACTTCTAAGTAATTAATATTAGAAATATTTAAATAGATTAAACACCCACAAATAATTATGAAAAAAAATATGGCAGCAACCATGGACAAACTCCAAATAGACCACAATATACGCGATTTAATTAGACAATTATGGAAAAACTGCTACAAAACAAGCTTTAGCTGCGAAGGCCACGGAAAACAAGCATATGTTTCATTTAAAGATAGCGGAAACGGCTGGTTTGAAAACCACGCCAAAGATTACGGACTAGAAAAAGTAATAAACGAAAGCTGCTGTAAAACCACACAAAAAGAAGATAATTTTTGCAATAGTTGCGGAGCAGGAGTTAACGGAACACAAACCTACAGAGGTAATTTAATAACTAACCCCTACAAACCCAAAGGATTTTAAAAAAAAAAGCCACATAACTAAAAATGCTAGAACCAAATAAAATCATTGATTTAGACGAAGAGAGTCTTCAAAAAGAAGTATATGAATTCTTAACAACAACAGGAAACAACAAAAAACTAGCAAAAATAATGAGTAACACCAAAGGTTTTTGTGATAAAGGAAAACTAGAAGTAAAAACTCTTAGACTTAGCGAACTAATAAGAATTGCAGGACCAAACAAAGAATATTTTGAAGAACAAAAAGTTTGGGATAAAAAAATAGCTCAAATGATTAAATCCATAAAAAGTGGTTGGGAGCCACCAGCACTAATTGTTTGGAATAAAGATATGACCATAGCTGATGGAGCGCACAGATTTGAAGCATTAAAAAAATTAGGAAAAAAAGAATACGCATGCATAGTTTGGATTAAGAATTAAAAAAAAAAAAAAATTAATAATTATTCTTGAAGCTTTGAATAAGCATTTCAGTTCTTGCCTCTTCTTTCTCTCTTCGTACACGATCAAGCACATCTGTTATCGATTCTTGATTATTTACACTGGAAAAATTATTCCCATAATTATTTACTTGAGGCTCATCAGGAATAGTATTAAACTCCGAGATTCTTGGTTTAATCGGTTTTATTATTGGCAAGTCTTCCACTAAATAACTTGGTTTAGTCTCCTCAGGTATAATATTAACACCTATAGGCCTATAACCCTCAACTTCATATAACTTTACTTTAGGTTCCTCAGGAATAACACTCAAGCCATCATATTTTGGCAGAACACGTGCAAACGCACCATACTTAGGTTCCTCAGGAATAACACTATTACTCTCAGGAATAGGTCTTAACAAACTCTCTAAATATGTAGGGCTTTTATAAACTGGCGCAGCACTTATATCCGGTGTTGGAGTTGAAGGAGTGATTGTTTTTCCAAAATCTACATCTGTTAAATAAGGTCTTTCTATAACGCTTGGAGTTCCTTCAGGTTCATATTGAACAGGTCTACTCATAGGATGATGTATAGGCGTAGTTCTTTCAAGACTGTTTCTTCCTTCTAAGCTTACATGACTAAACGGGTCATGACGTACATGACTTGTTTCATGATGTCTTATTTGATCCATTAACTGGAAATGATTTATACGATTCATTTATATCACCTAATATAATAATAGATAAGTGCCTTAATAAGTATTTCGTATAAAATCTCGGAAGATTTCCGGAGATTAATAAAGAAATTAATGTTTCTTTGCAAGTAAGTATGCTTCTTTATTCAAAGAATTAACTTCATCTACGTCTTTTGCAAATAAAACATAAGAATCATCTTTTGCAAAAACATCAACGCCATCATCAACACCTATAAGATAGTTTTTACTAACAAACTCAAAGTCTTTAAAAGGCTTAGTTAGCTTAAAAGGACCTTTAGGTACAAAACATTCTATTAAGTCAAAATATTCTTTATCAAAACTATTAACAGTTCCTTCTAAGTTATTAGTTGTAATTAAAAAATCAGTAATCGTCTTTTTTGCAAACAAAGTACCATCTTCTTCAATAGAACCACACTCAACACAAATACCTATTTTCCCAATAAGATTCATATAATAATCAGTTCCACCAGGTTCATAAGTGTCAAAACCAGAAACAACTTTTTTAGCATCAATACTATTAATATAAGAAAAAGCGTTTTTTTCACAAATAATAAAAGGCTCAGAATGAGGATTGTAAGAATTATGCAAATCAAGACATACATCATAATCTTTTAACACGCTTTTTAGCTCCTTTGCTAACTTGAATTCATAGCTATCTGAAACTAAACCTTCTTTAAAACACCTGTTTAAGTTTTCTTCAACGAAACGAACATTTTTGTTCATAGCTTCTTGATTAGCCAAAATAAAAGTTACCTCACCCCTATCTAAAGAAAAGTCTTTTACCAACTCTTTTATTGCATTTACACCATCTTTTTCGTTGCCATGAACTCCTGCAAGTACACATACACTAAGTCCTTGTTTTTGAGATTTAAAACTAAATATGTTTTCTTCTTTTAATAATTCCATAAAAATAAAATAAAAAAAACTGTTTAATAAAATATTCTAATAAAAAACCGAAAGATTTCCGGCAAATACTAAAAAAAATTAATAATATTAGAATAAAAAAACAAAGAAAAATATTTATTTCTTGTTATAGATATGAACATCTCTTTGAGGATAAGGTATACTAATTCCTTCTTTATCAAATCTTAACTTAACTTCTTCAGTGACATCAAAGTAAACACCCCAATAATCAGGCGTGTCACACCAAGCTCTAACCTTAAAATTAACAGAGCTATCACCAAGTTCACCAACTCTTACAAACGGAGCAGGATCTTTTTTAACAAGTTTATGCTTAGATATAATATCAACTAATATTTTTTGAGCTTTCTTAATATCATCATCATAACCAATGCCAAACTCCATGTCAACTCTTCTAGTTTTCTTCCTAGAATAATTTATTATGTTACCATTAGCAAGAGCACCATTAGGCAAAGTAATAGTTTTATTGTCTGGAGTTGTTAGAGTAGTAGTAAATATTTCTATTCCTTCAACGACACCACTAACGCCTTGAGCCTCAATAAACTCACCTTTAACAAAAGGCCTGAAAATAATTATTAGAACTCCTCCTGCAAAGTTGGACAAGCTTCCTTGAAGAGCAAGACCAATAGCAAAACCCATAGCAGCCAAAACTGCAATGAAAGATGTAGTCTCAACACCAAGCATATCAATTACAGCTATGAATAATAATAATTTCAATAAAACACTAAAAACATTCACTAAGAACCTGCTTAGAGTACTATCAATATTTCTTTTACCTAAGACATTACTAACACTCCTACTTAATAATTTAATGATCCAAAGACCAATAACTAGAGTTACTATTGCAAAAACAACAGTAGGAAGATATTGAAAACCTAATTCTACTGCACTCGATAATAATTCTTGATAATCAACCATAAAAAAAAATAAGATAATTGGAAGTATATAAATATTTTTATTGAAAAAACAACCCAAAATATCCGATTTTTAAGAGACGAAACATATAAATTTGGCTAAATTAACAAGTATATGTTTTTAGAAATCTTGCTTGCAATACTGCTTGGAGTGGTTGCCGGGTGTTTTACAGGCTTAATCCCAGGCATCCACACAAATCTTATCGCTGTGATGCTTGTTAGCATAGCAAACTTAGTATTAGAAATAGTTTCAATAAACTCACTAATAGCATTTATTATAGCAATGAGCATAACACACAGCTTCACAAACACAATACCCAGCATATACCTCGGAGCACCAGAGCCAAGCACAGCACTAAACGTACTCCCAGGCCACAAGTTATTAATGGACGGAGAAGGACTTAACGCAGTTAAACTAACACTTCTTGGAAGCATGATGGGACTCATAGTATGTTTTGTTTCATACCCCTTACTGAAATGGTTTATCTTGTTAAGTTATGAATTCTTAAGTAATAATATACCATTAATCATGTTAGTAGTTGCAATTTTTTTAATAACAAGAACAAAAGACTGGAAAAATAATACTTTGATATACATAAGTGCAGCAATTATAGGAGTCTTAGTTTTAAATAGCAAAATGCAAGACCCACTTTTTCCAATGCTATCAGGATTTTTTGGGATAAGCACCCTTTTGTTTAGCTTAAAAACAAATTCATCCATACCCACACAAAAAAAAGATTCGTTTAATTACAAGATGAATAAGTTTAGCTTGTTTTTAGGAACAATTTCAGGATACATAACAGCTATTTTACCAGGACTTGGAAGCAGCACAGCAGCAGCAATTAGCAGCAGCATAAAAAAAGAGAATGAAACCAAAGACTTCTTGTTTATGATGGGAAGTATTAGCACCGTTAACTTCTTTATGAGCATAGCCGCACTAAGTGCTATAGATAAAGGAAGAAACGGAAGCATAGTAGCAATTATGAGTCTTACAAATAATTATGATATATCCTTGATGATAGCTGCAAGTATAATTAGTGCAGGAATAGCAATTATTACAAGCAGAATAATTGCAAAGTACTTTGAAAAAATAGCACTAAGACTAAACTATGCTATGCTTGTTAAAAGCGTTATAATACTTATAATAATATTAACAGTTATACTCACAGGCATAATAGGATTGATTGTTTTGTTTGCTTCAACCACTATAGGTCTTTATAGTAATATTAAATCAACGCCAAGAAACTTGATGATGAGCAGCATAATGGTTCCAATAAGCTTATTTTTCTTAGTTTAAATTAAACCATCAACACCTATTTCTAAAAGAATAGATCTTATTTCATCAATGACTTTTTGTTGATATTTTTTATTTGACATCCTTACAAATTTTATTAATAAATCACTTAATTCTTCAACTTTTAAAAAATGAATTTTATAATTATCTGTTATAAAATAAAACCTAAATCCTTCATATTTTAACTCTTTTATAGCAATACCTCCAACCACACCTAATAGTTTTCCCTTTTTAGGATTATTTTCAAGCGTTTTAAGAAATTGCAATATTTGTATAGATTTTCCCTTAAATTTTTTATTTATTTCTAATTCAAGAGAAGGTAGAATTTCAATTATTGCCATTTTTCTTTAGCTCGTTTAATAGCATCATCAATAGGAACTGCTTTTTTACTAAATAAAAAATCCCTTAATTGCTCTTTTACTGCAAGATTATACATACGAATTATAATCTCTTCATAAGTATCTTCTTTAGAGCCAAAACTACTTATCATTTCTTTTGTATCCTTACTTAATTTAATAGTAGTATTCATAATATACTTAGTATACCTCGTATACTATTTATATTTTTCTATCTTCTAACAGTTAAAATAGCACTGCTCCTATCAATTAAAGAGTCATTAGCATAAAGAAAAGTAACAAACTCATAATCAGACCTGTAATTTTCTGAGTAAGCAACTAAAGGAATTCTTCTATTAACAGATTCGCCGGCAAGCAAATTAATCTCAGTCCTATCACCACTAAGAGTCATATTAATATTAGAAGGACTGTCAATAGTTATGTTAAAGAATCCTATTAGTTGTTTATCTCCAGTATTTGTTATTTGAACTTCTAAGAAAGTAGCATCACCACTATTAATCCTAGAATCCGTGAAAGATAAGTCAATAGATCCTTGCTTAGAAGGTTTAAAAACTAAAAAAAGCACTAAGATTAAAACCAGTACTACAACAGCTAAATAAGCATAATATTTGAAATGAAACTTTTTTTTAGGTTTATCCATAAACAACCATATAATAATTAAGTATTATAAAGCTTTTGAAAAAAAGAGTGGGCCCTCCCAGACTCGAACTGGGGACCTTCTCGGTGTAAGCGAGATGTCATAGCCACTAGACTAAGGGCCCATAAGAAATAAAGAAACTAAGTTGTTTTATAAAGATTTTGAAATTAAACCAAAAAAATATATAAATAACTATAAAATTTATAGTGTATAAAAACAAGGTATAATATAAAAATGAAATGGAAAATATTAATCGTATTTTTAGCAATATTTATAGTAGGATGCGCAACAGTAGAAGTTGAACAAGAAGAACCAACAATAATTGATGACGAATCCCCATCAGAAGTAGATGATTCAGAAGAACTAATTATGGATGAAAACGAAGAATCTACTGAAGAAGAAACCATAGCTCAAAATGGCGAAGTTAGACAAGTCACAGTTAGAGGAGGAAGTTTTTACTTTGAACCAAATCTAATAGAAGTTGAAGTTGGAGAAACACTAGAAATTGTGTTTGAAAACGACGGAGGAGTTCACGACTTAGTAATCCCTAGCCTAGGCATAGGAACATCTATTATAAACACAGGCGAGAGCGAAAGTTTTACTTATACATTTAATGAAGCAGGAACCTTTGACTTTGAATGCAGTGTTGGAAGTCACGCAGCTAACGGAATGGTTGGAAGAGTGATCGTATCATGAAAATGAAAAGTTTAGCAATACCAAGTCTTAGATACGCCATGGGTTTAGTTTTTATCTATTTTGGATCAAATCAACTCATGAATCCTAATAGATGGACAGCTTTAGTTCCTGATTGGATACAAAATATTGTGAGCGCAAACACAGTTGTGACAATGAACGGAATTTTTGAAATAATTTTTGGAATATTACTTATTTTAGGATTATTCACAAAGCTTGCCTCACTTTTATTAGCACTACATCTTGTTGGAATAACCATAGGTATGGGCTATAACCCAGTAGGTGTTAGAGACTTTGGGCTAACGATAGCTACTTTTGCAATATTTGTATCAGATGTTGATGAGTATTGCCTAGATAACAAAGTTAGAACTAAGCGAAAAAATAAAATCTTTTAACTTTTTTTATTTTTATATATTTTTTCTGAAATACTCACCAGATATTTTATTTTCTTTATAATATTTCTCACTACTCATTTTTTCTGTATGCACCGGACCATCACCATAAGAATTTTTCTTTAAACTTTCCGGAACATTATCATAAGGAGATTCAGTATGATCATGATGGTGTTTATTTCCAAATCCTTTAAAAAACATAAACCTTTTTTCCCTCTCACCACGCCTATTCAAAACCTCAGAAAGCTTTTCATTAACAGACGTTACATCTTCGTTTTCTACTAAACTATCTATACTTTTTATTATTTTCATTTCAATCAACTCCTATTTTTTAATTTAATGCCTCTCAGTATAAGATGTATCATTATACGTCTTTTCTGAATATGATTTCTCATGACCACAACCATGAGATTCCGAATACCTCGCTATATCTGTATGAGTGTGAGTGTTTAAACGATGATCTCTATCCTGAAGATATTCTTTTACATCTTTATGCTTTGGACCGCCAAAAATGTTAAACATAAATCTTTTTTCTCGCTCACCACGCCTATTCAAAACTCTAGAGAGCTTTTCGTTATCAGAAGTTAATTGTTCACTTTCAACCAAATCATCAACACTTCTAATAACTTTCATACCTCAACACCTCGTTTAATATTTGATTCACCCATAACTTTTTCTATATGTTTGAATATCATTTTGTAAGCGCCACAATAATAATCTTTTTCTAAGATGTTACCTGAATGAGTATAAGCATTATGCATACAACCAGAATTACAAATAGGTTTATACTCGCAAGTATTACAACCATCTATGTAATCAGAATTTCTACTTAACAAAGTTTTTCTAAGATCAGAATCTAACATTTCATTAAGATTTTGATCATTTATATTACCAAGCTTAAACTCTTTTATACCATCAAATCTACCACAAGGATAAACATCTCCTTGAGGACCAATACTTATAAAATTCTCCTGACAATTATCAGTAAAATTACAACTAGACGTAGTACCATAATACAAATTACCAATTATTTCATCAAGAGGATCAATGTTTATTTTAGAATCTTTATCATTATACCACAAATCAAAAAACTTTATCATAGCTTCTCCATATTCTCTTGGAGTTATACCTAAATCTTCATAATTTATTGCAGCAGAACCAGACTTAATTAAAGGATTAACCTTAGGGCTGAGATTTTTTTCTTTATAAAACTCATATAACTCTTCAACTTTATGAACATTATTTTTATTTAAAACAGTTATAATACCTCCACCAATTCCTGCTTCTTTAGCAATCTCAGATCCTTTGTATATAGCGTCAAAAGACCCTTCACCGTTCTTAAGAGACCTTGTAAGATTGTTTATAGGACAAGGACCATCTAAACTAGTTCCTAAATGATATCCTAAGTCATATAGCTGTTTTGCAAGATCTTTTGTTAATAAAGAACCATTACTCTGTATGGAATTATTAGCAGAATATACGCTATCATTTACAAAAACATATTCCTTATCATCATGCTTAAATCTACCAATATTAGTTTCAAAAGAAGTGTGAGGATCTTGAAGCTCAACAATTTTTTCAAAAAAAGAAGATTTCATCAATAAAGGCTCACCACCATGCCAAATAAAAGAAGGCATAGTACCACGTAAACGATTAACAAAAGTAACCTGCTCAACTATGTTACTTAACGTCTTTTCTGACATGCGACCTTTTTCAGCTTCAGGTTCGATGTAACAATAAGAACAAACAAAATTACACCCATGCGTCGGCTTTATTATTGCAGTAATTGACAACTTAGCTCAACTCAATAAATAATGGTAAATCTACTATATAAGTGTTTCTGAATAAAAACCGGAAGATTTACGAAAAAATATGAACGCCACGACCCGGATTTGAACCGGGAACCCCCGAAGGGACAAGCTAACTGGTATTTTTTCCTGATTTTTCCAGGCATACGCCCAATATTATTAACCTAACACTAGTTTGCGCAATACCAGATTATGCGACCGTGGCAATAAATTAAAGAACAAACCTTTTCTTTATAAATATAATGCTTCTTTTAATTTTAATGTCTTTTTATCATGAAAAAAACCTATTTTAGTATAAAATAATTTCAAAGCTTTTTTTCTAATTATCACTATTATATAAACTAAAGAATTACCATTTTTAGGTTTATAAGTGTAAAATTTATGATCAATACTAAACTTAAATAATAAATTAGATATTTTTTTCATACCGTATCCATTTATAGTTTGTAACCTAATATATTTACTAACATATGCCTCGCAAGAAAAAAATGCTTTTAACCACAAAACATGATTTATATCTTCAAGAATATCCCAATCCTTTGTACCTAAATTACATTTATTTAGCAAATACTCACCTATTACATTAGACGAAACTCTAACAGAATAAAAATTAACTTTCTTTTTAACAGAAGGATAGCAAGAATACAAATCGTAAAAACAATAAAGAAAAATATCCAACATATATCTATCATCAGGAAAAAAATCTATTTGATATCTATATCCTGATTTTATCTTTCTTTTCTGAACACTACCATCCCCTGCTAAAAAACCCAACAATATAGAATAACTTAATTTGTTCTTAGAAGTAACTTCAATAAACGCTTTCTTTAAACTATTAACTTTAGACCATCTATTAATTGCAACTTTCCTATTCCTATTTGATAAAGAAAAATTAATATTAGACATATACAAAAAATAAGTATTAATAAATATAAAGACAACATTCATAAATGTCCAGTGCAATAAAAAAATTAATAAATATCAATAATAACCTATAAGTTTATATGACTAAGTATAGATCATTTAAAAGATATTCATCAAACAATAATTATTCTGCAAAAACCATATTAAAAGTAGGCATAGTAACCCTCGCAGGCTTTGCTTTGTACGAAGGATGTCAAATAAACAAAGAGATTAACGAAACAAGAACACAAAATCACCATATACTTAATTCTAATCTTGAAAACCTAATAAAAAATTATGAAAACTAAGATTCTAATAACTTATCAATAGGACTTTTAAGCTCATCTAAGTCCTCAAGACTTATCTTTCCACGAGCATCATATTCTTTACCCGAGTCAAGCTCTTCTACAAATAGTTCACCATCAACTTTTTCAACAACAAAAGCCTTATTACCAACAGCCCTAATAGTTGGCTTACCCAAAACGTTTTTCATAGTATGAGTTGTATGAAGATGACCATCCACAGTTATTTTAGATAACAAACTTAACTTAGCAGCACTTACAAGAGTAGGCAGCTCACTAGCAAACTTTTCTTTTCTCCAAGCACCCCTACCTATTTGACCATGAGTTATAAAAATATCTAACTCGTCGTTGTTATCAGACATAATCCTTAACCAATCAAAATCTTCTACAGGATCTGGATGAATAGTTAAAGATTCTTTACTAACCCCCAAGATAACAGGCCTTGCCGTTCTTTGATGTTTAAACATTAAGTCTAGCTCATCTTCTTTAAACACACTATAAAGATAAGGCATTAACTGATTAGTATTACTTATACCTGCAACTTTAAAGTCACCTATTTGAATAAAACCCTTATGCTCATTCATGTCAACAAATAATTCTTTTTGTTTAAGATAACTAATCACTTCTTTTCCAAAATATATTGGCTCATGGTTTCCATGCAAAAAATAAGTTTTAACTTTATACTTATCAATAAACCCAGCTAATTTTTTTGCGTGAAACTTAACTATGTCATTAAAGAGCTTTCTTAAAACACCATTATCTTCATCTTCTAAAAGTATTTCAGGAAACTTTACTCCTTTTTGATAAGCTAATTCTTCAAAATTATAATCACCCACAACATCCCCAGGTATTATGAAAGGTAGTTTGTTTTTAGAAGCATAACTAAACCAATACTCTAATGCATCCCAGTTTGCATGATGATCGCTGCTTATTAGTAATTTATTCATTTTAATTCAACTTCTTTTATTTTTATATGAGCAGTATACTCGTTTTCTTCAATTAACTCATAGTCTTTTATTAGTATTTCCTTTTTCATAAAAGGAGCTTTAAGTATTAGTGATTCAAACTCACCACCCTCTCCTGCAATGTTTATCTTGTACTTTTTGTTAAGTTCTACTAATTTTTTTATGTCAAGAGAAGTTATTGTTTTTCCAAGCCAAGATTTGTCTAAACCATACGCAGCTACTTTTACCATACAAAACTTAAACCCTCTTTTTAATAAGAGATTCATCTCTTTTTCTTGATCCATATGCCAAAGAGGACTAAAACATTTCACACCTAACTCCTCACATATTTTTTCTATTCTTTCACGCTGATAATTACTAAATAAAGCACCCGTTACTATACCTTCAACTTTGTATTTTGATATAGCAGTTTTAATAGCACTTTTTAATTCATCTAACTCTTCTTCTTTTTCACCTTTTGTTTCTTTAACTATTAAAGGTATGTTTGAAGACTGACTGATTTGTTTTGCTAAATGAGTGTTTGGACCATGATACATGTAGCTATCTTCGTTTTTTGAAATTATTGTTATAAAACAACTTACCTCATAGTTTTGATCAATCATTATCTGAGTTGAAAGCGCACTGTCTTTTCCAGTACTCATCAAAGAAGCAATCCTTACGTTTCCTTCATCAAAGAATTGTTTTAAGTATTCTGATTTGTTTTTATTTTCTTTTTTACTAAGCTTAGCTATTGCTTTGTCAAAATTACTTCCATATTGTGCTGCTTTCTTTTTTCTATAAGCAAAATCTTTAGGCAGACCCTCATCAAAAGAAATATCTCTAAATATTTGTTTTGAATAATCAGCTATTTTATATTTAGAAGGAATTGTTAGAGCAAACTCAACTAATTTTTTGTCTAAAAAAGGAAGTCTTAACTCAATGTTATTTGCCATTGTTATAACATCATCTCTGTATAAGTCTCGTTCATATATTTTTCTTAAACCCGCCAAGCATTCTTCGTTTATGTTAATAGAATTTTTGTGTCTTTCATACCCTGCAAATATTTCTTCAGAGCCAAGACCAGAAAATAATAGTTTAACACCATCTTCTTTTGCTTTTTTAGCACAAAGATAAAAAGGAAGCGCAACACCTGCTTTTACTACGTTGTTATCTTCTATTAAAGGTAATACTTGTTTTAAATAACCAGGAACTTGACTTAGAGATATTTCTATAACTTCTAAGTCTAAATCAAGTAGCTTAGCAATTTCTTTTGCTTTCAAAACATCCTCGCTGTCTTTTAATCCAGGCTCCTTCATACCAGCAACGTAACACTTAAAATTAACACCTAGCTGTTTTAGCTTTAGCGCAATATAACTACTATCAACACCTCCCGATAATAAAAGAGCAGTTTTTTTATCAGACAACCTTTTTTTAATAGATTCGTTTAATAATTGTTTTAGTTTTTGTTTTATGTTCTTTGAATCTTTTTCTTTTACTTCAAAATATTTTCTTTCAATAAAAGTTATTTTTTTTGTTTTAATATCATAAGTTAATATTTTTCTAGGATTTAATTCAACCACATACTTTTTTTCAAACCCCATAGCTAATAACGCTTTTTTTTCACTAGCAAAACCAAACTCCCCGCCATCAAAATAATACCAAAGAGGCTTAACACCAATTTTGTCACGAGCAAGAATTAATTCATCACCTTTTTTGTATGCAAACGCATAAACCCCATCAAAATCATCTATGTCAAAGTCATTTAATAAGTATTGAAATATTAAATCAGAATCATTTCTTACACCAAGACCATGTTTTTTAGCGAGTTCTTCAAAGTTATATATTTCAGAATTACAAACAAATAAAGACTTATTGTGAGCTAGAGGCTGTTTTACAAAATTGTTCATAGCATGAAGACAATGACCAAAACAACCATTATCAAAACTAACTATTTCTTGATTGTCAAGACCCCTATAACTTATGGATTTTAAGCCTAACTCAACATTTTTTTGGCTATTAACAACACCTATTATTCCACACATAAATAAATAGAAAAGCGTTATTATTTAAAAAATAACTGAAAATTTTATGTTAAAACATTGTTTAGTTTGTTCTTTATTTCTTTTTTAGCCTTTTTAATTAAATTTGAAATAAACTCGTATGAATCAAAGAATTCCCCTTCAAAAAATATTCCCGAAGATAGCTCAGGCCTTTTATTTAACGCATTGAATAACTCTTTAAAATTATCTTCATACTCTAATAGTTTCGTTTCGACAATATTTAATCTTTTAAAAGTATCTTGATTTGATTGAAGAAATCTTCTCATTTGAACAAAAGGATTTATTATTTGAATACTTATATTAATCGCGACTTTAGAGTGTAAAACAGCCGACAACATAGATACTCCTTGTTCTGTAAATACAAAAGGTAAATATCGTCTCCCACCCCAACTTGTGGTCACAAATTGTGACCTCAAAAGTTCATACTCCTTTTTAGTTAACTGAAACATGAATTCTTTTGGAAATCTATCAATATTTCTTTTAACAGCTTGATTAAAAACTTTAGTTTCTATTTGATAAAATTATGCTAAATCTTTATCAAGCATTACTTGAAACCCTCTGATTGTAAATATTTTATTTTTAATATTATCAATATTGATTAATTCTTTCATAAAATAACTAAACTAAAGACTGATTAAAAAAAATTGCTAGAAAAAAATCGAAAAAATAACTAATTTTATTTTATTAAAAGCTTTATTAGTATTAACGCTCCGTGAATAAAAAATATTGCAGCCACACCAAAATATAGTAATTCTGGCCATCTTAAAATCATAAAACCAGCAGCTAAATATAGTATTCCTAAGAGTATTGTACTTGATTTTTCATATTTCATGTTGTAAATCACCTGTTTGATTAGTTAATATATATTTAAATCCTTGCAGTATTAAAAGGACAGCAACATAATAATGAAGTATAGCAGGATAAAAGAATAATACGACCGCTACACCAATATATAAAATAGCAGTTAATAACTGGCTTAAACGTTCTTTTTTGAATTTTTTTTGAATAAAAAAATCAAACTTAAACAAAAAACTATTTTTTTTGTTTAAAGTCCTAGCAACTAAAGACTTAGATCTTACTTGATCTTTGAACGTTTTCCAAAAATCAGCAAAGAATAATATGTTTAAAAATATTGCAAAAACAAATATGCTTATAGTGTAACTTAGAGAGCTATAATAATCTCCCCAAGTTAATAATAAACCTATTTCATCTAAGAATAAACCAAGCCCAACACCATATATTATTGCAATAGCTTTGTTTGAAAGAGAACTACTTTTAACTATAGCAAGCCAACCAGCAATTGCAATTAAGAGTATTCCAAAATAAAAATGATGAATATGATAACCAAAAAGTATTATGTTACTCCCTATGTAAAATTGAGCTTCAGGTAAACCACCTGCTTTAGCTGCAGCTGCAAACTCAGATTCCGCGCTTCCAGCAATTAAGACAGCGAGCCTTATAGCAATAAAACTAAGCAAGAAACTTATACTTATATAAAACGGAATCTTTTTGTCTTGAGCTATCATTGACTAAAAAAAAGTATTTTGTTATTTAAAAATTATTTGATTAAAACATGTAAAGAGTTTCATTAATGAACCTAGGATTAATTTCAAGAACTGACTTAACAAACTTTTTTTCATCAGAAGATAACTTTTTAGTTGCTAAGAAATTGTACCAATCAGAAATATTAGTATCCTCACCTGCTAAATAACCATATAATAAGTCACCTTTAAGAGTGTTTTTTTCAGGAAACTTAACACCAGACGATATTAACAAACCATCTAAACTTCCCAAGAACCTGTCCCTACCATTTGCTTTTCCTAAAGATACTCCTTTAAACCTGCCAAGTTTTATACCCTCACCATCTACTACTAAGTTGTTTAGATTAAAACCAGTTTGATTAGCTAAATTCAAAGCCACTTTGTTATTAAAATTAAGCATAGTCAAATCATAAGTTAAACCATCTTCTTGAAATCCAACGTTTTTTACACCATAACTTTTAGAGAATATAAAACTTGTCTGAGCCCTATCTGGTTCGTGTTCAGAGAATTCATATTTTAAGCTAGGATAAACTGCGTGAGGCATGTATTCTTTTCCAAATGTTAAATCAGCGTCTTCCATATAATTTTTTACTTTATCAACAGCAACCCCAATAGAGCCAGATAGAATAGATAGCATAGTTATTTTTTTTAAAGGATCAGTTTCAACTAATATTTTTTTGTATAAAAGATTAGTAACAGGATTATTGTTTATTATTGGCTTAAAAGCATCTAATAAAACCGTAGGATAATAAATATCACCATCAATTTTTTTATACATAGCATCAGAACTAAATACTTCAGTTAATATTTCATCATTAGTTTTTCTGTTAGAAAACTTTTCTATGTGCCTCATAGGACTTCTTTCATGTCTGTCCCTGTAAGTGTTTAGTTTTAAGAAATAACGTCTGTGACCATCATCATAAAAATTTTTATCAGGCTCATTTCTAAACAAAGAAGGAAGTGATTTGTTTGTAGCCATACTTTCAATTACAGCAAGATCTAATATGTCAGTTAAAACATCCCATGTCCTTTTACCATCTTCAACTGTGTAATCAATTACTTTTTTAATCGAACTAAAACTCATTTCAGCCAATAATTTGTCCATTTCTTCATAACTTATAGACTTGTCAAACCTGCCGAGGGTTTCAAGCTTTCTGTCTTTTAAAAGATTAGTTCTTTTTTGAATATACTTATATGTATCAAGAACTTGTTGATTTTTGTTTATGTTCCAAATCTTTTCTTTAGAGTTAAACTTTCTTAGATGTTCATGATCAAAATCATCAAAATTATGACCAATTATGAATTGAAAATTAGCAGCATCTTCATCTAATTTTTTTATTAAATCAACTTCATCATCACAAAAAACTAGGTTAGCTCCATCGTATTGTTTTAGCTCCCTTTTTATTTTATCATCAAATACTTCTTTAGTTAAATAAAGGTTATTCTCTTCTAGGCTTTTTAGAACAACCATGTATATCTGGCCAGATAAAGCCTCTTTTGTATAGTCTTTTACTTCTATATCTATTACAGCAGTATTTTTTTTGTAGAAATTTGTTGTTTCACTTATTATTTTTTCAAGATCTTTTCTATGAGGATTTAGATTAAAATTTTTTTGACTAACTAATGACTTAGAAGGATCAAATTCAGTGTATAAAGGAAAAAATTGCCTTAACTGAGTTGTCGGACTGTTAAGATTTAAAGGATCCCACTCAACAGATCCAGCAACATAATCAATAGAACCACTTTTGTTTTTTTTCTTGTTAAACCTAGAAAACTTTTTATCAATTATTTGATGATTAATAGTTCTGAGTCTTAAAGTAAAACCTTCGTCTTTTTCTAATATTTTTAATCCTTCAACATATTTTTTAAAAGAAGAACCACGAATTTTTTGCTTTAACTCTAACGCTTCATCATGAGTTAGAGTAGGAGAATCATACTGTACAATTTTAAATAATTTATCAGGTAATTCTTTTAACTTAGACTTAGAAGTTTTAAGTTCTAACTGATTGTTTCTTCTAACTACTTTTTTAATATCACTATCTAAACTAAAATACTCTTCTAAACTGTCTAAAGATTCATCAGAGAGCTTTATTGTTCTAGGCTTGTATCGGTGTTCTTGATTTGTTATAAATATCTGCTTTTTTTTACTAAGCTCAAACTCTAACTCTTTTCTTATACTTCTATCACCACTCGCCCACAAAACATAACTAGAGCTGCTAAAACCATATTTTTTTAGCTTAAAATCAATGTGCGGATAGAGCTCATTTAATTTAGGAATTAAATAATTCTTAGAAGTTTTACTCTCAATTAATTCAATAGAAGGAACAACATGCGATATCTTATCAAAAAAAACGTGTAAGTCATAATTTTTTGTATCAAAAGCTTTTATTTCAACATCCTTACCAAAACCTTTAGGTTTTACTTCAAGTATCCTAAACATATAACTAAGAAGAAATACAACACAATATAAAAATGTTATTAGAAAGTAGTAAAAAAAAATAGTTAGTTATCGATCATCTCAATTTCGATGTTCAAACCTTCAGGTATAGGAACTCTCATAATTAATCTTAGAGCTCTTTCGTCAATGCCAAGATCGATAAGTCTTTTATGAACTCTCATTTCATACCTATCCCAAGTAGCAGTTCCATCACCACAAGGACTTTTACGAGTGGTTACCTTGAGCTTTTTTGTTGGAAGAGGAACTGGTCCTTTAATTACAACACCTGTTTTTTCAGCTATTCCTTGAATATACTCACAAGTACTGTTAACCTTTCCTATATCCGTACTAGCTATTTTTACTCTTGCTTTTTGCATCTTAACATTTCCTTTTTTTTATTATATATTAAAAAAAAATAAAAAAAAATATTGGAAAGCACTTAAGCTTTCTTTTTGTACTCAATACACATACCTGCTGCTACGGTGCTTCCAGAGTCTCTGATAGCAAACCTTGACATGTGAGGTATGTCTTTTTGTTTTTCGATAACCATTGGTTGTACTGGTCTTAGTGTAACAATCGCAGCGTCACCGTTCTTAATGAAGTCCGGGTTTTCTTCTAAGACTTCACCAGTTGTTGGGTTTAGCTTTTTGTCGATTTTTACGAATTGACAAGCAACCTGATCTGTGTGTACGTGGAATACTGGTGTGTATCCTACCGTTATAACAGACGGATGGTTTAATACAACGATTTGAGCTTGGAATTCTTCAACTACACTTGGAGGGCTATCTACTGGTCCTACAACGTCTCCTCTTGCTACATCTTTTTTACCAAAGCCTCTAATACTTACTCCTACGTTGTCTCCTGGTTCTGCTTCCTTGTAAGATTCGTGATGCATTTCGATGTTTTTAACTTCACCATTTACACCTTTTCCTTCTCTTCCAGGCATAGCAATAACTTTTTGACCAACTTTCATAACTCCACATTCAATTTTCCCAACTGGAACTACTCCGATACCTGTGATGTTATATACATCTTGAATTGGCATTCTTAATGGTAATTCTGTTGGTTTTTCTGGTGGTGTTAAGTTGTTGATTGCTTCAAGTAGTGTATGTCCTTTGTACCAGTCCATGTTTTCAGATTTTTTAACTATGTTATCTCCTTTTAAGGATGCAATAGCTAAGAATTGAACTGCGTCTGGTTTGTAACCTACACTTTTAATTAAAGCTGTAACTTCTTCTTTAACTTTGTTAAATCTTTCTTCTTTGTAATCTACACCTGAGATATCCATCTTATTTACAGCTACGATTAATTGTCCTACTCCTAGTGTTCTTGCTAAGAATACGTGCTCTTTTGTTTGAGCGTTAATACCGTCGTTTGCTGCAACACAAAGTACTGCTGCATCTGCTTGTGATGCTCCTGTAATCATGTTTTTAACGAAGTCTCTGTGTCCTGGTGCATCTATAACTGTGAAGTCATATTTGTCAGTAACGAATTTTTTGTGAGCTAAGTCTATTGTTACTCCTCTTTCTTGTTCTTCTTTTAGGTTATCCATAACGAACGCGAATTCGAAACCAGCTTTACCTAATTCTTTTGCTTTTTCTTGTAATTTTCTCATTGCTTGTTCAGGTACGTTACCAGAGTCAAACATAAGTCTTCCAACTGTGGTTGACTTACCGTGGTCTACGTGTCCTATGAACACAAGGTTTAAATGAGGTTTTTCTTTTGCCATATTTATGTTCCTCCCATATATTTTTTTTAATTATTATTACCTTTAAAAGGCATTACCTCTGAGGAATTAGTTTTGCTTTATAAAACTTTTCCTAAAGCTTACTCATCGGTCTTTAATCCTTTTCTTTGTTTTATTCTATCAACTACTTTTCCTTGAAGCTCTCCAGGCATTCTTTCAAATGTCTGATCTACAAGTGAGCTACTTCCTCTACCCCCTGTAGCACTTCTAAGATCTGAAGCAAGCCCAAACATCTCTGCAACAGGTAATTTACCAGTTACTTTGATAGAGTCTCCTTCTTGAACCATGTCAAGTAGTTGTCCTCTTTTGTTACTTATAAGCTTTGAGATTTCTCCCATGTATTCAGCTGGTGCTTCAAATATTAATGTTTGGATTGGTTCAAATAGTATTGGTGAACCATAACTCATAGAGCCTCTTATACCTTCTCTTACAGCAGGATATAATTGTGCTGGGCCTCTGTGAATTGCGTCTTCGTGTAGTTTAACGTCATCAAGTATTACTTTTACTCCAATACAAGGTTCATTAGCAAGAGGTCCTGAGTTCATTACGTCTTCAAACATGTCCATAACCATCTCTATTATTTCACCTATGTGAACAATACCTCTTGTTCCATCAACTAAGATGTTACCATTGTATATGTCTCTTACTTGTCTTGATTCTTTTGTATCCATTCCTGCAGCTTGAAGTGCTTCCCAGATTTCTTTAGAATCTTTCTTCTTTACTCTTCCAACAGGTATTTTGTTTTCTCTTATTGCTTGTTGAAGTTCAGGTTCTAGAGGTTCAACTTTAAAGTATAACTTGTTGTGCTTATTTGGAGATTTTCCTTCATAAGATTCATTTACAGGTTTTGTTATAGATTCTCTATATACTACTATAGGAGGACTTGTTGTAATATCAACATTTTTCTCCGATCTTATCCTGTTTTCTATAACTTCTAAATGAAGTTCACCCATACCATGCATTAAGTGTTCTCCTGTTTCTTGATTTATTTCTATCTTGATACTTGGATCTTCTTTACTTACAGCCATAAGTACTTCTACTAATTTTGGTAAATCACCTGGTCTTTTAGCTTCAATAGCTTTTGTCATAACCGGATCAAATATGTGACTTATAGCTTCAAATGGTTCTACTTCTTCTAAAGCTACTGTTTCTCCAGGAATAGCGCTTTTGAGTCCAGAAACGCCTATAATGTTTCCTGATGGAACGTTATCAACTATTTCTTTTTTAGCCCCATTATAAATGTAGACTTGCTGTACTCTTTCTTGAGTTTTAGCATTTATTAAGTGAGCAATAGTTCCTTTTTTCATAGTACCAGAAAATAATCTTCCAGCACAGATTTCTCCTGCTTGAGGATCTACAACTACTTTTGTTACTACAAACATAAGTTTTCCTTCAGGATTACATTTAATCAAATCTTTTCCAATTTGACTTTCTTTATCTCCTCTCCAAATTTTTGGTATTCTGTATTCTTGAGCAGTTACTGGATTTGGATGATGTCTAATTACAGCGTTTAATACTACTTCGTGAATAGGAGCTTTTTTCTTTAAATCCTTCCAGCTATCATCATCATAAGCTTTTATTATATCTGCAAAAGTTATTCCTTTTTTTCCCATGTAAGGTATACTCAGTCCCCAGTTGTGGAAAGCTGAACCAAAACATACAGATCCATCTTGTACGTTTACTTGGAATTTATCTCCGTATTCATCACCAGCAATTTGTTTTATTAATCTATTAACATTTGTTATAGCTTTAACAAATCTTTCTTGCATAGCTTCTGGAGTTAATTTTAATTCTTTGATTAATCTATCAACTTTGTTTATGAAAAGTATTGGCTTAACTCTTTCTTTTAGAGCTTGTCTTAGAACTGTTTCTGTTTGAGGCATAATTCCTTCTACTGCACATGTTAAAACAATACAGCCATCTACTGCTCTCATTGCTCTTGTTACGTCTCCTCCAAAATCTACGTGTCCTGGAGTATCAATTAGGTTAATTAAGTAGTCAGATCCTTCTAATGAATGAACCATACTTACAGATGATGCATCAATAGTTATTCCACGTTCTTGTTCATCTGCATGAAAATCTAGTTGTCTTGCTTTACCTGCAAGTTCTTCAGACATCATTCCTGCTCCTTGAAGCAAGTTATCTGAAAATGTTGTCTTACCGTGATCAATGTGAGCACATATTGCTATGTTTCTTATTTTTTCTTGGTCCTTCATCGATGCAAGGACTCTGTCTACCATCTTTGCCATTTTATTATATCACCTAATTATAGATATGTACATCATGTACGTTTTTGTATGTGTGAATTTCTTTTTCATCAAACCAAAGCTCAATTTCTTTTTTTGAAGATTCTTCGCTGTCTGATGCATGAATTAAATTCTTTATTCCAAGACCATTTTCATCAGCATAACCATATGAAACATGAGCAAAATCTCCTCTTATTGTTCCTGGAGCTGCTGATTTTGGTTCTGTTGAACCAACCATTTGTCTAACCTTTGCAATAGATTCTACTCCCTCTAAAACCATTGCTATAACAGGCCCCATTGTGAGTACCGTTTCAAGTCCTCTAAAGAAGTCTTTTTCTACATGTTCAAAGTAGTGTTTTTTTGCAAATTCCTTGTCTACCCAAATCATTTTCATACCAATTATTTTTAGACCTACATCTTCAAATCTTGATATTATTCTGCCTGATAAACATCTTTGAACTCCGTCTGGTTTTACTAATACTAATGTTCTTTGTATCATCCTTTCTTCCCCTGTTTAACTGTGTGGTATTCGTTGCTCCACTTAGTTGTTCTTGATTTTCTTTTAAGTTTTAAGAAATTCTTTTCAGCTTTGCTGCTTATGAAATGAAGAATCTTGCCATCTTTTTTGATGTACATAATTCCCTTTCCAGGTGGAATTTCTTTTTTTGTAAATTCACATATTCTCATTTTATTTCACCTAATTTCCGCCACGTCCAGCTCTGTTTAATGGGCGTGCTTCTATTTCAGTTTCTCTAAGCATTAAAACATCACCTATCTGAATAGGTCCTTTAACGTTTCTTCTCAGGATTTTATTTTTATCTCTACCTTCAAGTACTTTACATCTTACTTGAATTGCTTCGCCCCTTGTACCTGTTCTTCCAACTATTTCTTCAACAGATGCAGGTACTGCGTTTGAGAAGTTTACTCCTCCTTTAATGTCTTCGCTCATTTTAACACCTAATTAGTTAATTCTTTTAATTGTGATTTTCCTTCGCCTTCATCCATAACCGCTACAGCTACTGTTGCAAGTGGCATTCCTGCTGCAACTCCCAGCTCTTCTTTTGAAGGAACTATTACGCATTTAATTCCTTTTTCTTCACATAGAAGCGGGATGTGCATAGTTATTTCTTTTGGAGAAACGTCTTCAGCAACAACTACTAGTTTTGCTTTTCCTCTCTCAACTGCTTTTGTTACTTCGTTGGTTCCTTTCTTTATCTTTCCAGATCTTTTTGCTAACTCTATTAATTCATATGCTTTTTCAGTCATTCTCAACTACCTCCGATGAGTGACGTGTAAGTAGAAATTTTATCTACCTCCTTCAGCCAACTTTTGGCTTCATTAGTCACAGGTACAGAAATGGAAAGTATTTTGTTTTATAAATCTTTTCGTTAAAAAATTAATTTTAGAGAATAAAAAATAACAAGACCAATAATAAATATTAAAGCATATTTTTTCCAATAGCTCTGTTTATATTCATATAATCCTAAAATATATGAAAAAAATGTTCCAAGTAATACTGCAGAGAAATTATGCGCCGCAAGTAATATTACTAGTAATGGAGCAGCGTAAAACGAGTTATCTTTTAGTAATCTAAATAATATATACGAAGCAATTAAAAATAATAATTCATGAGATAAATAATAAATTATGTATGCTTGAAAAACATATAGACTTTCTCTTAAATAAAGTTTAGAATCAACTATTTCATCATCAGCAAAATAAGCAACTAGTCTTCCAGCAATAAAAGCAAGAACTATTACTAATAGATAAACTATCAATCTTAGTCACCACATCTAAGAGTTCTAGTTACATTAATAGATGGATGACCAAAACTATATCTAGTTTGTCCATCAACTTCAAATCCCATAAGTCCACCAGTAGAATCTATAAACATTATACAAAAATCATCTCGCACACCAAGTTCTCTTTTTAACTCAGTATAATTACTTTCAAATAATGCTTGAACTTCAGAAGCATCTACAGTGCTGCCTTGAAATAATTTAATAGAATCAGACATAGCACTTTGAGAATCTAAACCATCGAATATAAAATCAGCTTGAGTTCTCAAATCATATTCTTGAGATCTGTTAACTAACATAAGCGATAAAAATATTACAACTAATAAAATAAATATTACTGCACCTATTATTAAATCCATAGAATACGTTTGCCCTTTTCTCACCATTACATCCTCTTTCATAGTAAACCTATAAATACTTTTCTAACAACTCTGTTAACATAATAATATATAAACTTTTCTAAGAAAAAAGCTAAAAAAGCAAATATTTAAATACTAGTAACGTTAGCTATTTATATATTTTACAGTTTCAAAAGTTTATTACTGTACAATAAATAATTAACAGGAATTTTGAAAGGGGGTAATCAAAAATGTCCAAATACGTTAAAAAGTGTCCTGAATGTGGTTCTGTAAACCTAATATGGAACAAAGAAAAAGGAGAAATAATTTGTAAAGACTGCGGACTAGTTCTAGAAGACAAAATGGTTGATTTCGACCAAGAATGGAGAGAATTCGACGGAGACGCAGCTGCTCGTAAAAGAAGAACAGGAGCACCAATGTCATATACACAATTCGACCAGGGTCTTGGAACAGAAGTAGGAACAAAAGCAGACTTTTATAGACTAGGCGGCAAGAGTAAAAATAAATTCTTTAGATTAAGAAAATGGCAACAAAGAATTTCTACAGCAATAGAGAGAAACTTAAAACTTGCACTATCAGAACTAAAAAGAGTAAGTTCATATCTAAAACTTCCACAAAGCGTAGAAGAAGAAGCTTCAAGAATATACACTTTAGCAGTTCAAAAAGGACTAGTTAGAGGAAGAAGTATGGAAAGCGTTGTAGCAGGAGCACTTTATGCTGCTTGTAGAAGACACGATGTTCCAAGAACACTTGACGAGCTTAGCGAAGCTTCAGGAGTAGAAAAAAAAGAAATTGGAAGAACATACAGATTTATTACAAGAGAACTTGGAATAAAAATCCTGCCAAGTAATCCATCAGACTACATAGCAAGATTTGCATCAAGTTTAAGACTTAGTCCAGAAGCACAAACAAAATCTGTGGAAATAATTGAAGAAGCACAAAGAGTAGAGCTAACATCTGGTAGAGGACCAACAGGTATAGCTGCTGCTGCTTTATACGTAGCTGCTTTAATTAACGGAGAAAAAAGAACTCAAAGAGAAGTAGCAGATGTTGCAGGAGTCACCGAAGTAACTATTAGAAATAGATACAAAGAACTCTTAGAACAACTAGGACTTGAAAACGAGATCAAAAAAACTAAGAAAAAATAAATATTTTTTTTATTTTATTATATTCATAAACTTTATAAAAAAACTTATAAGAAAAATAAGTTATGCATTCATTTAAAACTAGTTTTAGCGTACTGAAAATTTCTTTTAAAGAAGCGCTTGCATATAGAATGAGTATGATGTTTTCTTTAGTTAGCTTCCCCATACTATTATTAGTTCAATATTTTATATGGACAGCAATATTTAATGCTACAGGAAGTAATGTCATTGCAGGATTTACACTTGAACAAATGATAGGATATTATGTTATTGGATTTATAACACTTGTTTTGATATGGACACCAGTAGCAGATGACTTACACGAAGGTGTTAGAGAAGGATCATTCATAAAATTCTTAACAAAACCTATGGGCTACATATACTACTCTTTTTTAGCAAGTGTAGGAGGAAGATTTCTTGCATTATTAATTGAGTTTATACCCTTACTTTTTATAATGGGATTTTTGATTGGAAAAGAATTTGTTATGACTAGTAACTTAATGCTTTATTTAATCACCGTGATGTTTGCATTCGTTATTAATTATCAACTAACACTTATAATTGGTTGCTTAATATTTTTTTTAACAAATCCAAACGGAGTAACCTGGGTTTACAGAATTATTAGGTACGTGCTTGCAGGAGGACTTATACCAATAACTTTTTTTCCAGAAATATTTCAAAAAATAATTATTATGACTCCTTTCCCATTTATTAATTTTATACCTGCAAGCATATTTGTAGGAAATACATCATTTAGCATAATAGAGCTTAATACTCTAAATGTTGCACTAATAGGACTTTTACAAATTAGCATTTTGTCAATAATAATATTGTTAATCTGGAAAATCTCACTAAAAAGATTCCAAGGTGTAGGCGCATGAAATTATACTTAAAATTCATAAAAACACAAATTAATAACAGACTAGCCTATAGAGCAGATTTTATATTTACACTCATAAGCATATTTGTTTGGAGTTTGGCCTCACCCTTATTCATATTCTTATTGTACGGAGCAGGAGCAACATATCCAGACTGGACAATAGGAGGACTACTTATATTTTTAGGGTGTTTTACAATAATCACAGGGTTTGGAAGAACAATATTTTTTGTGTTATTTTTTAATATTCAAAGAAGAGTTAGAGAAGGAAAATTAGAAACAGTACTAATTAAACCAATGGACGAATTGCAGTACTTGATATATGATAGCTTTGAATTTGAAGGAATAGCAGAGCTTATCACAGGAATAGTTCTTTTAGTAATAGGAATTAGTATGACAACATTAAATGTTAACTACTTACTTTTAATTATTTATTTCATAGGAGCAATAATGCTTTATGCAAGCTTCATAATATTTATTAGTACCCTAGCAATAAGATTTGTTAAAGTACATAGATTAATGGAAATATTAAACAATGTATTTGAGATAGCAAGCTACCCGAAAAACCTATATCCAAGAACAATACAGCTAGGCATGAGCATATTTATACCATTGTTTATCCTTAGTTATTATCCAGCAAGCGCAATTTTAGGAATAGAGACACAAAATAACTTAATTATACTTATCAGCGTCTTAGTATTATTTTTTGCTTCAATCATATTTTTTAAGAAAACAATTAAATACTACACCGGAGCAGGAGGATAAATATGGTTATTAAAGTAAAAGATTTGAATAAAACATTTAAGATATATAAACGAGAAGAAGGCTTTTTAAATAGCATAAAATCATTTTTTAAACGAGAAGAAGTAATAATAGACGCAGTAAAAAATGTTAATATAACCATAAAAAAAGGAGAAAAAATAGGATTCTTAGGACCAAACGGTGCTGGTAAGAGCACCACTATAAAGATGATGACAGGGATACTTCACCCAACTAGCGGAGAAATAGAAGTAATAGGCTTTAACCCTTGGAAGAATAGAAGAGAATATGTAAAGAATATAGGAGTTATATTTGGACAAAAAAGCCAACTGTGGCTAGATCTTCCCGCAGTAGACGTGTTCGATTTACATAAAGACATATACGAAATAGAAGAAAAAGAATACAAAAAAAGAATTAAAAAAATCGTTAAAATGCTAAAAATAGAAGAGGTTATGAAAAGACCTGTTAGAAATCTTAGCCTAGGAGAGAGAATGAAATGCGAATTCGCACTTGCACTACTACACAACCCACCCGTTTTATTTTTAGACGAACCAACAATCGGAGTTGATGCATTAAGTAAAGATGAGATAAGAAGCTTTTTAGATGAGATAAACAAAGAGTTTGAAACCACATTTATTTTAACCACACACGATATGGATGATGTTGAAGAGATTTGCAACAGAATAATAGTTATCGACCAAGGTAAAATAATATACGACGGAGATATGAAGAAGCTTAAAAATAAATATGTTAAATGGACCACGATAAAAATGGACTTTTCAAATATTAAGAATAAGAAAAAATTTGAAGGACTGCTTAAAAAAGGAGAAGTCTTAGTTGACGGACATAGCTATAAAGAGATAAGATTTAGCAAAAAACTAGACATAAATAAAATATTACAAGATATTATGAATTCAATAGAAATAATAGATCTAAGCATACAAGAACCAAGACTAGAAAGCGTAATAAAAGAAATATATAAGAAATAAAAAAAAAAAAAAAAAAAAAAAAAAAATTAATTTTTTTTTTTTTAAATTTGACTTTTTTTTTAAAATAATTTTATTTTATAAATTTTTTTTTTTTT
>JBLKOK010000002.1:0-189226 GCA_047602735.1 Candidatus Woesearchaeota archaeon | reverse complement strand
AAAAATATTAGACGATCTAAATATAACATATAAAAAATAAAAAAAAATTTTTTTTTTTTTTTTAATTACTTAAAAGCTTCATAACCTTCACTTTCTAACTTATGCGCAAGTTCAGCACCGCCTTTTTTAACAATTCTTCCGTCAAGCATAATACAAACAGTATCTGGTCTTAAATGATTAAGCATACGTTGATAATGCGTAATAACCAAAACTGTCAGATCAGGATTTTGCTCTCTTAACAAATTAATACTTTCACAAACCTGCCTTAAACTATCAATATCAAGACCAGAATCAGTTTCATCTAATATAGCTACCTTAGGATTTAACATAGCGAGCTGTAAGATTTCCATCTTCTTTTTTTCTCCACCACTAAATCCCTCGTTTAGATAACGTCCAGCAAACTCTTTTGGAATATTAAGCAGCTTCATTTTTTCGTTTAACAGCTTAACAAACTCGCCTACTTTGATAGGGTCTTTTTTATCTCGCCTTGCATTAATGGCAGTCCTTAAAAAATTACTAACAGTCAAACCAGGAATAACAACAGGATACTGGAAGCTTAAAAAAATACCTTCTTTACTCCTTTCATCAGCTTCCATTTCAAGTACATCTTCACCTTCAAGCAAAACACTACCGCTTGACTCAACATCAGGATGACCCATAAGTCCATTAGCTAAAGTACTTTTACCACTACCATTAGGACCCATAATAACAGTAACTTTTCCTTTCTCAAGATTCAAATCAATTCCTTTAACAATTTCTTTGTCTTCAATACTTACCTTAAAATCTTTTATTTCTAATATATTCATTTTTTTACCTCAAAATCTATTATACCTTTTTTTGTACAAACCAAAGGAAGCATAGCACACTTAACCCTTGAAGCAGTCAAATTAACACCTACTAAGTCAAGCATATCTTCCCTTGAAAAATTTTTAACAAACTCTAAACTTTTACCTTCCATTTCCTCACAAAAAATACTAGCAGAAGCCATACAAATAGCACAGCCCTTACCTTCAAAACCAATATTTTTTATTTTTTCCTTATCAAGCTTTAAAAAAATTTCAACAACATCCCCGCATAAAGGATTGCTGTCTTTTTTATGAATATCAAAACTAATAAGCTTACCAAAATTTCTAGGATTTTTATAATGATCCAAGATTATTTCTCTATACATTTCATCCATTAATAACCCTCCTAGCATCTTTTATACTCAAAATTAACTTATCAACATCTTCTTTTGTATTATAAAAACTAAGGCTTGCCCTAGCAGTACTAACAACATTTAATGCTTTCATAAAAGGCTGAGCACAATGATGGCCTGCCCTTATACAAACATTATGCTTATTACAAAAACTAGCAAGATCGTGAGCATGAATATCTAAAACAAAACTAACAACAGGACCAAAACCCTCGTGGGTATGTCCAATAACCCCTATTTTTTCAGCTCTAAGCTTTTCAACTAAATAACTTTGAAGCTCCTTTTCTTTTCTTATTTTATCTTCAAACCCATCTAACAAATAATCAACTGCCACGCCTAGCCCATAAACACCTGCGCCATGCATAGTACCTGCTTCATGCCTAAAAGGAAGACTTGCCCATTCCTGATTAATTGCATCTAAAACCATGTTACCGCCATACATAAAAGGATCTAGTTTTTCAAGCAAATCTTTCTTACCAAAAACAACACCGACACCTGTTGGGCCATACATTTTATGAGAACTAAAAACCAAGAAATCAACATCCAAATCTTTTACATCAATTCTTGTGTGACTAACTGCTTGACAAGCATCAACAACTATTATAACATCAGGATTTTTCGCTCTCAATTCCTTAACTATTTTCTTAACATCCAATATTTCTCCTGAAACATTACTCATAAAAGTAAAACTAACAATGTCTTCTCCTCCGTAACTAAAAGGAATCCAATCTAAACAACCAAGATCTTTGTTATACTTTACACTATTAACTTCAAAAAATTGTTTCCAAGGCAAATAATTACTATGATGTTCAATCTCTGTTAAAAGCACACTTTTCCCTTTAAGAGTCCTAGCCAAATTATTAAACCCTTCAGTAGCGCCTCTAACAAAAACTATTTCTTTTGGCTCTGCGTTAATAAAACTAGCAACTTTTTTTCTTGACTCCTCAAATAAATCAGTAGCTTTTTCAGATAACTCATAAATCCCTCTGTGAGTATTACTATAATGCTTAGAATAAAATTCGTTAACTGCATCAATAACTACTTTTGGCTTTTGAGTACTACTAGCATTATCCAAATAACTAATATTTTTTAAAATATCAAAATCTTTCATTGTACATATATCCGTCTTTGTATTTTTTCAACAAACTTCTCTTTTATTTCTTCACTTGGAACTTTTTCTAATACAGGATAATAAAACCCTTCAACTAATTTACGCATAGCTTCTTGTTTTCCAAGACCTCTGCTTTGCAAATAAAAAATTTTATCTTCTTCTAAATGACTAATAGTAGAACCATGACTACACTTAACCTGATCATTATGAATTAATAAATCAGGAATACTAACAGCTTTACTTTTATCATCTAATAACAAAATATCAGACTTTTGATAACCATTACTATCAGGAGCATTATCTTCTATTTTTACAAGACCTCTTGTTAGAGCCCTAGAATCTTCCAAAACACCTTTAAGTGTTAACAAAGAACTAGTTTGTTTATTTGCATGAATACTACTACCACTAACATCAAACTCCTCTGAATTTGTACCATAAAACAAGTTATCTGTATTACCAACACTATTAACTCCAACTAGCTTAGTTATTGTTTCATCAACAATTAAACGACCACCAAAATCAGCAGTTAAAAAATTTAGTGTAGCATTATCTAATACAACGTTAAAATTTTTATTATGCAAATAACAATCACTCTTCAAATCCTTTGCAAAACCAAAAAACACTTGGCTATCTTCATCACATAAAATATTCAAATACTCAGTTCCAACAAAGCCCGTGCTTTTACTAGTTATATGATATAATAAGTTAACACTACAACCTTTACCAAAATAAAAAAGTGTGTGATTAAAACTATTATTTGACAAAAACTTATCTATATTAACATAGCCATAACTAGTATCTTTTTTAAAATAAACCAAAGTCAAATTACTAATCGCTTTATGTAAATAATCAATCCTCTCAGACCCCTTAATACTATTTATTTGTTCAATTACTTTATCAACACCCTCAAGTTCAGAGCTAAAAACATCTTTTCCTTTAAGCACTAACACATCTTCGTTTTTTATAGCTAAATCCTCTTGATTATCAAATTCTAACTCATCAAGTTCAACCCATTTAACACTTGTCTTAATACCAAGACCATGTATTCTATCCTTAGCTTCCTCGTTTAAAAAAGTATCAAAAGCTAAAAGTCTTTCATCAACACTATCTTTTGTTTTCAAAAAACTCTTTATTTCTTCATGATTTTTAACATTCATCCTAAACTACCCTCCATTTCAAGTTCAATTAACTTATTCATCTCAACAGCGTATTCAAGAGGAAGTTCTTTTAACAAAGGTTCAATGAACCCAGACACTATAAGCTGAAGCGCTTGCTCCTCACTCAAACCCCTACTTTGTAAATAAAATAACTGGTCTTCACTAATACGACCAACACTAGCTTCATGAACAACAGTGCTTTCTTTTTCCTCAATATCAATACTTGGCCAAGTATTACTTTGACTCTTATTATCAAACATTAAAGCATCACAAATAACACTACACTTAGCACCCTTAGCACCCTTTTTAATCTTAACAAGCCCACGATAACCAGTTATACCTCCATCCTTGCTGATACTTTTACTATTAACAGTACTAGTAGTTCTTGGAGCTAAATGATAAACCTTAGCACCTGTATCTTGATTTTGACCTTTACCTCCATAAGCAATAGTAACGTGATCAGCCTTACTTCCTGCACCTATCAAAACACTTGCAGGATAGAGCATAGTAACTCCGCTTCCAAGATTTCCACTAACCCATTCAACCACGCCGTTTTCTTCAACAACAGCTCGCTTAGTATTCAAATTATAAGTATTACTACTCCAATTCTCAACTGAACTATACCTCATCCTAGCATTTTTGTGAACAAATAATTCAACGCAACCAGCATGCATACTAGCAGTATTATATTTTGGCGCTGAACAATTATGCACCGCGACGCCTCCAACAGTATAAGTTTCATGAGCTTCAACACCAAAATTATACACAGTGATATCTTTAACGCTTTGTTTAGTTATCTTCTTTATTGGAACATAAGCAAACTTATCATCAATACCAAACATAGACGCTCGTTTTTTACCATTAACTTTATCTTTAACTTTAATACCAACTATGTCTCCAAACTTAACCATGTGTTCTCCTGTTATTCCCAGAGTAAAAATTTCTTTTCTTTCATTTCTAACTCTTTTATTAATAAATCCAAAAACTCCAAGTCTCAAAAGCATATCTCTTGCTTGTCTTACTAATTTTTCAGAAACAGTGTTTATCCTAAAAGCTTCTTTTAAACCTGATTCGTGTTTCTTATTATAATAATTACCATCGCCTCTAAACCAACCTTTAATTATTTCTTTTTGGTTAGCTAAAGACTCATACATCATAAAAGAAAGCAAAGCCTTATTATCTGCACTACTACCTAGCTGTTTAAACAATCTAGCAAGCTCAACATTACAAACAACTAAGTTAACACCATTATTTTTTTTATGAACCATTTCAAGAACTTTATCAATTCCAAAAACTTTCTTTAAACAATATTTAACATCTTCAACATATTCTTTTTCTTTAATGTTAAAAGAAAAATTAAGATAAGAATTACTACTAATACTGCCTTCAGCTAAATAATAACCTACTAACCTATAAAATTCTTTTATTAGAGGAACTTTTACTTTATGAATTTTCATGTTTTTTTCATTATTTTTTCTCATATACACATCAAAAACATGACTTTTTTTAGTCTTAACTTCTTTATTAATAGGAATAGCTAAATAATCTCCTTTCTCAAAATACTTAGGCGCATTCCATCTAGGAACAAAAGATTTATTTTTATCATTTTTATATTTTCTATCAACATACAAAAAAGGATGCTCAGGCGTAGTACTTATTTTTTGGGTGCTATCGCCATAATATTCTATTTCATAAATATCTCCGCTATAATCATATCTTTGAATATCTTTAGCATACTTATATTCTCCTTCAGAAGTTAAAACTTTTTCTCCAGACTTAATATTTTCAATACTTTTATAATCAGGATTAGTCGTAACAAGATTTCCTTCTGTAAAACAACCCTCAATGTAGTGACATTCTGCTCCTTCATCAACAATTATAAGTGTATGTTCAAACTGACCCATGCTTGCAGCGTTCATCCTAAAATAAGCCTGCAAAGGCATGTCTACTTTAACGTTTTTTGGAACATAAATAAAAGTACCTCCACTCCAAACAGCCCCATGCAAAGCTGCAAACTTATGAAGCCTTGGACTAACACATTTATTCATATAATACTTTTTTACAAGCTCAGGATATTTTTGAACTGCCACATCCATATCTTCAAATATAACTCCCTGCTTAGCTAAATCCTCTCTTAAATTATGATAAACAACCTGACTATCATACTGAGCACCAGCTCCAGCTAAAGACTTTCTTTCAGCTTCAGGAATACCAAGCCTTTCAAAAGTTTGTTTTATACTATCAGGAACCTTATCCCAACTATTAGCATTATGCTCAGCATCGGGAATTGCAAAATAACAAATCTTTTGGATATCTAACTTAGACAAATCAGGACCCCAATTTGGCATTTTTAACTCATTAAAAATCTTTAAAGCATTCAACCTTTTTTCAAGCATCCACTCAGGTTCTTTTTTGTACTCTGATATTTTTCTAACAACTTCTTCATTTATTCCATCAGGAACTTTAAAAATAAACTTTTCTTCATCTGCTGCATCATATAATTCTCTTGTAATATCTACCATTTATATCTTCCTCCCAATTTCAACAACTGCAATAGTATTATTTTTTTGATCTTTTATTGGCAAAATTTCAACTTCTAATTTTTCACTCATATTAACAACCCTTTTTTTAGCCATGCCTGAACTTAAAACTTCGTCCACCGGACAATTATCGCATTTTGTTTCTCTGTTTGCATAAATCCTAAAACACTCCTGTCCTGAATTTGTTTTATTATTCCAAATAACTTTGTAATTTGAATCTTGAATACTTATATGATCATTAACCTTACTAAGAACTTCTTTTAACTGAGTTGATACTTTGTTATTAGAAGTTATAATCTCTAAAAACGGATTATTAGTCAAAGAATAAATTTTAGACTTTCCTTTAACAATATAAGATACTTCTCCTTTTGCTTCAAGACCTTGCAAGTACCTTGAAACTGTGTGTCTTTCTATTTTAAGTAAGTTAGCAATTTCAGAGATAGTATAGTTATCATTTTTTAATACAGCCAATATTTCTTTCTCCATGAAATGTTGAGAAATCACTGTGTTTTTATAAACATTTCTTTAACGGTAACCATTAAAAACAGGTATATTTTTATATGATTGTTTATATTTGTGGTTTGGTATGGATAAAAAATTTAATAAGACTTTAACTTTATCACTGTCTCTTTTCTTAATTGCGGCTTTTTTGTTTTTTTTTAGGTTCGAGTTTTTTTAGCTTGACAGGTATGGTTACGCATACGTCTTCTTTTGAGGTTTTGAGCGAGGATAGTTCTTTTTATAATTTTAGCTTAACTAATTTTTTAAGAAATGATTTTTTGTTAGGCGAATTTCCTTCTTTGGTTGCACAAGTAGATTTGGTTGATAAAACTGTTTTTTCACAATCACAAGATTATATTAATATAACTTTTAACGATGAAATTACTTGTAGTTTTAGTCAAAGAACAGGACAACTTATTTATGATAGTCCACAAATTTGTAACGCAATAGATATAACTATTACAGGCTTTACTGCCGCCGAGTGTTATGATCCTGCTAATTTAGGCTCTGTTGGTAGTTGGCCTGGTTGTGATGGTATGCTTATTGTTAGTAGGGATATGTTGGTTAATGCTGAGTGGGAGCTTCCTGATAAGCGTGATAGGTATATTGAGTTTGAGGGTGTGAATTATACTTTTGGTGATAGCGAGTTTAATGTTTTTACGGGTCAAGTTACTGATTTGAGCGGGGATGATTGGGAGTGGTGTAGTTTGATTTTTAGTGATGCTGTAGATGGTCAGTGTTGGAATGATTTTGGTACGGGTGTTGGTTTTAATGCGAGTATTGGCTATTGGGATGTTAGTAATGTGGTTAATATGAGTATTGCTTTTGCTGCTGCTGATGTGTTTGATCAGGATATTGGTGGTTGGGATGTTAGTAACGTTGTTGATATGACTGGCATGCTTAGTTATATGTCTGTGTTTGATCAGGATATTTCTAGTTGGGATGTTAGTGGTGTTACTAGTATGTTCGCGATGTTTGAGGATGCTTCTAGTTTTGATCAGGATTTGTCTGGTTGGGATGTTAGTGGTGTCACAAATATGGATAATATGTTTTATCAAAATTTAAATTTTGATCAGGATTTGTCTGGTTGGGATGTTAGTGGTGTTACTAGTATGCAGAGTATGTTTCATGGAGCGTCTAGTTTTTCTGGGCAGGGTTTGTCTTCTTGGGTTGTTAGTGGTGTTACTGATATGTATGCTATGTTTGCTGGTGCTTCTAGTTTTGATCAGGATTTGTCTGGTTGGGATGTTAGTGGTGTTACTGATATGTGGCGCGCTTTTCAGGGAGCATCTAGTTTTAAAGGTGTAGGTTTGGAAGTATGGAACATATCTAACGTTAATAGTACTATGGGCATGTTTTGGGAAGCATCTAGTTTTAATGCAGACATTTCCGGTTGGGATACTACTGGTGTTACTAATATGAATCTTATGTTTCTTAGTGCATCTAGCTTTAACCAAGATCTTAGTGGTTGGTGTGTTGAGCAAATAGGGAGTCCTCCTAGTGGTTTTGATAGTGGTGCTACTAGTTGGGTTTTGCCTAGGCCTAATTGGGGTGATCCTTGTTGATTTTTCATAATTATTTATTTTTCGGGGTGGTGTTTTTATGATTAAGTTAGATAAGTTTTTTATGTCATTTATATTAGTTTTAACTTTGTTTTTTGTGCCTGTTGGCGCTGTTCAAGGAGTTAGTTACGACGTTGTTTTTAATACATCTTTGCTTGGACCTGGCGAGTTTGATGTTAGGATTGATTTTCCGGTTGGTGATTTTGTTGAATCTGATTTTAGGAGTTTTGTTGTTGGTGTTTTAGTTGACGAGTCTGAAGATGCGTTTTTTGAGAATGTTACTTTTATTCCTGAAACTAACACCTCTATAAGTAATACTTCTTCGGTGGTTGTTATTCCGGAATGGAACATTAGTGTTTCTAACCAAAATAGGTCTTTAGAAGTTGTTTTACCTCAAAGAACTAGTATTTCTTCTAGTTCTGGTAATCGTTTTAATGTTGGTAAGATTAATGCGTCTGTTTTAGAAGTTGAAGACGTTTTAGGTCTTGTTGGTGCTAAGGGCGTTGCAAGATTTGGTGTTTTTGGTGAGAGCTTAATTTTTAGCAATCCTGTTTTACTTAGAATAAATATTGATGAAGAGTATAATGGCTTATTATTTAATGTTTTTAGAAGTTCTACTGGTAACCAAGGAACATGGAACAATATTGGTACATGTACGGTAACTGGTGGTGTTTGTGAGTTTAACACTACTCAGGCTTCTTTTTTTGCTGTTGCTCAAGATGTCTTGGTTGACGAATCATCTAGCACTAGGCGTTCTTCTAGGGGCTGGTTCGTTGAAGAAGTAGTAGATGTTGAGGTAGAGGATGAACCGGTGGTGGTTGAGGAGGTCTTGGTTGAAGAAGTAGTAGATGTTGAGGTAGAGGATGAACCAGTGGTGGTTGAAGATGTTCGTTTAGAAGAACCGGCTGATGTTGCTCAAGATGTCTTGGTTGAAGAAACTTCTTTTTTAGACGATCCTAACTTAGTAAGTTTGTTAGTTGCAGCGTTATTGTTTGTGTTAATTGGCGTTGTTGTTTATGTGACTAGAAAAAGTTTTAACTAAAAACAAACTAAGATTATTTTTTTTTGTAAGGCTTTAGTTTATCGTATAATTTTTTTAGTTCAAAACCACTTATAGTTGGGTGTTTAGCGGCGTGGTATTCTAATTCAAAAATATTATCTTTTGACTCTATTGCAACTATGCTTATGTCTTCATTGCTATATATTCCTAGCTCTGCACTAAATCTTTCATCCTCATGATAATTAGACGTATAAAAATGCATTTCTATTTGTTCTTCTTCATTTATTTTTCCGTATGCATTTATGTTTAACTCTAAATCATTTTCTTTATTGCTAAGATAACTATTTGCTTCTACGCTTTCATTTTTTGCTAGCTTACAAAATGTATTTAGCATATTAATGCCTTTAATTTCATTATCATAATTAGAGAAATATTTTTCTAACAAATAATAGATTTCTTCAAATGCTTTTTTGCCTCTATACTCTGTTTTTTCAGTGCCTAGAAAATTCATTTAAATCACCGATTTTTTATTACTACGAGCCTGTTTGCTATATTTCTTAGCTCTTGTTCGTATTTATCACTATTTCTGTGTTCTCCTTTTCTTATTTGATATGTTACTCTGTCGTTAACTCCAAAATAATTAAGAGCAGTAGGGAGTCTTTTAGAATTATCTGTTATTTCTAGTTCATAAAAATAATTAGTTGTATCTCCATATTTATCTAGGTAATAGTGGAGTGAACAATTTAAATCTTCATTTATAGAACCATAAGAATCTATCATAACCTCTAATTCGAGGTCGTATTCCCTTGTTTTTATTTCAGACATCCTTGTTTGACTCATAGTGTTTTTATTATAGTAGTCTAAAAGTGCTGCTGTTTTTAAACTATTACCGTTATTAAAAAAATATTGACTTAGAGCATCATATACTTCTTCTATTGTAGCGTCTTTATTTATGGTTTGTTTTTCAAGTTTAGGCTTGGTCATTTTAATAAAACAGAAAAATAACAAACTTTTTTAACTTTTCGGTAGTACCAAAAACAAGGGGGTGTTTGGTTAGCGAGCCAAAAACTAATAAAAATGAACATATTAAAATTAAATGAATGGGCAAACTTAACAGATGTAATGGACTTAACTAAGCTTGACACGCCAAAAGATCAAGACATAGAACTAATAATAGATTCTTCAACCTCGATAACTTTGCACTTTTCATATATAACAGCTAAATCACTAAAAAGAGAGCTAAAAAAATCAGAACCCATATATTTTCCATCACTAAAACCAGAAGAAGACATCTTAGTAAACTCACTATACACTTTGTACTCGACAAATGATTATTCTTTCTTAGAAGAAGAATTTCAATTAAAAAAAGCTCTAAGAAACCATCTAAAAAACTCTGTTCCTTCAAAAAAAAATAATTACTTCGCCTTCATCAACCTTTCCGCCAGGAAATTCAAAATAATCATTCTTAAACTTCTTTAACAAAAACAACTCATCATCTCTAATAATTGCACAACCACTAATAACTTTCAACTTAACCTTCCTCCTTGTTGTTGTCTCCAAAACGCATAATATAATCCTTTATCTTTAATCAAAGAACTATGCTTTCCACTCTCAACAACTTTTCCGTTCTCTAAAACATAAATAATATCTGAATTAATCAAAGTAGATAAACGATGAGCAACCTGAACAATGATCATACCTGGATTTTTCTTTCTAATATTGCTAATCGTCTTAACAATTTTTTCCTCAGTCTTACTATCAAGACTACTCGTAGCTTCATCAAAAATAATTATGTCCGGGTTTCTAATAAGGGCCCTGGCAATAGCAAGTCTTTGCTTTTCACCACCACTAAGCTTAATACCTGCTTCTCCAATAACAGTATCAAGACCAAGCTTACTCCTCTTAACCAAATGACTAATCTCGGCAGCTTCTAAAACGGCTAAGCAATCCAAATCACTAGCACCGGGATTTACAAATAACAAATTATCGCGAATACTTCCACTAAACAACTGTGTCTCTTGAGCAACAAAACCTATCTTTTTCCTAAACAAATCAAAATCAACTTTTTGATTATCAACATCATTAACAGTTATCTTACCTGACTTTTGTTTATACAAACCAATCAAAAGCTTAACAATAGTACTCTTACCACTCCCACTAGCACCTGCAAGCCCAATAGTTTTCCCAGACAAAAAATTTAAACTCACACCTTTAAGCACATCGCCATTACCATAACTAAAACTAACTTCTTTAAATTTAACACTATCAACATTATTTATCTCAACAGCGTTTTTAGGTTTTGGCTCAGACTTCATACTAAGAATCTCCTCTAATTCCTCACTAGACGCCTTAGCCTCGTGATAATAACTAGCAACACTTCCAAACTGCATCAAAGGATTAAAAACAAAGAAACTATAAAACAACAAAGTAAAAAATTCACCTACGCTCATAGCTCCAAAATAAATAAGTATAAACATAGTAAGCAAAATCAAAGACCTCAAAGCATTAACAGTAGTACCTTGAATAAAATCAACCTTTCTAAAAATCTTAACCTTTTCAATCTCAAACAAAAGCAACCTATTATTATTTTCATTAAGCCTATTTATCTCCTGATCTTCTAAACCAAGACTTTTAACAAGCTCAACATTTCTCAAAGTCTCAGTAGTACTACCTGATAAATCACTAATCTGCCGGACAATATTTTTTTGAGCATCCTTAATCTTCCTACTAATATAATAAGCAATAAATCCTAAAATAGGAATCAACAACAAAAACAAACTACCAATAATCCAGTTAACAGTATAAGCATAAACCACCACGAATAATATCCCGACAGCAGACAAGAATATAACATTAATAAAACCCTCAATCAAATTCTCCATGTCCTGACGAGCCTTTTGAAGCTTTTGCAAAATCTCACCGCTTCTCCTATCCTCAAAAACCTTGTAAGGTAAAGAAAAAGTATGACTTACAGCTCGCTCATACAAAGAAGCACCAGCCCTGTGCTTTATAACATTAACAAAGTAACTCTGAAAAACCTTAGCTGTCCTAGAAATAAAAGCAACAAAAATAGCAAGCAAAATTAAAAGACCAACACCTCTAATAAACTCATTTTGCTCAAGCTCACCGTGAACCATTATGTAATCATCAATTATAAGCCTAAAAATCTGAGGATCAAGCAAACTAAAAATCTGATTTATAGCTGCAAGAATCAAAGCAAAAACTAAATACTTCTTATATGGCTTTACAGCATCAATAATAGGTTTCATCAAAACCAAGAACAAAACTAATTTATTTAATGCTTTTGTTATAAACTTTTTTTCGAATATACTTAAGCAAATGTTATTAATATACAAAACATACTATGTTGTACGCCCAACTAATATTTTACCAATAAATGGTAATATTTTACCAATAAATGGTAAAGTATTTAAATGAAAGCACGTTAATAAAAACATAAAATGAAACCAGAAAAAAAAATATATAACGCGTTCTTAGAATTAAAACAACATAAATTATACTATAATCAAATAAAAGAATATACAAAACTATCTCATAGCTCACTACAAAATGTTTTAAAAAAACTCACAAGTTCAAAAATATTAGAAGAAGAAAAAACAAAATCTAACACTTTCTACAAAATAAAAGATAAAAAACTAGTTGCTTTAAAATTCTCAGAAATAGCAATAACTAAATTTAACCAATTAAACCCAAATATAAAAAATCCTCTAAATCATTTTTTAAAAAACTTAACTGACGAAATATATACTATAATACTTTTTGGATCTTCATCAAGAAAAGAAGAAACAAATAAAAGTGATATAGATATATTAGTAATAACAAATACAAAAATAAATCTTTCCAAAAACAAAAAACAAGCAGAATTAACTTCAAAACACCCATTATCTTTATTTATCGCATCAATTCAACAACTAAAAGAAAATAAAGACGATATAATAATACAAGCAAAAAAAACAGGCTTTCCTATACATAAAGAACAAAACTTCTACGAGGTAATTCTAAATGAACATAACTAAATTATTTGAAGATAAAATATATTTGGAAAAAGAACTAAATTTCTTTATAAAAAAGAAACATATTAAACTAATTCAAGAAAACAAAGAGCTAGTAAAATCTCACATCAAAAAAGCAAGACATAACTTAGAATTTTATAAAATAAATAAAAAACATAACAAATTCAACGACTGGCTCATAGTAATATTATATTACGCCTTATATCGTTTAGCATTAGGGTTAATTACAAACAAAAAATATGCATCAAAAAACCACTACGCAACTATACTAATACTTATAAAAGAATATAATATAACAAAAAAAGAAGCAAATCTAATAAACGATCTTTCCATAAATAAAGAAGACGCAGAACTTTATATAAATTTAAAACAAGAAAGACATGACGCTAGTTACTCAACTAACTTAAAATTTAAAAACAAGGAATTAGAAGAATACGAAAATAATGTTTTAGATTTTTTTAATAAAACAGAAGAGTTATTAACATAAGTTATATAAACAAAAGCACTCTAAAAAAAACTATCAAAGAGGCGATTTTTTAAAATGTACGAAATAGGAATAATAGGACTTGGAAGAATGGGATATGGAATAGCAGAAAAAATGCTAAACTCAAAGAAAGTAAAAGTTCACGCATACAACAGAGGCGAAGAACCAAGAAAAAAATTAGCAAAAAAAGGAGCAAAAACATATCCAAAAATAAAAACAATGATAGACTCAATGCAAAAAAAAATAGTCTGGCTAATGCTACCAAACAAAATCACACCAAAAATATTTGAAGAAACACTAAGCTACCTACAAAAAGGAGATATAATAATAGATGGTAGCAACAGCCACTTCGAACTAGCCAAACAAAAAGCACAACAAGCACAAAAAAAAGGAGTGAAATTCTTAGACATAGGAGTAAGCGGAGGAATAATAGCAAGAAAAACAGGCTACCCATTAATGATCGGAGGAGACAAATCTGCATACAACCAAATAAAACCAATCCTAAAAACATTTGCATACCCACAAGGCTTTGAATACTTCGGAGAAGCAGGTAGCGGCCACTACGTAAAAATGATTCACAACGCAATCGAATACGGAATGATGCAAAGCATAGCAGAAGGATTTGAAATACTAGAAAAATCAAACTTTGAACTAGACCTAAAAAAAGTATCAAAACTATACACAAAAGGAACAATAGTATCAGGACTATTAATGGATGTAACACACAACGCTATAAAATCAGGACTAAAATACAAACCATTCGTCGAAGACAGCGGAGAAGGAAAATGGGCAGCAAAAGAAGCACTAGACCTAGGAGTACCATTCATATCAAACACCTATGCACTTCACGCAAGGTACCACTCAAGAAACAAAGACAGCTACGCATTCAAATTACTTGCAGGAATGAGAAAAGAATTTGGAGGCCACAGTGTCAAAAAATAAGATAATAATATTTGGAGCAACAGGAGACTTAATGAAAAACAAGTTAGCTCCATCACTAAAAAAAATAAAAAAAGAATATGACTTAGAAATAATAGCTATAGGAAGAAGAGACTTAACACAAAAACAATATAAAGAATACCTAGGCCACAACCTAGATCTCACATACAAAAAAATAAATTATGACGAACCAAAAGACTACGAAGGACTAGTAGACCAAAACACAATACTCTACTTAGCACTACCAGCAGAACTTTTTGAAACAGTTCTAAAAAACCTAAGAAAAACAAAACAAAACAAAGGAAAAATAGTATTTGAAAAACCATTTGGAAAAGACCTAAAATCAGCAAGAAAACTAAACAAACAACTAACAACTTGCTTTAAAGAAAACCAAATATACAGAGTAGACCACTACCTAGGAAAAGAAGCAGTACAAAACCTAGAAATACTAAGATACAAAAACCACTTCTTAGAACCCCTACTAAACAAAAGACACGTAGACAACATACAAATAACAGTAACAGAAACAAAAGGCGTAGAACAAAGAAAAAACTACTACGACAAATCAGGAGCAATAAGAGACATGTTCCAAAATCACTTATTAGAACTCTTAACCATTCTAACAATGGAAAACAAAAGCAAAAACAAAAGAACCAATAAATACAACCTAATAAAACAAATAAAAAACCTAAAAGACTGGGAAGACAACGTAGTACTTGGACAATACGCATCTTACCAAAAAAACGTAGCAAAAACCAAAACAGAAACATACGTAGCACTAAAAATATTCATAGAAAACAAAAGATGGCAAGGCGTACCAATATACATAAGAACAGGAAAAAAACTAGATAAAGCAGAAGCAAAAATAATAATAGAGCTAAAATCAAAAGACTACGAATCAAACAAAATAATAATAAAACTACAACCACAAAGATCAATAACATTCACACTAAACGTAAAACAAAACGATTCAACAAAACAAGTAAAAGCAGAATTTATAAGAGAAAAAGAAATAGAAATAAACGCATACGAAAACATACTAAAAAGCATAATAAAAGGAGACCAAACACTATTTCCAAGATGGTACAGCATACAAAGAAGCTGGCAAATAATAGACCGGCTAATAAACTGCAAAAACAACTGCCCAATACTATTCAAATACGAAGACGGATCTAGCGGACCAATACAAGCAGACGAATTATTAGAAAAAGACAAAAGAAAATGGAACTAATAAAAAACAATAAAATAAAAGAATTATCAATACAAGCAACTAAGAAATTCTTTGAAGAAATAAACCAAAAAACAACCGAGACATTCATAGCACTAAGCCCTGGAAGCAGCACATACAGTTTCTTAGAAACAATAATAGAACACTGTGATAAACTACCACAACAAAAATGGGACCTACTAAAATTTTGCTTAGCAGACGAAAGAGAAGTACAAATAACAAGTAACGATTCAAACTACAAACAACTAAAAGAAACATTTTTTAACTTCTTAATAGCAAAAGGAAAAATAAAAGAAAGCCAAATAATAAAATATGACTTAACAGAAAAAAACCCTTTGATATCCTACAACGTAAAAGTTAGAAAAATAGACATAGCAATACTTGGAGTTGGACCAGACGGACACACAGCAAGCCTTTTCCCCGGACATGAATCAATAAACGATTTAAGAAACGAATACATAAAAATAACCAACAGCCCAAAATCACCAAGCAACAGAATAACCATGACTCGAACCATGATAAAAAACTCAACAGTATTCATATTTTTTATAAGCGAGAGTAAAAGAAAAGCATACCAAAACTTTTTAGACGAAAACATAGGTGAAAACAAATGCCCAGCAAAAATAACAAAGAAAGCAAAACAATTATACGTAATAACAAACCTGGAATAAAAAAGACTTATGTCTCTTGGAAACAAATAGAAAACCTAATCCTAAAAAAAGTAGGAGAAATAAAAAACGTAAAAGACATATTTGGAATACCAAGAGGAGGACTGATAGCAGCAGTAATACTAAGTCATAAACTAGACTTGCCACTAACAAATAAAATAACAAAACAAACACTAGTAGTAGACGAGATATGTGATTCAGGAAAAACATTTATTGAACTAGAACAAAAACTAGGATTCAAACCAAAAACGTTTTGCATACACAAAAAAAGCATTGCAAAATACGAACCAACTTATTATTGTTAAGAACTAAAAACAAAATCATGGATAGTTTATCCATGGGAAAAAAACTAACTATTCATAACCTTTTTTATCTTAGGAGCTATTACAAATAAACAATAAGGATTATCCTTATTATTATCATAATAATTAAAATGATATCTTTCAGCTTCAAAAAATTCTTGTAAAGGCTCAATAGTTGTATAAACCACACTTTTTGTTAACGATCTTTGTATTTCAAGCTCTTTTTCTGCTATCTCTTTTTGCTCGTTATCATGATAAAATATAATCGCACTATATTGTTTTCCAACATCATTTCCTTGCCTTTGATAACTTGTAGGATCATGAATTTTAAAATATATTTCTAATACCTCTTTATAACTTATTACGTCCTCATCAAAATCAAACTGAACTGCTTCAACATGATCTGTTTTACCACTACAAACCAATTCGTACTTTGCAGTGTCCTTAGACCCTTTAATATATCCAGGCTTTATATTAGATATACCATTTATCATAGTATAAACTGCTTCAAGACACCAAAAACATCCTCCTGCAAGTGTAGCTCTCATAAAATAAAAGAATTAAAAAACATATTAAATAATTATGTAAAAAATAAAAAAATATATTCAAGGTTTTAAATAAAAACCTCGATGTCTCCTTGAGCTATTAACTCTTGAGATAAATCAATTAACAAATTACTAGCAGTTTGTTCAGCAATAAAACCTTTTATGTTATCTTGATTATCTTCAAAACTAGACCCTTCTAAAAATAAATCTGGCTGACTATCAAAAAACTCTCTAGCCTCTTCATCACTAACATCTATGTCTTTTGCAACATCATCAATTAATAATTGAAGAGAAAAAAAACTTTTTTGTTCAGCTAAAAAATCATCATAACTCATACCTTGAAGTTCAATACTACTTTTAATATCTTCAATGCTTATACCTTGTGCTTCAAAATTAGCTTCAATTTCTTCATCACTAACAACGTATCCTCTTCTATTTGCTTCTTGCATCAAAACAAGTCTAACAAAAATTTGATTTAAAGCAAGCTCTGTATCTGCGTCAATACCTTGTTGAGCTAACTGCGCTTGAACAGCTAAAACCTCATCCAAAAAAACTTCGTCGCCATTAATCGTTGCTGCTAAATTAGAAGTTGGTTCTAATACTTCTATGTCACTTCTTGGTTCTCCAGAACAAGCAACAAGCATAAGACTCATTGCAAGAACTAAAATCATCATAATTTTTTTCATATTAAATTTTTCACCCTAAAACAACATAATCAAAAGTAATATATAAGTATTACTGATAATAAATAATCATGCAAATAATATACATACATGGCGGAACAACACACAGCACACAAAAAAAATATTTAGACTACCTAAAAAATAAAACTGTTTACCTAGACGAACTAGAAATATGGCCTTCAAAACTAGAACAACAACTACCACAACATAAAGTAATAAAACCAAGAATGCCACTAAAAGAAAACGCCCATTACGAACACTGGAAAATAATATTTGAAAAATACTTAGAAATAACACAAAAAGAAATAATACTAATAGGATTTAGCCTAGGAGCAATATTTCTTGCAAGATACTTATCAGAAAACAAAACCAATAAAGACATCAAAGGGGTATTCTTAGTAGCGCCACCATTTGATGATTCAAACTCAAACGAAGAATTAACAAACGGATTCAAACTACCAAAAAAACTAGAACTGCTAGATAAAATAAACAACCTAAACTTCTTCTTTAGCAAAACAGACCAAATAGTAAAAATAATACACAAAGAAAAATATGAAAAAAAATTAAAAAATGCAAAGTTCCATGTCTTTGAAGATAAAAACGGCCACTTCTTAACACCAAACTTCAAGGAATTAATAAAATTAATCAAAAGTTTATTTAATAAGTAAATAAACGCTAATAATTAAAACTATTATACTCCCAATTACTTTTCCATCTATAAAAGGTAAAGGTACCCAAAATAAAATAAGACTTAAAAGCAATATTATGCCTATGTTTTTTCCACTCATTTTTTTAGCCATAAAAAAAATATGTACTGTTTACACTTTTTAAATCTTTTCTAATCGATTCAATTAAATTATTAAATAAACAAGTAATCTTAACAATATAAAATGAAACCAAAAGAATTTGAAGATTTAGATGATGAAAAATTAATACAAGAATTTGAATCTAAACAAAAAAATAACAAATACAAAAAATACTACATAATACTAATAGCACTATTTTCTGTATTACTAATGGCGAGCTACATATACCTAAGCTTTCCAGTATATGGGATAATCGCGGGTCAAATAGAAAGTCAAAAAATAAATGAAAACGTAATAAGCACAAGAGACATAAAAATAATATTTGAAAACCAAACAAACCAAATAGTATTTGATGCATACCACGATAATCCTGATGTAGAAACAAGTCTTTGCCTAGAAGGATACAGACAAAACAATAACTACTATATAACTTATGCATATATGCCTGTTATTTATTCACAGAGCTACACACACGTATCACACGCACCATGTTCAAACGAAACAATAGCTATGTTTCATACACACCCTTATAAAAGTTGTATAGCTTCAAGACAAGATATACAAACACTTAGACAAAACCAAGATAAAAACCCGGATATAATAATGATAATAATGTGTGAACCACAAAGATTTAGCGTATACAGATAAGTATATAAATAAAAACAATTAATAAAGAAGTTATGGATCTAACACCACAAAAAAAAGCAATAGCAATAATAGGAATAATATTTTACGTTATTACCTTCGTGATGCTTGCTCTACTAACACAATCAGATCCATGGCCAGTATTCTTAGGAACACTACCAGTACTAATATTTGTTCTAGCAACAATAATAGCAACGATACAATCACAAGACCACAAAATGCTACTAGTACTTATGACTTTTTTACTACCTGCATTATTCTTTTTTATATGGCTAATGGAAATAGTGCCTGACATTTCAAGAATGGACGGACAAGTAATAGTCGTACTACAAATATTTTTACTAATAATACTAACTGCCTTAATACTTTTAATAGAACAAACATATAGAACCAAAGAAAAACGAAAATTCTTACAAACCAAAAAACAAGAAGTAGCAACAAAAAGACAACTAGAAGACTACGTAAGACAATTAGAAAAACTTAGAGCAGAATTAGAACAAAGCCAAGAATACAAAGTACAAGCAGAAAAATACGATGAAGAAATGGCTTTTTACACAACTAAAATATACGAATTAGAACAAGAAATAGCAAATCAAAGAAATGTTTCTGAAAAATTAGAATCATACAAAGACAGAATAAACAAATATGCAAACCGACTAGATGAACTAGAAAACAAACTAAAAGAAAGTGCAAAATATAAATCTCTTGCAAAAAAGTATGCAGACAAAAACGAAGAATACTCAAACAAAATACACAACTTACAAGACAAACTAACAAAAACACAAGAAGAACTAAAAGTTACAAAAACAACCGTATCAAGCACACTTAGAGGCGTAGAAGACAAATGTAAAGCAATAAACTTCGTAATAGGCAGAGTATACGCAGACAAAAGAGGGGGAAGCAGTGAAATAAGACAAAAACTACACATACCCTCAGAGCTATACAACTCATTTAGCAGACTAAGAAACGATTACGAACCAGAAGAAATACCTCAAATAATAGACCTTGTAAGAAACATATATAACCACTTAATACAACTAGAACTACCAGAACATAATTTAATAAAAACCAAAAAAGAACACTTACCAGTACTAAGAGACCCAGACGGCAAGTCAAAAATAATAGATGTATTAGAAAACAACGATAACGACCCAGTAAGAGAATACTTCTTAGAAGCTAAAGAAATCTGTAATAGATTAATCGTCTACTTTGAAAACGAATTAAAAAAATAAAATTATAGATGACTTTCAATCATCCAAACAGTTTTCTCATGAAACCTTAAAAGCTCAATAAGCATATCCTCAGCTCCAGGCTCAGAATCATACTTTTTTATAACCTCTTTTAGAGCCAAAACCATGTGTTTATGATCAGCCAGTAATTCTTTTAACATATCATCTTCACTTAAAACCTTATCAGACTCCTTAATATGACTACTCTTTAAAAAATTACTAAGAGTACCAACAGGACTTTGACCTAAAATCTTCATTTGCTCAGCAAGCTCATCAACAAAATCATCCATAGCCTCATAATGCTTTTGAAAAAACTCATGAAGCATAATGAACCTAGGCCCTTTTACGTTCCAATGAAAATTCTTTGTCTTTGTATTCAAAACATACAAATCAGATAATACGTTATTTAAGTCATGCATTTATATCAACCTCAAATAAACATAATGAATACTTAATTATAAACCTTTTCAAAACAATTATAAACTCAGATAACATAAAGATTAGTATGGTTGACTATAGAAAAGCAGTAGTATCAATAACAATAGCAATACTTTTCACTTTCTTTGTATTTGCAAGTATACAAGCAGTAAAACAATCACCAAACTACTCAGATTATTGTGACTTCATAACTTATCCTGATAGATTAGAACTTTCACAAGAAGAATTTGAAGAACAAAGACAACTATTTGAACAAACACAAAGAGAATGTCAACAAGAATACGATGATGCAAACAAAGAATACGCCTTATTTGTATTTATAATAGCAGGCATACTATCTTTAATCGCAATATTTATAGCACTAAAACTGCCAGAAAAAGATGACGTTATGGCAATGATAGCAACAGGACTATTACTAGGTGGTTTAATAACATTATTTGTTGGAACAATTAGAGGATGGGACGGCTTACACATATACATAAGACCACTAGTACTCTTAGCAGAACTAGTACTAGTAATATATTTAGCATACAAAACTATGTCTAAGAAAAAGAAGAAGTAAAATTAATTAAATAAAATATGTGGATTTTCTAAAATTTCACCAGTACTAAAAACAGGTATTTTAGTTTGATTTTTTAATTCCTTATCATTAGACCACACAGGACTTACAATTTTAAGTGATAATGCAAAAAAATCTACATCGTTTTTATCAGGACTTATTTTTATTGCTTGTTTAAAATGACTTTGATACTCTTCTAAACTTACAAAATTTACGTATATTGCAAGTTCTAATCTTTTATCTTCAAATTCCTTTTTAGAAATATTTGCTTTTTTTATAATAATACTTTGATATTTATTTATTTCTTCAAGAGCAAATTCAGGAGAATAACAATTAATCTTGTATTTTTTTATCATTTTTTCAAAAACGTTTTCTTTCCAAAAAAATGTTATCAAAATATTAGTATCTACAACGATATTCATAGTAAACCTTTTTTCTTAAGCTCTTCTAATCTTCCGCTTCTTCCTTTTTTTTGTAAGTTTACTGCAAAATATTCTGCTTCTTTTTCTTTTACTAAAAGCTTTTTTAACTCTTCGAGCTCATCTATTTCTTTAGTTTTTTTCTCTATTTGTTTTCTAAGATAAGCAGACCAATTTACTTCGTCGAACTTTTTCATTTTTTTCTTTATCTTTTCAGGTACAGAAATAGTTATATTTGCCATAAATACACAGAAAGTTGTGTAAATATTTAAATATTTAGTTTCTAATTTTAATAAAAGCTTTTATAATATAATTTTTTATTTAATAATTATGCCAAGATTAAGATATGTAATAACATCTATATTCATACTACTAACAGTCACATCTCTAAGCTTATTTATATACATAAAAACAGGACCTCAAATAAACCAAGGAGAAGAATTCAACGAAACTTATCTACTAAACCCGGACGTAGAAATAAAAGAATGGGTAACAGGTCTTGAAGTGCCCTGGGCAATAGTATTCTTAGATAATGAAACAGCACTTGTAACAGAGAGACCTGGAAGAATAAGAATAATAAAAAACGGAGAACTACAACCAGAACCTTATTTAGAAGTACAAGCAGACGCTAGAGGCGAAGGAGGACTCATGGGAATAGACAAACACCCAGATTTTGAAAACAACCCGTACATATACATAATGTATACAACAACAGAAGATAACAGAATAAGCAAAATAATACACAACGATTCAAACGGAATATACAACGGATCTATCTTAAAAGGATTAGAAAAAAGTCTAAATCATAACGGGGGAAGAATAAAATTTGGCCCAGACGGATACTTATATATAACAACAGGAGAACAATTCAGACCATCAAGATCACAAAGCCTTGAAAGCCTATCTGGAAAAATACTAAGAATAAAACCTGACGGCGCCATACCTCAAAGTAATCCTTTCGGAAACGAAATATACTCTTACGGACATAGAAACTCTCAAGGACTTGCATGGAACAACCAAGGAGAACTATACTCATCTGAACATGGTCCCAGTGGAGAATTTGCAATTTTAGGTCATGACGAAATAAACAAAATCATAAAAGGACAAAACTATGGTTGGCCAGAAGTAGTAGGATACTCAAACAAAACAGAATACAAAAACCCAGAATTCTTATTTATAGAAGCAACACCTCCAGCAGGAATGGACTTTCATGAAGGATATTTATTTGTGGCAACACTTAGAAGCAGAGCACTACTAAAAATAAACCTTGAACAAAGACAAGTAACAAGATGGTTTAATGATCAAGAACAAAACGTTTATGGAAGACTTAGAGATGTAAAAAGCCATAATGGCTATTTATATGTACTAACAAGTAATAGAGATGGAAGAGGAACACCAAACGAAGGCGATGACAAAATACTTAGAATAAAAACATCTCAATAATCAACAAGCTCTTGTTCTAAGAATTCATACAAATTAGAAAGATTAACTTTTCTTTTCTTAATAACTTGTTCTTTTAATTCAAACAACTCATATAAAAACTTATTCTTAAAAGCTTCTTTTTTAGACTCCTTAACTTCTTTAAATTTAGAATTATATTTTTGTAAATAACTATGAATTTCTTCTGTTTTAAGTTCATCAATTAAACTAAGAGGGTTATGTAAAATATCTTTAACAACTTCAAAATCTAACTGTTCTACTTCTTCTAAAAAATTAGTAGCATTACTTTTACTAAGACGCTCATAGAGCATAGGAACCACATTTCCAAACTCATAAGCTAAACTTGGAAACTTCTTTACATAATCACAATTAATACTTGTTATTTCTTGAGCAAAAACACCTACGTGGTCTGTTTTTTTAAACCCTTGAGCTAATCCATCAAACCCGGCTAAAACATCTTTTTTTTCAATATCAAAACCATGCATGTTATCAATATAAGTTCTTGGAACCCCGCTATTGACTTGTTTTAAAGAAACAACATTTTTTGGAGTTTTAGTCAAATACTCTTTTGTGTCTTCTTCATATAATCTTAAGAAAAAATCAACATCTTTTTTACTAGTAAGTTTAACTGCATCAACATGTAAATTAACTGCTCGTTCTAAGTTTATATCCTTAAATCTAGTTTTGAGTTCTTGCTCAATTTTTCCTTTTATTGTATATTTTTTAAAAAAATCCACAAACCTTGCCTTTTGTAATTACTAATAAGTAGTCTAATCTTATATTTAAGCTTTATGAAAATATATTTAAAACTAATAACATAAAACAATTATAATGGAAGATTACGAATGGCAAAACCAACATAAAAAAAACATTCTTAACTTAAACTTTAAACCAAGCTTTGGGCCACTTGTAATAAAAAGAAACAAAGAAAACAAAGCAGAACTAATAAGATTTCAAGTACTCTCAAAAAACCAAGAAGAAATATACCTAACAGGAGACTTTAACAACTGGGAACAAAACCCAAATAATTTAGCTCAATACAAATTTAAACAAGAAAACAACACAAAAATCTTAGAAACAAAAATAAAACACAAACAAAAATATAAATTACTAGTAATAACAAATAATCAAAAAAAACTATACCAAGATCCTGCATCAACATATTTTGACGATGAAGGAAACAGTGTATTCTGGGACTTTGAAGACCCAACAACCTATAAATCAAAATACTCTTTTGCAAATACAAAAAAAAGTATAAGAATACTCCAAACAGACCTACCAGGACTAATAGTACATTACAACGACGGACAAAAACTAGGTCAACAAATACCTAAAAAAAACTATTTTGAATTCATAACAAAAAGTGGAGTAATAAAAAAAATAAAAGAATTAGGATTTAACGCAATACAATTCTTACCATTTGCCCAAAGCATAGATGGAGACAACTGGAAATTTAGATACTTAGTACCTTTTCAACACGCAATACAAAAAAACTGGGGAGACCCAGATTCATTTAAACAAATGATAGATGAATTTCACAAACACGAAATAGCAGTAATAGGAGACTTCGTATTAGGCCACATACCTCACAAAGATTACAAAATATTTGGACAAGACTTTGAAAATAACGGCTTACACGTATGGAAAAAAAACCATGACTACCTATACTTCAAAGAAGAAACTCATTGGGGAACAATGAGAATAAATTATGACGATGAAGAAGTTAGAAGATTCTTCGTTGAAAGCTGTCTACATTTTCAAAAAAACTACTTAATAGACGGATTTAGAATCGATAACGTAGATGGAATAATAAGATACGGACCAAATGGAGACGGAGCTGAAAGAGAAAACGGAAGACTATTCTTAAAAGAGCTAAACCAAGCAATTTATAACCAAAACTCAAATTCAATAATAAACTTTGAAGCACACTACTTTTTTGAAGACAACGCAAAAATGCTAGTAGCACCAATAAAAAGTGATAGAAGAGCACTTGGAGCAACAGCATATAATAGTAGTAGACTAACATATTATCTTCACACAGAATACATGTTAAAAAAAGGAGATGTAATATCTGCATGGAAATTTAAACACATAAATGACGAAAAAGAATGGGGAAAAAGCAACTCCACAATAGCAGACTTTCACAACCACGACGCAGCGGCAGGACTAATGGAACTTAGAGCAACAGGAAGCTTCGCATATGACGCTATGACGTATCACAGACCTGAAAACCATGTTCACGCAATCGGGAAAATAAAAGTGATGGAAGCAATAATATCATTTGGATGCGAAGGAAGAACACTAGACTTATTACAAACATTCTTATTACAACCAGGAACATTTGAACACGACTCAAGCATAAGATGGGAACTTTTACAAAGCCCAGTCAGCCAAAGCCTAGTAGAATATAAAAAACAAATAAACCTATTAATGGAAGACGAAGCATTCCACCCAATAAATACAGATAAAAGAAAATTCTTAAATGTAGATGACAAAAACAAAATACTAGTAATAACAAGAGAATCAAACAAATCAAAATACGTAATAATAATAAACCTAACGAGCTGGAAACATCACGATTACAAAGTAGGACTTGATTCAAAAAAAGATTTTGAGCTAATATTAAACAGCGACGAATTCAAATACTCAGGGCTTGGAATGACAAGCTACCCGAAAATATTTGAAAACCATAAAAGCTCTTCTTTTGAAGTACTTGACCGCGAAATACAACTAAAAACAATTGCACCATACCAAGTACTAATATTAAAAAGTGTAGATTAATTTTTTATAAAATCAGAAAACGGAAAAGGAACAACAACTACATCTCCTTTCATAAGTTTTTCCATGCCTCATCCTCTTCTTTACTCTCCCAATCTTTTGCAAGAAGCTCTTGGCTAGCATACGCAGTTTGCATTTTTTCATTAACCTGAAATAAAGGTCTAAGCTCAATTCTGTCTTCATAAGTTATTATTGCAAGTTTATCTCCTTCTTTAAAACCCTTAGATTTTCTAAGCTTTACAGGTATAGAAATTTGACCTTTACTTGTTATAGTCGTAGTTTTTATTTCTTCAATCATCTTAAAAGTAAGAAATATATAAATAATTTATTATTTAATCTGAACTCTCAACAGGTTCATCTTGCTCATCTTCTAAAATAAGTTTAGCAGCAGCCATAAGCTCATCATCTTCTCTAAGTCTTATAACTCTAACTCCTTGAGTATTTCTACCAATACTACTAATACTTTCAACCTTTGTTCTAACAACCATACCTTTCTTTGTTGTAAGCATAAGCTGCTCATCACCTAAAACTGATTTAACACTAACAACTTCGCCGTTCTTAGAAGTACAATTAATATTAATAACACCTTTACCGCCACGATTAATCAACCTATACATAGAAGCAACAGTTCTTTTACCATAACCCTTACTTGTAAGAGTTAAAACATCAGTCTCATCATTAACAATAATCATACTAACAACCTTATCATCTCCTTTAAGAGTAATACCTTTAACACCTCTACTAGTCCTTCCAATAGGCCTTGCATCTTGTTCATTAAACTTACAAGCCATACCTTTTCTTGTAGCAAGCATAACTTCATCACTACCAGTAGTTAATTTAACTCCAACAACTTCATCTCCTTCATCAAGAGTACAAGCAATAATACCATTTCGTCTAGGCCTACTATAAGCACTAAGACTAGTCTTTTTAACAATACCATTTCGTGTAGCAATCAATAAGAATTTATCTTCACTAAATTCTTTAACAGGGATAACTGCAGAAATATTTTCCTCTTTACCAATATCGATAAGATTTACTATTGCCTTACCTTTACTATACCTTGAACTTTCAGGAATCTTATACACTTTAAGCCAATGCACAATTCCTTTATCAGTAAAAACAAGTAAATAACTATGAGTATTTGCAATAAATAAACTAGTAGTAAAATCATCTTCTTTATTTGTACTACCAATAACTCCAACGCCACCACGTCTTTGAACCTTATAAGTATCAATACTAGTTCTCTTTACATAACCTTCCTTGCTTAAAGTAACAACCATATCCTCTTCAGGGATAAGATCTTCCATATCAACATCTTCATACTCAGTTTCATCAATAGCACTTCTTCTATCATCTCCATACTGCTCAGAAACATTAACTAATTCTTCACGAATAATATCTAAAATCTTTTGTTCATCTGCTAAAATTTCTTTAAGCTCTTTGATTAACTTCATCAATTCATCATATTCTTCCTTAATCTTAGTACTCTCAAGCTTTGCAAGCTTTTGAAGCCTCATCTCCAATATAGCTTGGCTTTGATCTTCAGACAAATCATAACTACTCATCAAGTTAGTCTTTGCCTCAGCACTACTACCGCTAGCTTTAATTAAAGCAATAACCTCATCTATGTTATCAAGAGCTATAAGTAATCCTTCTAATATATGAGCTCTAGCCTCACTCTTCTTTAAATCAAACTCGGTTCTTCTTCTAACAACATCTTTTCTGTGTAAAATAAACTGAGCTAACAATTCTCTTAGATTAAGAGTCTTAGGTTGATTTTTAACAAGTGCTAACATTAAAACACTAAAACTATCTTGGAGCCTACTATATTTGAATAATTGATTTTTAACAACTTCTACTTCTGCATCTCTTTTAAGATCAATAACAATTCTCATACCTTGTCTATCACTTTCATCTCTTAAATCAGAAATGCCTTCGACTTTTTTATCTTTGACAAGATCAGCAATTTGCTCAACCAAATTAGCCTTATTAACCATGTAAGGAATTTCAGTAACAACTAATTTTTTCCTATCGTTTTTTTCTTCAACATGAATCTTACTTCTAACAACAACACGACCCCTACCAGTCTTTAAAGCATCATAAATACCTCTTCTTCCAAGAATAATACCTCCAGTTGGAAAATCAGGACCCTTAACTAATTCAAACAAATCAGAATCTTCAATATCAGGATTTTCAATTAAAGCAACAGCACCATCACACACCTCCTTTAAATTATGAGGTGGAATATTTGTAGCCATACCAACAGCAATACCAGTACTACCATTAATTAACAAGTTAGGAATCTTATTTGGAAGCACAGTAGGCTCTTGCATAGTACCATCAAAATTATCCATGAAATCAACAGTTTCTTTTTCTAAATCATCTAAAAGTTCTTGGCTAATTTTTTGTAAACGAGCCTCAGTATACCTCATAGCTGCTGCGTTATCTCCATCAACACTACCAAAATTACCTTGGCCATCAACTAAAGGATAACGTAAACTAAAAGGCTGAGCCATACGAACTAAAGAATCATAAACTGCGCTATCTCCATGCGGATGTAAACGACCAAGAACTTCCCCTACGATTCTAGCACTTTTTCTATAAGAAGACTTGTGAGTCATACCAAGACTGTGCATAGCAAAAAGAATACGTCTATGAACAGGTTTCAAACCGTCTCTAGCATCAGGCAAAGCCCTACCTACAATAACAGACATACTATAATCTAAGTATGCGTCTTTCATCTCATCTTCTATTACTTGTGGAATTATATTAGAATGTTCTATTTTTTCATTATCAGTCATTATAATATTATGGGGCTAAAAAGGGTTTATAAGTGTTTTGATTAATAATTAATTTCTATATGGAAATTAAATAGGTTTAAAAACTAATATTGATTCCAAAAAAATCTGATGGAAAAACAAAAACTAAACTTAAATGAAGCAATACACTACTTATACCACGGAAAACTAGATAAAAAAACATTCTTAGACTCAGCAATAGGAGAAACATTCTATGATGAAAGATGGAATAAAGTAAGAAACTCTGAAAAAAAAGAATGTGAAGAAGCATTATCAAACTACAAACAAAACCCTACATCACAAAACATGGTGGAAGTAATATCAGAACTAGCAGATCTATACGTAAAAGAATTAAAAGCCCAAATAATATATAAAGATGAGAGGCTTTCAACAAAAATAGCAAATGAGCGACTCAAACTACAAATGATGTCTATGTCAAGCCAAATACCTGTAGGATTTGACGCACTACACGATGTAGCAGAAATAAAATATGTAAGCAGAGCACAAAACCTAATAGAACAAAAAAATCCAAAAGACTTCGAAACAGAAAAAAAACTAATAACTCAATACCTCAATCTCGACTAACAATTCGGGTTTTGTCAATATTTGGATGAATCTTAAAACTATGACCACAATAAACACATTTCTTAACTTTTTTAGATACATCACTAAGCTTACCAATTCTAGGATCAGTTTTTTGATTATTACCACATTTTGGACATTTAACAACAAACATAAATAAACAAAAACATATTAAACTATAAAAAAATACTCATTAATCAAATGTTAGATATTGCAATAAAAAACGAATTCGAACAAGAAATAAAAGATGTTTCCAAAAAACTAGGAAACCAAATAATATTCTTAGAAAAAAAACGTGACTCATACATATCAAAAGAATACGAACTACACTTTTCTAAAGCAACAAGAAGTAACATAGAAAACAAACAAAAACCATACCACTTCGGAGCAGAATACCTAGAAGAAAAAGACTCAGTACACCACAGAAGAAGCGGAATGAACCAAGTACACATGAAACTTATGAAAGAACACAAAAAAACACTAGTAATAGCAACAGAACCACTAATAGAAAGCCAAGAAAAACCACTAATAATTGGAAGAATAAAACAAAACCTAAAACTAGCAAAAAAATACTCAGTACCAGTAATAATATGTAGCATGGCAACAAAACCTGGTTCTTTAAGACAAGCACAAGAACTAAAAAGCTTCATAAAAAGCCTAGGATACGAAGACATAGCAAAAAAAGCAGTAAGCTTCAAACTTAAATAAAAATTCCTTCAAGCTTTGCCTTTCTTGCAATAGTAAAAAGTTTAGACTGTTCCTCAAATTCTTCAAAAGTATAAGGCAAAATATCAGCATTAAACTTACTATCCCAAAACAAATAAACTTCTTCTAACCGTTTTGGAGTTTTCTTATTCTCAAAAAAATCACTCAATACAACAAAATCAAAATCACTACTTTTCAAATTAGTACCTCTAGCTCTAGACCCAAACATAATTATTTTAGCATCAGGATATTTTTTAAGAATACTTTCCTTAAAATCAATTACTTCTCTATCATACTCTTTAACCATTTTATGATTTCATCACCCATCAAAACTCTTTCACTCGCAATAACCTTATCATAAGCAAGATAAGGTGGAACTCCATCCAAATCAGGATACCTAGTATAAATAAAATCAGGATTAATTTTTCTCAAATTAGACATCAAATTATTTGGAACATCAAGCTCCTTACCCAAATAAATAAGTGAATGTGTTTTATCAGGAAAATCCTCTTTTTTTAAAATATAATAAGCTTTAAGACCTTTTTCAACAGCTTGCTGAACCAAAAAAGCAACCAAATAAAACTTTTCAAGCTTCAAACAATCCTTAGCATTCTCAAAATCTTCTAATGCTTGAAGCCACCAATTAGAAACATCTCTTCTCATAAAAAAATAATAATAAAACAAACTATATAAATATTTAGATGAACCTTATTTTATTAACATGAAAACAATATACTTCGCAGCATCAATAAGAGGAGGAAGAGAAGACCAAGAAACATACTTAGAACTAATAAAACACATATCGACCAAAGCAAACGTCTTAACAGAACACATAGGAAAAGCAGCACTAACAAGCCTTGGAGAAAAAAACACCTCAGACGAACACATATTTCAAAGAGACCTAGACTGGCTAAAAAAAGCAGACCTAATAATAGCAGAAGTAACAAATCCCAGCCTAGGCGTAGGATACGAACTAGGAATAGCACAAACACTAAACAAAAAAACATTATGCTTATTTAACGAAAACAAAAACAAAAAACTAAGCGCAATGATAAACGGAAACAAATACTTCCAAACAAAAAAATACTCATCAATAAACCAAGCAAAAAAAATAATAAACGAATTCTTAAACTAATAACTAATAACTTCTAAACCATCTATTTTCTCAAAATACTTCTTATTCCTTGTCAAAATCTTACTAAAACCATAACTTCTCATCATACCTGCAATAAGCAAATCCATACTATCTATAGCCATCCCTTTTAATTCTAACTCTTTTTTTATTCTTGCCGCTTCTAAAGAAAACATCGTAGTAGTAGGTATTATTTTTATTTTATCTAAAAACCTAAGAAGCATATCTAAGTTTTTCTTATTAGTATTAATCATACCTACAGATATTTCAAAAACACTAATTTCAGTTAAAAAAACAGTTTCAAAATCTAACTTTTTAATCATTTTATTAGCATCTTTATCTCCTTTAAAATAATCAATTACAAAACTAGAATCTAAACAAATCATTTTTCACCCCCAAACATTTCTCTTTCTACCAAGCTCTCTTTGCTTAGCAATTTCTCTTTCAATAATATCTGCATCTTCTTTAGTTATACAACCAAAAAACTCTTCCAAACCACCACTTTTTTTAGTCACTCTTCTTATAACATCAGAAAAAGACTCATTAGGTAACTTCTCTCTAGACAATGCCTCATAAGCATCTTCCATAATAGTTATAGTTTTTGTTGCCATAAACATATGTGTATGTTTAAACATATACAAAACTTATTGAAAAAATAGGTGTAACTACTCACACAGAAATACTCGACAAATAATAGCAAAGTTTAAATAACAAATAATAGAAAATAAATGTTATGCGCATAAAGTCAATAACTCTTTTACTAGGATTAATACTAAGTATTAGTTTTATCGCTTTCTCAACTCCTGTCGCAGCAGATGATGACATCCCGATATATGAACAAAGAGCACAAGCTATAACTAATTCATATAATGAAAATAAATGGAATGTAAATCCTGTTGGAGATTACGTGGCTTGTAACTTTTGGCGTTCGTTTGGTACTGGAAGAAGTAGACGGAGATTTTCTCAAACATTTACAGTTCCAAAAAATATTTGTGAGGCATGGGTAGAAGATACGAGTTCTGCAGGTAATCCGATGATTAGTGGTGATTATGTATTAAGTGTATTAGATGATACTGGTAGCACTCCTGATATTTGGTTTCAAGTTAGTGCTGGGGATGGAGAGTTCAGGTTAATTGATAGAGCTATTGCGAATAAGTGGAAATCTGAAACGATTCAATTTACAAATCCTATATTTGCTACAGAGTTTTATAGATCTAGAGGAACAAATAATTATCCTAATGAAGCGTTTAGAGTAGCTACTCCACCTAACTGTCCTTTTGAAATAAATAAATTAGAATTAATTTCTGATTTTTGTTTATGTGGTGAAAAGGTTGTTAGAACTGATAAAGGGGGTCTTTGTGATTATAATACAACCAAGGGTCAATCTTTAAGCCCAAAAGAATTTTCTCTTAATTCGTGTGATAGCGATTTTAAGTGTGGAGATAACTATATAAAAGCTTTATCCACTGATCAAGGCTTTTCTAAAGACATAGATGATCATTATTTTAAAGTAGATTTTAGTTCTAATAAATTTATGGATAGTACTTCTAGTGATCTTATGTCTTCTGACGAAAGAGGTATAATTTTATTTTATACTTATTTATATGTAAATGAATCATTTACTAACTTATCAATAAGGCCTTATATTAGACCCGGTGATACGGTGCATATGCATTTACATCCAATAATAGTAAATCAAGAGGGGCAATGGGTACAACAGACTGCTATTCTTGATAAAGTATCTGGTAATAATCAAATTTCTGAGAATTTTAATGTACGTGAAGGTTGGTATTTGTTTAAGATTGAATATAAGAGTGGTATTACTACTTTTCAAAAAAGATTGAGATTAGATTTATTTCAAAATTCGCAACCTATTAATATAGGGGACGTGTTTAAAACGGCTAATACTTTTGGAATTATGCCTGTGCCTACAGATCCCACAGAAGATGGTTTATGTATTAATGGATACGGATTCGAAGTTCAAGGAACACATTATAAAGAAGGACTTGGTTGTTGTGGATACTTAGGGATAAAGAGTATTGGTACTGAGGCGGATGGGGGAAATCTTGGTTTAATCGCTAATGATTCGGAGGATAATTATTATGTTTGTTTGAAAAACCGAGCTGATGGAGATGCTATAAGATATGCAGAAACATCAACATACGTTTGGAGACCTGCTCATTTATTACCTTATTATATTATGTCTGCATTTATACCTGAGGATAGTACTACTAATCCAATTAGTCAAACAAGTAATGCTACTCATTTTGTAAGTTCGGGAGAACAATGGTTTATGTGTAATGCTTCAGGGTTACAAGTATTAAATCCTAGTTATTCTTTAGCTGAAAACGAAACTTTTCCAAGTCCTCCAGGCTCATTCATAGATCCTAATGATCCTTTATGTTTATCTGTTTTACAGTATTCTTTTGGAAACGTAGGTAGTTGCAATACTGAAGGTGAATGTGAGGAACAGGAATTTAGCGCTTTTTGTTTTGGTATTAATCAGCCCACATATGATTCCGGGAATTTTGTAGAAGATTGTAGTAATAACTGTCGTATATTACATGCTAATCAGTATGTGAATCTTGAACAATATTTTGATCTTTCTAATCCTACTACTACTTTTTGTGAAAGTCCTGCTATGAGAGATGAACCTATATGTCGAAGCGAAGATGATGGTTCAATTCCTGGTTGGTGTATAAATCCTGATTTTAGAGATAATTCCTTGTGTAGAGGAGAGGGTTTTGATATAACTAAAACCTGTCAGGCTATTCAAACAACCGAAGCGCAATCTAGTTTTAATGAAGATTATAATGTATGTGAAGAAAATCAATATTGTACTGATGGGGCTTTTTTTAACAACACTAGAGGGGAGATGTGTTGTATTGGGGCAGCTGCTAGATGCAGAGATTTATCAGAGCTTACTTGTCAACAAATTCAAGGAACAGAATTTAATTCTGAGACTCATATTTGTCCTGGAAATACAGTAGAAGTAGGAGGCGAGTCTAATTGTTGTATTGGTGGTGAACCAAGTCCAAGAGCTGACATTCCTGTTTATGCACTGATTAATGAAAGTTTTATTTGTTACCAACAACAAGGAAACAACTATATAAAAGAATGTTGTGCTGGACCTGGATGTCGTCAATCCTCATTTACTGCGCCAGCTAATCCTTTAAAAGATCTCGGTCTTCATTCTCTAACAAAGGTGTATACAACTACTGGTGGAACACTATATGATTTAGTAAGATTTGAAAATTTAAGTGACCTTACTAATCGACCAATTGAGGGAGGAAATGTTCTGTCTTTTTTACTTCCTCAAGACATAATTTTAAGTAATTGGTCTGACTTTAGCGAGTTACGCTTCGTCTTATTATCAAACATCCCTAAAAACCTAAGCATAATAATAGAAAATAGTGGGGTGGAAGTTTTAAACCAATCATTAACAGAGTATTATGTAAGGTTAATAAATTCTGGTATTTCTGCTGAAGTTAGAGTTAATTTATCCTCTATAGATGATGATTTAACAAATGTAACTCGTGTTAGAATAAAAAATAATGTGGATGATGTACGTGCTAATGTGGTGGCTACTAATTTTTATCTTGTACCAAACCCGGAGTCAACTATTAACTCAGAGTTACGTTATTGTACTGGGCGCCACAGGATATGGATAGATAATCTTGATGGAGGAGACTCTCCTAAAGGGTTCTGGGGAGAAGATGTTAATGATGAAGATAAGATTCCTTATGAAGTTGCATGTAATGCTCAATTAACAAATAGGTGGACGGGTAACGTTTGTTGTGGAAACAACCCTGAAGGAACAGGCGAATTCTTCATAGACTCCATTGGTATGTGTTGGAATAGTACTTCTGTTAGAAATCACCAGGTTGTAAAAAACGAAATAGGATTAGTAGATCCTACAAATATAACAAGAAGATTATTATTTAGTAACGGAAAAATGTATGGCTGTAACATATCTGCAGATAATGCATCTATTAAGATGAGGATGAACTTCGGACCAGATAATCAGGGTGAAAATTATTTAACTTATGAGGAGTTCTTTGAAGAAAAAGAGTTGTTTGAAACAATGGCAGGACACGTTTGTATGCCTGACGATGGATGGGTAAGATTACAAGATAGTAACAGAATGCTCATAATTGCTTCACATCTATTAACATTAGCAGGTAATCAAGATTACACTCTTTATTGTGGAAACATAAATGATTTGAAAAACTATTTACCTACGAATATAGACGGGTTTACTAGTAATTTTGCACAAACACAGCTATCTGCATGTATATTAAGAAAAGAAACATCTGGAGAGCCAGAAGAAACGTATGTTGGCCTCGAAGTAGCCTTACCTCTAAATTTAGATGACTATTCTGATGCTATAATAAAACCTTTCTTTGAACCATTCCCAGAATTTGATGATATAGATATTATTTGTAATAATCCTGTGCAGGGTGCTATTTATGGTAGTTGTACTGGTTTTAATAATAATTATATGCGTATGTATGGTTCTCAAGATCTTAGAATAATACTTTTATCAACAGAACAAATAACTGTTGCTGGCTTAGTTGATGTAACTGTTTGGCAAAGGTTTAGGAATTGGCTAACAAACTTATTTACAATAAACTTACCTTCAGCAACTGTCTTACCTGATTTTGGAGTTGCTTCAAGGTATGTGACTGACTTTTATATAACAACTATAGAAGGTAAAAATGTTACAGGGGTTGTTAGTGGAAGAGACGAACAAAGAGCAACAAGGATAACATTAAAAGGACTAAATCCTAGATTAGGGACAATAGAATTATTAAATTTGTTTGGTGTTTTATCTGATGATGAACTCGATGCATGCTTTGTTGAAGTAAAATCAGACGATGAAGTAGATATTGTTATACCTGGAAGCTTTTCAAACTGGAAAAGAACAACAGGAATACTAAGATTACAATCACAACCACAAGGGGATTCTTTCATGAATTCAAGAATTTATTCTTGTGATGAATTTATTTCAGAATCTACTAATTTATTTGCACCGACTTCACAACCAGTATCAGTTCCGAATAATCCTGGAACTTTGACTAACCCAAACACAGTGTATTTTGAAGGTTTTGAAAGTGCAACTGTAAATCAAAATTTTTTTGGAAGTAATTTCTTAACTGTAAAAAATAATGATGATAATAATTACTTACAAGTTAGATATAGGCCTACGCGTATAGGATCTCCTAGGATATTTGATTCTGTAAGATTAGAACCTTCACAAGAATATACGTTAAAATATCATGTATTCTTTGATGAAGACTTTGAGTTTGTAAGAGGAGGTAAACTTCCTGGTTTGACATCAAGACATCCTATTTGGGGCTGTACACAAAACACTGTAGATCACGGTTGGAGCGCAAGAGTAATGTGGAGAGCTAACGGAGTACCTGAAATTTATTATTATGATAATGATAGACAAGGAGGTCAATGTGGGAAGTCTGAACGTGCAACTAACTTCCAATTTCAAAAAGGAAGGTGGCACGAAATTTCTTTAAGAGTAAAAGTTAATGATAATGGACAATCAAATGGAGAGGTGGATTTAAAAATAGATAACAATCTTGTTGCCTCAGTAAATAATGTGAGATTTAGAGCTGAAAACACTGATCGTAGTTTAATTAATTTATTTTATTTTAACACGTTTTTTGGGGGTGGAAGTCCGGAGTGGTCTCCTACTAAAGAAGTTTATGCCTACTTTGATAACTTTTTAGTTCACAGTTAAACTTTTTTTTATCCAAAAATATTATATACTAATCATTTCTTAAAACTAATTACTATGAGGAAACCAAAACTAACAGGTATGTACTACGCATCAGCACCAACACTAATAAACCAAGAACTAGAACAAGCATTCCAATCAAAAAAAGGACCAGGAGACCTACCTGCAGACCTTGATCCGAAACATAAAATAAACGGACTAATAGTACCAAGATTTAGATATAAAGAATCAGCCCCGAGCAGCGCGTGGGCATACAAAGTATTAGCAGAAAGCAAAAAACCAGACGTAATAATAATACTTGGACAAAGCGAAGAAGAACCTGCAATAACACAAGAACCATGGGAAACACCTTACGGAATAGTTAGAGTAGATCAAAAACTTGTAAGAAGCATACTCGAAAAAGGACATATAAAAGAAAACAACGCTTTATTTGACGATGACGAATACATAGAAAGCCAACTGCCACTATTACAATTCATATACAAAAACAAACAACCACAAATACTACCAATACTACTAAACGCTTCTTTAAACCTAAGAGAACTATCAACAGACATAAAAGAAGCACTACTAGACCAAAACAAAACAGCAGTCATAATAGTTCCAACAAACCTAACAAGTCATGGAGCAATACACAGATACCTTCCTTTTTCAACAAACATAAACAAAAAAGTATACGAACTAGACAGAGACGCAATAGAAGTAATTAAAAAAAACAATCCAAAAAAATACTTAGAATTCGTTGAAGAACACGGAATGAACACAAACAACGTACTTGGAATAGTAATGCTAATGCTTTTAACAAAATCAAACTACGAACTAGAACAATACTACACTTTAGCAGACATAACAAACGATGAAAAAGACGTTGTGAGCTTTGCATCATTAATAGCAAAATAAAAAAAAGTTTTTTTTTTAGGGTTTAACAAATGAAAAAAAGAGGTCAAGTAGCAATATTTGCATTACTAGGATTAGTTATGCTAATAGTAGTTTCATTTATGTTAATGCTAGTAAACTCTGTTTCTATGTCAGAACTACAACAACAAGCACAAGAAGCAGTTCAAGAATACTTAGAATCAGGACCAATAAACTATTACGTTAACCTTTGCTTAGAACAAGCAGTACAAGAATCACTAATAGAGATGGGAAGACAAGGAGGAACATTCTTTCAATCACAACAAGGACCCTACGCTGCAAGCGCTGAAGGAATAACACACATACCTTATAATGAAAGCACAGAAGAATTTAATGTATCTTACGGAGTACTAAGACTATACAGTTCGCCGCCACAATCACATTTTCCAAATGTTTGTCCAAGTATTCAAATAAATGCACCTCACTACCCTCTTCCAAGAACGCCTCTTTCTTTTTTTACAAGAATGAATTATGCAAATTATTGTTCTTCTCCAACATTTAATTATACTGGGGGAGGATTTTTGGGAGTGAATGTTTTTCCAAGACTTTGTTTTAATAATTCAATAAACACAGACCCTATACTAATAGATGATTCACCAAGAGTTTTTGTTGGGTGCTCAGGTATACTATCCCGTAGCATTTTTTATGATAAGAATTTATCAACAGAATATTTACTTTCTAGAAGAATACTTAACAAAACAATAGATTGTATAAATTTTAGTATATTCCAAGAAATAGACGGACACAACGTAACATTCTTAGAAAACGAACCTAGAGACGTCCACATAATTTATGGAGTAGAAGGATTTATGACAAACTTACAACTACCATTTAGAGTACAACTAAGAGGACACATACCTGTAATTACAAGTTATAATTTTTCTTACTATTCAAATGTGAGATTACAAGAAATACAACTATATCTATATGAACTTTTAAGAAAAGAAACAATAAATCCTTTTTTTAACATACTAAGAGATTACAACACTTTAACAATTCCAAACATTGGAAGAAACCTATTTTTAGAAGGATTCCAATTAGAAATAATAAATTTTACGGATACAAACAAAGCCTATAAATGGGACCGATTAATAAAATTAACAGATACAAGAAGCCAAATATTTGGACAAAACTTTACTTATTACACCGCGATACAAAACAGAAACCCAGTACTAGATTATATGAATCCAAGTGCTCACCCAGAACTAAACATAATAGTCTTTGAAAACCAAACAATAACAATAACTCCTTTCGGAGTAGACCCTGACAACAGACCAGTAGAATATAGCTACTCTAGATGGAAAGAAAACGAAACAAATATTTTAAACCTGACAAGATCTGGTTGTTCTCCTCCTTTATCAACTTTAGATCAAATAAAAAGTTGTATGGAAACCCAACCTTTTACTGGAAGATTATGGACAAACTCGATTTTGTTTGATCAAACAAAACAATCTGCAAACTACACACCGACAATACAAGACGCAGGATATCACGAACTTAGAGCAATAGTAAAAGATCTTGCTGGAAGAATAGACTTCCAAGACATAAAAATACTAGTCATAGACCTCCCAAAAGCAAATGTAGAAGTGTCTAACGTATATAATTATTCTTTTGATGATATGAGTATAGAAAACCCGATATTAATTGACGGAAATAAAACAACTCTTCCAGTAATGATACCTGGTTCATTAGACAATTTTTGGTGGAGACTAACAAGAAATTTGGAGTTAATAAAAGAATATACTACTACTGATTTAACTCACACATTACCTTTTAGCTACAACATTTTAAATATAAGAAATCAAATTATTAATCGAACTGGAAATTATAACATGGAACTTAAATTAACCTTTAATCCAGGTATGCCTGGAGTTCCACCAGTTGAAGTTACAAACTCATATGATTTTGAAGTAAAAGTTTGCCTACCTCACAGAAGTTCAGTACCTGCATTTCCATATAACAACGACACAGATCCTTTCCTTGCAAACCACACATGTTGTGATGAGGACTTTAACAGAATAAGTAGGAGTTTTGTTTGTTTTGATGAAATATCTTATGGTACTCCAGATAAATTATTTGAAAGAGTACAAAACCTCACAGAAATAGAAGAACAAGGAATAAGAGACCACGTATATGATTTTAGCGTAACTCCTACTGAAATAGCAGATATTAATGACTTAAAACCATATCAGTTGAATAATGTTTTTAGGTTAGATTTTAAAAGAAATTGTGATGGATCAAGAGGAAATATATGTGGAGGAGACATAACGTATGAATTAACATCTCACCAGGTTTGTCCGTTTTCTGAAAATCAAAGATATCAATGTTCTGGACTAATAGAAGAATTTTCACATGATGAACTAAGCTGCACAAATTTTAATTACACACAAATGTTTGATGTAGATACGAGGGACATAGTAGAAGAGAATGATTGGTTTTATCATGAGGATTTATTTACAGGAAAAATAGTAGATGTTACTGGAATTTCTTTTTGTATAAAAAACACGCCCGCTCCAAGCACAAGAGATCGAATAGGATATAATATTAGTGATGCTCATTTATTGTGTAATAATGCTGCTTGCGATGGAGAGGGTCAGTGTAGAGATACAAGGTTTTCGGATTGTACTTGTATACCTGAGAGAACAGCTTGTCAAGATCAATATGATGCAACGTGGATAGGAGAATTCTGCTTTTATGGTTGTGATACTTATAGTAGTTGTAATTATAATTTTAATGAAACAATGCCTTGTACAAAAGACGAATATGAATCAAATGGTGGTTATTGTTTTGAAGAAGTTATTGGGCCGAGTTGGAGTTATGGGCAATGTTATGTTAATTTAACAGAACAATGCACACCTGATTTACATTATACAGAGATCTTTGCAGATGACTGGTGTTGGTTTGAGGAAGTAGGTTTTGCTCCTTGGACTGAATATGGTGAGGAATTAGAGTTTGATCCTTATTGGGGAGATTTTCTTACTGTTGGAGAGTATTGGGTTGATTTAAACAATGTAACTTGCCAATATCCAGACCCTTCTCAAAGATGCAATAGTGTTACAGGCGAGTGTAATATGATATCTGAAACTAAGACTTTCTTAGAAAATGTAGATTCTTGGGGTGATATAAATATCCCTCCTCATTTACTTGCCTATCCGGAGTATGGTGATTGGGAATGTACTGTAGATGGATGGAGCTATGGGTGGTGGTAATTATATTTTTTTGATAATATTTGTTTTGCTAGTTTAGCCAAAAGATTTATAAAGAAAATAATAAAGAATAAAAGAGGATGCATCGACTAAAAAAAACATGTTTAGTAATGAGTGGGGAGTAGTGTCATGAATAAAAAATTATTGATTTTATTTCTATTAGTATTCTTTCTAGTTTTCACACTACCAATAACCACATCTCAACCTTTTTGGTGTTGTTATGCAGATGGGGTGCAAGAAGCAATTGATGGTGAGTGCTTGGGCGGTTTAGATCCGGTAGAGTCTATTGAGGAATGTCAATATCTTGGTGATGACGCTATAACAATATCTGGAGGACTTACAGGAGGTCCTAATGAAAATATAAACATACTTTTTCATAACTCCTCGGATTTATCTCATTCAATAACAACAAATAGTTCTGGGAATTTTTCAGTATCTGTAAGAAAAGATGTTAGCTATGAAATAAATGCTACTTCTCAAAATGATACTCATACTTGTATATTGAATAGAGTAGAAACATTCGCTCAGTCAACACAAATAAATTTAGTATTTAACAGCTGTACTAGGACTCCGACTGGTGAAGCAGGGGATGAATGTCAGGTTAATGATGATTGTCAAGATGGTCTTATATGTTCAAATAATGCTTGTTTTGATCCTTCACAAGACCCTGAACCGAGTACTTGTGATCCTGAGTGTGAGGATACAACAACTATTTTTTGTGATGGTGAATATTATCTTACAACATTAAGAACTCAAAGTGTTTGTATAAATGCTCAATGTTCTGAACCTTCTATATATCAAACAACTGTGCCTTGTGAGTATCGCTGTGAAGATGATAAGTGCGTTGATCCTCCAGAAGAGACAGGGCCGTGTCAGAGTGATTTTGATTGCCCAGGAGGTTTTATTTGTAATCCAGATGGCCAATGTGTTCCTCCACAAGAACCAGAATCTAATAATTGTCCTTCAGACCCAAATAATTTAGCTCTCGATGAGTGTCTTATAGTTAATGGCCAATCATTTTTTGGAGCAGATAGTTGTGCAGCTTTAGGATACAGCGCGGGTGGAGAACTAAATTGTTATAATGAATGTCAATTTGTACCAAACTGTTTTGATTGTCCTGATAATATTCTTGGGTGTACTTCAAATATGTGTGAAGATTGTCCGGGGTGTGCTAACTCTCCTGCTTGTAGGGAGGAATGTACAGATGGAGATATAAGACTTAGACTAGAATATACACCAAATAATGACGGAGTTATACTAAACTGGGAGATTAGTCCTGCTTGTGCTCGTAACGGATTTACAGTAAGACGTAATTCACCAGCTCCTACAGAGTGGAACTTTGGAGCAAATAGGAATACTTATACGGATGAATCTGTACCTCAAACAGATACAGGTAGAATTTGTTATACTGTAACTGCGCAATTATCAAATGGAAGACCTATAAGGTCTCAACAAGAATGCTTGAATGTTATTAATCCTCTTTGTAGAAATATTCCTGACGGAAATAGTTTTTGTTCTGAAGATGGACTTGTAACTTGTAATGATGGCCAACCAACAATAGTTCAGTGTGATAGGTGTGTAGGTCCTGACTTTAGAGGTCAAGCAAGATGTATACCTGAAACAACAGTCACATGTGATAAATGTGGAGGAGTTTTTGGACTATTTACTTGGACAAACAACGCTATTAGTGATTGTGGGCTATTATTTGATCAAGGAATTTGTTACAAAGAAGATTTCTCTAGATCTTTCTCTGCTGTTGGTGAATCAAAAGAATGTAGTGCTGTTAGAAATTGTCATAGTTATTTAACACAAGATACATGTATTGGCAATCCTTGTGGGGTTCAAATGGCGCAAGATTGTGAGTGGAATAATTTAGATAGTGATACAGGAATAGGTGTTTGTACATATACGTTTGATTTAGAGGATTTAGATTGTAACTCATGTCAAGATCATCCGCTTGGTTGTTCAGAAGAAGTATGTCTTGCTTTTTCAAGTGAACATTGTACTTTTTTTAGCACGGATGATTTACATCCATTAAATAGAGACTACTTAGATGTTAATGACGGCTCTTGTTTAAATAGAGATCAAGTAATATGTGAATTTTTTAAAACAGAAGAAGAATGCTTAGGTGCAGGAGGATCTAATTTTTTGATAGACATAGAATACGACGAACAAGGTAACAATGTTGGTGGAGAACACGAAGTTTTGAATCCTCCAAACAATGCTATAGAGGGTACTTGTGTTTGGTTAGATTATCCTAGTGGAAATATACCTGGTTTGTGTGTAAAAGATTCAAATAGTATGCATAACGAAACATTTTCATATAACAATAACAACATTCCTCAAGTAAACAGTATAGCAGATTGTTCTGATAGACGAAACGATTTAAGATGCCTCACCGATTTTGAACCGCCACAAACAATAATTACTGTCAAAACACAAGGATACTTATATGATATGGATGTTGAAGAGCTAAGAGGGGGAAGATACTATTCTCTTGAACAACTAAAAACAATAAACGTACAAGTACTAGATAATATGTATGAAGATTCAGAAATACAAACCTTTTTTTCAATAGGTAATAATGTTTATCCTTCTTTGAATGAGCAAGAATTTAAACAAAGATTACAAGAAAACTTTGAGGCTCCAGGTACTATGACTATAAATTATTATTCTGTTGATCCTGCTAATAATTATGAAGAAATAAGATCAGTAACGATTAATTTATTACCTGAATTAGATATAAGAAGTGCAACGTTTGATCACGTGGTTGAAGTCTCGGGTGGACTTTTAACAAACTTAATATTAACCTTATGGAATCCTTACGTAACTAATGCTCCTGCGGCCACTAGAACATCACAACCTACTAATTTTAGAACTGGAGCTTCTGGAAGACCTTTACCTACAACACCTGTAAGTGAAGAAGTTGAAGTACTAGTTTTATTCCTTAGAAATCCAAGTGTGTTCCCTGACACTGTACCTGTAGATATAATATTGAATGGCAGAACAATTAATTTAGCTACTAAAAACTTTAACAACCCAGATGATTGGGATGTAAGTGTAGGAGAGAATAGAGGAATATTAGTAAATGTACCATATCCTTTAACATCAATAGATTTCGTGGAAAGCCAAGTAAGGAATAATAATCATGTAGGTGATGGTTATGGGTTTTTCCATTATAAAATATTTCCAAGAGATCAAGACATTGATTTTAGAGAATTAACTGCTGCAAATTTATTAAATCCTGATTATGGAACAGGATATATGTTGTCAAGATTTGGATTTAACTTTTGTTTCACAGACTATACTGCTTTCCCAAGACACGATCAAAATATTCCTGTTGGGGGTCAAGGAGGACTTAGTTTGAGTTATTCAAATTCAGGAAAATTACAAATATCTTTAATAGAGCCAGGACAAGACCATCAAACTCCTGAACATGGCGCGTTCTATGAGCTTAATAATCAAGATTGGCAAGGAAATTATATTGGTATAAGGGAAGGAGCCCATGGATGTTGGGGAAGTGGAATAGAAAGAGACACCCATCCTCCTGTATCGTATAGGAATATACCTGGCATAACTAGAACTAATTGGGTTCATCAAACGGGTTTTGTAACTCCGTCTAAAGGTTAGTTAACGTTATATTTCATTCAAAAGATTTATAAAGAAAATAATAAAAAATAAAAGAGGATGCATCGAGTAAAAAAAAGAGTTTAGTATTTAAATGGAGATTGATTTTAATAATAAAAAAAGTATTTTAGTATCACTATATTTAGTTTTGTTAGTTCTAACTCTGCCTGCTCAAATATCAGCACAACCAATGGAAGCGGCATTCATATTTTTAGATATGGAACCTAAGGATATAAGAATATTCACTTCTGATCATCCAGAGGGTCTTGTTTATACTGCTGATGATATAACTTACACATTTACGAATGATAGAGGAGAAATTTCTCATGTCATATTAGTTCAAGCTGATACTATAAATAATTTTGAACTTGTGAATCCTGATCAAATAAAAAAAGAAGATTTTGATAATCAAGGTTGGGGTCATTTTGTATATAAAGTCAATAATAAAGGTCCTAATGCTAATATGCGGGACATGCAAAATTTATGGTATAAAAATGCAGAAGACGAAGCTCCTTTTCATACGCCTGCAGGATTCATTGCTGGAAGACATGCGTCTACGCATGGGTTAGACTGTGTAGATGATGATTTTTATAAAGGACCAATAGATCCACATAGTTGTGATAGGACTAGTGATCCTATGTTGTGTAATAATGCCAGAAGAGGATTTTTTGGAGATATAATTAAGTACAATAAATTTTCAGTTACATTTTATAATTATAATGTAGATTTATCCCCAACTAATACTATTCATGGAACTTATTGTGTTAACGGATCAATTGTTCCTGATGCCAGGGTAGGCACTGGTGATGGAATAAGTTTAGGAGGTTCTGAATCAAACTTAGATATATCTCTACGTGCAACTTTTCGGTATACTACGTGGCATTCTAGTTGTGATGTACAACTTAGGTCTAGTGGAAATACATTATTTAATGAATCTAAAATAATTAATTTTGATGCATTTTTTACAAGAATTGTTCCTGACGGTTTTTATTTATTTACATATGATTGTTTAGATAATCATTTACAAAGATCTCCTAGGGGTTCTTCATCAATAAGGGTAAATACTGATAATAGATTGTTTAATTTTACGCCTAGAAGAGATGTTTATAGACAACATGATGAAATAACTATATCTATGCAATCTCTTATGAATGCTACTTGTTATTATACTTTAGATCAAGCATATATTCCTCCAAATCAAACTAGTTTATACACTCCTAGAATGCAACAGGATCCTTTTTTCACAGATTATTTAGTTCATGCGGATAGGGGGTGGGTTGAATATGATATTACTAATGGTACCCAACATAGTGCTACTCTAACTGGTTTAGAGGAAGGTGCTTATAGAGTACATAATGTGTGTATGTATGCGGGTAGTTATTTATTTGGTTCTGGTGGTCAAATTCAAACTTTTGCAGTTGACGAATCTCCTCCTAGGATAAGTGTATTAAATATGAGAAACAATAATTCTGCTTATACTGGAAATGAAACTGTAAATAATGAATTAAGACTTTCATTGCGATGTGAAGATGAACCAACAAACCCCAGACAATCACTTATCCCAGGAGACAGACCTTTGGTATTTGGTTGTGGACAAACAAACTATTCTATAATGGGTCAAACACAAGGAACTTTTGATAGAGTAGAATTAATAACAGTGCTCCCTCCTGAAAAACCAGAAGACCTGCCACTTTATTTAAACATAAGCACAATGGATAGAGGTGGAAATAAAGATAATTTTAGTATTCCACTTCTTGTCAGAAACACTACTTTTACGCTTCCACAAATATCTCTTTGTGATGAAAAAACAAGTTGCCCGAACATACTTTTAAATATGTGCAGACCAGACAGAGAAACAGGAGATATAAATTGTGATGTTAATTTACGCGATCAAAGAGAAATAAGAACTCAAGTTTTAACCATAAATTATTCAACTGCAAACATCACACCTAGTGTAGAGATGTTTTATTCAAACACTAATACTTCTATTCCCTTAAATAATATTTCACAGAATAACTTGACTAGTGATTATGTTTACCAAACAAATATGTTACCAAATGGACTTTATAACATAGTTATAAACGCAACAAATAACTGGGATGTAAATCAAGTAATTAATTTAAGATTTATAATAAGAGCTCCAGCTCCAGATATAGGTGTAGTTACTCCAAAACACAGCAGAGTGGACAACCAAGACTTTGTTATGTCAACATCAAATACATTAGAAGAATTAACAATTAACACATCTATTCAAGCAACATGTGGATTTACAACTGTTCAGCCATCAAATAACATAATTGATTCATATGACAATATTTTCACCGAAAGACGTTTCAATACAACAAATAATTTAAATCATACATTAAACAACATATCTTTACCAACATTATTTGGTACCTTAGAAGAAGATATTTTTAGGCCAGTTTATATTATTTGTAAGCCATTAGTAGATGAAGGAGTACAACTATCTGCAAATGAATATGGCTATAAACTCTTATCGCTTGGAAGAGTAACAGGAAGTCCTCAAATAAATTTATCTTCAAATCCTAATCCTGTAAGGTACATAAATGAAAGAGTGAGCATAATACAAGGACTCACAAATCAAAGATCTATTTGTGATATAGAACTAATAGAAGGCAAACCAATAAACATTGATAGTGTATTTAGAAATGATTTTAATAGACAAAACATTTCTAACGCTGACCAATTTTTCACAAGGAATCTAAGGACTAATATTTATATAAATTCCCTTTTAAATATTTTTGATGAGTACGTATTTAATGTTACTTGTACAAACTTAGCAGACGTTTCATCTTCAGAAATATTAATAGTGGATGTAAATTTAACAAATGAATCTTTACCAACAATAATTTCTCCTTTTGACAATCAAATATTTTCAAGCTTACCAATAAGAATAAATGTAACAACTCAAATACCAGACCTTTGTACATATAATTTAGGTGGACAAGAATTAGACTTAATACCTATAAACAGAACACAACAAGGTTCCACGCAACATACAGCTATCATAACAGGTATCGAAGATGGCAATTATACTTTAACTGTTAATTGTCAAAGATCGTCTAGTTCTCCAAGCGTTGAATTTTTATACGATTCATCTTTATTTATTATGACGTTAATAGAACCTATAATCAATTTCCAATCACAAGAAATCGCATACGGAAACTCAGATAACTTTAGACTTGCAATTCAAGCAGATAAAGAATTCCACGAATGTAAATTCGGGGTTGGCGTAGTAACATCTCAAGCTCAAGAGGATTTAAAAAACATATTTGAAACTGCTAATTTGACAAGCTTCTCAAAAAATGGTTTAGTTATGTATGATAACTCCTTTAGTGTAAGAGATCTTTATGATGATTACTTAGGTGATGGTTCAGACAATCCTTTATTTAAAGAAATAGACGTAATTTGTTTTGAAAGAGATAAATATCAATTCCAAAGATTTTGGGTTGGAAGTGACCGTACACAGCCTATATTTGAAAAAATATATGATGATAAATCTTTAATAGAAACACAAAACTTAACAAGTCCTCTAAGAATAAATATTGAAACAGATGACCTTAGTATATGTAAAGTTGAAGGAATTAACTTAGATAGTTATGATTATACATCTACTAATCAAACGTATACAAAAAATAATTTATTGGTAATAAATAGTGATCAAGATTTATCTCATCTAAACAGTAAATTCTTAGAAATAAATGTTAGTTGTGAAAACTTAGCAGGACATAAAAATAACACGGTTCACAAAATACCTATAAATCTAGGCATAATAATAAGAATAACAAATCCTCAACATCAGCTAATTGAAAATCCAAATTTTGCAGTATCAAATTCACCACAACTAAATATGCAAATAAAAACAGATGTAGAAGACGTGTTATGTGGATTAATTAATAACGAAATTGACTTTAATGATCTCAACAAGACATATAATGATATACTTAATGATTTTAGATTCTCTCCAATTAATAGTTCTGATCATGAAATACAATTAAATCTTCCAGATCAACAATTTACGGATGGAAATTTACAGAATTGGAACATATTTTGTATAGATCAAAATAATGAGTCTACATTTGGTTTTAAACCTATATTATTAGGATATATTACTACTCCTCCAAACATATCTTTAGTTTCAAATCCAAACCCGATATTAAGAGTAAGACACCCAATATCTCAAATGATATTAAATTCAAACCAAGACGTAATATGTCAAGAATTAGAACTGTCTTTAGAAGATAATAGGCAAGTAAACTTTGACCAATCCTCATTTAACCCTCAAACAAATTCTTATCAAGGATTTAAAAAACAAATGAGTTCAAGAGCCAGATTTATTAATACTTCAGTTAATGAACCAGAAACGTATGATATTAAAACTGTTTGTTATAATTTAGCTTCATTAAATCAAACACATAACGTTATAGTAAATGTTTCATTAACAAATCAACAAATAATAAACATAATACAACCTGCAAATGTTGTTTATGCCTTTGGTCAAATACCTGTAAATATAACAACTTTATTACCTGCAACTTGTAAATTAAAAATAACAAACCAAGATTCTAATGTTTCAACAACTTTAATGCTTCAAAATATTAATAAATTAACCCATTATTCAAATAGTTTAAGTTTAAACAATGAAGCCTTGTATAGCCTTGACTTTGATTGTAAAAACGAAGATGACCAAATAAGATTTAATAAAGATGTAACAATTGAAGTTAGAGAGTTTGGTCCTCCTGCAATAACTGTTATTTCTCCGCAAAATAATAGGGTTCGTAGTAGTAATTTTGGTTTTAGTGATAACTCTTCTTTTAATTTAGTCTTAGAAAGTAGAGATGAAGGAATTTGCAGATATATAATAAATACTGATCATGTAATATTAAACCCGCAAGATCAAAATCAATTAGAAGATAGATATAATGCTTGGACTGCCAACCAGTTTAGTTTTTCAGAAACACAACTAACTCAAACACTATCTATAAATATGCTAAACAACACTCGTATTAGTGGTGGAACTTATAATTTATCAGGCGGGGGAGAAAGAAACGAAGTATTTAGAAATATGCACGTAATATGTTCTGATGATGATCAATACAGATATACAAGAATATACTTAGGTGCAGATATAACTCCTCCTAATATAGAAATAGAATTATCTGATGAAATAGTAAAAAACAGTCAAGATGCCTCTTCAGAAATAAGGATAATTTCTGATGATTTTGCACTATGTACAATAAGTCAAACATCAGGCCCGAATATATCTAGTATAACTAAATATCATGATGGTTATGAATTTAAGAATGTATATGATTTTTCAAGAACATTTGATAGTATCATTAGATTTGCACAAGATAATTCGGATCACGAATTTGATGTTACATGTGAAAACGCGGCAGGGCGTACTACAACAGAAACAATAACTATACGAACAGAATTTGTCGAACAACAAATAAATATAATAAAACCAACACCAAACCAATATGTCTTTAGTGACCAATTAGATATAGAAGTAAACACTATTTTAAGAGATAAATGTGAATATAGTTATGCTAGAATTGATACTCCAACCGTTCAATGGTCTAACTTTAGAGTTCTCCAAACAATAAGACCTAATAATTTTAATCATACAACCACAATAAGTGGTTTGTCAAGTGGATCATATGAATTAAGAGTGAGATGTGGTATTTCTGGATTTGATGAAGAAATTCAAAGATTTGTAGTTGACACCAGTCCGTTTTCAGTAAGAGTTCACAGCCCAAGACCTCCTTTAAGCCAAGAACCTTATCCTTTTGCCTATTCAGATAAAAAAGAATTTGATTTAAGTATACGAGTAGGACCTATAAATGTTACAAATAATTGTGCATATGGATTTAATAATAATTTAAACACACAATCATCTAATGAGCAACTACAACAAGCATTTAACTCATTTACTGAATTTAACACTTTTAATCCTCAACAATCTATTTTAACAGCAAATAACTTTGATTTAACAAGTATATATCCAACTTATGGATTTAGCGGTCAAGAATATGATTTTTTACCTATTCAAATAATATGTAGAGAACTAGAAAATCAAACTAAGTTTTACTTTGGAGAAATAAAAGTAGGTGCAGACACAACTCCGCCGAATATTAATATAACTTCATCAATAAGTGAATATACTAATAGAAATGGAATACAACAAACAATTTATGTTGAAACAGACGATAGAACTACTTGTAACTTAGAAGCAGATTTTGAAGGTCTGACAATAATATCTCAGCAGCCATATAATATAGTTGATGGTTTTAGGCAAAACCACGAGTTCGAAATAAATTATCAAGGGTCTTTAGATGAAATAGAAAACATAACATTTACAGCTACTTGTAAAAATAGAGCTAGATTAGAAGCAGTTAACCAATCATCTTTCCAAAAAAATATTTTACCTCAAAAAATAACGCTCTCCTCACCTATTGGAAGAATAAGAACACAAAACGTAAATATATATGCAACAACTAGGCATCCAGATACGTGTACTTATAATATTGAAGGCAACACTTCAAGAACTGGCAATTTACAAAGGTTAAACTCCGGTAAAGAACATAGGACCACTGTTAATAATTTACCAGAAGGTTACTATAATATCACAATTAACTGTGCACAAGATAATAAATCAATATCAAATGAGTTCTCAGTTATTCTTGGAGATGTTGATATATGGGTATCTAGTCCAGTAACAGGAATTGAAGAAAAGCCCCTTATAGCAGTCTCAAATCAACAAGAATTTGATTTAACACTAACGTCTTCAAGACCTAGCGAATGTAAATATAGCTTTGTACCTGGATTTAGAAATCAATTAAATTCAGAAGGAATAAACCAAACATTTAGTTCCTCAAATAATTTAAATGATTTCGATCAATCAACTCAAAACACGTTCACAATATCAAATTTAGACCTTCAAAACCACAGAACGGGTTATTCTTATGATGGAAGCTATGTTGAGATGCATGTAGTATGTAAAGAAACAGGCACTGAGGACTACATATATGAACAAATAATGCTTGCTTCAAATATAGAAGAGTTACAAATAACACAAACACAATTAAATCCAAGAACTATAATAGATCCTTCAAATAAAATAAGTGTATTACAAATAGAAACTAACCAAAAAGCTATTTGTTGGGCAACAACCACTTCAAATCTTGATGTACAAATACAAAAATCTGATAAAAATCAATTTAACAGTTCAGATAACTACAGTTCAATAAACACAAATAACATAAGAATATTAGGAAATGATGACAAAGCAACAATACCCATAACTATTGTATGTGAAGATTTAACTTCAAGACAAAAAATTGTTAACGAAACATTAAAATTAGAAATCACTAGAGATAGCAGACCAAGAATAATAAAACCTCAAGACGTAGTAGGAGAGCAACCAGTACAAATAGAAGTACAAACAACAATAGTGGATACGTGTACATTCGATCTTAAAACTCTTGCAACAAATGAAATTGCTTTAAATCAACCATTACAAAGATCTCAAAACGGCTTAACTCATACCGCCAGTAGGAGTTTAGCTGAAGGAAACTATGAAATAAGCGTTAAATGTGATTGGATAGGCTATGATGTAACAAAAGAATTTGAAGTATCAAGAGTAAAGCCTTCAAACGTAACAATGACTGCACACGAGTATACTTGTAGTTTATCAAGCTTTGAAATAGAATTAGACGCAACAGAAGTGACCTCTGGAATAAATCGTTACGAATACGAATTTAGTATTGGGAATAATAAAACAGAAGGCCAAACAACTAGTTCAACTCTTAGAATACCATTAAACGAGCAACATGACGGCGCTCAATTAGACGTTAGTGTAAGAGCAGTAAGCAATGCAGGTATCCGAGGAGATTTCACTTCAAGAAAATTCTTGATATCAAATAGTTCAATAGTTCAATGTGATGTAATACCTCCTAGGGCGTTATTACAAATAAATCCAGATCCTATAAATAGTTTATATTATAATTTAACGGTTGATTGTGTGGATAATAGGGCATGTAGAGAATCATTTAGATATAGTATTCATCCAAATACATCAGAAGAATGCTCTTTTAACGATGCAAAAAAATTAAACACAACAATAAAATTAGAAAAAACAGCGAAATTTTGTTACGCAGTATATGACTTTAATGATAACAACGATACAAAATCACAAATATTCACTATAAGACCATCATCATCGACTCCATCAACAGATAGTTGCTTTAATGAGCTAGGAATACAAGTGGTATGTGGTGGAGATTGTCCAACATGTGAGATAGGACGTCCGTGTACATCAGATGATCAATGTATCTCTGGAAATTGTGAAAACGGAATGTGTGCAGCAGGATGCATAGATTGTATGAAAGAAACCAATACGTGCCAACTTAATTCAGACTGTGAACAAGGAGAATTATGTATAGGTGGAAGTTGTAGGCCTGAAGTAGAAAAAGAAATAACAGACAGAACTATTTCGCAAGACCCGGAAGAAGAATCAAGTATACTCTCAATAATATTACTATTCTTAAGCCTGATACTAATAATAGTAGGTGGAGGACTTATTTACTACGATGACTACTTAAAGAAAAACAAAGGATCAACATCAAACAACTATTTCGGAGCACCAAGTCCTAATACTAATAAACAAGACCAAGCTCAAAGTTTCAGATCACAAATACCTGAACTCTTAAACGTAAAAACACATGATACAAATCAAGATATAAGAAGAGAAGAAGATGTTAAGAAAAAACAAAGTGTGGATCGTTTGAAAAAAGAGTTAGCTAAAATGAAAATAAAGAAAAGGGCAGCAAATAGAAACAAAATATTTGATGAATTTGACGACAGCCCACTAATCAAATCATCACCAAAACCAATAATTAAAAAAACAAAAATAACTAAAAAACCACAATCAAAAACAAGCACTACTTCAAAAACCACTAAACAAGAAGAAGTTAAAAAAACAAAGTTAGATAATAAAAAAGATAATAGTGATAATTTAAAAACACAAGCCGATAAGGATACAAAATCTAAAAAACCAGAACCTAAAAATACAAATACAAAAAAACCAGAAGAAGAGGAAAGCTACTTAGACAAACTAAGAAAAATAGCAGAAAATAAAGATGATGACTAAAAAAGCACAAACACAACAAGTATTCATATACATAATGGTGATAATAGTAGTTGGAGCAATGTTAATAATAGGATTTAGATCAGTATCTAACATAATGGGACAAGGATGCCAAGTAGAATATGAAAGATTCAAAACACAATTAGGGTCAGACATAGAAAGAAACACAAGATTTGGATTCGTACAAGAAATAAATCTAAGAGCGCCTTGTAACTACGATCAAATATGCTTTGGAGGACCACCAGGAGAAAATCCTGATCCTGTAATAGATGCAAGTATGACTGCTGAAGCAGAAAACGTCTTTTTAAGACAAGGAAGATTTATGGAACCACTATTTCAAAATCCATCTATAGAACGCCCTCCAGAGCAATTGTGTATAAACTCAACAGCAGGAAGATTCGTATTTAGATTAGAAGGAATAGGACAAGGAAAAGTAAGCGTTTCTCTCCCATGAATAAAAAAGCACAAGTAGAAGTAAGTTTTAATTGGATATTTGTTTTAATAGCAGGATTTGCAATAATGATGTTTTTTATTATGCTAATAAACAATCGAACAGAATCAAGCCAAGAAGATTTAGCAAAAACAATAACTGAGAGAATGTCAAATATATTCGAATCAATACAATCAAACCCAAACACAGCACAACTCCACCAAAGAGCAAATTACGAACTAGAATTTAGTTGCAGAGAAGGAGTACACGAATTTAGACAAATAAGAAGTTCGTCTTCGCAATACCTAGAAAACTCAATAGTATTCACGCCAAGAATAATAGGAAACTCACAGCTAGCAACATTGACTCTGAGAGAAAACCTTCCTTTTTTAACAACATCAACACTCCTACTAACTGATACAAACACTCACTACGTATTTAACTCTGCTCTTACAAGCTATCATAACTGGTTACCAAGTATATTCTCAAAATCTATAGGAGGGTATTCTGATGCAGAAATTGCAGCAAGAGATCATAGAAAAGTAGTGTATGTTACGACTCCAACAGATTCGAGTACTTCAACGCAAAACATAGATGTAATAAAAATAAACACTTCAAATGGACAAATAATATTTGATGACGGCAACTCGCTTAATTTTTTCTCACAAGAAATGGCACTAGGAGCAATAATTACAGGAGAATACGAGTTAGCAAATTGTAATTTTCAAAAAATAAATCAAAGCTTTGAAAGAATGAAATTCGTCTTATCAGAAAGAAAAGACAACATATCAGACAAACTCTCAGCAAACTGCCAATCTCTATATAACAATACTAATATAGATTTAGATTTTAATTTAGACTTACCAACATTTAGGACAAAATCAATTGAGTTAGATCAAAGAAACAGAGAATTAGAAAGACTGGGATGCCCGACAATATATTAGATAAAAAAAATGAAAAAAGCACAAATACAAAGCGCAGAAACAATAATGGTGCTAATAATACTTAGCATAATAATAATATTTGGATTGATAATTGCATCAAATTTTCAAAGAGATGAAATACCAAGACAAGCACAAGAAAGATTAGAACTCTCAGCACTTGCAATAGCAAGCCAACTAGGAAATCTACCTGAACTTAGATGTACAAGAAGACAAACAGCAGTAGAAAGATGTATAGATTTATACAAAGCAAAAGCATTTGCTAAATATCTAGAACAAAACCCTTCGTATAAAGTGGAGCGTTTTGGAAACACAAATATAACATTACATATAATAAATCCAAGCCATACATCTGATGTAATATCTATTGCAACACCAACAAACGAAAATGCTTCATCAAGAACACCGATTCAAATACCTTTATTAGTAAATGATCCTTTAGAAGATGTATATCACTTCGCATTATTAGAGGTAGTGACGCTATGGTAAAAAAAGCACAAATGGAAATGATAGGACTAGTACTAATAATAGCAGTACTAGCAGTAGTATTCTTATTCATAGCAGTATTTACAGTAAGAGACGCAGAAGAGCGAGTAGATGCAGTAGAAGAATTCTTAGATGAAAATATACCTTCAAACTTCGGACCGGTTTTAATGGAATCAAGCACAGACTGTAAAAATGCAAATCAAAATCACTTAAAAATAAACGAATTAATAAATATATGTGTAAGACAACCAAACTTTATGTGTAACGACGACGACTCTGTTTGCGAATATTTAAACAAAACAATAGAAAAAGTAGCAAACGACACACTAGGAAAATTCAACTATAGATATAACATAGTAATAGAAATAATAGGAGGTCCAAATATAACAAATATAGAAAGAAACTGTGACTCACAACAACTATTTACCACAAGAACACAGCCCATACCATTAAGTCTTAGTCAAGCAAGAATGCTTTTAAGACTGTGCATATAGTAAACTTTATATAAGACTAAATAAAATTATTATCGTATAATGGAGGTATAATCAAATGAAAAAAGGTGAAATAAGCATAAACGTTGTCGTCATGGCAGCTATTGCAATGCTTGTTCTCGTAATTTTAACAGTTTTTGTATTCAGATCATCAGATGGATTAAGGAGAGCAACTACTTGTAATGATGGACTTGGCCAAAATATAATGGTTCAATGTGTAGATAACACTGATGCTGGAAGACAGTCTTGTAGAGCTCAAAATGGTCTTATTCATCCTACAGCGGCATGTCCTGAATCGAATCAGCGTTGTTGTATGATTCCAGATAGCAGCAGTTAATATTTAAAAAATGAAAATAAATAAAAAAGCAGAAATAAGCATATCTATGATTGTACTTATAATTATAGGACTCTTAATACTTGTAATAATGATATTTGTATTCTTCAACACGTCTGATTCTTTTAGAACAGAAACTGATTGTCTTAGACAAGGAGGATCATGTGTTTTAAATACTCAATGTCGCACTGATGATGGATCGACAATTGGTGGTGGTAATGGAGCGGATTTGTGTTCACAATCTGGTTTTGTTTGTTGTAGACCTCATGCTAGATTAATTGGAAACACTTCAAATTAATGGTGAAATATAAATGAAAAAAGCAGAACTTAGTATAAACATTGTGGTTATGGCAGCAATAGCTATGCTGGTTTTAGTAATTCTAACAGTATTTGTATTTAGATCAACAGACGGACTAGTAAGAAGCACTACTTGTGAAAGCTTAGGAGATAATACCGATGCTGATTGTATGTCTCGTCAAGCATGTGATGACGTTCAAGGAATAGTAAACTCGGGGGCTAGATGCAATGTTCAAGGAGATGTATGTTGTCTTATGAGGCGAGACACATAGTTTTTTTAAAATGAACAAAAAAGCAAATACTTGGTCACAGGTTCTTAAAATAATAATTGTTTTAGTTATATTAGGTATAAGCGTTCTTGTACTTTATAGATATGTAGATAATGCAAGAACTAACATAGAAACATGTCCTGGAACATGTAGGTCTAGTTGTAATTTTCCAGCAGAGATGCAATATGCAAGTACTTGTTTATTACCAGGACAAGCTGAAAGAAGAGATCAAGTTTGTTGTGTAACTCCAGAAGACTTAAGAAACAGAGAAAACAGGTCAGAAAGTGATCTTACTGGTGAAATTGGTAATCAAACTGGTCAACAAAACGAAACTGAAGAAGAACAAGTAACAAGAGAGCCTTTACAACATAGTATTTTTAGTTATCATCCTCATCTTGATAGGAGGATCGATTTAGCTAATAATATGGAGTTAAGTATATTGGGCAATCAGATAGGAGGGTACATTCGTGTACAAGTTAGTTCGCCTAGATTTGCTTTGTGTAATATGACTGTTGAAGAAATAAGTGGACCTGTGATGTTTCCCGAATATAATGTTGTTTTATCTAAATTTGAGGGGTGTGATTCTAATATACATAGTCCTTTTGAAGTAACTTATACTGAATTAAGAAATATTATTGAAACTCCAAGAGCAAGAGTCACTGTAGATATTCTTGAGCCTTCAGAAGAGCTACGTTCTAGAACTGTGTTTTATTTAATTGAAGAATCTGGGTCTGCTTCTGGTGAGGATACTATTCCTCCAGTATCTAGTTTAACAAGTGAATCTTCTGATAGCCAAAGGAAAGATTCTTTTTGTAGTGACTCTAATCCTCAGTTCGTGGCGTGTATGGCTTTAGCTCAATGGTATAACAAATCGTCTGGTAATGAGGTTCCTATTGCTAATTGTCAAATAAATCAAGTTATGAGAGGTCCTGATTTTTTTACATATGAGTATAATTGTCAATCTCAAATACAAACTACTGATGTAAATCCAGGGGTTGATAATAATTTAACTTGGTCTTATTATTATACTTTAAATAATTGGAGTAGGGGTACTGTTGGAACTACGCTTATAGAACCTACTGGTCTTTGTTTAGTATCTCATATTAATGATGAACCTGTAAGTGGTTTAAATGCTCAAAGGTTAGAAACTTGTGAGATTATTTAACTAGCTAAAACAACAAAATTTATAAGTTCTTAATATACTAGTATACTATATGCTACACAAAAAAGCATCTATACAAACATTTGTAGTATTAATTGTAACTATAGCAACAATACTCTTAATGATATATGCAGTAAGCAAAATAGCAGGAATAATATAGAATGGAAAGTACACTAGGAAAATTAATCATAGCCGTAATCGTTTCAGTAATACTGCTAGTTACTATAACTATGATGTATCAAGGACTTTTAGGAAAAGCAACAGAAGATACCTGTAGAGCTAGTGTGTTACTTAGAACTCAAGCAGTAGTAGATCTTGGTTTATTTGGTAAAGTAGAAAGAATTACTCCTCTTGTTTGTAATACATTTAATGAAGGAACTCTTAGAGGAAACAGAGAACAAGTAAAATATCAAGTAGCAGACCTAATGTCAAAGTGTTGGTATATGTATGCTGAAGGAAGAGTAGACAATATATTTTCCGATCATGACGAAGATAGTAATATGTGTAAAATTTGTTATACATTTAGAATACCAAATAACATGGATACAGGAGGAGATTTTTATCAAATAGAGGGAGATCAATTTGCTGCTGATAACACTTATAGTAGACAACCTCATATTATTTCTGCTTCTGAAATATTAGGATTTATAATAGAAACAGACTATAATCGAGGGGTATTATATGGTGGAGGAACACAAAGATATATAGGTGGGAGCTATCAATGGAATCATTACGAATTTATATTTTCAGATGATGCAAGACTAAGATATAGTCAAGTTACAAGAGACGCTGGATCTCCATTTATACAAGACTACGCAGGATTTTTATCACAAGAAACAAGAATAAAAATAAATGACTTTGCAATAAATCTAAATACTGCAACAGGAGCAGATTTCTTTTTAGTAACAGCACAAGAATTTAATAATATTGACAGAACTGCTGCAAGAAGATTAACAGAACAACTAAACTTAAACGAAGAGGACAGGTTTAATTCTTTACTAATAATGTTTGATATGAAAAACGGGGTTGTAAGACTTCATGCAGGATTAGAACTTGAAAGATTCATATTAGAAGAACAAATACCAAACTTATTACAAATGCATTTTTCAAATATGAGAAGCATAGAAGAATTTAACGAAGCAGTATCAGATTTTATAGAAGATTTAGAAAATAGATTTGTAGGAGAAGACTCAGACTTATTAGCAGAACTTGGAATATCAAGGAACTCTTATTTTAATTATTTAACAAACAGAATTCAAGCTCCTCCTCCAACAATTGATGATATATATTCAAATTATACTTATGCAATAGCAATATTTTCTACTAAAGGAGAGAATATAAACAGATGGTCTAATGTATTTCAAACTAGTCTCCAATGGGCTACAGCTACTTCAGGGGCAGTAACACTTGGATGTCTTTCAGCAGTTGTAACTTCAGTTGCTACTCCTATTTGTTCTTTAGGAGGATTTGTTATTGGAGCAGTTGGGGGAGCGGCTGCAGGTTTTTTTGTTCAAAAAACTGCGAATGAATATTTGTATGATATGTATAATTATAATAATAGTTTAATGGTTATGCCCATAAATGCTTTATCAGGAGAATGTACAATATATAACTAAACACAATTAAGAAATACAATTAGTATAATTAAAAAAGATGATAAAAAAAATAAAAAACGCAATGTTAACATCACGACTTCTAAAGATACTTCTATTAGTAATATTCTTAATAGTTATAGCAATAGTGATAAGACAAATACATGGTAACATATTATCTACTTGGGGGTTGTTATTATGACTCAATCAATGAGTATGCTTACAAAAATAATATTATTATTACTAGCACTACTATTATTCATACACTTTTACACAGGATCATTATTTGATTTTACAACACATCAAATAGATAGGATATTTAACTTAGAAGACAGAGACAGTAGGTCAGACTCAACAATAACTCAAACAATAACATTAGCTCAACAATCTTCAAAAATAGCTTCAGAACTTGGAGAAATAATGCAATCTAATCAAAATTGTCTTCATAGAATAGATATGTTTACAAAACAGATGTTTGAATCAAACAACATAAGATTTACATCACAAGGTCAAACAACCAGGATAGAAGTACTTCCAAAGTCAGGCTCAGCAGCACTAACTTTATCTGAAATTGGTAGAGGAGTAAGACTTTGTAATCTTCACGAAATAGAACAAGTAGAACAACTAAGAGATATAATACAAGGAAACACACAGGTTAACAGTTTCCAAAGCGTGACTTCTCCTCAAACAGTTTCAACAATAGAATTCTCAGTAAATGATAATAGGAGGAGACTAAGATCGTCAGATAACAATATTCATTTCGTTATGACTTCATCAACTCAACAAGATCCAATAAGAATTAGAAACATAGAAGAAAACAATCATTTATATTTCTTAAAAGTAGATGACACATTATGTGTAATACCTGTAGCTCCAAGAACAGGTTTGTTTGGATTAGGAAGATCAATATGTCAAACAAGCGATGGTATGCTTACAGCAAACTGTGTTGATGGAGCAAGATCTCCTCCATTAAGACTTGAAAGATTATATGATGATTTTAAATGTATTAGTTGAGGTAAAAAAAATTAAAATGATGAAAAACAAAAAAGGACAAACAAGTACGTGGGGAACAGTTATAGCTATAGTTATCACATTACTTTTACTACTTATAGCTTGGCAATTATACCAAAGATCAGACCAAGGAATAGAAGACATAGGCGTCATCGCAGATAAATGGCTCCAAAACATAGGGGCTGGAGTAGAAGGAGACAATCCTTGTCCATGTAGTGATGATAATACACGAGTACAAATAGATGGAACTGTTTATTGTAGAGCAAATCTCGAAGCAGCTCCATGTGAAAACCAATTTGGATTTAAGTATGATAGAGATCAAGACGCATGCTATTATACAAGAACTCAATGTATACAATTCCTAGCATCAAGAACATAAAAAAATGAAGAAAGGATCAAGTACACTATTAACACAAGGTATGGGATTAATAATCTTTATAGCTTGTGTAATATTGACTTTTAACTTCGTATCTAACCTATTAGATAATTCAGATAATGTTTTATTGCAAGAATATAACACGTTCTTAGAAGAAGTAGCAAAACTTGAAGTAGGAGAAGAACAAGAACAAGTATTTGAAATACCGCAAAACACAGCGCTAATAACTTTTAATGCTATGGCTGATTTTAAATATGAAAATCCTTCATATAGTATATCTGGAGGTTATGAATCTGGAAATACGTGGCTTAGAGGAAACATAATGCAAAGACCTAGTGAATGTGGACAACTAACTACTTGTACGTGTCTTTGTACGGGATTTGACCCATCGGGAGCATTTCCTCCAAATAATATAGGTGAAATAAGATGTTCAAATCTTATTTGTCAAGATGTAGAGTATTCAGTTCCTTTAAGAGTATCTATGTCGGAAATATTTGAGGATCCAGATCCTAATAATAACCTTTTTAGTAACAGGGAAGATCATTATTGGATTAACAGCGCAATACTTTTAAGAAGCAATAGACAATCATCAGATACTGTGCATGTATCTTTTGTTCAAAACACAATGGAACTTGGAGCAAGCATAATTCCTATAATATCTGGTTATCAAAGCTTAATCATAGACGGACCTGTAAGCGTAAAAGTTAAAAAGGTACAAGACCCAAACGTAATACAGCTATGTTTTAAAGGTAGTTGCTAAAAAAAATGGGTGAAGATAGTAGTTTTCAATTATTATTAGTAGGTTCTGGATTAATCATAGGACTAGTAATAGCGCTAGGAACCTGGAACGTCGTATCTCAACTAGAAGAAAACACACTTGAAAGAGTAGTAGCAAGAGACCTAGGACTAGCACTTGCAACCGTGGTAGGAATGCCAGGAGACGTAGACATAGTATATGTACCAAGATCAGATGAGCTAAGAATAACAATAAGAGAATCAATAGTAACAGTTTATGGAAACACAGGCTCATCCACATACAGATACCTTAGAATGGGGGGAGTAGAAACCCTAGAAGCAAATGTTGTAAATAGAAAAAGCATACCTATAAGAAAACAAGGAAATCTTTTATTCTTTGAAGAAATAACCGAAGGATGCGATTTAAGATACACAGAAAACACAGTTTTTTTAAGACCAAGAATATCTTCAATAGATCTGCCAGAAATAGCAAGCGCAGTACAAGAATTAGCTGAATCTACAAGGCATATATCAATAACTGATTCAGAAGATAGACTAATAGAGATACAAGTAGTAAAAGGAGATGTTAATTCAGTAGAATACTTTAATTCAGACTCATCACTAAGACACAGAAGACTAGCATGTAATATAATAGAACAAGGAGAAGAATTTGAACTAATACCAACAGATCAAAGAAATCTAAGAGTTATGGTAAAAGAAGATGACCCAGAACCAATAATAAATGCGATTAGAGGAATGTTACCATGAACAAAAAAGGATTTAGCATAGGACTCTTAGATCACATAGCATTTTTTATAATTATAATAGTACCCTTCTTAATGATATATTTCTTTTTCTTAGCAAACATAAGCAACGCAATAGAAGATTCTGCTGCAGGAATATTTCCAGACTTAGAAACTCAGATATATCAAAACAGGCTTTTAAACTCAGAAAATTGTTTTGCATACCAAAACGACGCGGGAAGAGTTATAGCTGGAACAATAGATCCAAATAAATTAGCAGAAGAAAGATTTAGAGCATGCCTTCCTTTACTAACAGCACAAGAAAGAGGAGTTGAAATACTAATAGACTTAGAAAATGAAACAAAGATATTTAGAACAGATAACGTAAATCAACTAAGACAAAGACAAGTAATAGAAGTAAATCTTGTACCAGTAAATGTACATGAACAAAGACCAACAGTGATGAGGATAACCCATTTAAGATGAACAAAAGAGCAATAGCCATAGATTTTATGGCAGGATTTATATTTATTGGACTTATCATAATACTTGGATTTATATTAAGCTTCATAGTTTCTAGTCACGGAGATAAAAAAGAACAAGAATTTAACACTCACAGAGCGCTACTTGAAACAAAATATCAAACGAGAACAGTACTAACACAACAATACGAAGACAAACAAATATATCAACAAATGCTAGATGATTACAACACTCACGGAGTACAAAGAGCAATAGAAAACGCAAACAAGGTACTAACAGAAAATAATCCTGGAACAACCTGGTACATATATATTAACGGACATACGAATGTAGATTCGAGAGCTCTTAGAAATTTAGATGTAATACTTCCAGACTTACTAGTTCCAAACCCAAGAGGAACAGATCTTAGAGTAAAAATAAAAATACTAAAAGAAGAGGACTTTGATTTAAAACCACTAAGAAGATGAATAAAAAAGCACAAAAAATAGAATTTGGATTTTTTGCACTAGCACTCTTAATCTCGATTGGAGCTGTAATAGTAATAATTAATATGAACTTACCTGATGTAGAATTAGTTGGACAATCAACAGTAAAAGCAATAGCAACACAAGAACAAGTACAAGCAGCAAAAGTATTTACGGATATGACTGTAGAACAAACCTTACCGGTCGCAGAACAAGAACTAGTTGAAAGAAGAGGATTTAACATTGCTGAATTTGAAGGACAAATCTTTGGAGAAGAATGCGAGAATTTAGCAGTTCCAATAATAAAAGAAGATTGTTTTCCAGATTACAGAGAAACTTATTCTGAGATTGTAACTATAGGGGTATCAACTGAGCTTCAAAGATATGATCCTGTTAACTTAGCACAAAAAGACGTAATAGTAGAAGTAGACGAAGAATTTAATATAGAAATAGAATTAGATCAAGAAATAACTGCGCCTATAAAAACAGATACGGTGGATTATTATGGGGTTGTTCACACACCTATACCAAGAACAGAATTTTATAGAGAAACTCAAAATAATTATATATTTAGACCAGGACTTGCACATAGAAACAGAGGAACTAACGTCGTGGATTCAATAGTTATACATTATACAGGATCCAGAAATGTTGAAAGTCCGTTTAATTATCTATATGATCAAGGTTTTTCTTATCATTACATAGTTGATAAAGATGGAACTATTTTTCAATTCGTAGAAGAACATAGAATGGCTCTGCATGCAGGATGTGTAGGAAAAAATCCTCCTATAATATGTACTAATATGAATCCTAATTCTATTGGAATATCTTTAGTTAATATGGGGTGGGGAACAGAACAAACTTGTCCTGAAGCTGAAAAATTATCACATGTTAGAGAATCTAGAAAATTGTGTTGGGAGCCTTATACACAAGAACAAATTGATGCAACAATTCAACTAATATCAGAAATAATGTCAAGACACCCATCTATACCTTTAAGTAGAGAACACATAGTTGGACATGATGAAAGAACAACTGATAAACCAGATCCGGGACCTGCGTTTCCTTGGGACGAAGTTATGAGTGGACTACAAAGGAGGATTCCGTTAGCATGATAAAAAAAATAATTTTACTAACAATAATCCTCTCAGTTATAATAATATCTCCTGTAGTATATAGTGATGATGAAGTTCAAATAAGAATAGCAGAACAAAGAATAGAGAGAAACATAAATTCCTTATCTCCAACGTATACAAATGTTGAAACAACAGTTTACTATACTCCTTCCTGCGAAGACAAAACTAGTTGGTGTAGTCCAGAAAAAGGAAGCTGCTTTGAAACTACAAGACAAATAGTAGACTACTACGGAGATAATTACAATGTCAGAAGCTGCGTTGAAGACAGAAGAGCAGGATGGTGCTGCATACCTGAAGAACATAGAGGAGTATATGAAGAAATAAAATGTCAAGGAAGTGGAGTTTGTGAAAACTCGGTTTTTTACCACAGTCAACTAAGACCAACACAAGCAGATAGCGTAGCACTTGATACAAAATTTACAAGTGGTATAACAAGTAGACAAACAGATCCTAGACCAAAATGGACGATAGCAGTAAATCCAATACCAAACACTCCAGGTCACATACCTTATGAAACCTATGTTTACTTATATTTCTCTCAAAATCATCCTTGGAACGGAATATACAAAGCAGAGGATACAGGCTCTGCGTTTAGAGGTCAACCAAAAATAGATATATACGCCGGAGTTGGAAGAGCTGCAAGAGACGAAGCGATGGCGGCTGGAATAAGTGGACAAACCCCGTTAGTATTTTTATTAGATGAAGACCTTTCAATAGCTGAACAATTAACGCAGGGAGTAACTCCAAGCATAGGAGACCACTCAGCGAAATATCAAAAATCAATAACTTTTGATTCGCCTCTTCAAACATTTGAGAGAGCAAGAATATTAGTACAACAAACAAATAGCCCTATAACTACTAGTTTAGAATCAGTATTATCACAAAATGATTATGAATTATGTTTACATAAACAACCAAGAGAAATATTTGAAATTGAATACTCTGGCAGCACACCGATATATTATAAGTTTGAATCAGAGTGGCTTTGGAGTGCAGATCAACTAAACTGGATGCAAACAAATACACACGTAGTAAGTGAAGGAAGATTCAAAAATAGAGAACCAATACAAGAACAAAAAGAAATAATAGATCAACTAAACGACATAAGAACACATAAGAACAGGGGAGAACAATTATTATATCAAAAACTAAAAGACTTAGACTCATCAAAGATATATTACTTACTAGAAACTCAAGAATTACAATTACTAGCAAACATAAGAGATTGCATAGCAACAAGAAAAGATTGTTATTGTAACATAAACGTAGACCAAGAAACAAACATATCACAAATAAACGACCAATTTTATATAAACAATAACAGATACAGAGTTAATTTCTTACTAGAACTAGATGGAGAAAAAGAATTTGAATTCGTATTTGAAGAAGAATTCAACTTACTAATTGAAGAAGAAACCTCTGAGAAAAAAATAAAAATAATAACAAAAGAAGAACTAGAAGAAATAGCAAATGAATTCGTAGATGAACTAGAACAAGAAATATTTGGTTCGCAAGGAATAATAGGATTTGTAGATGATGTATTAGGAGTGGACTTGTTTAGTAACATCCCGTTTGTAGATGTAGCAACTGGATTTTTAAATCCGTCCATGTTAGTAACAAACATATTATTATCTGATAATTTCGATATTGTATCGTTTGCAACAGGAAAATCAACATCTCAAATAAAAGACTCATTACTAAATCCTAGTTGGTTACTTGATTTAGACAACGAAGACTCCCCGATAGACACATGTACTGCACCTCAAATAAATCACTTTGTTTGTGATAAGCAAACTGATTTAAATTTTGCAATAGAACTATACTATGACGGAACATCTATATCAATATTTGAAGATATCTTAGGAATACAAATACCTGGACAAGAAGAAATCTCAGAAATTATACCTCCTACTATCCCTGAACTTGAACAAGAGCAAGAAGAAGAAACTGATGATATAGAAGAAGAATTTGACCCGACAAGCGGATCTGCTCAAAGCTTTATCATAAAAACAGAGGAAATAGCAATGAGACTAAACATGGATCCAATGCACCTGCTTGCAATAATGGACTTTGAAACAGGAGGACAATTTAGACCAGACACAAGAAATCCTGTTAGTGGAGCAACAGGTTTAATTCAATTTATGAACGGCACTGCGCAATGGCTTGGAACTACAGTAGAAGAACTAGCCCAAATGACCAGATTAGAACAATTAGATTACGTAGAAGAATATTTTAGGAGAAGAATAATAACTTATGGCGAATTAGATACACTAGATAAAGCATACGCTGCTGTTCTTTGTCCTCAATCTATAGTTCATTCAGAAGGTATAATGTTTACAAATGACGGCAGCGGAACAGGTGCTTGTGATAGAGAAAATCCTCTTATTGCATATCAACAAAATAGAGGGCTTGATAGAAACAATGATGGTATAATAACAAGAGAAGAAGCAGCACAAAGCGTAATAAACAGATACGAAGTACTGGCTGCTAATGCAGATAATTTAGAAACAAGAATACCGACTTTAACATAAATCTTTTAAAAATCTATAAGAAAATTATTTAAACAATTACAAACCAACATTTATTGGGGAAAATAAATGATTAACTTAACAATAGATCAAATAAAAGAAAAAATAGTTTCTGAAAAAAATGTTTCTGAACAAGAAATAAATGACAAAATAAAGAAAAAATTAGAAGAATTATCAGGGCTAATAAGTGAAGAAGGAGCAGCACATATAATTGCAAACGAGTTAGGAGTTAACCTAATGAAAACAGGTGAAGGACTAATAAAAATAGGCTCACTTATACCTGGTATGAAGGATGCTCAAATAGCGGGAAGAGTTATCAGAAAATATGATGTAAGAGTATTTCAAAGAGAAACAGGAGAAGGAAAAGTAGCAAAATTCTTAGTCGGAGATGACTCAGGAATAACAATGATAACTCTTTGGAATGATAAAACTGACTGGCTTGAAAAAATACAAGAACAAGACGTAGTAAAAATTACGGGCCTAAACGTACGTGATAATAATGGAAGAAGTGAAGCTCACGCAAGTGATGGAAGTAAATTAGAAGTAAATCCTAGCGGGGTAGAAATCCAAACAAGACAAAGCTCAGCTCCACAAGAACTAGTAAAAAAGAAAATATCTGAATTAACAGAACAAGATTCAAACGCAGAAATATTTGTAACAATAGTACAAGTATTCGACCCTAAGTTCTTTGAACCAAGAAACGAAGGTGAAAAAGGAGGAGCAGTACTAAACCTATTTGTAGATGATGGCTCAGATAACATAAGAACTGTGTTTTGGAAAGACCAAATACAAGAACTACTAAACATATCAGAAGACAAATTATTAGCCTATAAAGATAACCAGGAAGGATTTGAAGAAATAAAATCAGACTTATTAGGTAAGATGGTTAAACTAATAGGGAGAGTCTCAAAAAACAAAGTTTTAGGAAGGCTAGAATTTGTTGTAAATAAATCAATACTTGATGTTGATCCTGAACAAGAAATCATACAAACTAAATCTGAAGAATCAGAATCATTTAAAGACATACCAAAAAAGCAAGAACAAGAATTAAATGATGACTTAGATGATTTAGAAGAAGAAGTATTAAACCTTGAAGACTTAGACGACTTATAAAAAAACGTTTTGTTTTTTGTTTAATTATTTATTCTGTGTTTTTTCTTTTTTAACTCTTTCTTTAATATTTTAATAACTTTGGCTTGAGACTTTTTCTTTATTCTATAAGCAACGTATCTTTGCTTTAAAATAGTTTCAACCCATTCACTAAAAATATTTTTAGGCTTAGTATATCTTAAATATTCTTCTTCAGTTAAAGACTCAATTGTTTTAAGCAGATCATTCAAATTCTTAATAACAATATTCTTATCTTCTAATGTTAAATAATTATCTTCTGGTAAAATTATTTTTTTATTTCTATTTCTAAGCTTAAACAAATAAGATGAACTAGAAACATTTTGGAAAATTAATATGAATACAAATAAAAATAAGCTAAACACGACCATCATAAGTATTTCAGGAAGAAGTGTCACTAAATCAAACTCAAATAATAAAGCTCCCCTCATAGCTTCTCCTGCAACAACAAACGGATTATAACTTGCAATTTGTTGAATAGTACTACTTAGAGTTTCTAAAGGCAAAATTAGATTACTTAAAAACATAAATACGGCTCCAAGAGCAATATTACTCATAGTTATAGCCTCGCTAGTATTAAACAAGTTACCAATAACCATTCCAAGTAAAACAAACATTGTGCTTGCAAGCAATATAATAACTAATGAAGCCTCCCAGTTAGAAAATAAAGGTATATCTAATAAGAAATAAGCAACACATAAAATAACAATTACTTGAGAAAAAATAATTATAAGACTAGTAAAGTAAGTCATAGTCGTAAAGAATATTTTGTTAATAGGAGTCGTAAAATTTCTAAAAAACGCTTTACTGTCTTTCTCCATAAAAACAAGGGTGCTACTTAGCATAATACCAATAAACATAATAACTAGCATTAAAAGATAAGGAAAACTGTAAGTTAAACGACTAAGACTTGCAGTAACAGTTTCTATATTAGTAGTAAATGGTTGAGCAATGGTTTCAGCACTTCTAAATTCCAACCTATTAATATCATCAAGTAAAGACTCTTGTTTGATTTTAATACTATCAAGATCTGTATTTAAGCTATTAATACTTGTAGTAACACTATTCAAACTAGATTGTACATCTCTTTTAACAGTTTCAGCTTGTTGAACCTGACTTCTTAAATCATTAAAACTATTAACAAAATTATCAAATGCTTCAACAAAATCTTCAAAGTTATCATTATCAGTATTTGAAACAATAGCACTTAAAGAATCAAGATCTGTTTTAAATGCATTTCTTTGTGGTTCATAACCACTAGTAACATTATAAAAATTGGTTCCACTACTAATAATATCTTGAGCTCTAACTCTTAAATTATTAAAATCATTTTCTAAACTTAAAAGATCACTTCTCAAATTAGCAGTATTAAAACTAACTGCATCTATTTCAAGACCAGAAACATCACTAGAAGCTCTATTAACATTACTACTAATCGAAGCCACTCTAGCCTTCAAAGAAACAATATCTGTGATGGTACTAGAAAAACCACTAGCAGACCTATCAATAAGCTCAAGTAAACTAGCCGTAATCTCTTGGCTAATCTCTGTTTGTTCGCTACCAACACTAGTAGACAAACTACTAATCAATCTATAAACTAAATTAAGTCTAGATTCATCAATATAAAAAGTAAGTTCTTGTTTTTCTTGACCAAGCTCAAAACTTTCTGGGAAACTAACACATGCCAAAACTACTCCTTCTTGAATAGCTCTAACACAATCATTTGAAGTATCATAACTAATGAGATTATTCTCAGAAGTATTTAAATTATTAACAAATCTTTGAGTAAGCTCAGTATCTTCACTAATATGAACACCTATATTTAAACTTGAATCTTCAAAATCAGCAAAACTAATACTAATAATAAGAACAATAATTAATGGAGCAAACAAAACAACAAAAGCAGAACTTTTACTTCTCATTAAAAGTTTCAAATTCTTAATAATACTATTAACAGTCTTCATTTTTTCTGATTTATACTAATAAACATCTGATCAAGATTAGGTTTAATTAGCTTAAGCTCCAATATCTTTTCTTTTTCTCTTTCAATAATTTTAATCATATCATTTAATACTTCTTGAGGTTTTTCAACACTAACAACAAGTTCATTACCTTCAATTCTTATATTACTAAGCTTTTTATCAAGCTTAGCCTTTATCTTCTTAGTAAGCTCTTCGTAATTGGCAGGATACGTTTGAATGATGATATCGTGATTTTTCAAATATTTCTCTTTTAATTCATCAGGAGTTCCAAGATCTAATAATTTACCGTTCATAATAATAGCGATACGATTACATAAAGTTTCAAGCTCATTTAAATGATGACTGCTTAAAATAACAGTAGTACCCTTATTATTTATTTTTTGAATAAGATTCCAAATATTATTTCTAAGAATCGGGTCAAGATCAGCAGTTGGTTCATCTAAAAGTAAAATACTTGGATTATGTATAAGAGAACAAGCAATATCTAACCTTCTCTCCATTCCCCCACTAAGATTCTTACCCAGCTGATTTGCACTATTTTCAAGATTAACCATGCTAAGCAAGGTATTAATATTAGCATTTAAGGACTCCTTACTAAGACCGTATAAATCTCCAAAGTACTTCAAATTTTCTACAACTGTTAATTTCTCATAAAAGCTAGGAACTTGAGCTGCAAATCCGAATATGTGTTTAAAATCATTTTTTTTCTTATATATACTTCCATAAACTTCTTCGGCATCTTCACTTCCAGCAACTAAGTGTCTTTGTCTAAACTTAACATCTCCACCATCAGGTCTCAAAAAGCCAATTATGCTATGAAGCAAAGTGGTCTTACCGCTACCACTACTTCCAATAACTCCTAAAATCTCACCTTCTATTACATCAAAACTAATATTATTAAGTATAACTTTATCACCATAAGTTTTAGTTATATTAGATGCTCTTAAAATTTCTTGACCCATTATCAATATATTGGCTAGTTTAATGCTTTTTAAAGCTTATTGTTCACTAATAAATGGTTTTTACGATAAATAATATAAATTCATAGCAATTACTACTAATTGTAGGGAGGGAAGATGATGACCCGTCAAACGGAGGAAAGTCTGCCCACCGTAAGCGTTACTCTAACTTGTTAGAGGCTTGGAAACAAGCGGCAACCAAACAGAAAAGACACAGTCTATACTCGGAATGATAACAAGGATACTTGGTGACAAGGAAAGTAGTGTTTGACTATGTTTATAGAAATTGATGAAACTGTGAGCCCTAACTGGTGCAACTCTTAACCGAGGCTTAGTAAAATATCATCACAACCCATCCATTAATGGGGGTTGACAGAAGGCAGCTTATACCCGCTCTACACCCTCTTTTTACCAAAAGGCTTTTAAACACTTAAAAAGTCCTTGTTGGCTGTGATGAAAACAGAATTAAAAACACTAATGAAAAAAGAAGATATCTTTGAAAAAAAACTAGAAGAAGCAAATCAAAGATATCAAAACATAATAAAAGAATCAAGATTAGAAGCAAAACAATTATATGATCAAATAATACAAAAAGAACTTCAAAAAACTAAAGATGAAATACTAAAAATAAACAATGAAGCTGATAAACAAATACTAAAAATAATTTTGGCTCAAAACAAAAAATTAGATTCTTTAAAAGTTAAAAAAAATAAAATACCAAAAATAACAAAAATAGTTTTTGAAGACTTCTACAAAGAATTAACAGTGAAATAAATGCTAACAAAAAAACTATACAAATTAAATCTTTTTGGAAACAACAAAGACAAACAAAAAATAATAGAAAAACTTCAAGAACTAGGAGTGCTACACATAGCAGATTCAGACCTTGATATAAAAGACTTACAAAAAGACAAAAGTCTAATAGGAACAGATGAAATAAGCCTACTATTACTTAAATTAAATTTCTTGTTAAACGAATTAGGAATAGAAAAAAAATTTGAAATAAAAAAACTCCCAAAACTAGAACACATAACAAATGACACCAAAAAATTATTAACTAAACACTATGACGAAATAAAAAAATTATCAGACCAAAAACAAATAATAAACCAAGAAATAAAAGAGATAATATCCCAACTAAACACGTTAAACAAAATACCATTTAAGATAAAAAACACCCAATCAAAAAAATTCACAACGACTATATACAAATCACAAAAACCCTTAAAATTAGAACTTCCAAAAAACTCAATTCTAAAAACCATAAAGAAAAAAGAAACATACTACAAAATAACATATCTTAGAGAAAACAAAAAAGAACTAGAAAAAAACTTGAGAAAAATACCAATAAAAAAAATATCATTACCAGAATTTGAAAACTCAACAACCCTAAAAAAAGAACTAATAGCAAAACTAAAAAACAAAAACGAAGAACTAAAAAAAATAAAATTAAACATACAAACAAACCTATCAAATCAAAAAAACAAATTATTATTCTACACATTGTGTTTAGAAAATTATTATGCACAAAAAATAATTTCAAACAAATTCCAAACATCAAAAAATCACTTCTTAATAAAAGGATACACAGAACAAAAAAACATAGACAAAATAAGACAAATAGAAAACATAAACTTATACTTGGAGTTAGCAGATAGTGAGGGACCAACAAAACTATCAAACAAAAACATTTCAAAACAATTCGAAGAAATAACAAAACTATTCAGCATACCAAAATATGGAGCGGCAGACCCAACACTACTAATAACTTTCTTTTACCCATTATTCTTTGGACTAATGCTAAGCGACGTAGGATATGGACTAATACTATTATTATCAACATTTCTAATTCACATTAAATTTAAAGAAAAAGCAAAAACAATAACAACAATATTTACACTATCGGCAATATCAACAATACTATTTGGATTATTATTTGGAAGCTTCTTTGGAGAACTAATAACAATAACGCCGCTAATTGCAAACAGCTTTCAAATAAGCTTTGAACTACTAATAATATCTCTAATAATTGGGCTTGTGCACATAAACATAGGGATAATATTAAAAATAATTCAAAACATAAATATGAAGAAAAAATTAATAGATTACTTAGCTATAGCTCCATTTATACTAATACAAATACTAATTTTATTACTATACTTTAGATTATTCATATTATCGTCAATAATAGCTTTGATATTAGTAGTAATTTTGTTTTATACAAAAGGAATATTTGGTATAATGGACATAACAAACTTCTTTGGAACATGGTTTAGCTACGCAAGAATATTAGCCTTAAACCTTGCAACAGCAGGAGTAGCATTAGCAATAAACATAATAGCATCAAAAGCACTAGAACTAGGAGTTCTAGGAATAATACTTTGGACAATAATAATCATATTAGGACACACATTCAACTTTGTAATAAGTATGATAGGAGTAACAATAAATGCGGCAAGACTTCACTACGTAGAATTCTTCTCCCAATTCTTTGAATCAGGAGGAGTAGAGTTTAGCCCATTCAAAATAAAACAAAAATTAGAACAATAGGAGGAAAAAAAATAAAATGGATATAACAACTGGATTAATAGCAATTGGTGCAGGAATAGCAATAGGATTTGCAGGACTTGGATCAGGAATAGGACAAGGTATAGCAAGTAGCGCAGCGGCAGGAGCAACTGCAGAAAACGAAAAACTACTAGGTAAAATGCTTGTATTTGCAGCACTACCAGAAACTCAAGCAGTATATGGTTTTGTTATAGCAATAATACTGTTATTTGTCTTCGGAGCATAAAACTATGAAGATAAAAGACAGCACCAAAATACTAGAGCAACTCTTAGCTAAAGAGTACAACGAAAAAATAAAAAAAATAGATGATGAAGCTCAAAAAATAAGAGCTCAAATACTAAAAGAAGAAAAACAAAAAGCTCTAGCACAAGCAAAAATAAACCACGAACAAAAAATAAAACAAGCACTACTTTTTGTCAACCAAAAAAAAGAAGAAGAAAACTCAAAAACTCAAACAAAAATTTCTTATCTAAAAAAAGAAATATATGATGAAATAACAAAAGGTGTTCTTGATAAAATAAATTCTTTACCAATTAAAGAAAAACAAAAAATAATCAAAAACATCTATGACGAAATAAAAAAACAAACAGATTCAACATATGAAATAATTGTTTGGCAAAAAAGTAACTTAAAACAAAAAAAAGAATACGAAGAACTTAAAGTAACAGCAGAATCAAACACAGAATTCATAGAAGATTCTGTTTTCTTAAGACTTCAAAAATACAAAGAAAAAATGTATAACATAATAGATAAGGAGTTAGCATAAAAATGCTTTTAACATTAAGTATAATAGGAGGATTAATACTTGTAATAATAGTACTAATACCTGTATTTTTAACAGTCAGCAAAATATATCCTTATGCATATACAAATTCAAGACTGAGAGTAATGAGAGCAGATCTTATAAGATCAAACGAATTTGAAAACTTTGTAAAAAGACCATATAACGACATAATATATCAACTAGAAAAGAAAAGATTTCCATCACTAATAAAATACTTAAGCGGAGACTTTAGCTATGGCTCAGTAGACAGCGCTCTTAGAACAGAGCTAATAAACACACTAACCAAAGTAAAAAAAATAAGCCCTGAACAAAGCAAAAAATTTGTAACAATAATACTATCAAAATACGACATCCAATTAATAGAAGCAATTGTTAGAAGCTTAAACACAAACATAAACAAAAAAGCAGACCTAATACACGCAACAGAAGTATTTAGCGAAGAATTCTTATCAAAAAAAGACTATGACTTTGACAGCTTATACAACGAACTAAAAGGAACAGTATACCAACCATTATTAGATAAATATTCATCTCAAATAAAAAAAGGAAAATACGAAGAATTTGAACAACAACTAGACCTTTTATTCTTCAAAAGATTACTATTTACAGCACAAAGCATAGAAGCAAAAAAATATGTAAAAATACTAATAGACAACCACAACATAGGACTTGTATTCAAAGGACAAAAACCAATAATACCTGGAGGAAGAATACCTATAAATAAACTAACAAACAACTTAGAAGAAATCAAAAAGATAGCTTCAAAAAAATTAATAAAATCAAATGCAAAAACAAAAGAACAATTCGAAAGAGATCTACAAATATATCTTAAAAAAACCGGAGAAAAACTATTTAGCAAAAACCCCTTAAGCGAAGCAACAATAATAGGGTTTATAATAATAAAAACAGTAAACACAAGAAACCTAAACACCCTTCTAAAACTAAAACACGAAAAAATAAGTGAAGAAAAAATAAAGCAGGTACTAGCAATATGATAGGAATAATAGGATACCAAGATGACACAATAGGATTTGGACTAACCGGAATATCACAAATGATAGAACTAACAAAAAACTCAAACGAAAAAGAAATACAAAACGCGATAATAGAAATGAAAAAAAAAGTTGATATAATAATAATAAATGAATCACTACTAAACAAAGTAAGACAAGAAAAAGAAATACAAAACACGATGTTCATAGAAATACCGGAAGACAAAGAAAAAACAAACTTAGACGAAATAGAGAGTCTAATAAAAGATACATTAGGAATAAAATTCTAAAAGGTGAATTAAAGATGATAAAAAAAATATCAGGACCAGTCGTCATAGGCGAAGTAGACGGATCAATAAATGACTTAGTAAAAGTAGGAAAACAAAAGTTACTTGGAGAAATAATAGAAATAAGAGCAGAAGATAAAATAATCCAAGTATATGAAGATACAACAGGACTAAAAACAGGTGAGCCAATAATAAGTACAAAAAAGCCGCTATCAGTAGAACTTGGACCAGGACTTTTAGGATCGGTATATGATGGAACACAAAGACCACTTGACGTAATACTAAAACAAAAAGGAATATATGTCCCAAAAGGCGTGGAAGTCCCAGCTCTAAAAAACGAAAAATGGGAATTTAACCCTAAAATAAAAAACAAAACAAAAGTAACACAAGGTCAAATAATAGGTGAGGTAAAAGAAAAAACATTCACTCATAAAATACTAGTTCCTATAGGCGTTGAAGGAGAAATAACAGGGCTAAAAAAAGGAAAATACACAGTAAATGAAGAAATAGCAAAAGTAGGAAATACATCAATATTCTTAAAACAAACATGGCCTGTAAGAAAACCAAGACCGACTCGTGATAGATTACCTACTCATGAACCACTAATATCGGGACAACGAGTACTAGACTTCATGTTTCCTGTAAGCAAAGGAGGAGTAGCAGCAATACCAGGACCTTTTGGAGCAGGAAAAACAGTAACACAACAACAATTTGCAAAATGGTGTGACGCAGATGTAATAGTATACATAGGATGTGGAGAAAGAGGAAACGAAATGACTGAGATACTAAGAGAATTTCCACACTTAAAAGATCCAAGAACACAAGAACCACTAATGAATAGAACAGTACTAATAGCAAACACATCAAACATGCCAGTAGCAGCAAGAGAAGCATCAGTATACACAGGAATAACAATAGCTGAATACTTCAGAGACCAAGGACTAAAAGTAGCACTAATGGCAGACTCAACAAGTAGATGGGCAGAAGCAATGAGAGAAATAAGCGGAAGACTAGAAGAAATGCCAGGAGAAGAAGGATTTCCTGCATATCTAAGCAAAAGACTCTCAGAATTCTATGAAAGAGCAGGAAACTTTAACACACTTTCAAATCAAAACGCAAACATAACAGTAATTGGAGCTGTAAGCCCGCCAGGAGGAGATTTTTCTGAACCAGTAACACAAAACACTCTAAGAATAGTAAGAGTATTTTGGGCACTGGACGCAAAGCTTGCAGACAAAAGACACTACCCTTCAATAGACTGGATGCAAAGTTATAGTTTATATCATGACAACGTAAAAGAATGGTTTGACAAAAAATACGAAGATTGGTCAACACTAAGACAAAAAACAGCTAACTTACTACAACAAGAAGCAAACCTTCAAGAAATAGTACAACTAGTAGGACTAGACTCACTTCCAAAACAAGAGCAACTAATACTACTTGTAACAAAGATGATACGAGAAGACTTCTTACAACAAAACGCGTTTCATGAAGAAGACACATTTTGTTCATTAGAAAAACAATATGTAATGATAAAAGCAATACACAACTTCTTTGAAGAAGCAAAAGACAAAGACTTAGACTTAGAACAATTAAGACAAAGCAAGATAATAACACAAATTGCAGAACTAAAATATAATCCAAAAATAACAGTTGAGTTATTAAAAACAATACAAAAAACTGCAAGAGAATCAATAAAAAAATGTATTAGGTGAAACATGATGAAAGCAGAAAAATACTATAAAACAATAACAAGCATAAGAGGACCATTACTAGTAGTAGAAAAAGTAAAAGACGTATCATACGGAGAAATATGTAAAATAAAAACAAAAAACAAAGAAATACTAGGACAAGTACTAGAAGTATCACAAGACAAAGCAGTAGTACAAGTATTTGAAAGCACAATGGGACTAGATCTTAAAGCAAAAATAAACTTTACAGCATCAACAGCAAAACTAGGTGTGAGTAAAAAGATGCTAGGAAACATATATGACGGACTAGGAAGACCAAAAACAGACAAAACAATAGTTCCAGAAAAATACTTAGACATAAACGGAGAAGCACTAAACCCTGCAGCAAGACTGCAACCATCAAAATTTATCCAAACAGGAATAAGCACAATAGACTGCATGACGACACTTGTAAGAGGACAAAAACTACCAATATTTAGCTCAGCAGGACTTCCTCACAACGAATTAGCAGCACAAATAGTAAGACAAGCAAGCGTTGAAGGAGAAGAATTCGTAGTAGTATTTGCAGCAATGGGAATCACAAACGAAGAAGCAAGATACTTCATAGACGATTTTAAAAAAACAGGTGCAATGAAAAACACAATTTGCTTCATAAACACAGCAGATGACCCTAGCGTAGAAAGAATAATAACTCCAAGAGTAGCACTAACAACAGCAGAATACTTAGCATACGAAAAAAACATGCATGTATTAGTAGTATTAACAGACTTCACAAACTACTGCGAAGCACTAAGAGAAATAAGCAGTGCAAGAAACGAAGTGCCAGGAAGAAGAGGATACCCAGGATACATGTATACAGACCTTGCAGCAAACTATGAAAGAGCAGGAATGGTAGAAGGAAGCAGCGGAACACTAACACAAATACCAATACTGAGTATGCCATCTGGAGATAAAACACATCCTGTTCCAGATCTTACAGGTTATATAACAGAAGGACAAATAACACTAGATAACGAACTTCTAAAAAAGAGTATTATGCCGCCAATAAACCCGCTTCCAAGTCTTTCAAGACTAATGGGACTTGGAATAGGAAAAGAAAAAACAAGAGAAGACCACTCTTCATTAAAAGATCAACTATATGCAAGCTACGCACAAGGGTTAGAACTTAGACAAATAGTATCAGTAGTAGGAGAAAGTAGCTTATCCGAAATAGATAAAAAATACTTAGAATTTGCAGATCAATTCGAAAAAAAATTCATAAACCAAGGATTTTATGAATCAAGAACAATAACAAAAACACTAAACATAGGCTGGGAACTCCTAAAAATATTACCAAGAACAGAACTCAAAAAAGTAAAACCAGAACAAATAAAAAAATACCTAAAATGAACATAACACCAACACGAATGGAGCTGTTAAAAACAAGACAAAGAAAAAAAACAGCGATAAAAGGATACAACCTATTAAAGAAAAAAAGAGATGCACTAATTAGAGAATTCTTTATACTAATAAAAAACTATAAAGAACTAAAACAAAAAACAATAGAAAAACTAAGTCAAGCATACACAACTCTTCAAATAGGACAAGGAGTATCAGGAGCAAACAGAGTAAAAGGACTATCTCTTAGCAGCGAAAAATCATTCTCACTAAAAGTAAGCTCATCAAACCTTATGGGAGTAAAAGTTCCAAAACTACTCTTTGAAAAAAAAACAGCTAGTTTTAACGCATCACTAATAGGTGTATCATACTACGTAGAAGATACAAGGAAGAAGTTCTTAGAACTAATGCCAGACATGGTAAAACTAGCAGAAATAGAACTAGTAATAAAAGAATTAGCAGAAGAAATAAAAAAAACAAAAAGAAGAGTAAATGCATTAGAATACGTAAAAATACCTGAAATAAAATCTCAAGAAAAAGCAATAAGCGATAGATTATCCGAAATGGAGAGGGAAAGCTTTATCAGATTAAAAAATGTCAAGAAAAAAATTCAAAATAACTAAAACACACATAAAAATAGCTGTTTACACAAGCAACATACTACTAATAATTGGAACAGCAATATTTGTATACTTAATGTTAAACTAAAAAGTCTTTAAACACCTAATATCATATTTTTCAAATAAATCCTTAGTTTTATCAGTCTTTTCTCCGCCAATACTCAAAACTCCTACAACTACTCCTCCTTGCTCTTCTATTAAAGAAATAGCAGTTCTAACCTGGCTACCTGTTTCAATCCACTCATCCACAACTAAAACTTTTTGTTCTTTTTTAATAGAACCTTTATTCATCTCAAACACTTTTTCTTTTTTGGTATAATCAACAAACCCTTTAGAAATAACACTGCCTTTAACACCTGGAAGTTTACCTCCTTTTCTAACAAGAACCAAACCCTTACCTGACTTTAAAGCAACACCTGAACTTATAACAAAACCCAAAGCATCAAGACCAACAACAGCATCAAATTCTTTATCACTAAACATATTCGTCAAATCATCAATTAAATTAGAAAAAACAACTCCGTCACTAAAAACAGGTGTTAAATCATATCTTCCAACAGTATTCTTATTTACGTATTTCTCATAATATTCATAATCCATAACAAATAAAATTTATTTAATAATTTATAAATTTATTTCATAAACTTTAAATACAAACAAATAGTTAAAAATAACTATGTCAAAAACTTATCTTATAATAATCGCTGTACTTACATTAATAGTAATATTTCAAATGTTTTCAACAAACGAAGTAATAGTTTGCTCAAATGGGGACGTAGTAGAAACAATATTTGACTGTCCAAGAGACCCTGTTCCTTCAATAAATGAAAGACAAGCAGAAACAGCAGTACAAAACTATGGGTCTGCACAAGCACAAGCAAGAGGAGACAGATTTACAAGAGTAAACATTTATAGAGAAGATGCAAACTTTTTTTCCCAAACACTATTTACAAACACACAAACAAACAATGTTGCAGAACTCACATTTAAAATAGATGGAAGAACAGCAAACGTAGAATGTATACAAGGCTGTGAATATTTAGCACCAAGACAAACAGAGTCGGAAGATATATAAATAAAAATATATTCTTAAAAAACAATGGCAAGAGATAATAAAATAAACATGCCTCAAAGCGGAGGAGGGCTAACAAGGTATTTTGATGGACACTCATCAAATATAATGATAACTCCTCATGCAGCAGTTATAACTATAGTTGCTCTAACAGTTCTATTATTAATAATTAAATTTTATTTAGGTTAAGAAAATGTTTCCAGGAGTAAACCCAAGACAAATGAGACAAGCTATGAAAAAGCTTGGAATAAAACAAGAAGAAATAGCAGCAGCTCAAGTAATTATAAGAACACAAGAACACGACATAGTTCTAATTAATCCTGACGTTCAAAAAGTTAATATGGGGGGTCAATGGACCTACCAAATATCTGGAGAAGAAGAAATAGTAAGCAGAGATTCAACTCCTGATATAAGTGAAGAAGACATACAAACAATAGTAGAACAAACTTCTTGTACAAAAGAAGAAGCAAAAAAAGCTCTAGAAGAATCTAAAGGGGATTTAGCTCAAGCAATAATATCTCTTCAGGAATAATTCTAAACCTTTAAATACTTTTTAAGTTAATATAATAAAATGGAGAAATTCCAAGAATTAATTCAACAAGCTAAAAAAAAGATTATAATAGCTGATCACATGCTAAATTCTAGTTATAAGCTTGTTGGAGATCCAAAAATTTTACTGAGTGTATCTACAAGTTTATATGTAGCAGTAGAAGCAGCAATGAGTTCAGCACTTGAATACGAAAGACTATTTAAAAGAGTCCCTATTTTTTCTGATAATTTTAACTCAAAATACGCAACATTTAGGAATAAATTAGCGCCAAAGCACGACATAAAAAAAGAAGACCTATTACTAATAAAAGAACTCAACGAAATATATGAAGCTCACAAAAAAAGTCCAGTAGAGTTTACAAGAAAAGACAAATTTGTAATAGCCTCAGATACATATGAACTAAAAACATTAGAGTTTAGCGATATAAAAACGTATTTGAGAAGGGCAAAAGTATTTATAGAAGAAATGGATAAGTTTACAAGTAGAAATGATAGAATCTTTAGATGACGCAAAAGAAGAGCTCAAAAGAGTAGATCACCTTATATATGTTAGTTTAAAATATACAAGGACAGTAGATGTATTACTCAACGCAGTTGGTAGAATGATGGATGCATACGACTATTTATTTGACTCACTATTAAAAAAAGCTTTAGAAGAACAAAAAATAGGAGAAATACCAACAACACCAATAGAAGTAGGAAACCTCGTAAAAAAATTATATTCTGAAGATGAGCAAATCGTAGATAATGTAGAATTATACTTCTTACTTAGAAAACTACATAGAAGTCCAAATCCTGAAAGAGAGCAAGAATACAGAAGACATGTAACTATGAGAACACACATAGATGGAAGAGAAGAACTACTAAACATAGATATAATCACAAACTATTACCTTTACCAAATAGAATTCTTTAAAAAAGTATCTAGCATAATAAAAGGAGAAGAAAGTGGCTAAATTCATAGGGGTGATGAGTGGAAAAGGCGGAGTTGGAAAAACAACAACTTCAATAAACTTAGCACTAGCTATGCACAAAAAAGGATCAGACGTAGTATTAGTCGAAGGAAACTTGTCAAGCCCTAACCTATCAATTCACTTAGGAGGAACATATTTCCCTGTAACTCTACATGATGTGATGCAAAACAAACATCCTATAAAAAATGCGATGTACGAACACCAAACAGGACTAAAAATAATACCTGCAGACATCTCAGTTGATGCAATGCAATTAGTAAACTTTCAAGAATTAAAAAAACACGCTCAAGACCTACACTTATACAGTGACTTTGTAATAATCGATGGAAGCCCAGGACTTGGAAGAGAAACAACCCATCTAATAGAACTCGCTGATGAAATAATAGTAGTAACTAACCCTGATCAAGCATCAGTAACAGATGCAAAAAGACTAATAGAATTTGCAAAAAGATTCAACAAACTAATAATAGGGGTTTTAATATCAAAACATAAAAGAAGAAGATATAAATTAAGTATTGATGAAATAGAAGAATTATTAGACACAAGAGTTATAGGAATAGTTCCTGAATGTAAAAAATTTGAAAAAAGCTTACACCAAAAAAAACCATACTTACATCTTTACCCAAGAAAAAAAGCAAGTAAAGAATACCACAAAATAGCATCAATAATAACTGGAAGAGTTCTATGAAACAAAAAATAACATTCTTAACAGATGATGGACTACAAGAATTTGTAAAGCAAGAACTAAAAGAAAGATTCAAAGAAGAATCAACAATAGAAAATAAACTAATAACAACAAATATTGATTTAAACAAAGCATACCAAATAATGTATAATTCTCAAACAATAAAAGGTTGCTTATTAGAATTAGAAAAAGGAAAATTTAACAAACTAGAAGAAATAACTCTGCCTTTTCAAAAAATAAAAGACATAATACAAGAACAAACATGCAAAATAGCAGTACAAAGAGAAGGAACACACGAATTTAACTCGGTACAAGCAGAAAAAGAAATAGGAATAAAACTACAAGAACAAACAAACCTAAACTACGATTTTAAAAACCCAGAGATCACTATAAACATAATAATAAATAACAACGACTACGTCTTAGGAATAGACATTGCAGGAAGAGACCTTAGCAAAAGACAATACAAAATATTTAACCATCCAAACAGCCTAAAAGGACCTGTAGCATTCTCTGCAATAATGCTTGCAGGCTTAAACAATTCATTGCTAGATCCATATAGTTTATCAGGAGTAATACCTATAGAAGCAGCAATATACCAATCAGGAATGCCAGTAAATTATTTTGAAAAAAAATTCGCTCTAAACAAAATAAAAAGCATAAACTTAGATACAAAAACCTCAAAAATTAATAAAACTCCTAAAAAAGTATATAGCTTAGATGAAAACTTCAAAAACATAAGCGCTCAAAAAAAGAATGCAAAAATAGCAGGAGTAGAAAAACATATAGAATTTAGCAGAACAAAACTTCGAGACTTAGACTTAAAATTTTATGAAATAAAACCTGATGTAATGGTAACAATACCTTTAGAATCAAGTAAACGGATAAGTGAAAAATCACAAAGAAGTTATTCAGAAACATTATTTGAACAAGCAGAAAATATATTAACAAAAAAAATAATAGTACTTATAACAAAAAAACAAATAACTGAAACATTCAAATTTAAAATAACAAAACAAGTAAAAGTCATGCAAGGACAACAAGAACTATACATAACGAGGTTAGAAAAATGAATTGTGAACTATGTGGAAAAGAAGACAACTTAATAAGAGTCGAAATAGAAGGAACAACTATGAATGTTTGCAGAGCTTGTTCTAATCTTGGTAAAAGAAAAGCAAAAGTAGATCGAGTACAAAAAAATACAGCTATTACTAATAAAGAACCACTAAGAATAATTGTAGCTAATTATAACGTTTTAATAAAAAGAGCAAGAGAAAATAAAAACTTAAAACATGATGAACTAGCAAAAAAGTTAGCTGAAAAAGAAAGTACGATCCAACAAGTAGAATCAAAAAAATTAGAACCTTCATTTAAATTAGCAAAAAAATTAGAAAAAGAATTATCAATAAAACTAATAGAAACATATACTTCTGAATTTGAATCAACAAAAAAAGAAGATACAACACTAACTCTAGCAGACACAGTTGTAATTAAGAGACGAACTCGTAAATAATAACATCTCCGTCATAAATTGTTTTAAACGCGTCACTATTTTCTGCAACAAATAATAATCCTTCTTGTCTACTACTCCATATATTTCCTGAAATCATATCTTTGTCAACAAATAAATACTTGATATTGTGTTTTTCAAATAACTCTCTTACTTCAGCTAATCTAACACTATAAAACACCGTATCCATATATTCTTTTTTCAAATCATAATCCCTATACCTATAACTACGCTCATCAATAAAAACATCTTTTTCTGATACATAATTAATTAAAAAACCGTTATTTTCAGAACTTAAAACAACGCCCTCATCTAAATCTCTCAAGATTTCTAATGCTTCAAACTTATCATTATTAAAATTAATACTTGTGGAAACAAAGCTAATAGTTATAAAAAGATAAGCACAAAAAATCAAAAGCAAAGTATAAAATTTTAAAACATTAACATGCCACTTCTTATTATAAATATATAAAATAAGATAGCTACTAATAACTGAATAAATAATATTAACCAAAATAACTAAATCACTATAAATAATTGATGCTAAGAGTAAAATAAAACTACTATTTGCTATAAAAATATAATTAGTTGTTCTTTTCCAAAAAAAGATTATTCCCAAGATACCAAGTGATAAAGTAATAAGAGAAACACTTTTTAAAAAACCAAATTCTATAAATAAATCAAAGAAAGCACCAGTTTCAAAAGTAAAAACAAATAATAATTCTATTCCATGAACAAATAATAAAGGCAATAATAACAAAGAATACATCTTTTTATTATTTATCTTACTATAAACACTAAACAAAACTATGCTAACTAAAAATAATATTGGACTAAAAAAAACTGAAAGACCTAGTAGTATCAAATAATAATTATTACTTTTTAAATATAACAATACAGCTCCTAAAATTAAAACAAATGAGAAACCAAAAGACAATAAATTAGTATAACTATATAACCATATAGGACTTAAAATTATTAAAAATAAACTAATATAACTAACATTATTAGAAAAATTAAGCTGATTAAAAATTAAATATAATAAGTAAATACTAACCATACCTGATAATAATGGAATAACAACTTCAAAACCACTAAAAAAACTAATAAGATAATTATAATACGTAAAAACATCATTTTGTAAAACAAAATAACTCTCAGTACTGCTATAAATATATCCTGATGAAATCAACCTTCCAAAAAGCAAAGAAACTAAGCTTACAAAGCTAAGCAAATAAATATAAAAATAATTATTATTCATTTAACAAACACCTCACTTCATAAATTTTAGGATGGTAAACATAAGATGTATCTTCAGGATAAATAAGTCTAATACAATTATCATCATAATACAATAAACCAGTTTTATTAGATCTTATTTGATAATTCTCAGATAAAAATATGTGTGTTACTTTAAGTCTTGTTAATTTACTTAAAGCATCAGTCAAAAAACGATCTCTATAAACTCCGCTTGCATCATCATAAAATTTATCAACATTTCCAACTAATAAAAAGTCAGAATCAATTACAACTTTTTGATTACTATAATAACTAAAAAAATTACCTTCGTTATATTGAGTAAGAATCTTAACATCTTCAAAATCTGACATAAATTTAGCCGCCTCTATATCTAAAACAGAAGGAGAATTAATATTTTGCATTGACGCATTTAAACTCGGTAAAAATAAACCTATTTGGATAAATATAATAAAAAAGATAAATAAAAAACTTGTAAACTTGTATTTAAAATTATTAATAAAATCAATAATATTTACGTATGCATAAGCACTTAATATACATAAAACAACTCCTAAAAATATTAATCCTGTAAAAATATCTAATATTCTTAAAAAAACTAAACTTGCAAAAACAATAGTTAAACTCATAAATAAAGTGACTGATTTTCTTTTTGAATCAAATAAATTGAAATAAATACCTAAAACTCCAAGAATAAGAATTACGCTACCAATACCATATACTGCTTCTAAAAAACTAATGTTTCCATAACTAGTATTTAATAAATTCGTAGGAATATTCTTCCAAATAAAGGGATTGTTATGTGAAAGCAAAGCTCGCTTATAAACAATCATATTTAGCCAAAATACCAAAAATGAAAAAAATAAAACAATCTCAGACTCTCTATTACTTTCTCTAAAATTCTTAACTCTTAAGAATAGTAAATAAATAATCAGACCAATAGATAAAACAATACTAATTGGATGAAGTAACGTTAATAATATTATACTAAAAATTAATTTATAAACGTGTTTTGGATCTTTATTTGATAATAAAAAGTAATGAATAGTAATTAAAAATAAAGGTACAACTAAATTCAAAACAGACGCACTATTAACCGTTCCTAAAAAAAATACTGGTATAAAACCAGATAATCCTGCAAAAATTAAACTAGCAGATTCTCTATTAGTAATCTGATAGATTAAATAAAAAACTATTAACACTGTTAGACTACCTAAAAGATTAGGAATAACATTAAACACGAATTCTGTAGAGAAAAACAAGCTAAAGAAAGCAAGTAAATAACCGTATAAAGGACTAAAAACTCTTTCTCTGCCTCCATGACTTAACTCATCATAAAATAAAGGAAAACCATTATTTAATATACTATCGACTTGTCTAAACAAATCATAAGTATCATAACTAAAACTAGGAGTATTATAAGTAACTAGCAATCTAACTACAAAAACCAATATAAATATCAAAAATAACAGATATTTGTATCTCATAAAAAAAGAATAATTAAAATAAATATAAAAAGTTAGTTATAATTATTCGTCATCTGGGTTATAACTAGGAACTGCACTCTTGCTAATAATCATTATATCTCCCATATCCTTAACTAATTGATGAGGTACAATGACTCCTTTAGCATTACCTAAAACTTTATTTAAAAAAGAATTCTTAGTTGCTCTAACTTTCCAACCAAAAATTTTTGTATTTGTAACAATAACTTCTTCAACGTCACCGAAATAATCTCCTGTATCGGTAAAAACTCTCATATCATAAGCTTCAGTAACCTTTTTCATCTTTAACATTTTAATACCACCCTGAAATATTTAATAAAGAAAAAGATATTTTAACAGTATATAAACCTTTTGATATTTTCACTCTTACTCTGTAGTTTTATTCAAAAACTTTATAAAATACATAGCTAATAGTAATTCAAACAAAAAAATATTATACTAAAAAAGAGGTGTACATAGATAAAATGGAATTTAGTGGAGTAATACTTGGAATCGTAATAGGTACCTTAGCAGCTATCGTTTATAGTTTAAGAGTGCTAGTTTTAATGGAAAGAAGAATCGCAAGAATAGATTCACACATAGAAGCATTAGTTCTTCAAGTTTTAACAAAAGAAGAAGAAATTCAAGCTGAAGAAAAAAAGATAGAACAAATGATAACTGGTTTATCTAAAAAATCAGCTCCTAAAAAGAAAGCTACTAAGAAAAAAGCTTCTCCAAAAAAGAAGACTACTAAAAAGAAATCTTCAACAAAAAAGAAGTAAAACTTTTATATTATTTATTTTTTTATTTTAGTTATGATTCTTGGAACAAGCTTAAAACATGGCGGGTACTATTTTTATAAAATTCATAAACCTAAATTAGAACGTTTAAACCCGCACGAAAATCTGAAAAAGTTCTTATTAGAAATGCTAGAAAATTGTCCAGATGAAAATTTCGAAAAAGGACCTAGAAGTAGCATACTAAAATTTGATTTAAAACCTAATTTAAAACAAACAAAGCACCCTGTAAACTATCTTGCAAGAATAGGGCTTGAAAGCGATTACTATGGTAATGCACACTTAAACGTTCAAATGTTTATGTTAGCATATGATAAAAACACTGTAGCTATAGAAGTGCCTCTATGGTTAAAACCAGAAGAGCTACAAAACTACCAAGAATTCTTTAATTCAAATCTTCCTTTATCTGGCCATATAGACGCGCTTAGTATAGATGAGGGAAAAATATGGATTTGGGACTATAAACCAAATGCTCATAGAGAAAAATATGCGACGACTCAAACATTTTTTTATGCGCTAATGCTTAGTAAACGAACAGGTATTCCTCTAAAAAACTTTATGTGTGGCTATTTCGATGATAAAAATACGTATGTATTTGACCCTTTATCTATAAACGCGTCAACTCTTCAAAAGTTAAACCTCTAATACTTGCAAGCTCCTGGCTAACAACAAAGTTTTTACCGCTACTTTCAAGATCATCAATCATTAAAAAAACCCATTCTTTTCTAAAAAACTTAATTCCAACCCAAGGCTCAGCACCAAATTTTTCACAAAAATACTTAAGATCTCTAATCTCAGAAAAAGAAAAATATTTTCTAGATTCAGTTGTAAGTTTAACCTCCATAGCTATTTTTCTTAGGTTATTGCCGCAAATAACATCAGGACTAGGAAATTGTGAACTACCACTACCTGCAGCTCTCATAGCAGCCCAACCAATACCCCAAAACTTATGGATAAGATCTCGCTCAGCATTTGTTCCCCTACTTTTTTTAGACATATAATAACTTAATTTAAGAAAACTATAAAAATTTATGTGTCTTTCTTTCAAAAAGTATTTAAAACTAGTCAAATTAACAAATTAAAGGTGATAATGTGGTTAATCAAAAAGGAATACCTGTGGCTGCTATGGAAAGACTATTAAAAAAAGCAGGAGCTCAAAGAGTATCAGAAGAAGCAAAACTAGCATTAAAAAAAGCACTAGAAGACTACGCACAAAAAATAGGCGAAAGCTCAATAAAATATGCGGCACACGCTGGTAGAAAAACAATTAAATCAGAAGACATAGTACTTGCAACAAAAGTTTAAAAGGTGATGAAAAAATGATATGGTGGATAATTGGGGGAGCAATAATACTCTTAATAATATTTATTTATAATGGATTAGTTAGAGTAAAAAATCAAGTTAAAAACGCATGGGCACAAATAGATGTTCAACTAAAAAGAAGAAACGACTTAATTCCTAACTTAATAGAAACAGTAAAAGGATATGCAAAGCATGAAAGGGGAGTTTTTACAGAAGTAACAAAAGCAAGAACACAAGTTATGAATGCAAATACAGTAGATGAGAAAGCAGATGCATCAAACATGTTAAGCAATACATTAAAAAGCTTGTTTGCAGTAGCAGAAAACTACCCTGACTTAAAAGCAAACGAAAACTTTTTACAGTTACAAGAAGAACTATCTGGTACCGAAAACAAAATAGCCTATAGTAGACAACACTACAATGACATGGTTATGAGATTTAACACAAAAATAGAAGTGTTTCCAAATAACTTATTTGCATCAATATTTGGATTTAAACAAGAAGAAATGTTTAAAACAGATGAAGCGGAAAGACAAAACGTAAAAGTTAAGTTCTAAAGATGGCAAAACTAGTACACTTCGACGAAGTACGAAATAATAATATAAAGAGTTTCGTACTAATTTTACTTTTCTTACTAATGGTAGCAGGATTTGGTTACTTAGTAGGACTTTTATGGGGTAATATACTGGTTGGAATAACAGTAACACTTGTAATAGGCATAATATATAGTTTAATAGCTTATTTTAGTGGAAGAAACATGGTTATGTCTATTGCAGGAGCAAAAGAGGTCTCGAAAAAAGAATATCCTCACTTATATCATACAGTTGAAGGATTATCGCTTGCAGCGGGAATACCAACACCTAAATGTTATGTTATACAAAGCAATTCTTTAAACGCCTTTGCTACAGGAAGAAACTTGGATGATAGTGCAGTAGCAGTGACAACAGGTCTTATGGAAAAGCTTAACCGTGAAGAGCTTGAAGCTGTAATGGCTCATGAAATAGCACACGTAAAAAACAGAGATATAAGAACAATGATGCTCGCAGCAGTATTAGTAGGTATAATAGTTTTACTTTCTGATGTATTTTTAAGAAGTATAATATTTGGTGGTGGCGGAAATAATAGGGATGGCAGATTAACAGTAATCTTATTTGTAGTAGGGATTGTCTTAGCAATATTAGCACCTATATTTGCAGAAATAATAAGGCTTGCAATAAGCAGGAAAAACGAATACGCTGCTGACGCAAGAGCAGCTGTACTTACAAGAAATCCAAGAGCACTTGCAAATGCTCTAAGAAAAATAAGTAATGATCCAAATCCTATGGAAAGCACAAACAGAGCAGTAGCACACTTATACATAGGAAGTCCTTATAGGAAAAAAAGAAGATTCTTCCAAAAATACTTTAGTACACATCCGCCTACAGATGAAAGAATAAAAAGATTAGAAGCTATGTAGAGTCTTATACGTATCTAAGACCAACTCTATTTATTTTTTTTCAACTTAAATTTTAAGCTTTAAGAAATCATAGGCCATAACAGTATTTGGAAAAATATCTTTAGCCTCTTTTTCTAAATCGTGAAGGGTCTTATAACGCTGACTAAAATGAGTTAAAACCAACTTTTTAACATTAGAATTACTCGCAATAAAAGCCATTTGCTCAGCAGTCATATGATTATACTCTTCAGCCTTATTCTCCTTAGAACTATCATAAGTAGCCTCGCCAATAAGTAAATCGCTATTTTCAACTAAATCTGAAATATTATCGTTCAAACTAGTATCAAAAACAAAACTAATTTTTTTACCTTTTAAAATACTAGAAACATCATCCGGATTAATAGTTTTATTCTTAACAATTACGCTTTCTCCTCTTTGAAGCTTACCAATATTTACTCCAACAACTCCTAATTCTTTAAGTTTTGAAGAATTCATTCTACGTCTATCTGTTTCTATGAAACTATAAGCTAGACAAGGAACGCCATGAGTCATAGGAGACGCTTCAACAAAATAATCATCACACTCAAAAACAACATCTTTTTTTTCTAAATCAAACTCAAAAACCTCGAGCTCAATTCTCAAATCAAAAATACAACTATTTAACAAATTATTCATAAATTCCTTAGTATCTTTCGGGCCAAAAATAGAAAGCTTACCAGGATTATTGCTATTTCCAATAGTTTGAATAAGACCAACAAGACCAGAAACATGATCTCCATGCCAATGACTAATAAAAATCTTCTTAACTTTATGCCTATTAATTCCAGCAATATTCATCTGTCTTTGTGTTCCTTCTCCGCAATCAAATAAAATACCTTCTCCATTATACTCTAAATAAATACCTTGAACATTCCTATCTTTAGTAGGAACCATACTGCTTGTTCCAAGAAAAGTTATTTCCATAATTATATGAAAGTCATTAAAACTTTTTAATGATTGTGAAAAAGTTTAAAATAACATATAAATTACTATTTATATGAAACACTCAGTAATAAAAGGAATACTTCATGATTTTTCAAATCACATAGGGCTTTTAATATGGCACAATAAATTAAAATTAAAAGAATACAAAAAAACAAATGCACTAGAACAAAAAGACGAATTTGAAAAATATTGTGTGGCGTTCTTATTTGAAAGACTACCTCAAGAATTTGAAATAAACAGAATAACAAAATACGTAATAGAAATAATAAAGAAAAAAAACTCGGTAGTTATAAACTTTGAATTAAATCTAGATAAACAAAAAATACAATACGAAACAGTATACACTCATAAAAAATAATCGAACATTATTTATACACATAAGTTTTTCTCACTATAAAATGAAAACACCGTTAGTAAGTATTGTTGCGGGTCCTGCGGGCGGGAAAACAACCCAAGTCAAAAAATTAGAAAACTATCTGTTTTCAAAAAACATAAGTGTAAACAAAATATCTGAAAAAGATATTTATGGTACATCAAACTCTGAGAATTTAGACGAACAAATTCCTTCGTTATTTCAACAATACTTAGACGAACAAAAAAATTCAAATTTTATATTACTTGATGGGTTACCTAATCAAAAACATCAAACCAGCTATTTACTTTCTAATTTTGATGTAAAAAGAGTGTATTTGTTAGATGCTCCTGATGCTATCTTAATGGCAAGGATGTATGTGGTAGAAAATGATTTGTATGAAACTTTGTCTAGCAAACATAAATGCTTAATGAATTTTAAAACAAAAATACTTCCTGCATTTCATGAATTTCCTTCGGGCTTGACAAAAGAAATTAGTGGGGTCTTGCCTGAATACGTAATAAATAGCATTATAAAAGAAGACATGGCTATGTACTTAAAGTAAATCTTTTAACTCTTCTAAACTAGAAATATCTCCTTGATTATTATCTCTATCTAAAAAATAACACTTAATTCCAATTTGTTCAGGTATTTGTTTATCAAAATAAGCACTATCTCCAATATGCACAATTTCTTTTGAACTAATATTTAATTCATCTAAAATCGTTTTATACATAAATAAATCTTTTTTACTTGATTTTGATATTTTTGGAGCACTAAAAGTTTTCTTAAAATAACTCTCTAAATCTTCTAAACTAAGTTTAAATTTCATAAATTCATAAGAAGCATTAGTAATAACTATTAATTCATATTTCTTGGATAAATAATCCAAAACATCAATCACTTCTTTGTAAACTTTGACTTTATTTTTCATATCTTCATAAATTAATTCAGAATTAATATTTAACCTATCAGACCAATAATTAAGACTAGTCCAATCCTTTATTTTATCTATGTATAAAGCCTTATAGTATTCTGAAAAAACATGTTTTTTTGCTTCTTCTAGTGAAATATTATTTGTTTTACTATAAATATAAGGTATTTCTTCATTCCATAAAATATTGTCAAAATCTTCTGTAGCCAAAGTTCCGTCTAAATCAAATGAAACAATTTTAATCATAAACATAGTAAAACTCTTTTATTTTAAATATTTCTCCATTAAATTTATTAAGGGCTTACAATTCTTTTAGTTTATGGCATTTGACAAAAGTTTAGATAAAGAAGTATTTGGAGAAACAGCGGAATTTGAAATATCAAGAATAAGAGTATCTGTATACAGTTATAATAATGGAACTCCTAAACTCCAATTATCAAGAGAAAACAGAAACCAAGAATCAGGAGATTGGATATATTCAAAGCTTGGAAGATTAACAAAAGAAGAAGCAAAAGCAATACATCCTCTAATAGAAAAAGCATTAGAACACATGTAGAAACCTTTATAAATCAAACTACTTTCCACTAGTTTACGTCCGAGTTAAAAGCGTATAGGGCGAGTTAAAAGACTCATTCTACGCTAATTATAAGACGAAAATAAAAATGGCAGAATTTAAACATATTGTAAGATTAGGAAACACCGATATTGATGGTAAGAAACAAATACTTGTAGCTATGAAAAAAGTAAAAGGAGTAGATGTAATGTATGCAAATGCAGTTCTATCAATAGCTGGCGTTGACAAAACAAAAAAAGCTGGAGAACTAGAAGAAGTAGAAGTACAAAAAATTACAGACGTTATGAGAAACCCATCTAAATTTGGAGTTCCATCATGGCTTCAAAACAGAAGAGAAGACTTCGAAACAGGAGAAACAGTTCACCTATTAGGACCAGACATAATGCTTACAAAAGATGACGATATTAAAAGAATGAAAAAAGTCAAATCCTACAAAGGATTAAGACATCAATGGGGACTGACTGTAAGAGGTCAAAGAACAAAAGCTAACTTTAGAAAAAATAAAGGAAAATCAGCTAGCGTTAAAAGGAAGAAGAAGTAGATAAAAATGGGAGATCCAAAAAGAATAAGAAGTAAATATCAAACACCTGTACATCCTTGGCAAAAGGAAAGGCTAGAACACGAAAAATCTTTAGTACAGCAATACGGTTTATCAAAAAAAACAGAAGTATACAAAGCTGACTCAAAACTAAAAAAATTCAAAAGAATTGCAAAAAGCCTAGTAAGCAAGCCAGGAGAACAAGCAGCAAAAGAAAAACAACAATTATTCGACAAATTAAAATCATTAAACTTACTACAAGAAGAATCATTAGACATGGTCTTAGGACTGAAAATAGAACAACTTCTTGAAAGAAGATTGCAAACAATCTTAGTAAGAAAAGGACTTGCAAGAACAATAAATCAAGCAAGACAAATGATAGTACACAGACACGTACTAGTAAATGGCAAGATGATAACAAGTCCAAGCTACCTTGTAAACATAGCAGAAGAAAATAATATATCATTTTATCCTGGATCAAAATTTTCAGATGAAGAACATCCTGAAAGAAAACAACCAGAACCAGTAAAAGCTGAAAAAGAAGAATCAAAATCAAAAAAATCAGAGGATAAAAAAGAAGCTGAAGAAAAGCCAGCTAAAGAGGAAGTAAAAGACTCACAGGATAAAAAAGAAGAAGCTAAACCTCAAGCTAAAGAAGAAGAGGTTAAAGAAAAATGAGCGCTAACAAAGAAATGAGATGGGGAGTCGCACACATAATGGCGTCATACAATAACATCATAATTCATATAACCGACCTTACAGGATCAGAAACCCTTGCACTAGCAAGCGGAGGACAAATGGTAAGATCAGACAGACTTGAAAGCAGTCCAACAACAGCAATGGCAGCAGCAAAAAAAGCAGCTGAACTAGCAATGGACAAAGGAATTCAAGGAATCCACGTAAAAATAAGAGCTCCAGGAGGACACAACGGACCAAACAATCCAGGACCGGGAGCACAAGCAGCAGTAAGAGCATTATCAAGAAGAGGCTTAAGAATCGGCCTAATAGAAGACGTAACGCCACTTCCTCACGGAGGATGTAGAAAGAAAGGCGGAAGAAGAGGTAGAAGAGTATGAAACTAAAAAACTTATCTTCTGATAACCAAAAAAAAGTATTTGAAATATCAGATTTAAACCCTGGATATGTAAATACTTTAAGAAGAATATTTAGTTCAGAAATACCAACTATGGCAATAGCAACCGTAGAGTTTAGAAAAAACTCATCAGCATTATACGATGAAATAGTAGCACACAGACTAGGACTGCTAGCACTTACAACAGACTTAAAATCATATAATCTTCCAAAAAAAGGAGAAGAACCAAGTGCAGCAACACATACAACATTCACACTAAAAGCAAAAGGACCAAAAACAGTCTATGCATCAGACCTAGTACCAAAAGACAAAGCAATAACACCAGTTCATCCAAAAACAATAATTGTTAAATTATTAGAAGGACAAGAACTAGAATTAGTTGCAACAGCACACCTAGGCTACGGAATAGAGCACTCAAAATGGGACGCATCATTATCATCATATTACTTCAAACCAAAAATAGAAGTAAAATCAAATAAAAATATAGACAAATACCCGCCACAAGTAATAAAGGGGGGAAAAGTAGATGCTTCATTAATAAATACACCGCAACTAATAGATGCATGTGCAGAAGTATCAGAAGACGTAAAAATAAGTTATCCTGAAGATAACAAAGAATTCGTATTCACAATAGAATCATGGGGTCAACTAACTCCTGATCAAATAACTGAAGCAGGAATAAAAAGATTTGAAGAACAAATTTCAAGCTTTGAAACTGCTTTAAAAAAAATATAGAGGCGCATTTATTTGCGAGGGTGGCAGAGCCTGGTCAAATGCGCTAGCTTGAGGGGCTAGTCCCTTATAGGGTGCGCGTGTTCAAATCACGTCCCTCGCATAAAACAGAAGAAAAATGAAACCAAAACACAAAACAAAAAACATGGAATTAGAAGCTTTAATAGCTGATCTAAAAAAGGCGTCAATAGATAATAAAGTAAACGTCTGGAAAAGAATAGCTGAAGATCTAGAAAAACCAACTCGTAAAAGAAGAATAGTTAATGTTTACAAGTTATCCAAATACTCAAAAGAAAACGACGTAATAGTTGTTCCAGGAAAAGTACTTGGTATGGGAGAATTAGATCATAAAGTTCAAGTTGCAGCGTTTGTCTTTAGCGATGAAGCATTAAAAAAGATAAATAGCAAAGGAAAAGCATTAACAATTCAAGAATTAGTAAAAACAAATCCAAAAGGAAAAAATGTTAAGATATTAGGTTGATTTAAAAATGATAATAGATGCAAAAGACATGATTGTAGGAAGACTGGCAACACACGTTGCAAAACAAGCATTACTAGGAGAAACTATCTCTATAGTAAACGCTGAAAAAGCAGTCATAACAGGAAAAAAAGACGAAATACTAAATAAGTTCAAACAAAGAAAAGAAAGAGGAGCAGCACTAGTTGGACCTTACTATCCTAGAACACCAGAAAGATTACTAAAAAGAATGATAAGAGGAATGCTTCCATACAAACAACCAAGAGGAAGAGAAGCGTTTGAAAGAATAAAATGCTATAAAGGAGTTCCAAAACAATTTGAAGGAAAGGCAGTATCATTAGATCAGTTTAACGTAAACACAACTTATGCAAACTTTATAACAATCGAACAAATATCAAAAAAATTAGGTGCTAAATTATAAAATGGCTAAAACTAAAATAATAAACGAAACAGGAAAAAGAAAAAAAGCAGTAGCAAAAGCTACAGTAAAACCTGGTAGTGGTCAAGTTTATATAAACAAAGAATCACTTGATATATACACTCCTAAACTCGCAAAACAAAGAATACAAGAACCATTATTACTTGCAGGAAATGTAACAAAAAAATTACAAATAAACGTTACAGTATCAGGAGGAGGAGTATCAGGTCAAGCAGATGCTATAAGACTTGCAATTGCAAAAGCACTAGCTGAATACGATTCAAGCCTAAAAGATGTATTCTTAGAATACGACAGACAACTAATAGTAGCAGATGTTAGAACAAGAGAAACAAGAAAACCAAATAGTCATGGTAAAGCGAGAGCTAAAAGACAAAAAAGTTACAGGTAGACAAAAAAATGATTATACCAGTGAGATGTTTCAGTTGTGGAAAACCTATAGGTCACTTATGGGAAGAATATCAAGACAGAGTTGCTAAAGGCGAAGATCAAAAAAAGGTTTTAGATTCTCTTGGCCTTGAAAGACAATGTTGTAGAGCTATGTTCTTAGGTCACGTAGACTTAATAGATACTGCTGCAAGATTTAAAAAACACTAATTTTTTTTTAATTTATTTTATATTTATATTTATCAACGCTTAATTTATTACTATAGTTTATATTAGAATTTTCTAAACTATTTAACAATCCATCAATATCTTCGTTTTCATTTCTTAAAATACTACAAGTTATACTATCTAAAGAAAAACACCCATACTCTTTATTTCTATTAGTCATACCTAAACTAAAAAGTTCATCTTCTAAAATATTAATTCTCAAAGAAACAAGATATTTCTCATGAAAACAAAAACTAAGATCAGTACTCTCACTTACTAAAATATCATCGCTAATCCAAAAATTCTTCTTAGGATTAACAGAACTTTTAAGTTTATAATTAGAATTAGTTAATTCTGTTATTTTTTTTAAACTAGGATCTATAATATGTGCTTTTTTTCTACTTGTATAGATTAAAAAAGCATGCGTTTTCTCTTTATCAAAAAAATAAGTGGGCTCGCTTCCTTCACAAATACTTAAATCTATTTTTTTATTTTCCTTATGTAAATCCTTAGCAAGCTTTAAAGAAAGACCCATACAAGTCTCTTTAGAGCTAACATTGTTAAAATCATGCCAATTCTTAATAAGAACTCTATTTTTATCATCAATAGTTATATCCAAACTAGAATTTTTCACTCTATCTTGAACATACTCATAACTTTGCATTAAATCTTCAATTCTATCTAACATAAAAAAAAGAAATCACTTAGCAGTTATAAATATTAATGCGCGCCGAGAAGTGGATCACACAACCCAAGATTAGTATGTCCCTATTATTCCTCCTTCTTGCTACCCCTCAAACACCGACTCGTATAATTATGGCTGCTTCATTCCTGATCTGACCAGGTTCTTATACAAGACGACCAAGAGGGACAAGAGATCGACAGTCCAATAAGGCTAACCTTATGAAGTAGACCTCCTCCTCAGCTTCGTCCCCCGCCTAAAGCCGACTACGGGTTACAAGACACGACTAACGCCCCGGACTAGCATGTCATGGTAATACGTATTAGTTTTTAAATATAACCTTAATTAATTTCTATATAGTAAATAATTATTTTTGGGAATAATTATAAAAGTAAACTTACAAAAACTTAATCTATAAAATGAAAAACATAATTTCTTTATATGCGGGACATAATGCAAGTATAACTATAAAAGATAAAAATGGCAAATACCATGTGATAGAGTTTGATAGATTGTTTCAAGAAAAATATAGCATGCTATCTTATTTATCCGAAAATGAATTATGGTATAGAATAATATGTGTCTTGGATTTGTTAAGAGAAAAATATGAAGTTGATACAAATTTTGATACCTTATGTCTCGGAGTGGACGGACAGAGAAGAATAGATGTGTTTAGAGAAATTATTAATCCACAATCAATACATTTTTATGACCATCACAAATCACATGCTGCTTGTTCTTTTTATCAATCTCCATTTCAAAAAGCATTAATTATAAGCTACGATGGAGGGGGAAATGATGGTTCATTTAACATATATATTGCAGATAAGGAGACAAATAAAATAGATCATATAGATTCAATTAACATTAATTTGGGTGATAAATACTTAATAACTGGATATCCGATATCTGAAATTACGGGATTAAAACATCAATTGCCACACGATTTGCAAATCTCAGGAAAATTAATGGGGCTTGCAGCATATGGAAATATAAGATCTGATTGGATTATGCCTTTAACAAACTTTTACAAAACACCTGGAAGATCATTAGAAGAACTTTCAAAAGAAATTAATTTAAATTTAGAAACAAATGCATTGACTGGTCAAAATTCATGTGATTTTGCAGCAACAAGCCAAAAAGTATTTGAAAACATATTCTTTGAAGCAACAAAAATCTACATAGAAAAATATGATTTACCTATATGTCTTACAGGAGGTTCAGCACTGAACATATTAGTGAATGAAAAGTTGAGGCAAAATATCAAAAGAGAAATATTTATTCCTCCAAACCCGGATGATGGGGGATTATCCTTGGGGCAACACTTTTTGTGCTCTGCGCCCAAATCACAAGTAGACATAACTTATTTCGGAATCCCTATTTTAGATGAACATAAACTTAAGTACTATATAAAAAAAAGAAAGCCAAAAAAAATAACCTTGGGAGAATTAGCAGATTTAATAATTGAAGGCAAAATAATTGGAATAATACAATCAAACTGCGAGGTTGGGCCAAGAGCGCTAGGAAATAGAAGTATAATATGTAATCCTTCAATAAAGGGTATGAAAGATATATTAAATAAAAAAGTAAAACATAGAGAATCTTACAGGCCGTTTGCGCCGGTAACTAGATTAAATGATGCACATAAATTTTTTGAAGTATCAAAAAACGAACTTGGAAGCTTCAAGTTTATGTCTTACTCACCTAAAGTTAAACAAGAATACCAAGAAAAACTAAAAGAAGTAGTTCATAAAGACAATACTTCAAGACTTCAAATAGTAGATAAAACAGATAAGACTATTTTTTATAAACTTCTTACTGAACTATCCAAAAAAACAGATATACCTGTACTTTTAAACACCTCTTTTAACATAAAAGGAAGACCAATAATTTCCACAATACAAGACGCATTAGAAGTTCTTGACACAACTCAACTTGATGCAGTCTATGTATTTGGATATTTATTTACTAAGAATAAATAAAAATATGATATATATTGTCTATATAGAAAATAATTATTTAATACAAACATATATAACATAGTTAAAAAATATTAAATTGTTAATGATGAAGTTATTCCCGGCTGAATAAATGATGAAAACGAGTAACTACTGAAACACATAAAAAAAAGAGCGAGAAAAAAATGAAAAAAACACTATTGATATTACTACTAATAATGGTTGCATGCACAACTGCTCCAGAAGAACCAGAACAAAGATGGCAAGAACCAAGAACAATTTCTCTAGCAGATAACCAAGGAGCATTCGAAATAACATTTTATCCAAATAATAATACACAAAATTTATTAATAGTGGACGAAATATCTGATAATATAAGAAACTTAAATGTTATAGTAAAACCAAACCTATCTGAATCACAATTACAAGCAATAGAATCATTTGCAATTAGAAATGATTTAATAATACAAAGGTGAAATAAAAATGTCAAAAAGATATAAAATAATATATAAAAGAAACGAATGCATAGGAGCATATGCATGTGTTGCAGCAGAACCAAACGAATGGAAAGAAAATAATGATGACAACGTAGCAGACCTAATTGGAGGAATTAATGAAGGCGATGAAGTCTACGTAAAAGAATTAGACGATCTTGGAAACAACTTAGAAGCAGCACAAAGCTGCCCAGTAAATTGCATACACATAATAGATACAAAAACAAATAAAAAACTGATTTAAAATGAAAATAACATTTTTTGGAATAGAAAACTGGCAAAAAGAATACGTAGAACAAAGAATAATAGGACACGAAGTAAAATTTTTTGAAAAACCACTTCATGAAGTAAAAGATAAATCAACTTATGACTCAGACATAATAGTAGTGTTCATATTTTCAAAAGTAAACAAAGAAACACTAAAACCATTCAAAAACCTAAAACTAGTAACAACTATGAGTGCTGGATTTGATCACATAGACTTAGAGTACTGTAAGAAAAAAAACATAATAGTAACAAACGCATCAGGATATGGTGATAACACAGTTGCAGAAATGGCATTTAGTCTAATACTAAACCTAACAAGACAAACACACCATGCTTATAACAGAACAAAAAAAGGAGAACTAAGATTTAAAGGACTTCTAGGATTTGATCTGCTTGGAAAAACAATAGGTGTTCTTGGAACTGGAAGAATAGGACAAGCAGCAATAAAAATAGCAAAAGGATTTGGAATGAAAGTAATAGCATACGACCCATATCCAAATCATGATTTAGCACATAACGTAGGATTTGAATACGTAGATAAAGAAACATTATTCAAAGAATCAGACATAATAACAACACACGTACCCTTATTCAAAAGCACTTACCACTTAATAAACAAAGATTCCATAAATCTAATGAAACAAGGAGTACTAATAATTAACACAAGTAGAGGACCTATAATAGATACACTCGCTTTATATGAGGCATTAGAATCTGGAAAAGTAGGTGGTGCTGGACTTGATGTTTTAGAAGAAGAACTTAACATGATAAAACACAAAAAAGTTACTGGAGAACATAAAAAAATAGTTGATATAAACAAAAAACTATTCACACACGAAAAAGTAATAGTAACTCCGCACCTAGCGTTCTATAGTAAAGAAGCAGTAACAAGAATACTTGATATAACGCTAACAAACATATACGACTTAATTGAAAATAGAGGATTTAGAAATCAAATAAAATGATAATAGTTGCACTAATACCTTTTTTGCTTCTAATATTTTTATTAATAATACTAAAATGGCCAGCTATAAAAGCAATGCCATTAGTACTATTTTCAACAATACTTCTAATAATTTATTGGGGAGTACAAACAACAGTTATAGCTGCAGCTACAACAAGAGCACTAATACTTTTCTTAGAACTATTCTTACTAATATTCTTTGCAGTAGCACTACTACAAATAATGATAAAAAGTGGCAGAATACAAATAATAGAACAATACCTTGCAAGCATAACAACTGATGTAAGAATACAAGCAATGTTAATAGCCTGGGCATTTGTAGCGCTAATAGAAGGAGCCGCAGGATTTGGAACACCAGTAGCACTAGCAGCACCATTCTTAGTAGCACTAGGATTTCCAATGGTTACAGCAATAGCAATAGGGCTAATAGGGGATAGCACAGCAGTAACATTTGGAGCAGCAGGAACGCCAGTAATAGTTGGACTATCTAGCTCAGGTTTGAGTATGCAAGAAATAACACAATCAACAACTATTGCTGCAGGACTTCACTTAATACTTGCAATAATAGCAACTCTTTTCATATCGTACATCGTAAGTAAAAAAGGATTTAAAGAATTCATACCATTTGCAATACTATCTGCTTTTGCATTCACAATACCTTACTATTTAACAGCAGTATTCATAGGACCAGAACTACCAAGCATAATAGGTGGACTAGCAGCAATACTAATAATTAGCCTTGCAGCAAAACATAACTTCTTAACACCAAAACAAACAATATCATTTAAACAAACAAAAAAAGTAAACCATTCATTCAAAAAAGTGATATGGGCAATAACTCCATTCATAATACTAATAACAACACTTGTTGCATCAAGAACAATACCGTTCCTAAAAGAACTACTACAAAAACCAAGCATTGGAATAACAAACATATTAGCAACACAGATATCACAAGAACTACTAATAACCTATACGCCTGGATTTTTCTTTTTACTAACAATAATACTAATATCTTCAAAACAAAAAATAAACTCGCTAAAAGAATCATTTGAAAAAATAAAACTTCCAATGATAACACTTCTAATGATACTAATAATGACTCAGCTAATACTCTATTCTAACATAAACATAAATGACTTTCAAGGAATACCGCAAACAATAGCAAGCTACCTTTCTAACTTACTCGGATCATCATTTATTTTAATAAGTCCATTCATAGCAAGCTTTGGAGCATTCATAACTGGAAGCTCAACTGTAAGCAACCTACTATTTAGCTCAATACAAGTAGATGCAGCATTAACTATAGGTGCAAGTACAGTTATGCTTGCAAGCCTACAATTAGTTGGAAGCGCTGCAGGAAACATGATAGCACTTCATAACGTAGTAACTGCATCAGCAACGTTAGGACTAAAAAAAGGAGAAGGAGAAATAATAAAAAAAACATTACTGCCTAGTCTACTTTACTGTCTTATTGCGGGATTAATAATATTTTTAATTATTTAAAACCAATCAAACCCAAAATTTTTAATATCTGATTTTAACCTATTAATAACTTTTTGTTGTTCTTTACTTTTATCTGACATAGCTACAAATTTTATGATTTCATTCTTTAAATCATCCAAAGATAATATTTTAAGAATATTGTTTGAATGAAAAAAATAAAACCTGAACTTCTTATACTTCAACTCTTTTACAACAATTTTTCCAACTACTGTTACTAAATCTCCTTTGAAAGGATTTTCCTTTAAAGAATAAAACTGTAAAAAAACATTATCTGCTTCTTTTTTTGACAACCTTTTATTTATATCTTTTTCAAGGTTCTTGGTAACATATATCTTAACCATTTACAACATATTTCTTTTTTTTAATATTTCTTCTATTGAAACACTATCTGAAACATCAAGAAGATTTTTTACCATTATATTTTCAACTGTCTCCTCATACATCCTTGATATAACATCATCATATGTCTCTCCCATTTTTCCAAGAGACTTTATTTTATCTCTAGTTTCTTTATTAACTCTAATGATCGTAGTCTCCATTATACATCATTATACGTAACGTATATCTAATATATAAATTTTATTTAAAACTAAATATATATAAACTAAACCTAACTATAAAAATAAATATGTTATCAGATTACTTTTACAACACAATACCCGAAATATCATTATTTGTAGCAGTACTAATAGCAGGACTATTTTTAAGCAGAGTAATCTATAACTTCTTAGAAATCCTAACAAAAAAAATATTTCCAGAATACATACAAAAAATAATAGAACACCTAAACACTCCTATAGTGATGCTTGTATTCTACATAATATTTATACAAACAAAAATATTACTAGACCTAACATTTAGAGGAGAACAACTTTTTAACAACATAATATATGTATTAATTTCTCTAATAACAATAGCGTTCATACTAAAAATATTTGGCTACATATATGATTTGTTTTTTCAAAAAAAGACAAAGAACACATTATCTTTACACATGCAACTATTTGTAAAAAGAATAATAAAATTCATAATAATATTTACAGGATTTATAATAATATTGGACGGCCTACAATATAATATAACTGCATTTGTAGCAGGACTTGGAATAGGAGGACTAGCCCTAGCATTTGCAGCCCAAGATACACTAAAAAATTTCTTTGGAGGAATAACTATATTCTTAGACAAACCCTTTGAAATAGGAGATAGAATAAAACTAGACTCAGAAAGAGAAGGATTTGTAAGAAGAATAGGACTTAGAACAACCATACTAGAAACATTTGCAGGAACACAAATAATAGTCCCTAACGCAAGAGTATCAGATACAATATTAGAAAATATTAGTAGAGAAACAGCAAGAAGAATAAATATGACTGTATCTTTAGAATACAAAACAACTCACAAAGAATTAGAAAAAGCAAAAAAAATATTACAAGATATAATAATAGAAAACAAAGACACAGAAGACAAATACAGAGTAGCATTCACAGAATTTGCAGATTCATCTTTAAACATAACGGTAATTTACTGGATTAAAAATATGGATAATATATTTGGTGCAAGAGATGCAATAAATATGGAAATCAAAAAAAGATTTGACAAAGCCAAATTAGGATTTGCATTCCCAACAAGAACAATATATGTTAAGAAATAAAGATTTATAAGTTCTAAAAACCAATATATTAGTTATGAAAGAAATTCAATCAATGATTTCAACCATAAAAAGAAGAGGAGTAACTAATAAAAAAGTACTCGATTCAATGTCTTTAGTAAACAGATCACTATTTGTTCCAGAACCATCAAAAAACCTGGCATACTCAGACTTAGCACTTCCAATAGGACAAGCACAAACAATTTCTCAACCATACATAGTAGCAAAAATGTTAGAATTATTAGATCCTCAACCATCAGACAAAATATTAGAAATAGGCTCAGGATCAGGCTATGTTTGTGCAATACTTTCAAAAATATCATCAAAAGTAATAGGACTAGAAATAAACGAAGAACTAGCAAAAATATCAAGAGAAACACTAAAAAAACTAAAAATTCCAAATGCTAGAATACTAAATCAAGATGGATCACAAGGATTTATACAAGGCTACCCGTACGATAAAATACTAATAAGTGCAGCAACCCCAGAAATAACAAACGAGATAACAGACCAACTAAACCCTGGAGGAATACTAGTAGCACCAGTAGGAGATAGAATGAATCAAACCCTAATTAAAATTATTAAAACACCAAAAGGAATAATAAAAGAAGAACACGATCATGTAATGTTTGTTCCACTAACAGGAAAAAAAGGATTTTAATTTGTTATTAGAAATATTTATATATATTATATTTAGTTAAGACAGATATGGAATTAGTTGATATAAAAAAATTAATTGAAGAAAACGCTAAAGATAAAGGTATAGAAGTATCCTTTTTAAAATATCTAACAGATGCTAAAAAATATGCAGAACAATTAATTACTTTAAGACAAATTTTAACAAAAACATATGATACACCTAAATTTTATGATAACGTATCCTTATTTGAAAATGGAATTCTACTCTTAGAATCTACGGTAAAAAATGGATGTGATTTAGCAGAAGAATGGGGTTCTAGAACGTTTGATAGAAAAAAGTTAGAACTTTTTAGTGCTTCAACTGATGATTTTGTTCTACATTTAAAATATAGTTTTGGTGGAAACGGTAAAGTATTAGAAAGAAAATATAAGGAATGCTTTGGTCAAAATTCTATCTCTGTTAGCCTAGCAAAAGACATATATAACGCTTTAACTGCAAAGAGAAACTAAAACTAATAATTATTATTAAATAAAATATGGTGATATTTTTAAATATGTTTTTTAGCATTCTTAGAAAGATTTAAATAGCTATTAAAAGACAACGAATAGTATAAAAATAACTAATAAACTAATAAACTAAAAAATTAGTTTAAAATTAGTTTTTTTTTCACGTTAAAAAAAAGAGGTGTCAGTAAATGGATAAAAATAGTGCATTAGTTTTATGGTTTGATCAATTAGGAATAGAAGACGTACCAATAGTTGGAGGAAAAAACGCTTCCTTAGGAGAAATGTATAGGCTTCTAACACCAAAAGGCGTAAACATACCAAATGGATTTGCACTAACAGCTCATGCATACAGATATTTCTTAGAAGAAGCAGGAGTAATGCAAAAAATAAAAGACACTTTAAAAGACTTAGACACTCACAACATGAAAAACCTCTCAGAAAGAGGACACAAAGTAAGGGAAATAATAAGAAGCGCAGAATTCCCAGAAAGATTAAACGAAGAAATAAGAGAAGGTTACAGAAATCTTTGCATACAATACGGAGATAACGTAGATGTAGCTGTAAGAAGCAGCGCAACAGCAGAAGACCTACCAGACGCAAGCTTTGCAGGCCAACAAGAAACATATCTAAACATAAAAGGAGAACACGCATTACTAGAAGCATGTAAAAAATGCTTTGCATCACTATTTACAAACAGAGCAATAAGCTACAGAGAAGACAAAGGATTTGACCATTTCAACATAGCACTAAGTGTAGGAATACAAAAAATGGTAAGATCAGACCTATCAAGCTCAGGAGTAATGTTTAGCATAGACACAGAAACAGGATTCAAAGACGCAGTCTTCATAACAGGAGCATACGGACTTGGAGAAAACGTAGTACAAGGAGCAGTAAACCCAGACGAATTCTACGTATTCAAACCAACACTAAGAGAAGGAAAAAGACCTATAATTTACAGACAGGTTGGAGAAAAAGCAATCAAGATGATCTACAACCATCAAGGAAACAACCCTGTAAAAAACGTTAATGTACCAAAAGAAGAAAGAGACAAATTCTGTATAAATGATGACGAAGTACTCAAACTAGCAAAATGGGCAGTGATAATAGAAGACCATTACTCAGAAAAAGCAGGATACTTCAAACCAATGGACATGGAATGGGCAAAAGACGGAGAATCAGGAGAACTATTCATAGTACAAGCAAGACCAGAAACCGTTCAGAGTAGAAAAGATCAAAATAAACTAATCAAATACGTAATAAAACAAGAAGGAAAAACAATAATAGAAGGAAAAAGCGTAGGAGAGAGAATTGGACAAGGAAAAGCACACGTAATAAAAGACGTAAAAGACATAAACCAATTCAAAAAAGGAGAAGTCCTAATAACAGACATGACAGACCCTGACTGGGAACCAATAATGAAAATAGCCTCAGCAATAATAACAAACAGAGGCGGAAGAACCTGTCACGCAGCAATAATTAGTAGGGAACTAGGAATACCTTGTATTGTAGGAACAGGAACTGGAACACAAGAAATAAAAAACGGATCTGATGTAACAGCAGACTGTAGCAAAGGAGACATAGGATATGTATACGAAGGACTAGTACCATTTGAAATAGAAGAAACAGACATGTCTAGTCTACCTGAAACAAAAACAAAAATAATGATGAACCTAGCAACACCTAGCCAAGCATTTGAAAAAAGCTTCACACCAAACGAAGGAGTAGGACTTGCAAGAGAAGAATTCATAATAAATACAAGCATCGTAGTACACCCACTAGCACTTCTAGGATATGACAAAATAGAAGACAAATCCTTAAAGAAAAAAATAGATGAAATAACAAAAGGATACGATGACAAAGCACAATTCTTCATAGACAAACTAGCAGAAGGAATAGGAATGCTAGGAGCAGCATTTTATCCAAAACCAGTAATAGTAAGACTATCTGACTTCAAAAGCAACGAATACGCAAACCTAGTAGGGGGAAGCTTATTTGAACCAAAAGAAGAAAACCCAATGATAGGATGGAGAGGAGCATCTCGTTACTACTCAGAAAAATACAGACCTGCATTTGACTTAGAATGTGCAGCTCTAAAAAAAGTAAGAGAAGAATTTGGACTAAACAACGTAACAATAATGATACCGTTTTGTAGAACAGTAGAAGAAGGAAAAAAAGTCTTAGACGTAATGCAACAAAATGGACTAAAACAAGGAGAAAACGGACTAAAAGTATACGTTATGTGTGAGATACCATCAAACGTAATACTAGCAGAAGAATTCCTAGAAATATTTGACGGATTTAGCATCGGAAGCAACGACTTAACACAACTAACACTAGGAGTAGATAGAGACTCAGAGCTAGTAAGTCATGTATACGATGAAAGAAACGAAGCTGTAAAAAAATTACTAAGACAAGTAATAAAAACTGCAAATGACAAAGGAAAATATATAGGTATCTGTGGACAAGCGCCATCAGACTTCCCAGACTTTGCACAATTCTTAGTAGAAGCAGGAATACACAGCATGAGTTTAAATCCAGACACTGTCATAAAAACAAGACTTAAAATAGCTGAGAAAGAAAAAGAACTCGGCTTATAACTTTTTTTTTACTTTTTTTTACTTTTCTAATAAGACTCCTGACCAAAGTAAATATCCTGTATAATTATCTGCAGGCTTTTCATAAATAGAAATATTTTGTTCTAAAGGCAATTCTTTATATAAAACAGTAGGCTCGCTTAACAAAACATGTGTTGCAGATTTATTTGGCAAATTACTAATAGTTTTTTCAATCAAAAATTTATTTGACAAAACATCTTTATTTTTAAAATTTTCAAGGTCTGATATTTTATCAAATAAGCCATCAGCTCTTATATTAAAATTATAAAGACCTAACAAAAATCTAAATTCATCATCAAAACTTTGTTCTTTACTACTCAAATCAACTAAGTTATTGTTATTATATAATCTAATACCCAAACTAGATTTAGGCTCAATAGCTATTTTAGAATAAAAAGTATGATCTTTATTATCAAATTTAATAAAATCTTGTGCATGCAATTTATAATGAATATCCATATCTGCTTCAGGCAAAATTCTATCAACTAAAGCAGTAGTTATATGGTCATTTAATACATACCCTCCTGCTAAACAAAAATCTTTCATAGTTTTAAAGAAATAAACACTTATTTAAATTATTTACTATCTTCAAGTAATTACCATTTTTTATATATTTAATATAAATAATCCTAACTAGTAGAGGTGTAATTAATTATGATAAAAGTAGCAATTAACGGATTTGGAAGAATAGGAAGAATGGTTTTTAGAGCAGGTCAACAACAAGGAATAGAATTTGTAGCAGTAAACGACTTAACAGACACAAAAACCCTTGCACACCTACTAAAATATGACTCAACTCACGGTAAACTACAACAACAAGTAACTTATGATGAAAATAATTTATACATAAATGATAAACCTCTAAAAGTATTTGCAGAAAAAGACCCGTCTAACTTACCTTGGAAAGAACTAGGAATAGATGTAGTAATAGAAAGTACAGGATTTTTTTTAACAAAAGAAAAAGCATCATTACACCTAAAAGCAGGAGCAAAAAAAGTAATACTAAGCGCGCCAGCAAAAGATAAAGACATACTAACAATAGTTAAAGGAGTAAACGAACACGAATACAAAGGACAAGAAATAGTAAGCAATGCTAGCTGTACAACAAACTGCCTAGCACCATTAGTAAAAGTATTAGACGATAATTTCGGATTAGAAAAAGGACTAATGACAACAGTTCACGCATACACAGCAGACCAAAGAATAGTAGACGGCCCTCACGGAGATTTGAGAAGGGCGAGAAGTGCAGCACAAAACATAGTCCCAACAACAACAGGGGCAGCAAAAGCAGTAACAAAAGTACTTCCACACCTACACGGAAAACTAGATGGAATGGCAATAAGAGTACCAGTAGTAGACGGCTCAATAACAGACTTCACATGTACACTAAAAAAAGACGTAACAATACAAGAAATAAACAACTTATTCAAACAAGTAGCAAACAACGAACTGAAAAACGTCTTAGAATACACAGAAGAACCAATAGTTAGCACAGACATAATAGGAAATCCTCACTCAAGCATATTTGATGCATTATCAACAAACGTTATTGACGGAAGGTTTGTAAAAGTAGTAAGCTGGTACGATAACGAATGGGGATATAGCAACAGATTAATAGACCTAATAAAAATAGTAAATAACTAAAATTATTTTTTAGTTATTTGATTATAATAATCAAGTAATTGCTTACCTAATTCTTTTCTTTCTTCTTCACTCAAAGTAATACTATGATCATAAATCTCTTTCAAATCATTATAACTCTTTTTTGCTTCAGATAAATTATTTTCTTTAATATGTCTCTCAACATCTTTTTTGTAATTATTAACCTGATCAACCAAACCTTCTTGTTGATCCTCAAACTTCTTAACAGTTTTAACAGCATGCTTCTTGGCATACTTTTCAACTAAAACAATTGTTAATAAAATTGCTACAATTGCAAAAATAGCACTCAAAATATTAAACAACCAAGTACTCCAATTACTACTAGATTCATCAATGATTCTTTCTCCAATTGCAAAAATACTAAAACCAGGAGTAATAGCTACATAACTAAAATAATCACTGCCTTCTCTTACAACTTCAGTCCTAAGCATAACCCAATCATCACCCTCTAACTTATACAAAGCAACATCTACGGCATCCAAATTATTTTCTGCAAGCCAACTCTTTTCAACATCAAACTCAATTTCTAACTCTACGTTATCACTAGAATTAATTTCTAAAATCTTATAAACTCTTGCAGGCGGAGGAATGCTAACATTTTCAATTACTCTTTGAGTTAAAACAACATCTTCGTTACTACTTCTAACAACAGGATTAAACACAACAACATCTTCGTCTTCTTCAACGCTACTAGCAATTCTACTAGTAACAGAATCATCTTCTTCTGAATCATCTTCATCATCTTTAACATCATCAGTTGCAGAACTAGCCGCAGCAGGCATAGCTGCAGCCCCTCCATCAGCGCCACCTGGAGCACTAGGGGCGCTAGTAACAGGTCTAACATCAATTTCAAACACGTTACTTGAAGCAGTAGCACCATCTGTATCTTCAGCAACTATGGTATAATTTCTTTGACCAAGATTTTGAGCAAAAACTGTTAAATCAGGACCAGTACTAGAAAGAACAATATCTGAAGTACCACTAACACGCTCCAGTCTGTACTCTATTAAATCCCCATCAGGATCAAAAAATAAATCATTCAAATTATTAACTAAAACAACGGTTTCACCTTGAATTATAACTCTATTAGCGATGTTAGGTCCGATAAATTCTGGAGGACGATTATCAACAACCTCAACAGTCCAATTAACAACACTAACGGCAAACGAATTATTAACAACTAAACTAACATTATAAACACCAAAACTCTTACTAGTATTAAACTCATAACTACTAGAATTATCTTCAACTAAAACTTCATCAACAAACCACTCATAACTCAAATTAGTCTCATTATAAAAATTAGTTGCATCAACACTCATAACCAAACTATTATTTTGCTTTATAACAACCGATCCTTGGCTAGGAACAATATTAAACACACTTGGAGGAACATAATCAACAGTTATATTCCAACTAATACTACTGTTTCTAGTTTCATTAGCAATAACAATCAAAGTAACATTATAATTCCCAACACCTTCACTAGAACCATTAAACAAATAATTAGTACTATTCTCATCAACTAACAAAACATCATCAAAATACCACTCATAACTAAGACTTCTATTAAAAGGATCAACAATTACAGGATCTAATAAAACAGTTTGATTTTCATAAATACTAACATTCAAATCAGAACTAAAAGTAATATTTGGATTAGCTAAAACAACGTCTAAAAACAGTGTTTCTTGAACACCAAGATGAGTGACGTTTTCATTAAACCTAGCAGTTATATTATAGCTTCCAAGCTCAAATAAGATAACTTGTTCTATGTAATTATTTGTTTCAGTTAAAGTATTATTAATCAACAAATCTAGCTCATAACTACTATTCTCAAACGCAGTTATATTAACATCTCCTCTTTCAAACAAAGTAAGATTACTAAAACTACCATTCATCAACAAAGTAACATTTGGAACAATCTTAGAAACATTAAAACTGGCGCTTGAAATATTAGTTTTTAAATTATTTTCAGCAAACAAAGTAATATTATAAACTCCATCTATAGTCAAATTATTAATATCTAAAAATACTCCGCCACTAATATTTTCTGAACTAAAAATAACTGTTTCATCAGGATCAGTTATGTTAAACCAAATAGTATCTATACTACCCGAAGCATTCCAGATTATAGTAATATTTTCACTAAAATCTAGAGCGCTAACAGAACTATTAATTTCTAAAGTTATAGGAAAACCAGTAAGATTAACAAATAAACTTTCATAAACCGCATTATAAAATTCAGATTCATTATGAACAACAGTTATATTATACACTCCTAATTCCTCAAATAAATAAGTAACATTAATACTAGAATTAGATAAATTAAATTCATTATTAATAAACAAATCAAAATCAGAACTAGGACTTTCATTAGTGAATATATTAACACTAACATTTTCAGCTATTACACTTATATTAGTATTATTTCCATTAAGCAACAAACCAATATCTGGAGTTATTTTTAACAATTCAAAAGTGGCATTTCTTATTTTATTCTCAAAATTATTTTCAGCATAAAAAGTTATGTTGTAACTTCCTGATAAATTAAGAATAGGATAACCTAAAGTAACAATTCCACTTAAATTAGTAGAATTAAACACCATATCAAAATCTTTATTAGATATATTTAACCAAATTGTTTCAATACTTCCAGAACTGTTCCAGATTATAGTAATATTATCATTAATAGTCAAATTACTAACTGACAAATATAAATCTAGCTCAATATTATCGCTTAAAGCTTCAATAGCACTAAACGCATCAATACGAGTATAATTCTTATCAGTTTCTGAGTCATATAAAGAAACACCTGTACTATTTAACACTTCAAAAATTTCTGCAGGAGTAAGCATAGGAAGACCATAGTTAAAATTATATTGCTGAAGTAAAGCAATAACTCCGCTAACATGAGGAGTAGCCATAGAAGTACCAACTATAGAATAATATCCTCCGCCTACATCAGTAGAACAAATACCATTATGAGTTCCACTAGGTGTACAAGGTCCTTGACCTGTACCTCCTGGAGCTAGAAGTATATCTGAAAAATTAACATTCCTAAATGAATAACTAGTTATTGCATCTGCTTTACTACTAGCACCAACTCTAATAGCTCCACTTATACATGCAGGAAAAGCAATGCCTGCGCTCGCATTTTGTGTAGCATTAGCATTACTTGTTGCAATAACCACACTTATATTATTAGAATTAGCAGCATTTATTAAACTAGTAGTTGTGGGTATATAGTTATCACAAGTGTTATTAAATTTATTTCCTCCAAGACTCATACTTATAACACTTATATTATAGTCTTGTGCATTAGTTATACACCAGTCTATTGCTCTATTAATTAAAATATCGTTAGTTCCATTAGATCCTGAAAAAACATCTAAACCTATTAAACCAACTTCGGGAGCTGTTCCGTTTATTCCTCCACTAGCACCAACGATTCCTGCCACATGAGTTCCATGTCTTTCTTTAAAATTAATAGTAGTTGTATTTTCTACAAAATCATAAGTGTATAATATTCTATTGCTTAAATCAGGATGATCTACATCAATACCATCATCTATAATACAAACAGTTTGGTGTTTACCAGTAATATTTTGAGAATTAACCACTATGTTCCTAGTATCTACGGCGCCTATTATATCAGTACTCTCACTTAAAAATCTACGAATCTCAATATCCATAGGCTTACTTATTTTAATCGAAGGATCTTTTTTCAAAACATCTATTTGTTCTTGAGTAAAACTTCCATAAATAGTATTTATACTCTTTAAGACTTGTTCATTTGAAACATCTAATACATCAATTAACTTTTCTGTTGTTATTTGATTAGAAACTTGTCTGCTTATACCTTCATTATTTTGAATGCTGATATAAACGTCTATTTTTTCTCCTCTGCTATCAGTTGTACTTAAACTTTCAAGTAATCCTATATCTGCACTCGCTATAGGTAAAACTAATAATAAGAACACTAAAAAAACCAATACACCTCTACCCATTAAAAAAAATATGTGTTAATACTATATAAAATTTACCTTAAACCTTAAGAGTTGTAACCTTACTCACACCATGCTCATTCATACTAATACCATACAAATTATCAGCTTCTTGAATAACTCCGTCGTTGTGACTAATAATCACGTACTGGCTTCTCTCACTATACTGCTTGACAAGTTTAGCCAAACGCTCACTATTCTTCTTATCTAAAGCAGCATCAACCTCGTCTAAAACATAGAAAGCAGCTGGTTCGTGTTCTTGAACAGCAAAAATAAATGCTAAAGCAGTCATAGTTTTTTCTCCACCACTAAGACTTCTAATATCTAAGAATTTCTTACCACTAAGTCTAACTTTAATACTAAGTCCTCCTGCAAACGGATCTTTTTTATCTTCAAGCTCTAAAACAGCATCTCCTTTGGTGCTAAGCATACTAAATATTTCTTTGAAATTATGATTTACAACATCAAACGTCTTCATAAACAACACTTTCTTCTTACTATCAACTTCGTTAATCATAACTAAGACATCTTCTTTTTCTTTAACCAAGCTATCTTTTTTATCAGTAAGTTTGTTATATTCTGATTCAACTTTTTCATAAATCTCTAAAGCTCTCATATTAACAGCTCCAAAGTTATCCATCATTTTCTCAAACTCATTTATCTCTTTTTTAATTTGTTCAAGTGGTTTATCTTTATAGGTAGGCACGCCTTCGTAGTGTTTTTGTTCTTCTTCAAATCCACTAATCTCAGCTTTAATCTTTGCAAGCTCAATACTAATATTATTAATTTTTATCTCGGTATTTCTAACCTTATCATTATCTTGCATAATCTTATTCTCAATCTTGTTCATTTCATCAGTCAAATCATTTCTTTTGTTAAATAATCCTTTAAATTTATCATAAAACTCTTTTTGATATTTCTCTTTGGTATTAAGCTCTTTTTCTTGTTCTTTAATTAATGTAATAAGAGAATCTTTTTCTTTTGAAAATCCATCTTCTTCTTTATCAAGTTGCTTAAAGATTTGCTGAATCTTTTCTTGTTCAGGACCATAAATACTTTCTGCTTCTCTTTGAGCATTCTTAATCTCCATTTTAAGACCTGAAATTTCTTCACGAAGTTCAGTTTTCTTTTGTTCATAACTAGTAAGTTCTGCAAGTAAAGCAGGATTTCTAAGATTACTAATTTGATCACGATACTTTTGTTTTTCAACTTTTTTATTTGCAAGTTCTCTGTTCTTTGAAGAAATCTCAAATGTTACTTCATCTAATTTTTCATCTAAACTTTTAACTTCGTTCACTATTTTTTCTTTTTCATCTTTATCAGAACTTAAATCATCACTATCAATTCTAAGAGTTTTTTCTAGCGTAATAATATCTCCTTCTAAATTAGCTTTAAGCTCACGAAGTCTACTTATAAGTGCTTCATTATCATTTCTTTTTTGAGAAACATTTGAAACCACGCCTTCAAGATCATTAATTTCTTTTTCAAGCTTAGCCATCTCTTCTTGAACTTCTTTTTCACCAAAGCCAACTCCTCTACTTCTTTGTCTGTGACCTCCTTGCATAGCTCCACTAACCTCAACGATGTCACCTGACAAAGTAGCCATTCTAACTTTGCCAATACCAATCTTTCTAGCAACACCGATATCTTGAACAACTAATGTATTTCCAAAAACAAACTCAAAAGCTTTTTGATATTTTGATTCAAAACTAACAAGATCAATAGCAAGACCAATAACTCCTGACGCTTTAAAATTCTTAAGCTGTTCATTAATTTCTTGACCTCTAATCTTATTTAATGGAATAAAACTAGCAACTCCGCTCCTAGTATTTTTAAGATGAGTGATACACTTAGCAGCAGTTTCATCGCTATCAACAACTATGCTCTTAATACGACCTCCTGCAGCAACTTCTAAAGCTAAACTATGTTCAGACTTAACACTTCCAAGATCACTAACCATACCATAAACACCTTTAAGGTTCATATTCAAAACCTCAGTTATAGCCTGACCACCAGCAACTTGTTCTCTAAGAGACATAGACTTAGCCTTTAGCCTAGAATAATTTTCTTTTTTACTCAAAAGCTTACTATGAGCAGTACTTTGCTGAGCAGAAAGACTGCTATCTTCAGCTAAAGCCTTACTTAAATCAGTAGTTAAAGTCTTAAACTCAGACTTCATATGCTTTAATTTTTCAAGACCTTCCTTATTCTCTTTTTCTGCACTAAGCAACTTCTCAATTTTTTCATCAATACCCATAAGTTTAGCATCAAGCCTGTCTTTTTCTCTCAAAATACCTTGCTGCTCTTCACGCATAGAATTAATCTTTTCTTGTAACTCTTCAATCTCTTTATCAACTGCTTCCATTTGTTGATCAAGCTCAGAAGCATTATCCATATTATTCTTAGCTTTAAACTCAGAAATCTTTTTCTCAACCTTATCAAGCTCAGCAGTTTTATTATCTATCCTATTATTAATATCTTTTTTATTTTGCTCTAAAATCTTAACCTTACCGCTAATATCTTTAAAGCTTTCTTGAAGCTCTTTTCTTCTACTCTTAATTTTTTCAAGCTCAACATCCAAGCTCTCAAGCCTTTGCTTATTAACAGCAACATCAACCTTTAATTTTTCAACTTGCTTATGAATTTCAACTTGCTCTTTTTCTCCTTTCTCTTCAATCTCATTATTAATATCATCAATTTGTTCTTTTAAAACAGAAATCTTTTCTCTTTTCTCCTTAATCTTTTCTTCAAAACTCAAAATTTCATCATCAAGCTTCTTCTTAGAAACTTCAAGCTTATCTTTTTCACTATTTTTATCCTTTAAATTCTTCTCAATAACAGTAGCCTTATTCCTTTTAATTTTATTATCAAGATCTTTAAACTTCAAAGCTTTATCCCTATCTTGCCTAAGTTCTTTAAGATAAGTCTTACGTTCGCTTAAAATAATATCTGCTTCAGCAATCTTTTCATCAACTCTATTTAACTCTCTTAAAGCCTTTTGCTTTTTTTCTTCATAAATATTAATACCTGCAATCTCTTCGATAATTTGACGCCTGTCATTACCACTCATCTCAACAAGTCTAACAATATCTCCTTGCAAAATAATATTATAGCCATCAGGATTAATCTTAGCTTTACTAAGAGTGTCTAAAACTTGTTGCCTTGTACTAGTCTCATTATTAATCTTGTAAACAGACTGTCCAGAACTTTTAACAATCCTACTTATTTTTAATATATCTTCCTCACCAAAAATCTTACTTTTATTATCAAAATAAATACTAACTTCTCCGCTCTTTGCAGGCTGCTTAGTTTTACCGCCATTATAAATAAGATTAGCAGTCTTCTCAGCTCTCAAACCCTTACTACCTGCCTTTCCTAAAACAAAACAAACAGCATCTAAAATATTACTCTTACCAGAACCATTAGGTCCAAGAACACAATTATAATTATCTCCGAAGGGAATCTCCGTTCTTTGAGCAAAGGACTTAAATCCCTTAAGTTCTAATTTTAATATCTTAGTCATTTAAAAATTCCTCTTTTAACATACCTAAAACAAAGTATATATTATATAAATTTAACTAAAAGTTACAACACATTTTATTATGAGTACTAGAAACTTTTATATATAAATCATATATAGTTATAATTGAGGTGGGAGTTTGTCTAAATCAGTTGAAGGACCAAATTTATACAAAGACGAAAAAAAAATTTATTGGCACATTCAAACAGTAGACGAAGTCCTAAAAGAAACAAACTCCTCAAAAAAAGGATTAGAAGATAAACAAGCACACAAACTACTAGAACAAAACGGAAAAAACAACATAATAAAAAAAGAAAAATTTAAGCTACTAAAATCTTTTATCAGAAAATTTAACAACATACTAGTCTACGTATTATTTGTAACAGCACTAATCTCACTTTACCTAGGACACCCAGTAGAATTCTACGTAATAATGGTAATAATAGCATTCACAGTACTTCTTAGCTTCATACAAGAATTTAGAGCAGAAAAATCAGTAGAAGCACTCTCAAAACTCACAGCAAAAAAAGTAGAAGTAATAAGAGGAGGACACAAAAAACAAATCCTAGCAGAAGACCTAGTACCAGGAGACGTAGTAATTCTAAAAAGAGGACTCATAGTTCCAGCAGACCTTAGAATAATAGAAAGCAACGGACTTAGAATAAACGAATCTATTCTAACAGGAGAAAGCGTTCCAAAAGGAAAAATATCAACACCGCTAAAAGATCACGAACTTGGAATAGCAGACACAGATAACATAGCTTATTCTGGAACAAGTATAATGAATGGAACAGGACTAGGAGTAGTAGTTGCAACAGGATTTAATTCTGAGATAGGAAAAATAAGCAAAAAACTAGCAAGCATAGGAATACAAAAAACACCTCTACAAAAAAAAATAGATACTATGACTCATCGTATAAGTTACGCAGTAATATTTTTGTGTATAATAGTTTACTTCATATTATTACTAAAAGGAGTAGAAACACCTGCAGCACTTTTACTTGTAGCAGCACTAGCAGTAAGCGCAATACCTGAAGGATTTCCTTTAGCCCTAACGCTGGCACTGTCTAGTGGGGTAAAAAGAATGGCCAAAAATAACGCGGTCATAAAAGATATGGGCTCAGTAGAAACCCTTGGAACAACAACAGTTATTTGCACAGATAAAACAGGAACACTAACACAAAACAAGATGCTTGCAGTCAAAGTAAACTTTAACTCGGATCACGATATAGATGTTGATGGAAAGCCATACGAACCAAACTCAGTTTTCAAATTAAAAGGAAAAGAAATATCAAAAAAAGAACTACAAAAAAGACACGACTTCTTCTACACCGCAATACTATGTAACAACGCAGAAATCATAAACAAAGAAGGAAACTACCAATTATCAGGAGAGCCAACAGAAGGAGCGATGCTAAGCCTTGCAGCAAGCGCAGGATTTGACGAAGAAGTAGTCAGAGAAGAAAACAAAAGAATACACGAAGAACCATTTGACTCAACAAAAAAATATATGGTATCTATAAACGAAGACGGAAAAAACTCAGCGGCATACCTAAAAGGAGCAGTAGAAAAAGTACTAGAAAAAAGCAGCTATATGTACAGCCATGGAAAAATAGTAAAGCTAACAGATAAACAAAAACAAAAAATCCTAAAACACGTACACAATTATACAAATGAAAGCCTAAGAGTATTAGGACTTGGAATAAAACACTTCAAAGGAAAAAACAAAAAAGAACTAATAAAAAAATCAGAAAAAGACTACATATTCCTAGGAATGATAGGGATACACGACCCTATAAGAGAAGACGTAGTAGAAGCTATCAAAGAATGTAAATCTGCTGGAATAAAAACAGTTATGGTAACAGGAGATCACAAATCAACAGCAATAGTAATAGGAAGACAACTTGGACTAATACAAAGCAAATACGACTTAGTACTTGAAGGAAAAGACATAGATTCTATGAACGATGAAGAACTAGATGAAGCTATGCCTAACGTAAAAATATTTGCAAGAACCACACCTGATCACAAATTAAGAATAGTAAAAAGTCAACAAAGACTAGGAGAAATAGTTGCAATGACGGGAGACGGAGTAAACGATGCTCCTGCACTAAAAAAAGCAGACATAGGAGTAAGCATGGGTCTTGAAGGAACAGATGTTGCAAGAGAAAGCAGTAATATGATACTAATGGACGATGCATTTAGCACAATAGTAAAAGCAGTAAAAGAAGGAAGAACAATTTATAGCAACATAAGAAGATTTACATACTACATGCTTACAATAAACATAGCAGAAGCACTAATAATACTAATAGCTATTATGTTTAACTTAATAAATCCGCTAACAGCATTAATGATATTATTTATTAACGTAATAACAAGCACAATACCAAGCTTTGGTTTAAGCCTCGAACCTACAAATAAAAAAGTAATGGAATACAAACCAAGAGATCCAAAAGAAAAATTACTAAGTGAATATATATTACTAAGAGTTGCAGCAGTAAGCCCACTACTAGTAATGCTAACACTAGGATTCTTCTTATGGGAACTATACTATGGAGGAGCAGAAGTAGAAAGAGCAAGAACACTAGCATTTGCAACAATAGTAGTATTTGAACTATTCCACGCATTTAATGCAAGAAGTCTACACACTACTATATTCCAAAAAAGATTTTTTACAAACAAATTCTTTTTTGCAAGTATAGCAATAAGTACAATAATATTGATTTTAAGTATACACACAAACTTTGGACAATCAATACTACAAACAACGCCACTAGCAGGATTTGATTGGCTAATAGTAATACTGCTTGGAAGTACAGCGATACTAACAAGTGAAATAATAAAACTACTAATAAAAATAGAGATGACAGAACAATCCAAACTCCAAGGAAGAACTATAAGCTTTTAATCTAAATTAAAACTAAAATCATAATCTTTTTCTTTAAAAGTTATAACCCCTAAAATACTACTATCTACTTTTTTAAAAGTAGCAATTGCAACAGGAGTGCTAAACTTATACTGTTTAGTTTCATCTAAAGAATTTAAATTTTTATTAGCACTAAGATAAACCTTAGCCAAGTATTTAACTAAAGAGTCTTCAACTTTTTTATTTAATCTATTTAAAATATTATTTATGTGATTAACTAATTCCTCATCACTCATATTAATCAATTCTTTTAAACTATGTTTAACAACACCTAAAGTTGATATTCTCTCAAGTTCACTAACTTCTTTTCTTAATTTTAAAAGACTTTTCTCAAGACCTTTATCTTTAAAACCTCTACTAAGCAGCACGAAATTATTAATATGTCTTTTAGCAAGTAAATATTTTTTTTGTTCTAATAATTCTGATATTTCTAAAAAAACTTTATCAACTAAATTAGAACTAAAACTAGCAACACTAACATACTGTTCTTTACGTTTCTCACTATCAAGATTTTTATCTATATCTAATTTTAATACATAATTTTTTAACTGATTTAAAACCAAAGAATAATGTCCTTTATCTTGTTCTTCTAAAAATTTTATAACACTCAAAATAGAACTCAAAGTAACAATCCCTTTATTCAACCTATTTTGTATTCTAAAATTAAAATTTTTTTTTAAAAAACCAGTTTTATAAATATTAGAACTAACTTCTTTTAATATTCTCACAACTCTTTTATTCATACTAATAAAAATTATGAGGTATTTAATTTAAATACTTTTTTAAAATCAATCTATTTTAAAATAAAATTCTTGTGGATTAATCCTTGATAAATTTATAACTCCTATAATCGTACCGTTATTTATCTTAAATCTAATCCTAACATTATGAGAAGTCATATTTACAAACCTTCCTTCTTCTAACTCATCAATTAAAGGATAACCGGAAATATATATCTTAGCTAAATAATTAACAACTTCAGACTCTTTAGTTAAATCATAATTATTACTAATTAACTTAATCAAGTCCATTCTTTGAAACGCATCTAATCTCTTGAGATCATTGAAACTTAACTTACTAATCTCTTTGCCAGTAACATTATTTGTGCTTGATTTAACATCTTTAATATCATAAATAATTCTTTCAATACTTTTCTTTAAAGGCGTATCTTCATATACTGAAACTAATTTATACCACAAAACAGCATCATTTAACGCTTTATCATAATCTTTAGCAACTATCAATTCATTAATTTCACTCAAAATTCTCTCACTTAATTCAACAGTTTTATTTGCAACTCTATTATTTAAAATATCTTTTTCCTCCTCAGATAAATGAGGATTTGAACTAATTTGTAAGCTTATATTTTTAAGCTCTCTTAGCGTATCTGAAAAATTACCTTTAGCTTCTAAATTAAGACTTGTTGTCAAAGCAACTATGGATGTAAAAGTTATAACTCCTTTTTTTAATTTACTAACAATCCTATTTTTGAAATTTGAAGAAAAAAAACCCTTGCCAAACAAATTATTCTTAACTGATCCAAGACTTTTTTTTAAATCTACATTCATAACAACAAAATATTTTATTTCGTTATTTAAATAATTTATTTAATCGATTTTTTAACCATAATTATGAGGTTGGGAGGATTTGAACCCCCGATCACACGGCCCCCAGCCGTGTATCATACCAAACTAGACCACAACCTCTAAACAACAAATAAAAATAATTTATCTAAAAATTACAGAATTCTTTTAAAAGCTTTTCTAACCAAAACCTTGATCCTTTTCTTAGCTCTTTCATCAAATTTTAAACAACTATCAAGATGAAAAACTTTAACCTTCATACCAGTCATACCAAGTAAATCACGCTTAACTTGCTTATGAGCACGAGCACCAGTAAAAATCTTATAAAGCCACCTATTACTACCAGTAGTCAAAAAAACACTAGCAGTTTTATTTTTCAAAAGACCAACAGGGTAACCTTGATTAAAAATAAGATGCTTAAAATAATAAGCAAAACCAGGTGTTAAAACCCTATCAAAAAAACCTTTAACGATGCCAGGCATAGAATTCCACCAAACAGGATAAATAATGATGAGTTCATCAGCTTCACGAATAAGCTTTTGGTACTTCAAAACATCTTTTTTTGGTTTCTTTCCTTGAGTATAAAGCTCTGTCTCATCTAAAACAGGATTAAATTTCATATGATATAAATCTAACATCTTATAATCTATGTGTCTTTCATCTAATTTTTTTAAAACACTCTTTAAAATAAAACCGTTATGTCCTTTTTTGTTTGGATGTCCATATATAACTAAAGCTTTCATAACTTAAAGTAAAAATATACATTTTATATTATTTGTGGTTTATATGCCTAAAAATTCGCCAAGCCAAACCCTAAAATAACCAAGCCAAGGAACCCTAAAACTAGCTACGCCTAAGACATTATCTTCATGAATTCTATGCTCTCCAATAGCCCTATTAACATCAGCATTATTATCTCCTTTAGTTGCAAAAAACAAATCTCCGTCCTCTTCAAATATCTCAATAACTCTGTGAATAATTGGAACTGGTTGATTTGTAGCAAAAATAATAACATCGCCTACCTCGATATCTTCAGAATTTTTTCCTCTAGCAAAAATAATATCTCCTTTATTAAAACCATTACTAAACCTAAATTCTGAAAACTCCTCTTTAGTAATATCTGTATTTTGTTCATACCAAGAACCACAAATAGCCCACCATCTATCAAAAGTAACCTCTCTATTGCTCCTACTAAAACTAATACCGCACATATAATTAACACCGTTATCATCAATATTAACACGATGCTCCATGCTCTCACTAATAACAGCAACAACAGGCAAACTAGTACCAAAAATTACTCCGCTTAAAGGATACAAAACAAATTTGAACATAACAAAAACTATGATTGCTAAAGTAACCCAGCTAAGAAAAGAATCATCATGCCACAAAAACTTCCAAAACTTCTTTAGCCAATTCATAAATAACAAAAAAACAACAATGATTTAAATAAATATCTAATACTAATAATAACATGAAAAAATTTTGTCCAAAATGCGGAAAAACAATAACTGCAGGAACATTTTGCAATGACTGCAAAGAAACAGACATAGAATACAAAAAAATATCGATACAACTATGTCCATCAATGAGATACTTCTACAAAGGAAAATGGACAAAATTCAAAAACTTAAGAGAACTCACAAAAAAATTAGTAAAACAAAACATAAACCAAAAAGTAGAACTAGAAAAAGGATTAGAACAATACGAATTACTAACAAAACCAGGAATAAAAAAAGATTTTGAAATAACAATAATACACAAAAACTACGTTTACCCAATAACTATATACATAGAAACAACATACAGTCCAACAGTAGCAAAACTAGGATCAGAATACTATGAAGGAATATTACAAGTAAGAAACACAAGAAAAGAAGTAAACCAATACATAAAAAATTACTTACAAAAAAACAAGATACTAACAAATAACATAGTAGAAAAAAAAGACAGCGCAGACTTCTACTTCATTGACAAAAAAAAACTCAAAAAAGTCGCATTACAAGTAATAAAAAACTATTCAGGAACACTAGACTTAAACGAACAACTATTTTCAAGAAACCACCAAACCAGTAAAGACATATTTAGAGTAAACGCACTTTTAACAATACCTAGCTTTAAAGAAAAAGACGTAATAATACTAGAAAATCAACCAATACTAATAACAGCACTTGGAAAAGAAAATACGGGGATAGATCTTGAAAAAAACAAAAAAACAACCTTTCCGTTCAACCAAAAAATACATGACTCAGTTAAGATACTAAAAAAACACAAAACCCAAGTAACAACAACAAATCCACAAATAGAAATACTAAACAAAAACTACCAATCAACAAAAGCAAAAAACCCATTAAAACTAGACTTAAACATAGGACAAAAAGTAACAGTAGTCTACCACAATCATTGCTATATAATTAAGTAAAATCATTAAGATTAATTTGGCCCTTACGTTTATTTTGCTTAACAACCTCAACTTTTATACCAACTTGTTCTTTAACATTCTTAGCCATACTAGGACCCAAAATCTGAGTAAGCGTAGTAACATCCACCTTTTTAACATCACCAAGATCTTTAACTTTATTAACAAACAACTTCCTAGCTCTAACACGACCAATACCCTTAAGCCTTAAAAGAGGTAAAAGCTCTTCTTTAACACCAAACTTAAGCCTAGTCTGAACTCTCAATAGTCCACCTATGTTCTTATAACCTCTAATTTTTAAAAGCTCATACAAACTATATAAAAGCCAATTACCTCTCTCAAGCTTAGCATTAAGCTCGCCAGGAGTAACCCCGTACTTCTCATACAAAATATCCTCGTGCACTTCATTCATCCAATCCTCTAAAACAACAGCAGTCTTAACACTATTCAAAAACTCCTCGAACTCATCACTATAACTATCGGGCTCATCAACAAGCAACTCAGAATTAATCAAACGATCAAAAATAATTTGCTCATCAGCCTTCTTAGTACGAATAAGCGGACGCATCTCAAGCGTATAACTAATAAGCTGCAAAACACCAAAATCCTCAAAATCAGAATCAAAATTCTCAAGCAAATAATTAGCAGTATAAGGATCAAGATAAAGCTCACTAATACGCCTACCTAAAACAGTAGCACTAAGATTAAATTCATCAGCTTCCAAAAAACTCCAATCAACAAGCATACGAACAATCTTAGACAAAATCATCTTCAACTTAACCATATCGCCATACTGATGAGCATAAAAAGTATTACTCATAAAATCAAGTAAATCTTCAAAGCTTCTAACAAAACCACTACTAACAAGACTCAAAACATAAATTCTAAGAACAGGCTCAACAGCAAGCTTACTATAAATATTCTCAGGCTTACCGTTAACATAACGACTCCAAAGCTCCTCTCTTTCAATAGGATCTTTAGCAATTAATACTGCTTGACCTTCATTATCATAACTAGGACGACCAGCTCTACCAGCTTGTTGTTCATATTCAAGAACGGGAATAAAACTCATACCAAAACCAGTATATCTTTTAACATCACGAATAATAACTCTAAACGCTGGAAGATCAACACCTGCTGCAAGAGTTGGTGTTGCACAAATAACTTTTATTTTACCTTGCTTAAAATTATCTTCAACCAAATCTCTTTGCTTACTACTAAGACCTGAATGATGAAATGCAACACCTTTTTTTAAAGTCATCGCAAGCCGCTTACACTGACGAGTAGGATTAGTCAAAGCAGACAAAGCAGAATTACTTATGTTAATTAATTCATCACTACTACTCTTTATTATCTTAGAAACCTTTTCGGCCTGACTCTCAGCACCTCTTTTACTATTAACAAAAATAATAACTTGCTTATCCAAATTCAAAGTCTCTAAAACAAGCGTTGAAATCTCATCCATAAAAAACAAGAAACTAACTATTATATATAAAAATTCTTCAAACAAATAAAAAATGGAAACTTTTATAAACAATTGGAAATTTATATTTCCAAATGGAAAAAAAATTAAACATATTAAAATCATTCTTCGAAGATCCTAACAAAAAATTTAGTATAAGAGAACTTTCAAGATTAATAAAAACTAATCATACAACAACAAGACAACACTTAAATATGCTGGTAAAAGAAAAATATTTAACTCTTGAAAAAGACAGAATATATTCTTTTTATCAATTAACAAACTCAAAAAAAACACTAAATCTAAAACTTTACTATAACTTAGAAAAAATAAGAAAATCAAAACTAATAGAAAATTTAGAACAAAAATATGATTATCCAACAATAGTTTTGTTTGGAAGTTACTCGACAGCTACCAATTATAAAGATAGTGATATAGATATATGTATAATATCTGACATAAAAAAAATTTTTGCACTGGACAAGTATGAACAAGTATTAAATAGAAAAGTAAGTTTGCATATTTATAATAATTCATCATGGGATAAACTAAAAAAATCAAATACTTATTTAGTAAATAATATTTGTAATGGTATAGTTCTTAGTGGTGAATTATCAATATTATGAATTTTCAACAAAGTTTAGAAAAAGGGAAAGTAAAAAACGTAACTATTAATAAAAATAGAGCCTTAAATATATTAAAATAATCAAATCAAGCAATTCAGACAGCAAAAATAATACCTTTTTCTAATAAAACTGCTAAATCAATATTTAGAGAATTATATGAAGGTTTAAGACAGCATTGTGAAGCGATAGGTTATTTAAACGGATATAAATTCTTAGATCATGAATCAATGGGATTTTTCTTAAGAGATATTTTAAAAGAAACATATTTATTTAATAAATTTAACAGATATAGAAAAATTAGAAACGGAATAAATTATTATGGTGAAGAAATAGAAAAAGAAACAGTAAAACAAGCAATTATAGAAATACCTAACCTCATAGAACAATTAGAAAAATATTCTAAAAATTAATTCATCTTGGAACAAAATGATGCTTCCTACACCTAGTCTCATAATGATCACTATCACCAATCAAAATAGTAGGACTATCATACCTTGCAGGATCACCATTAATCAAACGCTGAGTAAAATAAGCAGGGTTATTACACTCCTTAAAATCACAAATACCACTAAGCTTTTTAACTTCATTAGCAAGAGCCAACAAAGAAGGCACAGGTCCAAAAGGCTCACCTCTAAAATCAAGATCGAGGCCAGCAACAATAACATTATACTCTTCACTTAACAAATACTTAACAACATCAAACAAATCCTCGTCAAAAAACTGGGCTTCATCAATAACTACAACCTTTTCATCATCTAAATTATCCAAAATATCTCTGCTACTAGAAACAAAAACACAATCATAACCATTATCACTAAACCTAGAAACTAAATTTTTATCTCTAGTATCTATTTTTGGTTTAAAAAAAGCAATATCAATACCAGTCATATACTTTAATCGCTCAACTCGTTGAATAAGTTCAAGACTTTTACCAGACTTCATAGGTCCTGTAAACATTTCTAGTATACCTGGTTTAAAATTAGGATTAAATTCCATTTTTTTTATAAAGTTAATATGAGCCCGCGCGGATTTGAACCGCGGACCTCACGATTATCAGTCGTGCGCTATACCAGGCTAAGCCACGGGCTCAATAAAATAAGAGAACCTCAAAGCACTATATAAAAGTTTTTATATATCTAATAAAAAAATATGATTATTATAAAAACTAAGAAAAATAATTAACAAATAATACTCTTAAAAAAAATTTATAATATAAAACTTTATATACTTATATTAAGAAATAACAAAAAGAGGAACGGGTGTTTTAATGAAAAAACTTATCATAATCTTAATTTTACTAACTGCTACAATAAATATTGTTAATGCAGATATATCTTGTGAAGTAACAACTATCTCGGGTTGTTCTGGAACGATAATACTTGGTGTACTAAACGATACGGGAGGGTATCATAATGCTCACGCTCAACTAGCAAGTATAGGAACATATGATAATGTAATATGTTGCAACGCAGACTTAATATCGCAAGACTTAACAAATACATGCACAGACGATGGCGCGGTATTTGTAAGACTATCATCACAAACAAATGCTCACGTTGAAGTACCAACCCAAGATAATTATCCTTATGAATCTTGTATATCTGTAACAAATAGGAAAGTACAATGTGGTGTATATGAAAATACGTGTCCTGAAGATGCTGAATGCATATACTCATTAGCATCATCAGAAGATCCAACAAATTTATCAAACGCTCACATAAGCGCAGCATGCGATTCTGCATATATAACAAGAGTTTGTTGTGGATTTGATAACGCACCACCTGAATTAGTACAAGTATACATACAACCAAACCAAACAGTTTATTCAAACTATACTCTTCAAGGATTTTGTCAAGCACAAGACTCTGATCTAGATGATGTAAGATATCACTATACTTGGTATTTGAATGGAACTCAACATTTGTCTGGTGTGACAAGCTTTACAACTCAAAATACTTTAATAAATGTAAATAATATATCTAACACTCAAACTCAAAAAAGCCAAGAATGGATACTAAACTGTATAGCAGATGATGGACAATTAAACTCAACACCTATGAATAGCTCAACTGTAACAATAATAAACCATCCTCCAAAACAACCATTATTACTAAACCCTGAAGACGGAGATGACACATACACAAACAGATACATATTTTACAACTGGACAATACCAATAGATCACGACAACGATCCACTAACATATGAATTAATAGTTGCAAGGGACGAAGCACTTACTATAATTGTAACAAATGAAACAGGATTAACACAAAATAACTACACAGAAATATTACCTCAAGACTTTGGAACATATTATTGGAGAGTAAGAGCATTTGACGGAGAAGAATACTCTGAATGGAGTAACATATCTAATTTTACACTTGTACAAGCAATAATTATAACGCCCATAGTTAACGAAATAAACTTTGGAACACTACAACTAGATCAACAACTAAACACTACCTCAAATAATCCCGAACCGCTTCTGTTTAGAAACGATGGAAATATAGAAGCAGATTTGAGAAATATAACTTCAACGCAAAGTCTTTGGGAAACACAAACTCTTAACACATCATTTTTTATGTTAAGACCAAGAACTGGAAACTTTAACGAATCACAATCAATAACTAACTGGATAAACATATCTCAAAACACTCCTAATGTAATAAAAGACCTAAATTGGCAAAGTCCTACAAATAACATAACTTTTGATATATCTATAACTGTTCCAAGCGCCGAACCGCCAGGAACAAAAGAATCTGAAATAAACTTTATATGGGGTATAGCACAGTGAAAAAAATAATACTAACAATATTATTAATAACGTTGATAATACCTCAAATACATGCATTAGGTATAGCGCCTGCAAAAACAGAAACACTGGAACTATCACAAACATATAACTTAAGAATAATAAATAATCTAAACCAAGACTTTATAGCAACAATAAAAATACCAAACGAATTATCACAATACATAACACTAAGCCAATCACAAATAGAATTCACAAACCAAACACAACACGAAATAATACAAATAACAACAAACATACCAAGAGAAAAATTAAATCCTGGAAGAAACCAAATACCTATAACAATATCAAAAATAACTCAAACACAATCACAAATAGCAGCACAAATAAGCCTAACACATGACTTAATAATAATAAATCCGGTACAAGAACCATTATTAGAATTTGAAATACTAAACTCGAACTTTGAACCAAACAAAAAAGGAATAATAACACTAAAAACAACAAATATAGGACTAACACAAACAACACTAACATCAACCATAAAAATAAACCAAGAAACAATTCAACAAACTAAAACAATTCAATCACTAGAAACAATAAACATAAACTATAACTGGACACCAACACAAATAGGAACAAAAACAATACAAGCACAAATAAAATACGACCAAGAATTACTAGAAAAAAACAAAACTATACTCGTAGGAAAACCAACAATAAACATAACATCACTAACTACTTATCCATTTAGATTAGGAGAAATAGCGCAAATAGACCTAAAACTAAAAAACGAATGGACAAATAATTTAGACGTACAAATAACTGCAAATATAAAACAAACAAATATACAAACAACACAACAAATCCAAATACAACCAAATAAAAACATAGTAGTTCCTATATATCTAAATACCTTAGGATTAGAACCTGGAAACTACGATTTAGAAATACAATTAAACTTTGAAGGAATACAAACACAAAAACAATATCGCACAATAATAACAAATAATAACATACATATATTAGGTCAACAACAAACACAACAACCTTTAACAAAGAATTATTCACAAATAATCTTATTCGTATCTATAATAATTGTTCTAACAATAATAATACTAAGCTTATACAAACAACTTAATCAGTCCTAACACTCATAATTAAAACATCATATTCTCCTTTCTTATCCAAATACAACTCTAAACTATTACTTTTAATTACTCCATAACCAGAACTAAACATGTTAATAGGCTGAACCAACACACTATTATTTTTATTTAAATACTTAAAATAATCTGGAAGACTAACAACTAAATCACACTTATCCTTGGAAGCAACAACTCTTAAAAATTTAAACTCAAATTTATTAACCAAATCATCAATCTTTTTTTGTTGACGCTTAGCAACATCAAATAAAACAGTAACTAACTTACTATAATCAATATTAACCGCTTCTCCATTCTCATCTAATCCTGTAAACTCCGGATAAATTTCATGAAGCTCTTGAGAAATAAGACCAATATCTTTTACATTATCTTTCTTCCACCTATAACTAACAGGCCTTAATTTATTAACTTTTCTGGTTTGATCTTCTAAATCCTTAATATCATACTTTAATTTCTTAGTAGAGAAAGAACCTGTATCCGCATATCCTTGAGGTCCTTGATGACCCCTAATTCCAAGAGGACCTGCAGGTCCAGTATTACCAGACCAACCAGTAGGTCCGCCTGGTCCTTGTGGTCCTCTTGGTCCTCCGCCTCCTTGTGGTCCTCTCGATCCTCCGCCTCCTTGTGGTCCTCTTGGTCCTCCGCCTCCTTGTGGTCCTCTTGGTCCTCCGCCTCCTTGTGGTCCTCTTGGTCCTCCGCCTCCTGTGTGTCCTCTGCGTCCGGTTGCTCCTTGTCCTCCTTGTGGTCCTCTTGGTCCTCCTGGTCCTCCTGGTCCTCTGTTTCCTGTGTGTCCGGTTGCTCCTTGGCTTCCTTGTGGTCCTCTTGGTCCTCCTGGTCCTCCGCCTCCTGTGTGTCCTCTGCGTCCGGTTGCTCCTTGTCCTCCTTGTGGTCCTCTTGGTCCTGTAGTTGTATTGGCTGCTCCTTGTGGTCCTCTCACACTACTTGCAGAACCCTGCGGTCCTCTTGGCCCTGCTGGTCCTGCTGGTCCTTGTACTCCTCTATTACCTGTATACCCGGTTGCTCCTTGGCTTCCTTGTGGTCCCCTTGGCCCTGCAGTAGTACTATGACTTCCTTGTGGTCCTCTTGGTCCAGCTCCGCCTTGTACTCCTCTATATCCTCCAGGTCCTTGAGGTCCTTGTACTCCTCTGTGTCCTGCAGGTCCTGTAGCTCCTGCAGGTCCTTGACTCCCAACACCACCAGAACTACCCGTATCTCCCACAGGTCCTGTTACACCTGTATAACCTACAGCGCCTGTACTTCCTGTATTTCCTATATCTCCAACTGGCCCAGTAGGCCCAGTATGACCTTGAGGACCGGGTGTTAAGGTTATGTTGTTTATTTGATCATCTACGTATTGTTTGGTTGTGGCATGGTCGTCTTGTGTTGGAGGTCCTATTTTTATGGTGTTGTTGAATTTTCCTTTTCCAACTACGGTTAAGTCTCCAAATATTTTTGTATTAGTAAGTTTCGCCATTTTATATTCTAACTATTTTTAATCAAAACAACAGTGTGTTTTCCTTTCTTTGAAGCAATAATACTAAAAGTATTATTTGAATTAATCGTTCCATATGCACTATTTTTAGATTCAATAAACAACTTTAAATTAGCTGTATCATAATCCCAATAGTTATCCAGCTCAAAAACATTTAAACCTTCATCTAAATCTAAACTAAAACTACTAACTTTTGTTTTATTTTCTAAACCTAAAATAGATTTTTCTTGCCTTTTAGCAATATCTAATAATACAGTAGTTAATTTTTCATAAAAAATACGCTCAGGTTCATTTTTTTCATTATATACAATTACTTCAGGATATAATTTATCTATTTCTTCAGCAATAAGACCAATATCTTTTTTATCACTATCTTTCCATTTAAAACTTCTAGGTTTAATTAAATCTAAATTATTGGTTTGATCTTCAAGCACTCTTAATTTTTCTTTATATCTAATAGATGAAGACCTTGCAGGACCTGTATGACCTTGGTGGCCTCGAACGCCTGCAGGTCCAGTAGGACCTTGTGGTCCTCTTGGTCCTCCGCCTCCTTGGTTTCCTCTGTGTCCGGTTGGTCCTTGGTTTCCTCTGTGTCCGGTTGGTCCTTGGTTTCCTCTGCGTCCGGTTGGTCCTTGGTTTCCTCTGTATCCGCCTGGTCCTTGGTTTCCTCTGCGTCCGGTTGCGCCTTGTGGTCCTCTTGGTCCTCCTGGTCCTCCTGGTCCTCTGTTTCCTGTGTATCCTACAGGTCCTTGTCCTCCTTGTGGTCCTCTTGGTCCTCCTGGTCCTCCTGGTCCTCTGTTTCCTGTGTGTCCGGTTGCTCCTTGTCCTCCTTGTGGTCCTCTTGGTCCTCCTGGTCCTCCGCTTCCTGTGTGTCCTCTGTGTCCGGTTGCTCCTTGTGGTCCTTGTACTCCTCTGTATCCGCCTGGTCCTTGGTTTCCCCTATAACCAGTAGGCCCTTGACTACCCTGTGGACCAACATATCCCGCAGGTCCGCCTGGTCCTCCGCTTCCTGTGTGTCCTCTGTGTCCGGTTGCTCCTTGTGGTCCTTGGTTTCCTCTGTATCCGCCTGGTCCTTGGTTTCCCCTATAACCGCCAGGTCCAGTTGGACCTGTGCGTCCAGTATAACCTCCAGGCCCAACAACTCCGGTTGGACCTGTAGGGCCAGTACTACCCTGACTCCCTCCAACTCCACTACTACCTTGGCTTCCTTGTGGTCCTCTAGGCCCAGTTATACCTTGTGGTCCTCTAGGTCCCCCAGAACCTACACTTCCTTGTGGTCCTCTAGGTCCTTGAGGACCGGGTGTTAATGTTATGTTGCTTATTTGATTATCTACGTATTGTTTGGTTGTGGCATGGTCGTCTTGTGTTGGAGGTCCTATTTTTATGGTGTTGTTGAATTTTCCTTTTCCAACTACGGTTAAGTCTCCAAATATTTTTGTATTAGTAAGCTTTGCCATCTTATTCACGCCGTTTTAATCAAAGTAACTTTATACTTCCCATTATGTTCTACATCTATAATTATGTTCTTTTCATCTTCACTTATATACCCAATACAAGAATAACCCTTATCACTCGTAATAATAACCTCAGGCACATCTTTTCTTTTCCAATAAGTGGATAAGTCTAATAAATTTCTTCCTTTATCTAAGTCACTATCAAAAATAGCTAAATAAAAATCATCTAAAATCTTTTTAACTTTTTCTTGCTGCTTTTGAGAAATATTAATCAATACAGAATTTAACTTACCATAATGAATGCCTTCAACTTCTCCTTTTAAATTATGATAAACAAACTCAGGATAAACTTTTTTCAATTCTTCAGCAATAAGACCAATATCCTCTTTTTTATCTTTTTTCCACTTAAACCTAACTGGCTGAATTCTTTCAAGATTTTTTGTCTGATCATCTAAAGTCTTAATATTTTTCTTTAAAGTCCTAGAAGATAAAAAAGGTCCTGTAGGTCCTCTAAATCCTTGTGGTCCTCTTCTTTGAGCTCCTCTATATCCTTGAGGTCCTTGTGGTCCTGCGTATCCGCCTGGTCCTCCTGGTCCTGCGTATCCGCCTGGTCCTCCTGGTCCTACGTATCCGCCTGGTCCTCCTGGTCCTACGTATCCGCCTGGTCCTCCTGGTCCTGCGTATCCGCCTGGTCCTCCTGGTCCTACATACCCTGTTGCTCCTTGGCTTCCTTGTGGTCCTCTTGGTCCTCCTGGTCCTCCACCTCCTGTGTGTCCTCTGTGTCCGGTTGCTCCTTGTCCTCCTTGTGGTCCTCTTGGTCCTCCTGGTCCTCCAGGTCCTCTGTTTCCTGTGTGTCCGGTTGCTCCTTGTCCTCCTTGTGGTCCTCTTGGTCCTCCACTACCAGTAGGACCAACTGCTCCTGAATAACCTCCAGGACCAACAGCTCCTTGACGACCCCCAGGTCCAGTTGTACCGGTATGTCCTCTTGGTCCTGCGGTGGTGCTTGCAGCGCCTTGGCTTCCTTGCGGTCCTCTTGGTCCTCCAGGTCCAGTTGGACCAACATTACCAACATAACCTGCAGGTCCTGTAGCGCCAACATAACCTGTCGGTCCTCCACCTCCTTGTGGTCCTCTAGGTCCTGCGGTGGTACTTGCAGCGCCTTGGCTACCTCTACTACCTGTAGGTCCCTGGCTTCCTTGAGAACCAGAACCTCCACTAGACCCTTGATTACCTTTATATCCAACAGGTCCTTGATTTCCTCGGTGCCCTACTGCTCCTTGGCTTCCTTGATTACCTTTATAACCAGTTGGTCCTTGAGGTCCTTGAGGGCCTACAGTAGAACTAACATTAGAAATTTCATCATCAACATACTTTTTAGTAGTAGCTTCATCACTATCTTCAGCATCCTTTATACTTAAAGATTTTTTAAACTCAGCAGAACCTTCAACATCTAATCTTCCTTTAACTTTACTACTTTTAAATTTCGCCATTTTATAAACTAAATAGTATTACTTTAAACCTAAGTAATGTTTTTTTTATAAATTTTCTCACAATAACAACGCTTAAACATAGCTTTTTACACAAATCAAAAGCTATAAATAATAATCTTTTTTTTAATAAATAAATGATTAAACCTAAAATATCTATAATAAGTCCTGTGTACTACAAATCAAATCCTTATATTCAACAAACATACGATTCTTTAAAAAACCAAACAATACAAGAATGGGAATGGCTAATACTTCTAAATAATGGCGGAAAAATATCTGACGAAATAGCAAAAGATAAACGAGTAAAAATATTAACTGAAATAGGAAAAGACAACAATATAGGGAGACTTAAAAAAAAATTAAGCCTAAAAGCAACATCAGAAATAATAGTAGAATTAGACGCAGATGACATGCTAACACCAAACGCACTACAAGAAATAATTCAAGCATTCAAAGATAAAAAAACCCACTTCGCATACTCCAACACAGTAGAATTTTTTAACGATACATGGAAACCAAGAACATACGATTCATACTGGGGATGGAAAACAAAACCATTCAAATACCAAGATAAAGAATTACTAGAAACAATAGCCTTCCCAATATATGCAACAACTATCATGAGAATAGAGTGGGCACCAAACCATGTAAGAGCATGGAGAAAAAAATCATACCAACAAATAAGAGGTCACAACGAAGAACTTCCAAGCGGAGACGACCATGAATTAATGTGCAAATTCTTCTTAGAATTCGGCGAACAAGGATTTAAATGGATAAAAAAACCACTATACTTATACAGAGTACACGATAACAATCATAGCATAGTAAATAATGATGAAGTACAAGACATAGTACAAACAAACTACTTTAACTATAGCAGAAAAATAGCAGTAAAATGGGCACAAGACAAAAAATTAAGACTGATAGATATGAGTGTTGATTCAGAAGACTGGATGGACTTTGAAAAAATAAATATTAATGACTTAAAAAAAATAAAAACAAACTCAGTAGGGGTAATAAAAGCACATAACATACTAGAAAAATGCACTGACCCAATAAAAACAATGCAAGAACTATGGAGAATACTAGACCACGGAGGACTACTATTCTTAGAAGTAGTAAGCTCAGACTGCAAACACGCATTTGCAAACCCATTAAACAAAAGCTTTTGGAACGAAGAAAGCACAAAATTCTACACCCAAAAATTCTTTGCAGAAAAAATAGGATTTAAAGGAAAATTCCAATCATGGAGAAACGAAACATTTTATCCAACAGACTGGCATAAAGAAAACGATTACTTAATAACACAAGTAGACCTTTGTGCAATAAAAAAACAAACACCTATACTTCCAGGACCACAATGGCAATAAAACCAAAAATAACAATAATCACACCTACATGGAACAGACCCTTAGAAATAATAGAGAGATGTATAAGAAGCGTAAAATCACAAACAATACAAGAATACGAACACCTAATTTGCAGTGACGGATTTGAAGAAAACGTAAAAAAATACGTAAAATCAAAAAAAGACCCAAAAATAAAATATTTACACTTAAAAAAACACTATCAAGACTATGCAAACAAAGCAAGACAACACGCATTCACAAAAGCAAAAGCAGACTACATAATATTTCTAGATGATGACAACTTAATATTCCCACACTACCTAGAAAAAATGCTAAACGCACTAAAAAATACAGATGAAAAAACGGCGTTTTCAATATGCAAAATAATACACCTAGGACCCCTACCAGAACACCTAGGACTGCCGCCTCAGATAATAAAGGGTATACCTGTAAAAGTTCAAAACGTAGACACACTACAACTTATGATAAAAAAAAAACACTTAAAAGAAATAGGAGGATGGAACCAAGACCAAGGATACCTAGCAGACGGATATACCTACGAAGAACTAGCAAAAAAATATGACTACATAGAAGTCCCAGAAGTATTAGGAATTCATTTCTGATAAAAAAACTGTTTATTATTATTATAACGATCCATTTCTTCTCTTGGAATATTAATCATTAACTCATAATAATTCCTAGCTTCATCAAACCTCTCGGAATAATAACTACAAAGACTAAGCAAATCAAAAATCTTCCACTCATAAACATCTTGTTCAACAAACAAAGTATCATCAGAAACCTCAAAACTCTTAATCAACTGACCTGCCTGATAACCTTCCTCAAACTCTCCCTTTTCATAATAATACTTAATTAAAATATACATAGACTCAAGCCTAGAAGGTCTAACCTTAAATGCCTCATACAAACACTTCTTAGCCTTACTAAACTCACGAAGCTCCATATAAGCCAAACCACACCTATAATAACTAACACAAACCTCCTCATCCCAAGAGCTACTCTTAGCAGCCTTCAAATACCACTTAGCACCTTCCTTAAAATTATCAAGACAAATATAACTTTGACCTAAATAAAACATATACCTAGCATTATCAGGCTCATCTTTCAAACCATCAAGTAAAACATTAATATCACTCTCATACTTCTTAACAAGATCCTTATTCCTAGCACCCTCATGAGTCTCAGTAAAAAAATATTCGCCGTAAATAAAACCTATATCGTTATCACCCTCAAGAAAAGGATACTCATGCAAAACACCTTTATAAGTCCAAGGCTTAACTCTTTTAAACAACTGCTTCCTCCAAAAAAAATTAGTTCCATCACCATACTTATGCTTAACATAATAACCATCCTTATCAATACTATCAGGTATCTTAAAAGAACCCTCAATAAAATTATCTGCATCAATCATCATCAAATAATCACAAGAACTATGCTTTCTTGCAATAGCCAAAGCCTCCCCCTTATTATGACCAAAATTCTTCCAAGGCCTACTAAAAACCTTGCCTTTAACTTTTTCTTCCTTAAAATAATTCTCACAAATACTAATAGTATCATCACTAGAACCAGTATCAACAATAACATACTCATCAACATACTTTCTAACACTTTCAAGCATCCTCAAAATAACATGAGACTCATCCTTAACAATACTAACCAAACAAACCTTCATAAAAAAAAGAATTAACAAAACTTAATAAATTTAATCTTCCACAAACTCTCCTTTAATATAAACACCAGTCTTAGTTTTTTTTACACGAGGTCCGCCTGGTTTTGTAATATCATAAAGAATCTTGATTTCTTCAGGTGAGAGAGCACGATCATAAAATCTGATATCAAAAGTTTTACCATCTATATCTCCTGTAGTTCCACTATATCCTCCTATTTGGGTGTTTCTTCCAGTGGTGCTGTCTGAAAAACTCCAAGAAGTTGTTCCTATACTTTCTCCGTTAACATAATAGTGCATAGTTGTTCCATCAAATCTAAAAGTTAAATGATACCATGTTCCTGTACTAAAAGAATACATTCTTTGACTCCAAGAACTACCATCATAAGCATACATTCTATCCCCATCTCTTGTACCAAGCAGCCAAGTATAAGGACTACCACTTTTAACAGCATCATTTCTACTAAGCATCATATCTCTATTTGAAAAACTATTATAATTAACCCATCCTGATAAGGTAAACGGGTGATTATCAGGAAGATATAAACTATCTCCTAAGTCTATCCATCCATCACCATCAAATTCATAAGCTAGTTGTTTAAGTCCAGGGACAACAACTCCGTTATTATTAATACCATGATTTTCTTCTCCACTCATATCATTGGTATCTCCATTAAGAGGCCACCAACCAATGAGGCCTTGAGTTGGACCAACTTCGGATATATCTCCTGTATAAGTTAGCTTAGAATTAATATCAAATGATATATATTTAGTACCTCCTTTAGCTCTAATATAATCTATGTGGTTTGAATCAAAACCAGCAAGTAATTCTGCGATACTAGGTTCGGTACCATCAACAACATCCATCCTAGGATAAACGCTGTGATGAATAACACCTCCTGAATTTGGCTGATAAATTGCTAGCGTTCTACCTCTTCCTCTATCACTAGTTTCGTGCCAGACCCAGTCTCTTGAAATATTTCCTAGTCTTCCATTCAAAGTATATCTTCCACTATCGGGATGAGTAGAACCAGTACCGCTTCCGGCAGGCCAAATATGACCAACAAATAAAACCCATTCTCCTTCAGGAAGTTGAGCACTTGTAGGTAAGTTAGAGGTATTATAAAAATAAGGATTAGTACTTAAAGCACCTGTGCTTCTATTATAAACTCCGTTAGTAGAGCCATAACCATTAAGACCAAAATAATACCGGGCATAAGTAGCATCAGAGTTTGTCACTCTTCTCTCCCAAAATGTTAATCTATACATTTTAGTATTATCAATAGGATTACTAGTCGAAAAATAAATACCTGTACCTGCAGTTGAACCATCCAAGCTTTCTCCTTCCCAAACAACGGTCTCTTTACCCCAAGGATCAGTTCCTATCGTTCTCCAATTTCTAGAACTATATTGTCCAAAAGGTCCTTGAGCACCTGTTTGTCCGTCTTGCCAAATAGTATAATCCATAATCAAAGGTTTATGACTAGTCTCTGCAAGTTCTTGTGCAAATAAATTTCCTTTATTATCAATACTGCCACGTTGAGAATAAATTTCATTTATTTCAGCTAAAGACAAACTTTGTGTAAAAACTTTAACATCTTGTATATTTCCATAAAAAGGATAACTACCATTGCCATATTGACCTAATCTAAGATTTGCTAAAAGATCATACGAAGTATACGAAATAGATCTAGTCAGAATAGTATTAGTATACATATTAACTGATGTTTCGCCAAATACAATGGCTATATGAGTCCAATCAGTATTAGCAACTTGACTGCCTCCTCCCCACGCAGTTCCTTGAATGCCCATATCCCAATTTCCACCATATACTGAAAAATATGCTCTTCTATTGTCTGTATTTGTTCCAAAAGAAGCAAAAATTTGACTTCCTGATGTCGTTGAAGGTTTAACCCACAAAGAAAGAGTTAAATTATTATCAACAGTATAATTCTCACCCCAATCTGTTTGAATATTATTATTATCAAACTCATAAGAACCACTACCTATTTTAGATTCACTAGAAAAAACAGCTCCATTATTAGTTATTTCGCCATCATTACCACTATCATCATCTATTGAATTAGGATTATTAAGTTTTGTATGAAAAACCTTAGCTCTTGAAAGTTCTTTAATCTCTTTTATAGACAAAGCACGATTATAAATTCTTAAATCATCAGCAACACCTGCAGAATGACGTCCATTACCTCCAGGAACAGCTCTAGGAGCAAAAACGCCCCAACTTCCAGAAAAAGTACCTCCGATACCTGCCGAATTATTTCTTGTAATAACTCGCTCACCATTCACATAACCATATTGGACTCCAGGAGTATAAACAAAAAATAAATGATACCATTTATTCAACTCAAAATCATAACTATCTGTAATATAAATTTGACTAACTCCTCTAGAGCCAAATAAAAAACGATAATTAGTAGGTTCTGGTTCTATTTCAGGATCTCCAGTATCGTTCCAAGTAGTAGAAATACCAATACCAAAAGAACTCCCTGTAGAACCTCTACCAAAAAAAGTAGTTACCGTATTCAACCACCTTCCAAGAGAACTATGCCAAGTTGGAAACGTCTCAGTAACTTTTACCCAACCACCAATACTAAAAGAATTTACAGGCTGAAAATTTAAATTTGACAAATTACCAATCTCTATGTAACCTGTCTGACCAAACTCCGCAGCACCTCCTATCTTTCCATTAATCCAATCAGTAGTACCTACAGCATTACCGTCATTACCTCCGATAATATCTTCTGCGTTTCCATCAAGTTTCCACCATGCAATTAATGCCATTTTTATCCTATAAAGTTGAAATCTAAGCTTTCGGTGTCTTCATTATAAACAATTTCAAAATCTCCTGTTTCAAAACCATTATTGCTTGTAGTTTTACCATTAACATTCAAATCGTTACTAAAAGTTTTGATGCCACCAATGGTCTGGTTACCAGCAGTGTTCACTGTGGCATTCCACCCGCCCCAGGCAGTTGCAGATGTTGCCTGACGATATGCTATTCCTGCTGCGCCAATTGACAGCTGTGTAGGCCAGCCTCCACTGGCTTCATTTGTGTTCCACCCAGCAACAGTGATGATATGCGAGTATGTTCCGCTGGCAGTCACAGGAGGGCTTCCTACTGCAGTGTTGAACTTGAAGTCAGCAGTTATTCTTTTGCCTGCTTTGGCCTGTGGCTGGTCGTTGGCGCCTCTGGTATCAGGTACCACCAGTCGGTTGGCGTTGGTGGCAGTGCCTGCGTTTCCAGATATACTTCCTGTTATTGTTGAGCTGAATGTTTTTACTCCTGCTATGGTTTGTGCTTCTGTTGTTATTAAACCAGCATTACTTGTTGACGCATTAGGCAAGGTAACGTTAGTTCCTGTGCTACTATCTATTCTAACCTCGCTTCCGCTACTAACTCCAAGACTCAAATCAGTACCGTCAGTAACATCTGGAACAATGGCCTCAATAGCTTGTCTAACTCTTTGAGCAGTCCAAGCTCTTGTTGTTGTTGCTGTTCCTGCTTCTGCTTCTGCTTGACCTACTGTTGCTAAGTTACCTGTGTGATATATTGTTCTTGTAGTTCCGTTTAATCTTATTAACGGCGCACTAGTAGTAGTCCATAAATCTCCGTTAACAGGACTGCTTGGAGCAGAGCCGTGAGGTATTCTAATTGAAGAAGCACTAGTGGTACTTGCAGGAGTAATTAAGGTTCCAGTCATTGTTCCGCCACTCAAATTCAATTTGGAATTTAGTGCGTTTTGAAGGTCTGTTTGATTGCTAAGTGTTCCTGTTATTCCTCCCCAGACTGCTTCTCCTCCGGCACTTACTATTGCGTCATCTACGTATTGTTTTGTGGTCAGATGATTTGTGGAACTTGGTGTTGCTGCTGTTACTGTTCCTGAGAACGTTCCTGTTCCTGCGTTTACTATGTTTCTTGAGCTGTCTATAACTGTGGTTCCGTCTACTTGGAATCCATCGTCTGCTCTAACAAAACCAATAACGCCTGCATCTCCAGTCACTCCGAAATCACCATCAACCTCGGTGTTTCCAACAACGTGCAAAGTTTCATCTGGACTATTAGTGCCAACACCCAATCTATTTTGAGTATTATTCCAATACAAATTATTACTCGCACCGAGCGTTGTTCCTTGTTTGAATTGTATTTCTCCTTCACTACCGGCTGGCGCTGATGCGTTAGGATCTAAGTCGTCTATGTCTATTAGGTTGCCGTTGCTTTGTCGTAGGAAGAATTTAGCTGCTACGCTTGGACTTAGCAATGGTATTGCTGCTGCACTAAGTCCTAGTATTTGTAAGAATTTCTTACGATTAACCTTCTTATCGAGAATTTGGTTTAGTTTGGATTTAATATCTGTCATGGATATCAACCTCCAATCTTTCAGACTCTTCTATTATTTTATGAGCATCCTTTATTTTTTTATACGCGCTTCTCTCAAATCCTGAGACTGCTGCTTGAGAAATATTTAGTTTTGAAGCTATTTCTACTTGTGTCATATTTTTTTTTCTAAATTCCAAAACTTGTATTTCTTTACGCGTTAACACAATTATAACCTAAATAACTTATATTGTTTTTATTGTTTTTATTGTTTTTATTGTTTTTATTGTTTTTATTGTTTTTATTTATAATAAATGTTTTATAACTAATTTAAGTTATATATAAATCTTTCTTAAAGCCAACGGATAAATTTAAATATTACTAGGTGTATGTTTTAAATTAGGTAAAAAGAAATGAAACTAAATTATAAGCACTTAATTTTATTGGCAGTATTGTTATATTTACCAATAGCAATAGCTCAAAATGATCCTGGACACGATTCACTATATATAATAAGAGACGGGGATACTATTTCTGGAGATTTTAATTTTACGGGTACAGTAATTGTACAAACTCCTGTAGATGGAAGTTCTCCTGCAACAAGAGACTATGTAGATTCTTCTGTTGCAGGTTCAGGTAATGGTTCTGTTATGGAGATTAATACTGGTGATGGTTTGACTGGTGGTCCTATTACTGATACTGGTACGATTAGTTTTGATACGGTGTGGGGTGATGCAAGATACCTTAGAATTATCGGGGGTGTTTTGTCTGGAGCTTTAAACATGGGTAATAATATAATATCTAATGTATCAACACCTATTGATGGTAGTGATGTTGCAACAAAAGATTACGTAGACACATTATTAGATACATTTAGTAATGGTTCTGTTATGGAGATTAATACTGGTGATGGTTTGACTGGTGGTCCTATTACTGATACTGGTACGATTAGTTTTGATACGGTGTGGGGTGATGCAAGATACCTTAGAATTATCGGGGGTGTTTTGTCTGGAGCTTTAAACATGGGTAATAATATAATATCTAATGTATCTGATCCTGTAGATGATTCTGATGTAGCTACAAAAGCATATGTCGATTCACTAGTCGGAGGGGGCGGGGATATGTCTTCTTTTACAATAGCAGGTGATACTGGATCTAGTGTTGTTTCAGATGGACAAATTCTTACAATACAGGGTGGTACAGGCATAACTACTTCTGAATCTTCAAGAACTGTAACTATAAATGTGGATGATGATTATGTTCCTTATACGGGAGCTACGCAAAATCTTGATTTAAATCAAAGGAATGTTTCAAATTTTAATGTTTTACAAGGTCATAACGAAAGTTACGGTATATTAAACAATGGAACTGCAACTATAATCGGATACATAGGAGATCTTATATAAAAAAATATATATAAGTTCTAATTTTTTTTAATCATACGGGGGTAGATAAATATGAATTATAAACTAAGCAGAGAATTGTTACAAGCGTTATTAAACTATTTGGCAACTCAACCATATAGTGATGTATTTCAATTAATAAATGAATTACAAAGATTAGAAAAGGTAGACGAAACACAAAGCAAAAAATAATTTTTTTTGTCTTTTATTAAATGGATGAAGAGCTAACAATAAGGGAGCATATAGCACAGCTTAGACTTCTTTTATTGATGCTTTTTGTACCTTTATTAATTTTATTTGTTTTATTTTTTTGGCTTGCAGGATATTTTGTTCCTTGGCTATTAAACTATATGGGTCTTGATATTACAAATGTTGTAGCATTAACTCCTTTTGAAAATCTTTCTGCAAGAATAACAATTGCACTTTCTTTAACAATATTTTTTGGTTTGCCAATAATCTTTGCAAAAATATATGGTTATGTTAAACCTGCAATTTCTCAAAAAAACAGAAAGAAATTAACTGTGGTTGTATCTTTTTCAATAATGCTTGGAATAATTGGTGTAATTATAGGTATACTTGTATTTGCTAAATTCATGTTATTTATGCTATCTACAAACTATATTTTAGTAAATCCTATGTGGAGTATAACTAGTGTTGTAAGATATATAATAATAATGGCGCTTACTATGGCATTTATTTTACAATTGGTTTTAATAATACCTATACTTATAAAGTCTGAATTAATAAACATAGAAGATTTAACAAATCACAGAGGCATAATATTTATATTGGTTGCAGTAATATCTGCATTAATAAGTCCTCCAGATCCATTTAGTATGTTTTTAATGATAATACCAATACACGGTAGCTTTGAAATAGGTATTTTAATTTCAAAAATACAAAAAAAATTAATAAAATGATAGGAGCGTGGGAAATAATAAGTCTTGGAATAATAATATTAATAGTTTATTTACTTGGAAATGATGCGCCTAAACTTGCAAGGCAAACAGGCAAAGGAATAAATTCGTTTAAACAAGCTAAAGAAATTCCAAAGCAAGTAAAAGAAGAAATAAAGAAAATAAAAGAATAGATTATTCAAAACATTTAAAAAGAATTAATTTATATATATCTTAATATAAACATTTTTGGAGGAAAAAATCATGATAGGATTATGGGAAATAATAGGGATTCTTTTAATAGTTGCAATAATTTACTTCATAGGTAAAAAAGCACCTGGACTTGCAAGAAATACGGGTAGAAGTATAAGTGAATTTAAACAAGGAATAAAAAACATACCAGAAGAAGTAAAAAAAGGTATGGAAGAGCAAGAAACTAAAAATTCTAAGAAAAAAGCACCTGTAAAAAAGAAAAAGACAACAAAGAAAAAGACAACAAAGAAAAAATAGACTATGAAAGAAAAAAATTCTTTAGTGTTAATTTTGTTGATAGCGGGAGTCGTTTCGACTCTTTATTTTTTAGCATTAGTGGGCACATCAATGACTGGACTAGTTGTTGCTACCTATGAATCTCAACAAACATTAACTGTAAATGAATTTTATCAACAAAACGAAACTATTTCTTTCCAAAGAGAAAATCTTAGTTCACTAAAAATAACGGGTAATATATCTGGTAATGGATCTATAGCTATTTTTTTACAAACTCAAAATGATGTTTTAGAAATATATAGTGCTGTTTTAGATAACGAATCGTTAACTTTAACAGAAGAATGTTTACAAACATGTAATTTAGAAAGTATTAATTCATCCGAGCTACTGATTCAAATAGACGACGATATAATTTTTTATTTAGAAGAAATAAAATATAAAACAACTTATCAAATAATACAAGAACAACAAGAAAAAATTAAAGACATCCAAAACTTTACATTACTTATTAATGAAACACTGACGATTGATTTATCTAATTATTTTGAAGGACAAGAAGTATTTTATGACGCTATGTCAAGCCAAGGATATAGTTATACTATAACTCAAAACATTTTAGAAATAACACCTTTAAAATTAGGCGTTTGGTCAAGTAAAATTTATGCAGTAGTTGATGAAGTAGTATTTGAAACAGAAGACTTTTTTATCGAAATCCTAATAAATCAAACCACTCAAGAAGATGTTACTGAAGAGGTTGTTGGTTTGCCTGTTGATGAAGATGCTGTTGAGGATGATGTGTTTGAGTTAGATCAAGAAGTTGAAGAAGAAATTGTTGAAGAGGTTGTTGGTTTGCCTGTTGATGAAGATGTTGTTGTGGATGATGTGTTTGATTTAGATCAAGAAGTTGAAGAAGAAATTGTTGAAGAGGTTGTTGGTTTGCCTGTTGATGAAGATGTTGTTGTGGATGATGTGTTTGATTTAGATCAAGAAGTTGAAGAAGAAATTGTTGAAGAACAAGTAGTAGTTCAACCAGATCAAGAAGAAATCGTTGAAGAGCCAGTACAACAAATGCAAATTCAACAAATAAATCCTGATTCATTTTCAACAAGAACAGCTATGATTCCAAATGATGAATTAGAAGGGGTATTATCTCAGTCACAAATAGTTACTATAGTAGAAAACTACTATTCTCAAAACGTTCCTCAAAGAAATGATATTATAGCATTTAATCATATAAGAGAAGGAACTGTGTTTAAAATAATAAAAGGAATACCTGGTGATTCATTTAGAGTTGAAAACAATAGGATATACATAAATAATCAAGTACTACTAAATAATCAAGGTCAAGAATACGTAATTAGTAGTAGGGCACAAACATTACTAAGACTATATGAACGGGATTACAACAGAGAAATACCTGAAAATGCGTACTTGATATTAGGAAACCTTCCAAACAGAGATACTGGAAGTGCAAGATACGGTCTTGTTCATATTAATAACTTTGAGGGCATAATAACAAATTAAAAACACTACTAATTAATAGAAAACTTTAAATAGCTATATTAGGATTAAAAATTCGAACTGAACATAAAAAATGGCAAAAGATATATCAAGACAAACAATTATGACTTTAGTTGTATTAACAGTTGTAGTTTCACTACTTGGAACATTTACTGTATATACTGAAGTTAGTAAAGCAGAAACAAACTTGGTTGAGGAAGCAAAAGCAACAGGTACAGTACAACTAAGAGTGGGATCTAACGCTAGAGTTCCGTTAGTTGCGGATAGTTCAGGAACTATGGCAATAACTATAATAAGATAAAAAAAAACTTTTTTTAGGAGGTAAAACAAAAAAATGGATATTTCAAACAAAACACTTGCACTGTTTTTATTAGGAGCAATAGTTGTTTCATTAGGAGGAACAATATTAAGTCTTAATAAATTAGAACAAGTGTCAACGACAGGATTAGTAACACAAACAGGCACCATAGATTTACAAATTAATGAATCTGTATCTATTACAACACAAGATAATGATTTAATTGATTTTGGAACTTGTACTCCTTTAACAGATTCAACAACAACCATTAACAGTGAAGGATCAGAAGATACAACTGCTGCATGTGGAGCATACACAGATAGAGGTATTTTTGTTAGAAATAATGGTAATGTTGACGTTAACGTAACTATTAGATCAGATACTGTTGGAGCAACACAAGGTGGTGAATTTTTAAATACTACTGATGGTACATCTTCATTACTATACAGGACTGTTAATTTGGGTTCTGCTCCAAATAGTGGTGGTTGTGGGACTGGACTAGTACCTAGTTATACAGAATTTATCAATCCAAATGAAGAATATCTTGTTTGTGGCAATTTAACAACTGCATCTGTAGGGGGAGCAAATAGCTTTGAAACCCATATACAAATAGTAATTCCTGATGACGCACAACCAGGAGTTGCAGGAGCGTTATTAACATTCTTTGCAGAACAAATATAGTTTTTTTTTTTTTTTCACAAATTTTAAATACTATTCAAAATTTAATTACTTAAATTAAAATGAAAAAACTACTTGTATTATTAATAATCTTATTAGCTTTACCAAATGTAATTGCAGTAAGTATAAGTCCTGGAGTCACAAGCATTGATTACGAACCAAATAAAGAATTAGAATTCTCATTTAGAATATCAAACGCAGAAGGCAAAGTAGCTTTTAGAATATTAGATTCTCCATTATCTCAATATGCGACTCTAAGTCATCAAGAAGTAACCTTAGAAAAAGGACAAGTACAAACAATAACAGTTAAATTAAACATTCCTAGCGGAGTAGAACTTTATGGTGTTAATTCTATACGAGTCGAAGCATTAAAAGTTGTAGAAAGCGAAGGATTACTAGCTGTAACATCAGGAGTCAGATCAAGATTAGAAGTTCAATTTCCTTATCCTAATAGATATTTAGAACTTACAGGTCTTAGAATAGATGGGGGCATTATTGGTGAAGGGACAGACGCTAATGCGCTTTGGAACGTAATTAATAAAGGGAACGAACAAATAAGCTATTACACGAGAATACAATTATTGGACCCTCAAGGAGATACTCTTTACGAAAATGAATTACTTCAAAATAATATTTTGGCAGGCCAAACACATAATAATCAATATGTGTTACCAACGAAAGATTTGAGACCAGGATCATATACTTTAATAAAAGAACTTTTTTATGATGATCAACAAATAAAAAGAGATATAGTGTTTAAAATAGGAGAAAAAAATTTATCTATCACAGGTCATACTCTAAGATTTAAAGAAAATAGAATAAACGAATTTTTCATAGAAATTAGAAATGAATGGAACCAAGAATTTACAAATATACGTGCTGAACTAAAAATAAATGATTTATCTGCTACAACTCATCCTATTTCGCTTCAAAGATATCCTTCTCAAGCAAGACTAAATGGGTTTTTTAACGCCCAAAACTTAGCTCTTGGACAATACGACGCGACAATAACAATAAATTTTGACGACCTTGAAGGAAACACACTTCAACTAATACAAAAAAAACCTATAATGATAACTGATGATTTAGGTCAAACAAAATCAACAAACTGGCTAATTATAGGATTATATGTATTATTAATAATTGCTATAATCGCAGCATCATTAATAATTTATTTCATGTTCATTAAAAATGAATAAAATAAAAATTTTAGGACTGATAGCCTTAACATCTATGACTTTATTTTTAATTAGTGTATTTGCTCTTTTTTATGTACAGTCATCTATAAATGACTATGTTGAACTTGATACAACATTAATAATAGGTCAAGAAGTAGGATTTAATTTAGATAATGACGCACTTCATTTTGGAACAATAAGATATAAGGGAACTTCTAAAAGAACAATAAACATACCTCAAAATAATGGGGAATTATTAATAAAAATTGAGGGTAATATATCTCAGTTTATATATTTAGAAAATATACACGAATCATCAAACCAATTAAACTTCTTAGCAATTGCAAAATACCAAGAACTAGGATATTACGAAGGTAAAATAAGGATATATAATCTTAAAAGAAACAACTTCTTTATAACAAAACTATTAGGTGGTCAAGATATACCATTTCAAGAACCACAAAAACAACAACAAAACGTGCAATTAAACATATCAAGATAGTAATATTTATATATCTTTATGACGACAAATAAATTGTCATGAAGAATTACTTAACAATAACTGTTCTTTTAGTAGTCTCAGTTATACTTTTTCAAACAATATGGGTACTAAATACAGCTAATTTTATATCAAATCAACCAGAATATGTTGCAAAAGTAGCAGTCGGAAGTACTTATTTATGTATAAACAGACCTGGAGAAGTAATAGTTAATTGTCCTCAAGCATTCAATCAAAGTACTTCTCTAGAAAACTGGACACAAGAATGTTCATTAGACCTAGCCCACCCGTTTGGATTTAGAATGATGCTTTCTGTAGTAGAACTTAGAAATGGATTAGTCTTTTATTTTGCAGAAGATAATCAAAGTTTTTTTATAACGGGCAATCAATCAGCTGTTGGAAATAACACTATAGGATTTCTCTTAGAAGACTTATCTCAGTGTCCAATACCTATTTATTTTGACTTGGAATTTGAATTACTAGATATCAATGATCCTCCTGAATTAAAAAAATTAATACCTAGTCAAAGTTTAGATCCTGGAGTTGCTCGTCAAGTATTTGTATTAAACGATCATTTCTATGACCCTGATGGAGATAACTTAACATATACTTTTAGTAGCGTTGGAAACTTTAGAATAACAATTGCAAACAGCAGCCTTGTTACTATAACAAATCCTGCAGGAAACTGTCAAGATGGTTTTGTTTATTTTACTGCTAAAGATCCTGGAAATCTAACGGTAGATTCCAATATGGTTGAATTAAAATCATTATGTACTGAGGTATCTAGTGCTTCAGGAGCATCTGGTGCAGCAGCACCTTCATGTACTCCTGAATGGCAATGTAGAAGATGGAGTAATTGTTTAGAGAATGGATCTAGATATAGACAATGTTTTGATATAAATGCGTGTGATTTAAACAGATTAGAAAGAATTTTTTGGGAAGAATGTGAATACATAGAACCTCAAGATCCTCCAACGCCTCCAAGCCCAGAAGAAGAATTAGAAGAACAAGAAGAAGAAATAAGAATAGAAACCCCTGATGCAAGACCTTTTGAAGAACAAGACTCTTTTTTAACATACATACTTATAGGTTTATTAACTTCTGCAGTATTAAGTGCTACTTATCTTACATTTAGAAAACAAATAAGAACTATGTATGCAAAAATTATGTGGTATCTTACAAAAAAAAGAAGAAAAGAACTACTTTTATCTGATAAAGATAAAAAAACTCTTTTAAAAAAAATAGCAAAAATAGAGCTAAACATAAATGTAAAACCAAAATATTTAACAACATCTCAAGTAGTTCAAGATATAATAAATCTATACAGATCTTACTTTTCTTTAGCATTCAAAATACCTGTAGAATTTAATAAAAAGGATGCTTCTTTAAAAATAGAAAAATTAGTTCATAAAGATTTAAAAGAAGCACTAAACAGAGCACTAAACAGAACAATTATATTAGAAAGACATAAACTTTTATTATCGCAAGAATACACAAGAATGCTAATACAAGGACTAAGAGCGTATATTTTTTCAACAAGTAATACTACAAAAGAAGATGCTGATTTTAAAGTAGTAGAACTAATAATTAAAGGAGATTCATCACAAAAAATTATTGCTTTGATTCATAATGCATACGTAGCTCTACAATTCTTAGAAATAGAACAAGCAAAAAAAAATTATATTAAAACCCTTCAAGAATATGAAAACTTATCAGAAAAAGAAAAAATATCTCTACAACCAGAGATATTTCAGCTATATTATCATATAAGCTACGTCGTTTCGTGGATTCAAAAAGGTAAAGATTTATAAAAATGAAAAGAACATATAACTTGAATATGAAACAATTATTAATAATTTTAATAATACTCTTAAATATACACACAGTTTCTGCACTAGAATTCACTCAAAACCCTGCTTTAAACGATAATCAAAGACCATATTTAACAAACCAATCTTTAAATTGTGGATGGGAAGCTACAGGGTTTGATACATATTCAATTAAATGGTTTAAAGGAGATACAGAACTTTTAAACTATGAACCTGGTTTTGATAATCAAACAATTGTTCTTTCTTCTTCAATTAGTAGGGGTAATAGGTGGATTTGTGAAGTTACAATAACTAATGCAACTGACTCTGTTTCTCAAAATTCTTCTCAAGCACATTTTGCGCCATGGTTATCATATCCTAATGGAACTATAATTCCTGATGAATTTAATTTAACAGAAGATCAAATAACAACTTTATTTATAAACTCTGCAGATCCATCCGACTTATCTGTAACATTTAGATTAGATCAACAAATCCCTGAAGGTGTTTGTTCTTTAATAAGTACAACTACTGGTGAAATTAGTTGTATGCCTCAACATATTCATGTTGCAGGAACTGAAGATCCTGCTCCTGAATCTATAACTTCATTTAGGTTAGAATTTGAAGAAAGAGCAGGAGGAAACTCTTTTGGTACTGTCAAATTATTTGATTTAATACCTGTAAATGATCAAGCAGAATTTGTTGGGGAATATGACAACGTAACAATAACTGCAGATGATGTATGGACTCTTAACATAACAGGAGTTGATGAAGAATTAGATTTTCCATTAAATTTTACTCTTGTAAGCACACTACCTGAATCTCTAAGTCTTGAAGTTATAAACGATACTACTGCTAGATTATTTTTTGCAACTGTAGGTCCGTTTGAAGGCATGCCAACAAATGATGCTGTAGGAAATTGGACTATTCAAATAAATGTAACGGATAGCTTTGGATCAAATAGTTCAAGATCTCCTAGTTCAATAGATTTTAATTTAGAAATAACATCAACGAATTTTCCTCCAAATATAACTTCTAACTTATCTGAGCTACCAAGCGGGGTACAAAATCAAAATTATACTGCTATAATAACTGCATCTGACCCTGACCAAGATGATGTACTTAGCTTATTTATAACCTTGCCTGAAGACCCTGACTATCAATTCAATTGTACTGCTGCTATGTTTCCTTGGCAAGATGACATAGTCGTTATAGATAACTCTAGTAATGCAACATTTATGATAAACACAACGCTAACAAACGATCACGTTGCATGCAGATATGTAGACATAGAAATATATGATGGTCAAGCAAGATCTTTTGAAAGAAACGTCTTCTTAGATATAATAAATGTCAACGATCCTCCATCCTTACACGAAGTAGGAATAAATGGGAATATGTCAAACCAATCTAGTTTTGTTCTTGGAAACTTCATATACCAACTAAACGCAACAGATCCAGATCAATTAACATATGACTTTTTACAAACAGGAACATTAACCTATTACTCAAACGACTCAGAAAGATTCCCTGTTGATCCAAACACAGGACTAATAAATGTAACAATACTTAACTCTTCATATATTGGCACTTGGCAAATAAATTATACTGTTTCTGATGGAGAATATAATGATAGCAGAATAATGACTCTTGAAATAACATCAAACAACGCGCCTATATTAAATATGTCTTTAGCTAATATTAATTATTATCAAAACGAATCCATTTTAATAGAATTTCAAGGAATAGAACTTGATGGCGAAAACATATCTATTAATGTAGATTCATTAACTGATTTTAATACTAGTATATATCAAAATATAATAATACAAAATAATACTATTGCAGGTATAAATTATTTTAATTTCACAATTAACATGACCAGATCTGTTGTATTTGAAGCAAACAGTCAAGTAGGATTTCACTCAATAAACATTTCTTTAACTGATGAAAAAGGAACATTTAATCAATCAAGTAATCAAATATTTAATTTCACAATACTTAACACAAACGATGCTCCTTTCTTTGTACATCCCTCTAATACTTTATTGAATTATGATATAGTTTTAGAAAACATAGTTGTAAATAGGCCTGTAAATAAAACTATTTATGCTCAAGACTTTGACTTATTAATACCTCCAGAATTTGGATCAGAAGAACTAACTTATATGGTTAGTGATCCTTCACAAAACATTAATAATCTTCAAATAATAAAAATTGACGGTACTCAAACTCAAGCAAGACTATTATTCACACCAGAAACGGTTGGTAATGCCTCTTTTTTAATAAGAGTAACAGATAGTCAAGGTGCCTTTGAAGAACAAAATGTTTTTTTTGAAATTCTCCCAATAACATCCGAGCCTGAAATAACTCATATAAAACCGTTTGTAGATGGACAAATAACAAACTTTACGGCATTTACTCCAAAAGGCAATAAAACTTTTGAAGAGCCGTCTGTTCTTATTAACACCACGACTCAGTTTCATTCAAGTTGTCAATACGCACTGGTAACTCAAGAACCTCATAGCGATCAACCTTTTGTATTTGATGCACAAATTACATTGGATAATGATACAGACCCTGACAACTTCGCAAACTTCGAATGGTACGTAGATGGAATACTTGTTGCCAACCTGACTAATGTCACGCCAGGGGTTAACTCAAGTTATACCTTTGAAGATAATATAAACTTATCCATGACTAGAAATGTAAGTGTTAAGGTAATTGATAGTAGGGGTAGTTTTACTACGTTTGATTGGCAATTTGCAACAAATATACTTCCAAGACCTCCTTTTGCTTGTCCTGATGGATTCCCAGATATAGAAATAAGTTCAACGACTCAGCTTCCAGACTATTTTAGTTATGCTCCACATCCTGAGATAACTGGTTCTACTGTTAGATTTTACACTCCTGACGAAGACCTTAATATGGATGGGATAAGGAATGGAGAAAATGAACCAACAACACTAACTTATGGTGTTTTAAATGCAGGTAATTGTGGAATCGTAACTTTTAGTTACTCAGGGGATATGTTAACTCTAGCACCTCAAACAACAGGGGTTTGTAATGTAAGATTTACTGCCACAAATCCAAATGGAGAAGTTGCAACAAGCGAGGAAATAACAATAACGGTTGTTGACTTCATACCAGAACCACCAAACCCCGTTCCGGTATCAACTCCAAGACCAGTACCTATACCTTTCCAAGAAGATGTAGATGTACCAAAACCATTAAACATATTATTTCCATCAAACGCAAGTTTATTTTCAAATCAAACAATAGAACTACCAATAATAATAGAAAACACTTATACTGAAGAAATAAGAGGTATTAGTTTATCTGCACTTATGCCAGATCACCCTGAGATGACATATTCGTTCACAGTAGATTTTATAGCATCACTTGGGGTTGGACAAACTGCGTACACGCTTTTAACTGTTGAAAATTTTAGGGATGAAGAAGCACCTTATGAATTAAGAGTTAATGTAAGTGTTGCAGAACCAGAGTTTAAAGATACTGCAAGTATATTGGTAGCAGGTTTAGAGCAATCTGGAGCAGGAGATGATAGACAAGTTAGAGTAACTTTTGCAAGGGATTTACTCGCAGAAAACCCTGAATGTCAAGAATTAAATGATTACTTATCAGAAGCTCAACAAATGCTTGAAAGAGGAGAAGTTCAAGCAGCAGGAGACTTAGTAAACATAATAATTAATGGCTGCAGAACCTTGGTTAGAGGAGAAGAGCTAAGAATAGAAAATCCTGGATTAGTTAGAAGAGCATATGATTTCTCTGATGAATTTAGTACACAAATAATTACTTGGGTTGCTATATTGACAATATTAACTATTGGTATATATGTAATGCTTTCTGTAAAAGAAAAATTGTTAAAAGAAGTATAATATAGTTATTTTTTTTTGAAATAAGATTTTATTTTTTTTAAGAAATCTTTTTTTGGTTTAGGCTCATGTTTTATTAAATATTCAACTACTTGTTTTAATAAATCTAAGATTTCTTTTAATTCATTATCTGGCAAAGAATTATCTTTATATTCGATGACACTTATTTTTTTTGCTATGTATTCATAATACTGTCTAACTTTATCTTCTATGTATATTTTATCAAGTTCTAAAATAAGTTCTTGTGCAGAAAACTCATAATTTAACTCATAATACTTACTAAAAAAAGCCTTATATACATCATAAACTTCTTTTTCAGTCACAACTGCTTTAGTTAAATAATAATTTATTTTTTTTAAACTATCTCTAAGAATATCTTTCTTAGTTGGTTTTTCAACTACTAGCTCACCCTTCATACATAATTTAATTACATATTCTCTATTTAAACCTTTCTACATTATACTTTATTTTTCCGTGTTATCATTTAAAAGTAAAACAATAATTTAATAAAGCAATTTATATATTATTATCATTATGGTGGGAAAAATATCAAATTCTAAAAAAAAACAAAATAAAACTTCTTCAATAAAAAAAGAGGTTGTTGTAAGTATGCCTCAATATGATGATGATACTTTAAAACAAAAAGTCCAATTATATCAAGTAAAATTAGAAGAAATAAGAAAAGAAGTATCTAACGTATTTGTTGGACAAGACGAAGTAGTATCTAACTTAATAGAGTGCTTCTTGTGTAATGGAAATGTATTACTTGAAGGTATACCTGGAGTTGGAAAAACATTACTTGTTAGGGCATTATCTAAAATAACTGGTTGTTCTTATTCAAGGATACAATTCACGCCGGACTTATTACCTACTGATATAATTGGTATAACTACTTACGAAGAAGGTAAAGGATTTTATACAATTAAAGGTCCTGTATTTGCAAACTTTGTTTTAGGAGACGAAATAAATAGAAGTCCGCCAAAAGTACAATCTGCGTTACTTGAGGCGATGCAGGAGAGACAAGTAACAATAGGTAAAGAGACATATGATCTACCACAACCTTTCTTTGTTATGGCAACTCAAAACCCATTAGAGCAATTAGGTACATATAAATTGCCTGAAGCTCAACTTGATCGTTTTTTATACAAAGTAATAATGGACTATCCAAAAACTAAAGAAGAAATATTAATTTTAGATACAAATATGACTACTAAGAAATTTGAAGATTATAACGTTCAACCAATATTAAACACAGATCAAATAATAGAAGCACAAAATCTTGTAAAACAAATAAGAACAGATACAAAGATGAAAGAATACATTGTTAGAATAGTAGATGCTACCAGGCATCCAGAAAAATATGGTTTAGAAAATGCAAAATATGTTTCTTTTGGAGCAAGTCCAAGGGCAAGCATAGGTCTTTTTGTAGCAAGCAAAGCTAAAGCTTTAATTAGAAATAGGATACAAGTAACGCCTGCGGATGTAAAGGATGTGGCTAAAAATGTGTTAAGACACAGGATAGTTATAAATTTTGAAGGCGAAGCTGAAGGTATAAGTTCTGAAACTGTGATAGATGAGATTCTTTCAAAAGTAAAAATAATTTAGACAATGGCTATAAAAGATCTAAGAATTGACATAAAACCAGAACTTCGTAAATTAGATGTTTATGCAAGAAGATCGGTTTTATCAAAAAGCTTAGAAGGTGAAATGAGTACTGCGTTTAAAGGAAGAGGTATAGAGTTTGCTGGATTTAGGAACTATGTTTTTGGAGATGATGCTAAATTAATAGATTGGAGAGCTTCAAAAAGAGCAAATGATGTATTAATACGTGAATTTGAAGAATATCGTAACACAACAATCTTTTTTTTATTTGATGTAAGTGATTCTATGCTTTTTAGTAGTACTTCTAAATTAAAATGTGAATATGCTGCAGAAACAATATATGTTTTAGCCGACGCTATGCTTAAATCAGGAGATGAAGTAGGTATGTCTATGTTTAATGATAATATAATAAATACTGTGTACCCGGGTATGGGACAACAAATATTAAACAACATGCAAAAAAATATTTTAAACGGTAAAAATTACGGTGGAGGATTTGATTTAAAAAAAGCATTATTACTAACAAAATCTTTATTAAAAGAAAGAGCAGTTATAATGTTAGTATCTGATATGTTCGGGATACAAGAAAACTGGGAAACATATATAAAAATGTTAGGCTCCAGATTTGAAGTTATAAACATAATGATACTTGACCCGGTAGATTTAGAACTTCCTTCTTTGAACGGAAGATTAGTTTTAAAAAATCCATATGACAAAGACAACTTAATAATATCAACAAATCAATTAAAAAAAAGGTATAAGGAAGAAAACTTAAAAAGAATAAAATTCATAGAGATATCGCTTAGAAAATCAAAAGGAGATTGTTTAGTTTTAAGAACCGATCAAGACCCTGTTGATGAAATAGTGAAATTTTTCAATAGAAGAGCAAAGAGGACTGAATAAACATGTATTTAACATTTCAAAACCCGATGTATTTATGGTTTTTATTTTTAATACCGTTATTAATTATAAGTCATTTTTACTTTTTCAAAAAAAGCAAGGCGAAAGCTATAAAGTTTGCAAATTATGAAACTCTTAAAAGAATTAGTGGAGAAAACCTTATAACAAAAAACTTAACTCACCTTGTTTTAAGAGTACTAATAATATTTTTTTTGGTAGTCGCAGTAACTGGAACACAACTATGGTTCTTAGGAGAAGGATTAGACACAAATATAGTGTTAGCTTTAGATGGAAGTCCTAGTATGACTGCAGGAGATATATCGCCAAACAGATTTAGTGCATCAAAAGAAAGCCTTTCTAGTTTTATTTTAAGTTTTAGTGAAAGAACAAACTTAGCATTAATTACTTTTGGAGGAACCACATTTGTAAACCAGCCACTAACATCAAATAGGCTAGATGTGCAATTAGCATTATCTCAAGCAAACACATTACCTCTTGGAGGAACAGACATAAGTAATGCTATAGTAACTTCGACGAACCTATTACTATCAGATCCTGATAGTGGCAGAACCATAATTATGCTTACAGATGGAGTTTCAAACGTAGGTGGATTTATAGCAGACCCTATAGTTGAAGCAGTAAAATATGCAAGAGACAACCAAGTAATAATACACACAATAACAATAGGAACAGACTCTGGACCTGCGGGATTCTTACAAGAATATTATGAGCTTACAAGCGTTGTTAATCAAGAAACCGCTCAATATATATCCTCTCAAACAAACGGTCAGGCATACGTAGCTGTCACAAAAGAAGAAATAGATGCAGCACTCCAAAGCTTAGTTTTTTCATCAAGCCAAAGAATGCTTGATTACAACGTAGCATTTTACTCTTTAGTACTTGCATTATTATTGTTATTTGTAGACTGGATACTAATAAACACAGCGTATAGGAGGCTAATATGATATTATACTATTTTTTAACAATAACAATTGCATGGATATTATCTGTTATAATAAAAGCTAGTATTTCAAAAAGCTTTAAAGCAGGATTCAAAAACGGGGGGATGCCAAGCCAACATACAACAGCAATATCTTCAATAACCTTCGCTATACTATTTGCAGAAGGACTTACAAGCACCTTTTTTTTAGCAATAGTATTACTTTCAATAATAATGGTGGACGCATCAGGACTTAGATATAGCGTTGGAAAACAAGGGACTTTATTAAACTCTTTGGTTAAAAAACCCGAAGATAAACTAGAACTAGTTAACGGGCATACTAAAAAACAAGTATTTTATGGTCTATTACTTGGATTTTTTACTGCACTAACTATTTTCTTAATAATGTTTTAAGATTTATGGTAATCTTTTTAAAGAAATAACTGTTCTTCATAATCTATACGCCTCTGTAGCATAGTAGCTATTGCGTTAGACTTGTAATCTAAAGGTCGTGGGTGCAACTCCCACCAGAGGCTTATTATTTTTCAATAAACAGATTATAGTATTAATTTAAATTAGTTCGAGAAAAAATCATTTATAGACTTTATCTATGTGGGCTATTTCTATAAAAACAATGTGTTTATTCTCTAAATCTACTTTAAAAATTAAAATAAAATTCTTAGTCAGATGTATTCTTTTAAACTCATTCATAGGGCTTTTTAAATTTTTATAAGTAGTAATAGTATCTATATTGTGATTTATTATTTCAAATACTTTTTTCTTAAAATTATTTGCTAATATCTTATCTTTTTTTGCCAATATTTTTAGCTTTTTCTTTAGATTAATTTCTATGTTATAACTAAACATTTTATAAACCTAATAATTCATCAAGTTCTTCTTCAGACATACTTTTTGTACCATATTTTTTAATATGTCTTTCATACTTTTCATCAAGCTCCTTTAAAAATAACTCATTAGGTTCTTTTTCAACATAATTTTCTCCATGTAATTCAACAAATTTTTTTAAAGCAGCATCTCTGTTTTTTAGACCATGTTTACCTTTAACAACATCTAAAACTTTTTTTGTATAATTATCAACTTCCAAACGTATTTGTGCCATTTAATCACCTTTAGTAACAAATAATCAACTATTATTTAAATATTTTATTAAATATATATGATAAAGCTTTAAATAAAATAATTGTTTACTAATTAGTAATGAACATACAAACAGCAGATAATATATCTCAATTAGAAGAATTTGTAAGAAGTACAAGAAAAAAAGCTAAATTCAAAATATTTAACACTGAAGAAGAATTCAAGTTCTTAGGAGTAAAATTTGGGGGTAAAGAAAACGCATCAGGAGGCTTTGTAAATTATCATGATCAAATATTGTATCAAGAGGAAATCCTAGACATAAAAACTCCTACATTAATTGGAAAAAAATTTATCTTAGAAAAAAGACCTAAAATAGAAAAAAAATTTAACGATGAATTTATTATTTCTGAATCTATAAGGGATAAAGTAAAAAGAGAAAATAACATTTTAACAAGAATAGAAAAATTAAAATTAGATAAACTAGGATTGGCATCTTTTAAATCCAGACAATATCTTCAAAATGATTTTTCAAAACCATTAGAAGATGTATTAATAACAAAATATGAATCTGACTTTATGAATTCAAAAAACTTTTTTGAAAACTCTGACTCTGACTTCTTAAAAGAATACTTAGGATTGGTATCTAGTAAAATAAGGTTACTTCATGACTCTGGAATTATCTGGGGTGATGCGAAAATAGGAAACACGGGTAGCACGGGTCAATACACGCACATATTTGATTTTGAATTTAAAACAAATCCTAATATGTTGTTTAGACAAAGAAGAATAAAGGATTTAATTTCATTTACTTTAAACACTATGGGAAACGAAAAACTATTTGATTATGATGTTGTTAAAATAATATTTGAATCTTACGGCGCAAAAGATTTTAAAAATGAGATTTTACTTGAAAAAAAAGCTAACAAAATATTTGATTTAAGAAGAGAAAAACTTTATTCTAAACCTATACATGGAATAAAATCAAGTATAGAAAAAAAAGCATATTTAGTTATGGAAGATATCTTAAATCGCTAAATTTAAATACTAATATCGCTTCCGATATATCGGAAACGATAAAAATGAGAGGTCAGCTAAAAACAACAATACTAAATTCTATACTAAATGAACCGCTATCAGGATCTCAAATAATAAAAAAAATAGAACAAGACTATCATTGGAAACCAAGTCCTGGATCATTATATCCTCAGCTAGAGCAAATAGAAAAAGAAGGTCTAGCGAAAATAAAAGAAGAAAAGAACAAAAAAATTTACACAATAACTGCTAAAGGAAAAAAACAACTAGAAAAACTATCAAAAAACAAAAAAGAATTCTTACAACTACTAGAAAAATCACATCTTCTAATGAAAGAAATATATGGTGTAGATTCTGGCATAGATCAAAAAGTACTACAACAACTAAAAGAAGACAACATAAACTTCTCTGACATAGAAAAAGAATCATCACAACTAAAAAAAGAAACATTCAGAATACTTACAAGTAAAAACTATAAGAAAAACAAACAAAAAATAAAAGAAGTATTCAAAAAAACAATTGCAGAGCTAAAAAAAATAAAATGAAAACAATAATAGAACTAAAAGACGTATGGAAAACATACAAAATGGGACAAGTAAAAGTCCACGCATTAAGAGGTGTAGATTTACAAATCAAAAAAGGAGAATTTGTAGCAATAACAGGTCCATCAGGGAGTGGAAAAAGTACTTTGATGAACATGGTAGGGTGCTTAGATATACCCTCAAAAGGAACAATAAAACTATCTGGAAAAGACATAGCAAAAATGACAGAATCAGACCTTGCTCAAATAAGAGGAAAAACAATAGGATTTATATTTCAACAATTTAATTTACTGCCAAGTTTAACCGCTTCAGAAAACGTAACTCTCCCATTAATTTTTCAAAACGTATCTCAACAAGAAAGAGAAAAAAGAGCAAAAAAATTCTTAGAACTAGTAACTCTAGATGACAGAGCACATCACACACCAAACCAACTATCAGGTGGACAACAACAAAGAGTAGCAATAGCAAGAGCGTTAAGCAACGAACCTGAATTAATACTTGCAGATGAACCTACAGGAAATCTTGATAGCAAATCAGGAAAATCTGTAATGGAATTCTTGATGAAAAGATGGAAAGAAGAAAAAGTAACACTTGTAATAGTAACACACGATGAAAAAATAGCAAACATGGCTCCACGAAGAGTATACATAAAAGATGGGTTTATAGTAAAAAGTTTAAGTGAAGATACAACAAAAAGACTAGAGGAGGAAAAAGTAAAATGAAAAAAATATTAATGATGATTCTTGCAATCAGTCTACTACCAATTGCGTTAGCGCAACCATTGGTACTAATAGATTTAGCTCAGCAAGAACCAAGACCGGCTGTACAAGGACAAACAACAGACATATATGTTACTTTTACAAATACAGGACAAAGTGATGTAAGAGACTTAGAAGTAGAGTTTATAGATTCTAACTTTGTAAGACTTACATCTGAACAAAGAAGAACAACAACAATACCTGTTATAGGAACATTCAGGGATTTTACAATAAAATACACAGTTCAAATAGATCAAAATGCTCCAGATGGACAAGTATTTGCAAACCTAATTTATAGATTAGGAAATGTGCCTGGGGAAGCAACAAGAAATCTTCCTATACAAGTAAGAAGCGCTGAACCAGTAGTATCAATAAGCTCAGTTAGAACAGATCCTGAAATAATTGTTCCAGGACAAGAATTCGATTTAACAATAGCTGTAAGAAACTTAGCATCAGCACCGGTAAGAGATGTTATAGTTGATTTAGATATTGCACCAAACATAGTTGGAGGAACAATAATACAAAACTTGCCTTTTGTACCTTTAACAACAAATCAAATGTCAATAAATAGGATAAATCCAAGTCAAACATCTGAATTCACATATAAAATGGTGGCAATGCCAAGTGCAACAGCAGATATATACAAATTACCTTTAAGTGTAAGGTATTTTGATGATTCAGGAAATCAAAGAACATCAAATCTAATAACTGGTTTAAGAGTTAATGCAGACGCAGAACTATTAGTTGTTGTTGATCAATCAACTCTAACAACTAATCAAAGAACTGGAGATGTCACATTTTTAATTTTAAACAGAGGATTTACGGATATAAAGATGACAACAATATCTCTTGAAGATTCTGACTCATTTACTTTACAAAGTCCAAGTAATACTCAATACCTTGGAAACATAGATAGTGATGATTTTGACACAGTAAGATATAGAATTACGGCTAATGAAGATAAGTTATCAATACCTGTAAAAATAAATTATGTTGACGCATTAAATAACGAATTTAGCTATACTACAAACGTAGAACTTAATCTAAGAGAAGGTCATAGAAGTGGCTCGGCGTTTAATGTAATATTATTACTAATAATAGTTGGAGCAATAGCTTATTACGTATACCGTAAAAAAAAGAAGAAGAAAGCAGATGATCTCTGAATACATAAAGCTAGCTGTTCTAAGCCTCAAAAAACGAGGCATTAGGAGCTGGCTTACAATGCTTGGAATATTTATAGGTATAGCTGCAATAGTTTCCTTAATAAGTCTTGGACAAGGACTAGAGCTTGCTGTATCTTCTCAATTTCAAGCACTTGGAGCAGATAGAATAACAATACAAGCCAGCGGTCTTGGATTTGGACCTCCCGGAACTAGTGTTGCAAACCCATTAACAAATCAAGATTTAGAAGTTGTTCAAAGATCCTTAGGTGTAGAACAAGCTGCCGCCAGGCTATTAGAACAAGTATTAATACAAAAAAAAGATGTGGTAAGAACTAATTTTGTTGTAAGCATGCCCCAAGATTTAGATCAAAGAAGATTTGTTACAGAAGCATTTAATTACGAAATAGAAATTGGAAGAGATATTACTTCTCAAGATATTAACAAAATAGTAGTAGGACATAGTTTTTATGAAAGAGAAAGACTTGGATCAATACTTAGACCAAGAGATAAAGTAATAATTCAAGGAGAAGAATTTGAAGTAGTTGGCGTTTACAAAAGAACAGGAAGCTTTCAAGTAGACGGATCTATAGTTATGAATGAAAATGATTTAAGACAATTATTAGACATACCTGAAAAAGTTTCGGTAATAACTGCAAGAGCTACAAACATAGATCAAATAGATGAAGTGACAGACAGAATAAGAAGAGATTTAAGAAGACATAGAAACCTTGAACTTGGAAGAGAAGATTTTCAAGTACAAACATCTCAACAAACACTCGAATCAATAAGCACAATCTTAACTGCTATAACAATAGTGATTGTTGGAATTGCAAGTATTAGTTTACTCGTTGGAGGTATTGGTATTATGAATACCATGTATACTAGTGTTCTTGAAAGAACAAAAGAAATAGGCATAATGAAAGCAATTGGAGCTAAAAATTCAAACATATTCAATTTATTTTTTATAGAATCTGGAATGTTAGGACTAGCCGGAGGAATAATTGGTATAATACTTGGTGTAATACTTGCAAAAATAGTAGAAATCATAGGTAGATTTGCATTAGGCACAGAATTATTACAAACAAACTTCACCATACAATTAATACTTGGCGCTTTAATATTTTCATTCGTAGTTGGAACAATAGCAGGAACATTACCTGCAAGAAATGCAAGTAAGCTAAAACCAGTAGATGCTTTAAGAAAATGAAACAAGAATACGCAAAAATAAGTTTGAAGAATTTAAAAAACAGAAAACTTAGAAGTTACTTAACCATACTTGGAATAATAATAGGTATTGCAGCAGTTGTAGGACTAATAACAATAGGGCAAGGATTACAAAATGCATTAGATGAGCAATTTAGAGAACTTGGAGCAGATAAAATACTAGTAAGTCCTGCAGGAGGTCAATTTTCTGCAGCAGACACATCAAACAATCCTCTAACGCAAAGCGATGTAGATGCAATAAAAAGAGCACAAGGCGTTTTAGAAGTAGGATCCATAGTATTTAGATCTGCTCAAATGGAATGGGGACGAGAAGATATAGGTTTTTATGTACTTGTAGGTATTAAAACAGATTCAAGTCAAAGATTAATAGAAGAAACACTACAATTAGATATAATTGAAGGAAGAAGTTTACGTCAAGGAGATAGAAGAAAAGCAATAATTGGTTATGATTATGCAAACTTTGAGGGTTTTAATACTAATCTTAGAACAGGAAGAAACATAGAGATAAACGGAGAGAGATTTGAAGTTGTTGGTATAAACCAAAGACTTGGAAACGAACCAGATGACAGATCAGTTTTTATAACAAAAGAAGCTTTTGAGGACCTTTTTGTAACAAATCAACAAGTAAATCAAATAATAGTACAAGTACAACAAGGACGAGAACCTGCTCAAATAGTTCCATTTGTAGAACAAGAACTTAGAAGACATAGAGATGTTTCTATAGGTCAAGAAGATTTTCAAGTAGAAACTTTTGAAAATGTGATAAACAGTTTCTTAGATATTTTTTTAATAGTTCAAACAGTAATTGTTGGAATTGCAAGTATTAGTTTACTCGTTGGAGGTATTGGTATTATGAATACCATGTATACTAGTGTTCTTGAAAGAACAAAAGAAATTGGAACTATGAAAGCAATCGGTGCTAAAAACAAAGATGTTTTGAGTGTCTTCTTATTTGAATCAGGCCTTCTTGGACTAGTAGGAGGACTAATAGGTATAACATTGGGTTTAGGATTTGCAAAACTAGTTGAAATAGCTGCATTTAATGCGCTAGGAACTAAATTTATAGTTATAACATATAGTTGGACTTTATTAGTTGGAGCATTACTATTTTCATTTATATTGGGATTGTTATCAGGTTACTTACCGGCAAAACAAGCAAGCAAAATGAGCCCGGTAGACGCACTAAGAAGTGAATAAATAAAATTTTTTTAATTAATTAATTTCTATATAGAAAATAATTATTTATAAGAAACATATAAAAACTACAAAACAAAAATAAAATAATAAATGGAAAAAAAGCTAAACATAGTATTAATACTAGCATACATAGGTGCAATAATTTTAACATTCTTAATTTTTAGACCTTTCTTAGCATTCATGATATTTGGAATGGTACTAATAATGTTTTTATTCCCTGTAAATTTATACTTAAAAAAATATATGCAAAACAATTCAATAAGAAGTCTTTTTATGACTTTTTTAACATTAATAATCATAATTATACCTTTATTTTTAATAGCATCATCAGTAGTAGATGAAGCAAGAACAGTATATTCCCAAATATCTAACTTAGATCTTGATGAAGCAACAAATACACTATCTGAATACACAGGTTTTGAATTAGATTTAGAAGAACAAATACTTCCTGTATTAATTGACTTTAGAGATTTCTTAACGGGAAGCATAACTGAAGTAGTATCATACGCAGCAGAACTTTTAATAAAACTATTCGTATTATTATTTGTATTATATTACGGATTTAAAGAAGGAGAAAAAATAGTAGAAAAAATAAAAGACTTACTACCCTTTTCAAAAACACAAAAACAAGAATTAGTAGAAAGCGTAACAAATGTTATAAAAGGAGTTTTATATGGACAATTTTTAGTGGCAGTATTACAAGGAATAGTGGGTGGACTAACATTTTGGGCATTTGGATTACCAAACCCAATATTTTGGGGATTTATCATGGCAATACTAAGCTTTATACCCTTACTTGGACCACCAATAGTTTGGGTACCTGCAGTAATAATTAGTTTTTATCAAGGAAACTTAGTTGCAGCAATTGGTATCTTACTTGTTGGAGTTCTAATAATAATGAACATAGATAATATACTTAAGCCAAAAATAATAGGTGATAAGGTAGGACTTCATCCATTAATAATACTTATAGGAATACTTGGGGGAATAGCACTATTTGGAGTAATAGGATTCATAATAGGACCAATAACATTAGCACTAAGTCTAATAATAATAAAATTCTTTAACGAAGAACACCTAATAAACTAACTACTACAAGGCTCACAAACTAAACTCTTAAAATTCTTATACTTCTTTAACAACCTTTTTGTTTCATACTCTTTTAACTTTAAAACTAATTTTTCTTTTCTATCATCGCTAATATCTAAATTTTTAACTTCTTCTTCCCAATCAATTTTTGGCAGATACAAAAACTCGCTATCAAAAACTCTACTTGCTTTTTCAACTTCCTCTTTAAATTTTAAACCCCCTTCTGTACCAAAAAGTCTGGTGCCTGGAAGCTTAGTAACCATGTTAGCTCCAGCGTCTAACATTAAACTAATCTCTGGAAGCCTGGTCTCAGCACTACCAATAGTAATCTCCAATTTAGGAAAATCAATCCTTGTATTAGCAATCCACCAAGCAACATATTCAGGATCTGGACCTTGCTTATACCTTGTACCTTTAACAGGTCTTAGAGCATAATAAGTAAGCCTATCAATATTATTTTTTTCAATAAAATCCTTAACATAACTATAATCTTCTTTAGGCTCTCCTAAACCTAAAATAATTGTAAAACCTGTTTTAAAACCAAGCTCTTTAGCAGTCTTTAACATATGTTCAAAAGGAGCAATAGGCTTTCCTGGAGCAACTCTTTTATGAAGCTTTGGCTCTAAAGTTTCAACACTAGCAACAAAACCTTCAATATAAGGCTTTAATATTTCTAATTGTTGGCGACTCATAACACCCATGTTAAGCCAAATCTTTTTTTGAAAAATCTCACTAACAACTTTACTTATCTCAACTAATTCATCAAAAGGAAAAATACCATAACCACCTGTCAAAAATTCTAAATCCCAATTAAGCTTTTTAGCAATCAAAGCCTCTGTATAAATTGATTCTTTTCTTCTTTTAGCTAAAGATGGCTGGTCAATTCTTTTTTTTTCTACAGTTCTATAACAAAAATCACAATTACCCAAAGAACAATACCAACTCAAAAATAAACATCTACCAAACTTTGTATGTTTATCAAAATTTTCAAAATAAACTTTTTTAGATTCGCTAATCAATTCTTTAAGCTCTTTATCTATTACTATTTCTTTAACTGTGTTAACATCTACAACTGGCATAAATAAAAGAAAAAAAGATTAGTTTAAATTAGTTGTCATAATTTTTCATTAGTACAACTTAACAATTCGTAAAGTGTAGCTGCACTCCAAGCCTGAGCAAACGTACCTTCACTTCTAATCTCTTTAGCACTACTAACCTCAGCGCAATGACCTAACGCGCCAGACTCATTCATCTCAAACAAACTAGCATCTTTAATCTTAGAAATATATTTAGCGTACTTCTTCTTATTTAAATCAAACAAACAAATAGCAGCAATATTATTTACAAAGAACCAACTATCTCCTCTATGATAACTCTCATTAGTAATTCCTGTATATTCCTCTTTAAACAACCTATGATTCTTTGAAATACTACTAAAACCTCCCCAATCTAAAAAACACTCTGAAATAACCTTATCAAAACTAACTTCCCATTCTTGTTTACTTAAAAAATCCTTATAAACATAATAAGCTAAAAAAACATTAGGCCTTATAGTATTACTAAGTCTTTTATTAAAACCATCCCTCAAATAATCCTTAAACAACCTATCTTTAACTAACTTCCTTAACTTATCTTCTCTACTATCAACATCTAATCCTAACTTTTTATTACAATAATTCAAAGCTCTAAAAACAGCCAAAAACAAAGCCTGAATCTCAACCCTAAAACCTTCTCTAAAATCATCTTCGTTACTAGTATCCATCCAAGTCTCAAGCTCAAAATTAAATAACAACTCGTTTTTAATCCTAGGTTCTAAATCATTAATTGCGCCAACTAATTTTTCTCTAATAACCTTTAACTCTTTATTGTTAAAAAAACTCTTAGCTTCAAAAAAACGAGTACAAAGCCAACCCAAACTATCAATACTGCCAAGATCACTCTCAGGATACCTATTCTTAACAAGACCATTATCTATCCTATCAAAATTTCTAAACAAAACACTCCTAACAAAACTTTTATCACTTCTAATAATATAAGGCTTCAAACTAATAAGCTCATCTCTTGCCCAAAACTGATAAAACCAAGGAAAACCCGCAAACAAACCTTTAAACTTATCATCATACCTCAAACTATCCAAAGCAAAAAAAGCTTTATCCAAATCATTTTTAACACTAACTTTTTTTCTATTCCTTAAAGGCTTTTCATCAAACAAAAAAACAAACTTACAACTCTCATTAACTTTTAACTTAAGACCTCTATTAACAAAAAAATTACTTCTAGTCTTTCTCTTAAGATCATAAACATAACTCTTTTCTTCCCAAACCTCATCATAAACAAAATCTTCAACTCCTTTAATAAACAAAACTCTAGATTCAACCAACTCATTTAAAGAATCATCACTATACTTATTATAAATAACTCTCAAACCACCCTTAACCTTTTCAAACTCATATATACGACCCTTATCACAAAAATCATGAACTCTCCTAAAATCAAGACTAACATTCACAAAACCACTATAACCTTTAACCTCATAAACCAAAGAACTACTATCTTCAAAATAAAACTTCTCAGAACTATTCTTATTAATTCTAAAAACTTTATCTGCCTTATATTCAAAATTTAAAAACTCATCATCAAGCTTAACATCTTCAACAACTTTATACTCTTCAAGCTCATCTCTTAACATAAAAAAAAGACCCTGGTAATGAGAAAAATTATTCTTGCTTAAACTAAAATAACTACCTGTTCTAGCTGTAACAAAAATATTTTTATTCATAACAAATCAAATATCTGTACTAGACCAATCACCAATATTTAGACTAGCTCCTTTACCAGAAACCTTACTCTTATTTCCAATCATAGAACCATCTAAATTAGCACCTCTAACAACAGATTCCTCACCTATAATACTATTTTTTATAATACATCCATCAATAACACAATCCTTACCAATGCTAACATTTGGACCAATAACACTGTTAGAAATCTCAGCTCCAACATCAATAAAAACGGGCTTTATAATAACACTAGTATTAGGATTTTTACTTTTAATATCGATTTTATTGAGTAAATACTTATTAGCTTCTAGCATATTTTCAACGCTACCACAATCCTCCCAAACACTAACATCTTTTGAAATAAGCTTACAACCAATATTTATCATATGCTGCATAGCATCAGTTAATTGATATTCTCCTTTATTTTTAATCTCATTCTTAATAATATGCTTTAGAGAATCAAATAACATATCAGAACTTTTAAAATAATACATACCTACAATAGCCTGATTACTATCTGGCACATCAGGTTTTTCTATAAGTCTTGAAATATAACCTTCATGCAAAAAAACAACTCCGAAATTACTAGGATCTTCAACCCTCTTTGTCCAAATGACTCCATCATGAACTCCTTTACTAATATTTTTAAGATCTGCTTCAATTAAAGTATCGACAAACAAAACAAAAACATCTTCGTTTTTTTTAAAAGCATTCCTGGTTTCATAAATTGCATGCCCAACCCCTTTTCTTTCTTTTTGTAAAACAAAACTGCACTTAAACTTGTAATTAGACTTTAAATACATCTCAAGATCCTTATTATATTCATCTAAAATAAAAATTGCTTCGTTTACATCTATTCCTTTAATTCTATCAAGAACATGACCCAAAATAGGTTTTCCTGCAACTTCATAAAGTGCTTTTGACCTTGTAAAAGTATGAGGTCTCAATCTTGTTCCATGACCTGCCATAGGTATAATAAGCTTCATATGTAACCACCTATAATACTAATAACACAAGAATTATTTAAAGGTTGTGATTACTTATCAATAGATAAATTATGAGCCTTAACATAATTAAGTATAAGATCGTCCCACTGGGCCATCTTTGCAACCTCTAAACTTGCTTTTCTTTCACTACTAAAAGACTTAAAAGACAACTTAGAAAAATCATACAAGAAATCATATAATTCATCTATAAACTCATCTCTACTTCCTTCATTTATAACTCTAATTCCTTTACCAGACTTATCTTTAACATAACGACCAAAACCAGCATACATAGAAGTAATACTTGGAATACTCAAACTTAAAGATTCTAAAGGAGTATAACCCCAAGGTTCATAATAACTAGGAAAAACACCAAGATCACAACCACAAACAACCTCATAATAAGTAAGATTCAATAATCCGTCCTTACCATCAAGATAAGTTGGGAAAACCAATACCTTAACTTTCTCAGTCTTATCAAGACCTCTACTTCTAATACCTTTAATCAAAGCGTCATTTTCCTCATCACCAAACTTATGAGAACACAAAATCCTATAATCATAACTATTAAGCTTATTTTTAGAAGCATTCAAACCAGCATCATTCAAAGAACCATAAATTCCCTTAAAATCTCGCTCTCTATTCAAAACATTCAGATAATCATTATGCTTAATCAAAACCTCGTTTTTTAAACCATCATTATAAGTAGCAAGTAAAAAAATAGCAACAACCTCTCGGCCATTCTCTTTAACTAGGGTTTCATTTAATTTAATAAGACTATCTAAATAAACATCAAGTCCTTTAGCTCTAAATTCATATCTTCCACCAAAATAATAAATTAAAGGATCTTTAACAACAGAAGGAAAACTCATACTATTAATAACATCTATAATTTTTGGTCTAACAACTTTTCTTATCTTATTAATCTTAGCCAAATTTGGCAAAATACTAAGATTAACGCCGTTTAAAACTAAAACTTCTGGCTTTCTACCAAGAAGCTTCTCTGACTCATAACTAGTAATCTCACTAACAGTCGTAAAAACATCGCAACTATTAGCCATAGCTCTCTCGCTACTAAACTTATCAAACACATTAAGACGCCTAGCTTCTCCTTCAACATTCACTTTATCTAAATTACCGTATAAATCATGATTATTTCCTGCAAGACTTCTACCTAAAACAGTAGCATGCGTAGTGAAAACACTTTTTATTTTACTACCTATATTTTTAAGCCTTAAAAAACTAAAACCGGTCATCCATTCATGACAATGAAGAATATCTTTCTCATTAACAAAACTCTTCTTTTCTAAAGACTCTATTAAATAAGAAACAGCAACACTAAAAACTAACGGCTCATTAAAATCATGCGAAGAACCTAAACTATCAATTTGATTATGTTCCCAAAAAGAAAACTTAAACTCATCAACTCTATTAAACAAATGATCAAATTCTAAAAGAATACAATTAGGCTTACCTTCAACTCTCCACTTTCCAAAATGACAATACACTCCCAAACTTTTAAGTTCTTCAAAAATATCTCTAAATTCATTTGGGGGTTCTAAAAAATCAAGCTCATCTAAAGCATTATTTTTAACATAAGGACCAATAACAAAATAATTATTCTTATAAATATCTTTCATAAGCTTAGCTTTAGATGCTAAAACTGTATAAATACCACCTACTTTATTACAAACCTCCCAACTAACTTCAAAAACTTTTCGAGCTTTCTTATCCATTTCTAAAAGTATATTCCTGACCTAATAAGCATAGCCATAAGTATCATTCCAAGCATCAATCCAAACAATGCTCCAAACAAAAATTCTTTCATGATAAAAGTTTCAGGAGCTTCACTACTTACATAGCTAATATTAACTTTTGGATTACTTTTATGTATCTTAGAAGCAACACTTGCTTTTTTAACAGCTCTATTAACTTTAGTCTCGGTCTTTTTTTTACTTTTTGATTTTTTAACCATTTTCTTATCTTTTATTCTCCGCTAGATACTTATATATCTCAAGTCTTGTTTTAGTCAAACTCTTGGATTCTCTAAGACTATTTGCTAACTTCTTAGAATTAAATACGTGCTCAACCCAATCAGCAAAATCATTTCTATCTCCTGTAACGTGGTGCTTAAATGCATCGTTATGGTCTTCTAAAACATCAGCAAGTTCCTTAACGCTTTTAACACTCTCTCCACTAACTAATAAAAAATACTTAGTAGCGGGTGCATTACTTAAAATTTTTGGCTTTGAAACTTTTCTCTTTTTAACAGTCTTCTTAACTTCTTTTTTTTTGGCACTCATAAAATATCTCCCCCTTTTTTTTCTAATTATTTTCAGCTTTAATAGCTAAATCTTTTAAAACATTATTAAATGAAATAAAAACATCGTATGGACTTTCAACTGATTTAAGATTTGAACTACACATCTTATGATAATGAACACAACTGGTAAGATGTCTCCAAGTTTCAATCAAAGAATCATCATGGGATGCTTTTATTATTTTTTCTAACTTAATAACTTCGTTAATAGCTGACTTTTGTATTGCTTGAATAAAACTACTCTTATTATTTTCTTCATTAAACTCGGATGCTTTTTTACCTGCAAGTTCAGAACCAAAAACAAACTTATGTTCTTTAAGCAAACTAGTCAACGCTTCCTGGTATTCAACATTCTCAAACATCTCAAAATCTACAGTTAAAACATTAATATCTTTATTTTTACAAACAACTAAATCAGAACTACTAATAATCAAATTAAGCCCGTTCTTACTCTTATAAACTTGGTTACTATCAATATTTGACTTAATAATCATTGCCTTATATCCTTTAAGAGCTTTATCAACCTCTCCATGATAACTAAGATCAGAATTTCTAAAAATAACGGGCTTTAAACCAAACACCTTCTTTATACAAGTACTATGATACTTAACTTGATAATCAAATTCATCTTTAGAAAACAAATAACTAATACTATTATGATGAGGTTCACCAACCATCTCCACATCCATAAATTTAACAAATTCCTTAAGCCTCAAAACTGCTTCAGGATGATACTTTTCAAACATCTCTAAAGCAACACCACTAACACTAAGATTAAACTTTAGTTTTTCGTCTTTTAAACTACTCAAAAAATCAATAGCAGGAACAAGTTTACTATTAACATATTCTTTAACATATTCCTTATTTCTATATTCATCAAAATAATTACTATTATTTCCTATATCAAAAAAGGAATAATTTCTAAGTTCTTTATGCAAATTAATTCTTAAAAATAAACTTATATTTGTCATTTCAACTCAACCATAGATCTATATATATTTAAGCATTTCGACGCGGGAAGCTCCCAAGTGGTGTTTTTTGCCTCGTAATAGCCTTTTTCTTGTATTTCTAAATGTAAATCTTTATAATAAATTAAAGCTAAAATCTTATTTGCTATATCCTTAACATCCCAAAAATCAACTTTTAAAGTATGATCTAAAATCTCACTAATACCGCTTTGTTTTGAAATAATAGTTGGTGTTTTTTTTATTTGAGCTTCATAAGGAACAACTCCGAAAGGTTCACTAATACTTGGCATAACAAAAACATCTGCATTACTAAAAATTTCTTCTGCTTGATCTCTTGTAAAAAAGCCTAAAAATTCAAAGTTATTATTTAAGCCTGCTTCATTAACTTTGGCTTTCATACTCTCGAGCTTATCTCCGCTTCCTGCAACAACGAATCTAACGTGAGGATTAATAGAATTAACGAGTTTAGCTGCTTCAACAAAATATTCAGGACCTTTTTGTAAAGTAATCCTTCCAGCAAACAAAACTATTTTTTCATCATCTCTTTTTGTTTTCAAAATTTTATCGCTCATAGGGCTAGTAGCATTATGAACAACTTCTATCTTACTAGGATCAATACCATAGTTATGAATACATCTATCTTTAATTTTATGAGAAACTGCTATAATTTTATCTGCTCTAAGCATACCTTCTTTTTCAACTCTGTATATATAGGGATTAGCATAAGTTCCTCCACTTTTATCAAACTCAGTTATATGGACATGAATAACTAAAGGCTTACCGGTAAGTTCTTTAACAGCAATACCTGCAAGAAAAGTAGTCCAATCATGAGCATGAATAACATCAAAATCCTCACTTAAAGCTATATGCTTAATATTATTACTAAATCTCTCAACCTCATACATCAAATTACTACCATAAAGTCCAAGGGTCTTATCTTTTTTTGAAAGCTTCTCGTACTTCTCACTATATTCGTCCCAAGTAGTATAAGCACTTAGCAAAGTTTTAATTTTAACTATTTTAACAACTTCATCTTCTTCTTTAAAAGTATTAGCTTTTAACACTTTCAAAAGTTTATTTTTAGAATTAAGTTTCTCAATATCTTTTTCAGGCCCTTCAGGCATAACAAAGGTAACTTCAACGTCTAAATCATTAAGAGCTCTAGCTAGTGCATCACAAACAATACCTGCACCCCCTGCAAAAAACGGAGGGAATTCCCATCCAAGCATAAGTACTCTCAATTAATTTACCCCTTTTTTTTTAGTAATTGTAGAGTTATTACTATTTATAAATATTCCTAAAAAAAATATTTTATGTTTAAGTTAATATTAAACTATGATAATACAAAAATATATAAATTATAACTTACTTTATAATAATATGATATTAGAAGATTTGACAATAACTAAATGGGATATAATAAAAGAACTCTCAAAAAAACCCTCTGGCCCAAAAGAACTAGCAGAAAAAATAGGAAGCACTACTTCAAATATCAGCCAACAACTAAAACTCTTAGAAGCGCAAGGTTACCTAAATAAAAAAAGAATAGATCAGGGGAAGGGATCCAGAAAAAAAAATGCTGCTAGAATAATATATAGTATTAATCAAAACAAAACATACATAGTTAATCTAGGTTTAAATACTAAAATAAAAGAAATACAACAAACAACACATAATAATCTAATAATAAATCTTATATTAAATGACTTAGATATAAATCCTATACTAAAATTCTATTTAAACCACAAAAAACTATTTGAAAAAGTTGATGCGCTACTATATTTAGAAACAAAAAATAATGAAACACATCTATTAGTAATAACTGATCAAATACAAGAATTTAGAGAAAAAAACTCACTAGAACTAGAAGATAGCAAAATAATATTTTGGAGCCATACACTACAAGAAATAAAAGAAGGAATACAAAAAAAAGAAGAATACTTCGTTGAAAAAATCAAAAAATCAAAAATACTCTACGACAAAAACAACACATATGCAAAAATAAAATGAATAAACTAAAACAACTAATAAACACAATGCCAAAAGAAGAACTCTTAAAACTTAAAAGAGACTTAATTGTAGGCAACCTAGACAAACTAATAAATCAAAGGCTACAGGGAAACCTATCTGGAAAACAATGTCCTGTGTGTGGAGAGACGATAATCGGCGAACCATATATATTAGAATTTGGAAAACAAGTAAGACAAAAAGCCCATTTTGACGGTGCAGACTGCCTATTATACTTCATAGAAACACGAATAAAGAAGTAAATAGTTATAATAGTATACATTTCACAACATTTATATTTAAAAAGATATCACTAACCTCATGAGTAGTAACTTTGATGAGCTATTAAAAATACAAAGATTAGCAGCGGATAGACTTATGAGAGAAACAGAAGTCGACTCAAAAATCAAATTCTTAGAATTAATAAGGAGTATAAGCACATACAAAAAAATACAAGTAGAACAAGTACTTGTAGCAGCATACGAAGAAGGATACTCAGAACAAGACTCGCTAAGCTTAATAGATGACTTAATTAGCGATGAATTCTTAACACAACCAGAACCAGGTTACGTACAAATAAAACCCTAAAACTCAAACAAACCTTTCTGGGTGCTACCTTTCAAAACATCATCAAACGTCTTATCATAAAAAAACAAAACACTATCTGCCAAAGGCTTAATTTGCTTATCTATATAATGATCATAATCAATACTATTTTCTAACTTCTCCAAAGGCTCAGGACCATCAACAGTCATAACATAATTAATAATATTACTAGTTAACTTATCCAATTTACGAGCAGCCTTAACATGAGGAGGAGTAGTCTTAACATATTTATCTAACTCCTTACGAATAGCCTTCTTATAAACAATTAAATCATCAAACTCTCCTTCTTTTAACCTCTTAATAAAATCTCTTATATAATCATCAACATTTTCTCCTTTAAAAACAAGTTCTAACAACTCCAATTGGAATTTCTTACTAACATCAGTCCAATCCCTTCTAACAAATTCCAAACCAGTAAACTCAATCTCATCAACACCATTTCTTTCAACAAGACCAGCATAACGCTTCTTAGCACCAGCATCACTACCACGAACCTTTGGCAAAAACATCTTCTTAAACAACTTCTCAAACTCAAGCTCCAAATAACTAACCATACCATACTCGTTTTCTACAACATCATTAAAATAACTATTAATATCCTCTTGTATCTCTTTTCCAAGTCTTTTTGCCTCTTCAACAGAATTAGCATTCAAATCAACAAAAACAGAATCAGTATCTCCATAAATAACCTTAAAACCTTTACCTTCAAGTCTCTTAGCAGCATCTTTTATAATTTTATGACCAAAACCAGTAATAGCATTAGCCATCTCAAAACTATAAAACCTACAATTAGGACTAGCCAAAACACCATAAAGACTATTCATCAAAATCTTAATAGCACCTCTAGCAACATTATCTTTTTCATCAGTAGCCTTTTGCCTCTCAACAGCAAGCCTACTCAAAATATTTGGTAAAATACCGTCATTTTTAGAAAAACAAACATTATTAGGACTCTTAACCAATTCTTCATCACCAATAGGTTTACAATCTCTTCTAAACAAAAACGGATCAATATTAAACGTTCTCATAATACTAGGATAAAGACTCTTAAAATCAAAAACACCAACAAAATCATAAATACCAGGCTTTGGACTCATAACAAAACCACCAGTTGTACGCTCAGGATTACTCACAAAACTCCTAGACTCCGCAACAAAACCCTTTTTTCTAAGCTCGCCTAAATATAAAGAATCCATACTAGCAATACTTGCTCTAACACGCTCCAACGTCATACCTGTCAAAAGACTTCTAAGCACAGTCAAATCAAAAGTCTTACTATTAACCAAAATATCTAAAACCAACTTAGAATCAAGCAAATTATAATCAATAAGCTTTTGCTTATCACTCCTAAAAGCCTCCTCTATATCTTCTCCCTTATTAGACTGACCTATAAGCTTAGAACTATCACTAAACTCAGCAGCCGCGGTATCAAGCTTATAATCATCTAAACTAATAAAACTAGACTTCAAAACATGAATACCATCAAGCACCTGACGACCTAAAAAATCAGCCTTAGAATCCATCATAAAACTACTAACAATCCTCAAACTACACTCTTCCTCTCCTCTACCAAGATCAAATTTATCCATACGCTTTTTCAAATAATCTAAATCAAAATCAATAACATTCCAACCAACAATAACATCAGGATCATAATTCAAAACTTCGTTTCTAAAAGCTTTTAATAACTCTTTTTCAGAACTATAAGAATCTGAATTAGTATGCTTTTTATCACTAATAATCAAGACTTTATTCAATTTTTCATCATTACTAACAAGACTAATACAATAAAGATCTTTGCCATCCATACTAGTCTCAATATCCAAACTCAAAACCTTAAAATCGCTCATGCTAAACCTATGAAAAATTGGCTCAACAACTGGCTCATCAAAAAAAACATCAACTCTATCTCTTTTACTCTCATCTCCTTTAATAACTAAGCTACCTTTAATTCCTTTATCTATTAAAAAACGATATTCAAACTTAATATCGGACTCAAAACAATCAATATGATTTTCTAAAAACAACTTGCTAACTTCGTTAATTTCATCAGGATTACTAACAATAACTTTAACAACTTCTTCATGCCTAAAATTCTTCAAATCAACATCTTCAAACTTAAAATCTTTTAACTTCCTAGCTTTAACCAAATCACTTTTCTTAATAAAAAAATAAGGCTCATAAAAATTCTTCGTACAAAAACTCCTACCATCTTTTAAACGACCAAAAAGATAAATATAACTCTTATTTGCTTCAACCTTAAAAGTAGGATACAAAATAAAACCAATATTATCTTTCATACAAAAACAAGAAAGCACTTAACATTTAAATAAGTTTTACTTAACAAACTCCACTCCAACAAATCCTTCAAACGCATTATCTCCTGTTAAAAAACTAATATTTTCCTGTCTTGCAATCAAATAACTTATACAATCAACAAAAGACAACTTCTTTTTTTTATTCAAATACTTAAATCTGCTTGCATTCAAATAAACATCGCTAGATATATCTACACACAAATCTTCTAAATCCTCAAAAACTTCATCAGCTACATCTTCGTTTGTAGTTCTAATTAAATAATAATGTAACTCTAATAAATTTAATTTAGTAGTAATAAAAATTCCTTTCTTATACTTTTCATAATTTTTATTTTCCTTTAATATTTCAATCAAAGCATAAGTATCAAGAAAATAACTATTCATTCTTCTCTCCTAAGCTCATCTTTAAACTTCTGAGAGCTCAAGCTAATTTTACCTTTCAACTTGCCGTACATATTAGACAGATCAGTTTCTTTAACAACATTAATAATTACTTTTTGATCTTCCTTAAACTTATTCTTCTTAACATACTCCTTTGGTAAAACAAGACCTATTGAGTTTCCCCATTTTTTTAATTTAACTTCGATACCCATTTTATTAATTATATTATAATTATACGTAAGTATAACTAATATTTATTTATTTCTATAAAAAAACTATAAAAACAACCACTAATTACTAAAAAACAATATGAACAAAAAAGAACTAGTAATGGATATACTATCTGAAATAGACGACCCTGAACTAATGATAGACTTAGTCAGCCTTGGATTAATCTATGATGTTACAATAAAAGACGATGAAGACGTAGAAATACTAATGACACTAACATTCCCTGGCTGCCCATTTGGACCAAGCATGGTAGAAGAAATAAAAGAGCGAGTATACGAAACAAATCAATTTAGAAACGTAGAAGTAATAATGACATTTGATCCCCCATGGTCAGCAGACAAAATAGATCCAGATATAAGAGCAGCTCTTAATTTATAGAAAACAACTCATCTAAATCAAGCTCAAAACAACTAATAGGATACTTTATATCCCAATTACTAAGCACACTAGGACTAACCTCTCCAATAAAACCTACTTCTTTACCATTAAACACAATACTTGCACTTCTACCTTTAATAAAAAATTCAAAATCCTTAACACTAAGATCGAATTCTTTACCAAAAACCAAAAGCAAATTATCTAAAACTCCTTTAATATCAGTAAAACTAACAGCATCATCACAAATCAAACAACTCATCTTATTTTTTGTCTTAGACAAAACATCCTTAGAAGAATCAGGTAAAACAACCTCGTTAACCTCAAAAATCTTTAACGGTAAACTCTTATTCCTATTATAATAAACAGCCTTCAAAGTCTCAGGCAAAAGCCAAGTCCTAACCATATTAATACTACTCTCCGCGCTATGACCAAGCTTCATAAAATCCTGATTTTTAACATCCAAATCCATCCTCTCATACTGATCCTTTTTATCAGTCAAAAGCAAAGTAAAAACCTCATTAAAACCAAGACCAGACATAATACTAACAACTTGATTTTTAATCTTATTCTCAACTAAAACATTAGCATAACTAGCAACTCTTGGAAGCTCAGGCTCTATATTATTAACTCCAAACGCCCTAACAACATCATCAACAATATCAACATCGTGCCAAACATCTGTCCTAATAGGCAAAACCTCAAAAACTATTTCGTCTTTTTTAACCTCTAAAACATTATGCATCATCTTCTCAAGCAAAACACCACATTCCTTAGCACTCAAACTAAGACCTGTAACTTCATTAATATAACTAGTGCTAATACTTCTTTTTTCAGCCAAAAGATTTGGACTAATCACTTTTTTATCACCAAAAACAAGGGTTGTCTCAAAAATATCTCCGCCCATATCTTTAAACATATAAACCAAGATATTTAACGTCTTACTCAAAGCATCAAAATCATGTCCGCTACACTCAATAAAAATATCTTTTGTATCTTTAGTAACTCTTCCAGAATCATAAGAATTAATCAAAGGAGGCATACTCAAAATATTATTATTTGCATCAATAAAATAAGGATACTCCTTTAAACCTTCAAGCAAAAATCCATAACTCTTACCACTCTGAGTCTTTAAAACAATATCTTTACCATTAAGTTCCTTATCAAAATCAAGAGGCCTAAACTTTATCTTCTCAGGCTTATCAGCTCTAAAAGTTATAGGAAACTTAATACTCTCCATAGGATACAAACCAATAGCAACCTTTTTTCTGTTTCTACCAAAAGTATCATGAATCTTTTCTTGAGTCCAAATAATCTCTTTTATATTCTCATCACTCAAAGACAAATTCTTAATAACAGCACAACAAGTATGAGGCCTTACAGATTTAACACTTTTATCAACAACAACCTCGTAACTTGACTTAGCACTCTTATAAACAGGATTTTTAACACCAAAATAAGCTCTCAAAACCCTAGCAAGACCCTGAGTAGAAACCATATCTGCCCTCTCAGAAGTAATATCGATTTTTATCTCATCACCATCACTCTCTTCAAGCTCCATACCAAGATCAAATAAAGTATCTTCAAGCTCTTTTAAACTAATATTTTTACCAATTAACTCTTTCAATACCTTAAAATTTGTTTCAAGTTTAACCATTTTATTCTTCTCTCATCTTAAGCTCATAAGTCTTTAACCAATCAATATCACAAGTAGCTCCAAGTATCTCTTTCAAATTATCTTTCTTATACAAAATCATAGCAAGCCTCTCAAGACCAAGACCCCAAGCAATAATAGGCTTATCAATACCATAAGGGGCTAAAGACTCGGGCCTAAAAATACCTGAATTAATAAGCTCAATCCAACTATTAGTAGTCTTATCAAAATACATAGCCTCTAAAGAACTCTCAGTATACGGATTATATGTAACTTTAAACTTAATCTCATGCAAACCAAGTTTTGCATAAAAACTCTTAATAAAACCCATCAAATGCTTCAAAGTCAAACCTTCTTGCATAACAAAACCCTCAACTTGATGAAACTCTGGAAGATGAGTAGCATCAATAGACTCATTTCTAAAAACACGACCTATATAAAAATACTTAACACTATCCTCATCACTAATATTTTTCTCATGCAAATACCTATAAGTCGTTGCAGTAGTATGAGTTCTCATAAGAAGCTGCTTTGCCATCTCAGGATCCCACTTATAACCATAACCCTTAGAACCAGTACTTCCTCCATCTTCATGAACTTTTTTAACCTCATCAATAACCTTCTTTGAAGGCAATTTACCCTTGTAAGGCAAATAAAAAGTATCTTGAACCTCTCTAGCAGGATGATCTTGAGGAATCCACATAGAATCCAAACACCAAAAACTTGTCTCAACCAAAGGACCTTTCATCTCCTTAAACCCCATCTCAACAAAAATATCTCTAACCATATCAATAATAGCACTCAAAGGATGTTTTCTTCCACCAACAACTCTTGGAACCTTAGACAAAACATCAAAATGTCTAAACTCTTTACCTTTCCAACTACCGCTCTTTAACATATCAGAAGTAAGCTTATCAGTAAGCTTAGAAAAATCAAAACCTTCAACTTCTTTTTTCAATTTATCTCCTTTAGAAGTTATGCTAACTAAAACATCTTTAACATCAAAACTAAACAAAATATCTTTTCTCTTCATCAAATCCTTAAACACTTGCTCTTCTTTTTTTTCTAAAGAACCAATCTTTAAAGGAAAACTTTTTTTCAAAAAAAGCTGCTCATCAAAATCCTCTTTCAAAAATTTTTTACCTTCATCATTAATCTTAACAACCAAACCATTATCATTAGAAATATCAATCGCTTGTCTTCTCTTCAAAAGACCAATACTAACCTTCGCCTCATCATCACTCAAACCAGTTTCTTTTTTAACATCAGCCAAAGACTTAAAACTATCACTCAAAGCTTTAATAAACCTAACCTCTGGCAAACTATTCTTCTTATATTCTATACCGTTACTTCCAAGATCAACATACCTTTCAGTAACAACTTCAGATTTAACCAAACCCTTATTCTCAAGCCACTGAATACCTCTCTTAATATTAATCTCTTCCAAACCAGTCTTTTTAACAAGACCTTTAAGATCATCTTTTTTAGCTAAAACTTTAAGCACAGAAACCTCATATGAATGCAAAGCCTTAATCAAATCATTACTCATAAAAAAATATGTTTACTCGATTGTTTTTAAAGTTTTTGCAAACCCCTAATTCTATTCTAAAAACCAAACCAATTCTTAAACTTTTTCTTCCTAACAAAAAACCTCAACTTCTTTTCTATATCCTTATCCTCATACTTCTTTTCCTCCGCCAAAAAATCCTTACTATGATGAATAACTCTCCCGGTCTTAGTTTTTTGAAGACCAAACTTCTTATGCAAAAGCTCATGAAACATAATAAAATCCAAAAGCTCCAAATCACTCTTAAAAATATTACTAATCAAAACAGTATCACTTTGATGCTCATAATGACCAAGCTTTCTAAAAGCATCCTTACCCCAAACAAGATTTGGCCTAGTCAAACTATTATTAAAATACTTAGCATTCATACGATTAAAACTATCTTCTAAAACTTCATCTCGTTTATCAATCTTAACATAACGAGGAAGATTAGAAACAAACTTCTCATACAAATCAAGCTCAAAACTACTTGCAGACTTACCAAAAACCTTAATTGCCAAACTCTGAATTAAACCAATCCTCAAATCCTCAGAAAACTCAAGCCACTTCTTACTAAGATTAAAAACAACCTCTTTATTAGTATAAGTAGCATTTGCATTAAACTCCTTAAAACGACCACTATATCTAACACTTAACTTGCGACTATCTAAAAAACTTCTGTATAAACTCAAAACTGCTCTTTTAGCAAGGTTCATATTAAACTATCTCCCATATCATATCTGAGAATAGCTGCAAAACCTCCTATGTCTTTAAGCTGATTACCTTCCATAGTCTCAACACTAATAACCTCAACTTCGCTACCAAAATTATCGGCAACCTCCAAAAAATTATCAACAGTCTTTTCATCAACAATCTCAGAAACAAGAATAGTCTCAACAGCACCCATCTCAAGTGCCTTCATACACTGATCCTTACCGTAAGTAACCATACCACTATTTTTTGACAAATAATTAAAAAACTTCTGAACCAACTTCTTCTCAGAAACAACACTTTCTTCAGCCAAAACATCTTGACACTTATCTAATAATTCTTGAAGACCATACTCGTCAGTATAACTCAAATCACGAATAGCAATAATCTTATCCTTTAACTCAGTAACTATAAAATTACCCTCAGCAAACTCATACTTAGTAGGGCCAGGACCTCCAACAAGTATTCCTTGAAGATCTTTCAACTCAAAAAACTGATCCTTCATCATATCTCCAATTTTTCTATAAAAATCACGAGCAGCAAGCTCACGATTCTTTGCAAACCTTTGAGCGGATTGTCCTCCTGCTCTAAACTTACCAGGAACCATACTCTCAGTACTAACAAGAGGAATAATGGTCTTACCTTTAAGCAAAGCAATATTAGCTTCACGCCTATCCATAACAACAAGACCGTAAGTGTCTTTATCTTCAACCATACCTTCTAAAGGCTCTAAAACAAACTCTTTATCACATCTATACAAACGTTGATTTAAAGGAATGGGTGGAATAATACTCCAAACCTTAAAATCTGGCTGACCTTCACGCTCAGAAACATTACCACTAAAAACAGCAAGCCCATTCTCAGGAGTCTTATCATAAAGCTTTAAGTGCTGAATAATCTTCTCTAAGCTACTAATAACAGCATCACGAGTCTGCTTACTCTTAATATTTGTAGCAGTACCTTGTTCCTCAGCTATATGAGTAGTAATTTTGTTTAAATCATAACCTGCGGGAACATAAACCGAAACAAGCTCAGTACCTCTACCTTTAACTTCTCTAAGCTCTTTTAAAAAACGCTTAATCTTATACTTATCCTTATCTTTAACTTTTACACTCATCAAAAACAAGTATAGTGCAAAGGTATATAAATTTAATTCAAGCAGCTCTACTTAATTCGTCTAAAACATCAAACACAAGATCGGATAATTCATCTTGATTCATAGAAACATCATTATCTATATCTAAACCTTTAAACTTAGACAAATAATTAAACAAACTATGACTTTTTTCTTTAAACAAAGAAACAGGATACTTATCTTTAATTAAAGGTAATTGATTAACAGTTATTTGATTAATAAATTTTGCTCATAACTACTAATATTATTATGTTCTAATATATCTAAAACACTTCCTTTCAAACTAAACGTGTTATTTTTAAATCTAGTTTTTGCATCATCTTTGTATTCTTCAGGTATAATGCAGTCAAAATCATTCATATCCTTAAAATAAAGAACATGAACTGGAAGAACATTGTCATTATTTCTTGAAATAATATAAGTAACATCATCTTGCATAGCCTTTAAAGGAAAAGGACTAAGCTCTAAACCATGATCTTTTTTAACAATTTCATTCAAAACAATATGATAATTAAATAAATCTTTAACTCCTTCATACGAATTTTCTTTAGGAAATAAAACTATGTCGATATCTCCGATATAATCTTCTTTTAAAGAAGAACCCATAACTCCTAAAAAAGAAGTATTATCTAAATCTGCATAATTTGTAGCTTTTTGAGCTGAATCTATAACGTTTTTAGCGTCTTCGACACTAATCATTGGTTTAGTATACATAAAATGTATTAAACAACACACATTTAAATAATTTACTATTTGTAACTACTACCAAGTAATTATATTTCTTTTAGGATGTTTTTTATGTTCTCCCTGGTATTATCCCAACTAAATTTAGAAGTAACGGTTCGCCTAGCTCTCTTACCAACATCTCTTCTAAGACTAGCATTAGTCTTAACAAGCTCAAGTAACTTAAATAACATATAAGAGTTACCTTGAGGAAACAAAAAACCATTATATGTATCTTTAATATAATCTTTAATAAAACCAACAGGGGTACTAATAACAACAAGTTCGCTACTCATAGCCTCCAAGGTGGTAAGACTAGTAGTCTCAGTCAAACTAGGCGTAACATAAACATCAAACAAATTAAGATACAACTCAACATCATCCTTAAAACCAGTAACAATTACATCTTTATTTTTTAAAATACGCTCTTTTATTTCTAAAACACCATCTCCGACAATTAAAAGCTTACAATTATCATCAACCTTTTTTAGCCACTTAAACGCATTAAGCAAAGTATACAAATCTTTCTCTCTAGCAATCCTGCCATGATAACCAACAACAAAACTCTTCTCTAACTTCAACTCTTTTCTAAGCTTCTCAATCTTTAACTTATCCTTATCGCTACGTTCATTAAAAGAAATAAACTTATTGCTATCCACGCCTAAATAAACAACCTCTTTTTTACTCTTAAGACCTGCCCAACTAATAACCTCAGAAGTACTCTCACTAGGCAAGATTAAAACATCACACAAATTATGAAGATACCTAGAATAAAGCTTAACCAAAGGATAAAGCGCTCTTTTAAAAAAAGAAACACTAGTAGCCCGTGGAACAAGCTCCCACTCAATACTATGAACAAAACTAACAACTTTCTTCTTATGCTTAGAACCATACCAAACACCTAAAGCGCCGATACTACCAATAGTTTGACTAAAAACAATATCGCACTTTTTAACCTCATCTTCAATAACCTTTCTACTAAACTTAGCACTAACATAATCTCCAACACCAAAATTAGAAAGCTTAACTTTAACAACTCTATAACCCTCAGGCTTAAACCTACCAAAATTAGGACAAACAACAACAACCTCAAAATCCTTTTTTAAACCAGGAATAACCTCAGACAAAAACCTAGAAATACCGTCCCACCTAGGCAAAAAATTATCGGTAGTAATCAAAATCTTCTTCATCTTAACTTATAAAAAACCTCAGCAAACCTATATTTATACTTCAAACCATACAAAAAAGCTCTAACATAAACACCCAAATATAAAATATTAACAAAATAAGCATGAGTAAAAACATTAATCTGACTTTTAAATTGATGTAGGGCTTTTATCTTAGTCTTAAAATTCTTAGTAACATCAACAACCAAAACAGGATTATTCCTCTTACCAATATTTAACAAATTCCAAACATCAAAACTATAAACATCACAACTAAAATTATTACTTTTCTTGAGCTCGTCATAAGCTCTCAAAACAGCCCTTCTAACACTTCTATGATCTGGAAGCATATCGTCCACGCTATGAGTAAAAATTTTCTCAGGCTTATGCTTCAACATAATCTCTTTTAGTTTAGCATAAACATTTTTATTCTTAATCTCTTTGGCCATAGCACCGTCTTTCAAACCTAAAAAAAACACGCCTTTACCTCCAATAATCTTATCAGCATTCTCAGATTCTTCAACTCTAACATTCTTAATAAAATCACGATTCATATGAGGATGACTAAGCTCACCATAACTAAAAATATAAGTATAAACATCAAGCCCTTCACGAGCATACTTAGCCATAGTACCGCCAGCACCTAAAACCTGATCATCGCTATGTGCGCAAAAAATTAAAATTGACCCCATAACTAAATAAAATAATTCAAGGATTTATTAGTTTTTCCAATTATTCATACAAATAAACAGGTTCTCTATAACCTATATCTCCAATATCTGATCTAAAAACAGGAAAAACATCATCATCAGTAAAAGGTATACCGTCTATTCCTTTAGAAAATAAATAATATGTATCTCCATTATTTTGATAATAAAAAGTAAGACTGCTTCCCTCATTATCTCTAAACATACTTTTTGCCATTTGAATCTGATCAATTACCAAGAAGGGATCATTAGATATCTTACTTAAATTTTCCAATGACTCAGGATATTCTCCAAACCTAACCTTGTATGCTTCAATAGCATTAACAGTAGTAGGTAAATTTTGTTCACTAACCATTCTAATGCGTAAATCATCATAAACTCCTCCGCTTTGAACAAAACCAAAATAAAACAAACTTCCATATAAGAGAATAGTTGAAAGAACACCTAAAATTCCTAAAACTAATCCTATTATTCCTAACTTATTCTTATATTTCTTAAACGCTATTATTCCTAAAACTATAGCTGCAATTCCTACAAAAAAACCAAGTAAAGGAATAAAAGAAACAACTCCAAAAACAACAGCCAATATACCTATTGTTTTTGAATTATTTTCTTCCATAAAAACAAAACATAAAATTAATCATTTATAAAACTTTTTTTCTTTCTTTAAAAGATTTATAAACACCTAATCCTCCTCCTATTAAAGAACCTGCATAAAGAGTAATGTGGGGTAGTTGTTGTGCTAACTCAGGACTATTCAATAAATATCCTATTAATCCTCCTGTAAAAGCGCCAATTGCTGGCGTAGCTAAATTAATATTTTTATCTTTAAGTTCATCATAAGTGCTTGCGCCAAGACCTATCATACTTGCTAAGGGAGCGACTATTTCAGGGTTAGGATATAAAGCGCCTAAAATCCCATAACCTAGTGTTGTATAACCTATCCGTCCTAAATCTATTTCTTTATCATCAGATTTTTTTTCTAAATTTAACTTATTTTCTAACATGAATAAAGAAAAACACAAAATTATTTATAAAAACTTTTAACAAAAAACCGTAAATCTTTCGAATATATAACATGTTAAAATAAACTATTTTTTTAATAACTTATCTAAAACTAAACCTTGAACTTCTTTAGAATCATATTTCTAAACATCTATAACTATATCTGCAAACTCCTTAGTAGGCTCTACATAAAAAACAGTAAAATTATACAAATTCCTAATTTCTTTATTTGTTAACACCATATACTCTTTAACAACAATTATTTCTTTAGCTTTCAAAACATGTTCAATTCTACCATTCTATTTATAACATCGCGATTAAGAGAAGTAAATCCGAAGGATTTATTTCTCCGTAGGTTTTGAGGCAACCCACAAAACCGAAGG